>NZ_QRVG01000021.1 GCF_003459245.1 Collinsella sp. AF23-2
AGAGCATTTCCCAGTTGACAAAACTATAGGAACACCCCCCGCGCAGAAACGCAAGGCAGGACATCGCAATATACTTAAAATTGTAGCAATTTAAACGACCCACTATTCCGCGTCAGGTTGCCACTCGGTCGTCAAATCGAACCATTCGCGCCATCAAAGGGGTTCGGCGGGATAAAACCGTCGGCAATCTTTATCCCCACAGCCCCACAAGGTAGCTAATTTGGGACGGGGCTTTTTTGACTACTTGGGCAATCAGATCGGCATGTAGTCAGAATAGCCGTCCCAAATAGACTGGTCTGACGCTGCGCCACGAAAAGGGTCTATCTACTACGTTTAGACCGCAGGGGTCGACCATAGCCGACTTTTTCGGAAATCGGCAAGCTCTCTACCTGCGGTTTTAATTTCACAAAATCCGGGATGGTCGAGGTAGCTCGGTCAAACGTAGTAGATGGCCGCATTTCGTGGCAAACGGTCCGACTCGAGACCCATGTCGACCAGCCTCGGATGGCAATTCACGAAGTTGCGGTGGAATACGGACTGAATTGGCACCTTAAAGGCAAAAACACTCCGTATTTCACCGCAAGTTATTGGGGGGATGGGTTTTAGAGGCGAGCGAGGTCATAGGCTTGGGCAGCTGCCTCGCCGGCGCAGATGAGGTTGGTTGGGGCTTCTTGCGGATCGAGTGCCTGCTCCAGATCCATGGGCTTGTGGCAAATCGGCAAAACCAAGTCGATACCCTGCTCGTACACCGCATCCAGGTTGTCGGCGCGACCGCCCACGACGGCGACCACCGGCTTGCCATATCGCTTCGCACGACGAGCCACACCCACCGGCGCCTTGCCGGCAGCGGATTGCTCATCCATATTGCCCTCGCCCGTTATGACCAGGTCGACATCGCGCACGCGCTCGTCAAACCCAATCAGATCGAGCACCGTCTCCACGCCCGAACGCAGCTCCGCGCCGAGCGCCAGCAACGCCGCGCCCAAGCCACCGGCGGCGCCCGCGCCGGGCACGCCGAGCACCGAGCCAAATGTCCGTGCGCCCTTGGGCGTGCGCAGCAACCCCTGAGCCCGCGCCCTAGCAATCGCCGTATCGAGCAGGCGGCCGTAGCCGACCATCCAGCTGTCACACCTGCGCAGCACCTCGGCATCATCCGCCGGCAGGCCCTTCTGCCCACCGAACACCGCTAGGGCGCCTCGGCGCCCCACAAGCGGATTCTCGACATCGGAAAGCACCACGACACGCGCGCCGCTCAGCGCCCGAAGCGCTGGCGCCAAATCGATACTCACCACGTGTTCGAGACCCGCGAGACCGGGGGCGATATTGCAGCCCTGATCATCGACCACACGCGCGCCCAGCGCCTGCAGCATACCGGCGCCACCATCGTTGGTGGCGCTGCCGCCCAAGCCAATATAGATAGTCTTTGCCCCGGCACGAACCGCACGGAGCATCAGCTCGCCCACGCCATAGGTTGTAGCAGCCAGCGCCGACGACTCCGTGCAAGGCGAATACCCAATACCCGCCGCCTCGGCCATCTCAATAACAGCCGACTCGTGCTCGCCGTCCACCAGCATCCGGGCAGACACGCGGTCGCCCAAGGGACCCGCAACCTCGCAGGTCACAAGCTCGCCACCGCAGGCGGCAACGGCGTCGAGCGTTCCCTCACCACCATCTGCCAGCGGCAATGCGCGCACCTCGGCATCGGACCACACACGGCGCACGCCTTCGGCAACCGCCTCCTCCGCCTGTGCACTCGAAACGCTGCCCTTAAAGGAGTCAATCGCCAGCAGCACACGGCGGGGCCGGCGGCACACGACACCAAAATCGACCGCCTCAACGGCAATATCTTCGGCACACGCGAGTGCCTCGGCATGAGCGGCATGCGCCTCGAGATCGGCCCCACAACCGCAGCCAGCACCATCGGTGCCACGCAACCCACTAAAATAGCCGCTCAACACCTCACGACACTCGTCTGCCAGCACGCCAGCCGTCACGTTAAACCGATGATTCAGGCGCGAGTCGGCATTCAAATCGTATAGGGATCCCAATGCGCCCGCCTTGGCGTCGCTCGCGCCATACACGCAGCGCCCCACGCGCGCATTGACCATAAGCCCCGCGCACATGCAGCAGGGCTCGAGCGTCACGTAGACCGTGCAATCGGAAAGGCGCCAGCGGCCAAGCGCCTGGGCGGCGGCGCACAGGGCCGCGAACTCTGCATGCGCCGAAGGGTTCTGGTCGAGCTCGCGCCGATTGTGCGCCCTCGCGACGATCTCGCCGTCGCGCACCACTACGGCTCCGATGGGCACCTCGCCCACCGCCGCGGCGGCTCGCGCCTCCGCCAACGCCTCGCGCATGAACTTCTCGTCGATTTCGGTGATCGTCATCGTTCGCCTTCCCTGTTGCAAATTCAAAACGATGCTATCATTACGACTCACGGAGAGATGGCAGAGCGGTTGAATGCGGCGGTCTTGAAAACCGTTGAGCGCGAAAGCGTTCCGGGGGTTCGAATCCCCCTCTCTCCGCCACTTCTAGTGATGCACCGGTGTCATGGTCCGCTCAAACAGCGCATCGACCACGTCGGCCATCTCGGGTCGACGCTCAAGATCGTGGCCCGATTCCCACCATATCGTGAAAAGTCGAATAATACCGCCGGCGACAAACTCAGACGTCGTCTCGAGCGACACGGGGGCCAGGGCATCCTCGGCAAGCACGTTCATCACACGCTCGCGGATAGAGCGGGCAATGCGGTCGCAAATAACGTTGGTCAACATGCCCGACATGCTGCTTGCCAAAATGTTATCCATGAGCCGCTCGTGCGCCAGAATCAAATCCATGGCATCGTCCAAAATCGCATGCCGAAGCGCGCGCACGTCCTCGGCAGACACTGCGCCGGCCTCATCGGGCTGTTTTTGCGGCAAGCTCGACATGAGCTCATCGATATAAAAGGCAAAGTAATCGTTCTTGTCGCGAAAGTGCTTGTAGAACGTCGTGCGGCGAATCATGGCGCGGTCGCACAGCATGGCAACCGTCAGGTCCTCAAAACGATGCTCCTCGAGAAGCTCGGTGAAGGCATCGAACAGGGCACGGTAGGTTTTCTTGATGCGAAGGTCCACTGGTATCGCCATCCTCAGGGCAAAGACAACACTCGTCAATCTGTCGCATATCTTACACCTGTACCTCGCGCGCTTTGCCCCGGTACCGACCCCGCCGAAAACACAACGCTTACCGGAAAGTTCGGCACGGCAAAACGTTGCGGGTATACTAGTAGCGTTATACCAACGGCAGCTGGCGCATGCCGCCGCGGCCATTCGAAACGGAGACATCATGATTACCGTCATCATCGGCATCGTTGTTGTCATTGTGATTGTCTGCGCCATCGCCGGCATCTACAACAACATGGTCACCAAGCGTAACCGCATCGATAACGCCTGGCAGAACATCGATACGCAGCTGCAGCGCCGCAACGACCTGATCCCCAACCTGGTCGAGACCGTCAAGGGCTACGCCAAGCACGAGCAAGAGACGCTCTCCGCCGTGATCAGTGCGCGTAACACCGCCGTCAAGGCCACCACGCCCGAGGCCAAGATGGAAGCCGACAACGTGCTGACCGGTGCGCTGCGCCAGCTCTTCGCCGTAGCCGAGGCCTACCCCGATCTTAAGGCAAACACCAACTTTACGCAGCTGCAGGCATCGCTCGAGGATACCGAGAACAAGATTAGCTATGCACGCCAGAGCTACAACGATTGCGTGCTCAGCTACAACAACGCCATTCAGACGTTCCCGGCTGTCATCTTTGCCGGCATCTTCCAGTTTAAGGAGCGCCAGGGCTTTGAGGCCGCCGAAGCAGCCCGCCAGGCCCCGACCGTCAAGTTCTAGTAGTTTGGCAGCGCATCCTTAATCGGCCAAATGTATAAACCGCCCCGTCGAACGCATACTTCGACGGGGCGGTTTCCTTTTTCGCGAAGGTCCCCCTCTAAGCGCCGTGCATTTTTAGGAGTATTCAACATAACCAAGAGCTTCGGGCGCTACGATAAATGCCAAAGACCGCGAATATCCCTGCAAATCAAACGCTGTCAGCCCATAACCCCGCCCATCATTCGTAGAAAACATCGAGAAATCCCGATTTTTTGCCCGAGGTCGGTATGCAGGGGCCTTCGATTGCAGAATACTCGCAAAAATGCACGTCGCCATCACCCCCACATGGCGCGAACCAAAACAAAAGCGCGGCCTAAAAGGCCGCGCGCCATCTTTAATTCAGATCTATATTGCCCGTAACGGCAGCGCCGAGGTAACGCAGGCCCGAGGGCAACCTTCCTTTCCGGCGCACTCCGCAGGACGAAAGAACCTCCGCCGCACGAAGTACGCAGCGGAGGTTCTTTCATGTCCGAGGACGCGCCGGAAAGGAAGGTTGCCCTCGGGCCGAGCAGCTATGGCAGCTTACGCCACGGTATAGACCCAGTTGTGCTTATCTTCAACAGCACCAGACTGGATACCAGTCAGGGTCTCGCGGAGCTTCTTCATCACAGGGCCGATCTCGGTGTAGCCAGCCGGGAAGGTCACGGTCTCGTCGGCGCCATAGACCTTGTTGTCAATCTCGCCAACCGGAGAGATGACGGCAGCGGTGCCGCACAGGCCGCACTCGACAAAGGTACCGGCCTTAACCTCGGCCCACTCGACGGGACGCTGGTCAACGGTCATGCCCAGGTCCTGAGCAACCTGAACGAGCGAACGGCGGGTGATGGAGGGAAGAATGGAGTCGGTGTGCGACTGCGGGACAACAAGCGTGCCATCTTCCTTCACGAACAGGATGTTGGCGCCACCGGTCTCCTCGACATAGGTGCGGGACTCGGAGTCGAGATACAGGTTCTCGGCATAGCCCTCGCGGTGAGCCTCCATCGTGGGCTTCAGGGACATGGCGTAGTTGAGGCCGGCCTTGATGTTGCCGGTGCCGTGCGGTGCGGCGCGGTCGTACTCGGAAACGCGCAGCTTGACAGGCTTGAGGCCGCCCTTAAAGTACGGACCGACCGGGGTCACGAGAATACGGAACGTGTACTCAGGAGCGGGAGCCACGCCGATCACGTCACCGGAGCCGATCATAAATGGACGCACGTACAGGGTTGCGCCGGAACCGAAGGGCGGAACCCATGCGGCGTTGGCAGAGACGACCTGCTTGACGGCCTCGACAAACTTATCCTTGGGGAACGGGGGCATCTCCAGACGCTGGGCGGAGTTGTACATACGCTCGGCGTTCATGTCGGGACGGAAGCAGACGATGCTGCCGTCCTCGGCGGTGTAGGCCTTCAGGCCCTCAAAGACCTCCTGGCAGTAGTGGAAGATACCGCCGCACTCGGAGACGTGCAGGGTGTGGTCGGTGGTCAGGCCGCCCTCGTCCCACTCGCCATCCTTCCAATGAGCCTCGTAGCTGTAATCGGTCTTCATGTAGCCAAAGCCGAGGCTACCCCAATCGATATCTTTCTTCTCGACAGTCATATGTCGCTCCTTACATACGCGGTTGCATACTCGCGAACCCGCACGCAAGGACCGAAGCAGGCCGCGTCGCAACGTCGCATACCCGGAGCGTAGAGCCGGGCAGGACACGCGGGCAGCATCAAAGCCGATGGCGCGTCGATTCGCATGCAGGTGATTGTACTCCCCGCACGCCTTGGATAAAACGCTTTTCTTTAACTAAGTAAAGTATTTTCATTTGCCTTCAACACAAAAGGCCCGCCATCGAATCCGATGACGGGCCTTGGAATTAACATCCGAAAACAAGCTCGGACTAGGCGTTCTTTTTACCGAGCTTAGCCTTAACCAGACCGACCACGGTCGGGATGATCGACACGGCGACGATGCCGATAATCAGCAGCTCAAAGTGCTCCTGCACAAAGGGAATGCCGCCAAAGAAGTAGCCCAGCAGAGTGAAGACCGTCGACCAGGTAATGCCGCCCAGCACGTTAAAGATGACAAAGTTGCGCCAGTGCATGCCGCCCATGCCGGCGATGAAAGGCACAAAGGTGCGGATAAACGGGAAGAAGCGACCCAGGAAGATGGCCAGGTGGCCCCACTTGTCCAGGAAGTCCTCGGACTTTTTGATACGCTCGGGCGTCATGGCCTTCACCTTGCCCGAGGCGATGATCTTTTGGCCAAAGAAATGACCGATCATAAAGTTGCACTGATCGCCCAAGATAGCAGCCGTCCATGCGACGGCCAGCAGAGCCACGATGTTAAAGCCGCCGTTGTGGGCAAAGAAACCTGAGGCAAACAGCAGCGAATCGCCGGGAAGGAACGGGAAGAACACCACGCCCGTCTCGATAAAGATGATCAGGAACACGCAGCCATAGGCCATAAGCGGGCCGGCAGCGATCCAGCTGGCGATCGCGGTGCGCGGATCCTTAAGCAGCTCGGCGATAAAATTGATGAAACCCATGAAGTAAAACCTCTCAGTTGTGGGCGCGGACACGTCCAAGTTGACCAGTATACGGTTGTGACGCGGCAACGCACACGACCTTACAAAAGCGTGACTTCATTACCAGCAAGTTTGCATAATTGACACCTGTCGCGCAAAGCCGAGCAAGATTGCTCTTCCTAATCCCTAGCGAATCGCTATACTTTATTGAATTGCATTGTCGCGGCGCTAAGGGAGGGCGGCCGGTGAGCTTTATCAATACCATTCGCGAGGACATCAAGACCGTCCAGGCACAGGACCCCGCCGCGCAAAACGGCCTAGTCATCTTCCTTTCTTACCCCGGCCTGCACGCCAAGTGGAACCACGTGCCCGAGCACTGGCTGTGGGAACATGGACATCGCTCGCTCGCCCGCGTGCTCTCGCAAATCACCCGCCATATCACTGGCGTCGAGATTCATCCTGCCGCACAGATCGGCAAGCATTTCTTTATCGACCACGCCATGGGCGTTGTCATCGGCGAAACCGCCATTGTGGGCGACAACTGCGTGCTCTATCAGGGCGTCACACTTGGCGGCACCGGCAACGAGACCGGCAAGCGCCACCCCACCCTGGGCAACAACGTCACCGTGGGCACAGGCGCCAAGGTGCTCGGCAACATTCGCATTGGCAACAACGTCAAAATCGGCGGCAACTCGGTTGTCGTCAAAGACGTGCCCGACAACTGCACCGTCGTGGGCGTGCCCGGCCGCATTATCAAACGCAACGGCTGCCGCGTGTTCAAGGAGACCTTCGACGCCAAGCAGCATCGCGAGTACATGCCCGACGACGCAGCCGAGCAAAGCGCCCTCAACCGCCAAGGCATCACCGAGAACGCACGCCGGGTCAAAGAGCTCGAGCAAGAGGTGGCCGAGCTTAAGGCCCTCGTCGCCAAACTCGTGGACGAACGCTAAAAGCGGACGGCCGCCGACAACATCGACGCCAACGCAAAGGCGCGCCAGGGAATCCATCCCCGGCGCGCCTTATTCCTGATGTGACAAAGGGACTATTCCTTTGTCACATTATGCGAACTGGCTCAGATAGAGGTCGGCGTAGGCGCCCTCGACTGCCAGCAGCTCCTTATGCGTGCCCTGCTCGATGATATTGCCGTGATCCATGACCAGAATCAGGTCGGCATCCACGATCGTCGACAGGCGATGCGCGATCACAAAACTTGTGCGCCCACGCATAAGTGCGTCCATGGCGCGGCCGATGGCAAGCTCGGTGCGCGTATCCACGCTCGACGTCGCCTCGTCCAGGATGAGAATCGCCGGGTTGTTGAGCAGCACGCGTGCGATGGTTAGCAGCTGACGCTGGCCCTGGCTGATGCTTTCGGCATCGTTGGCTACGCGCGTGTCGTAGCCCTGAGGCATGGTGCGCACAAAGAAGTCGACCTGGGCGGCGCGAGCGGCCGCAGCAATCTCCTCGCGCGTTGCCTCGGGGCAGCCGTAGGCGATGTTCTCGGCAATCGTGCCGTCGAACAGCCAGGCGTCCTGTAGCACCATGCCAAACTGCTGCCGTAGCTCGCCGCGGTCCATGAGGCGCGTATCCACACCGTCAAGCGTAATACGGCCGCCGTCGATCTCGTAAAAGCGCATGAGCAGGTTGATGAGCGTCGTCTTGCCTGCGCCCGTGGTTCCCACCACGGCAATCTTCTGGCCCGGCTCGGCGGTAAACGACACGTCGCGCATGAGCGGCTTGTCGGGCGCATAGCCAAAGCGCACGTGCTCAAAAGCGACGCGGCCCTCAATGCGACCCGGCAGCTTGGCGGCGACCGCCGGCAGCGGATCGGCTTCCATCTCGGACTCGTCGAGCAGGTCGAACACGCGCTCCGCACTCGCCAGCGCGCTCTGCAGCGAGTTAAAGGTAAACGACAGCTGCGTCATGGGCTCGGACGCCTCGTAGATAAACTGGAAGAACGCCTGGAACACGCCGACGGTCATATGCCCGGCAACCAACATGCTGCAGCCCACAAGCGCAATCACGATCTGCGCCAAGCGGCCGATAAAGCGCACCGCGGGACCGACGGCGTTAATCATAAAGTCGGCCTTGGTGCTCACGCGCGCCAGCTCCTTCGAAGCCTCGTGCACCTCGACAGAGCTCTGGTGCTCGCGGTTAAACGCACGAATCACCAGACGGCCCGAGTAGCCCTCCTCGACCGCGCTCGTAATCTTGGACACCCACTCCTGGCGCTCGCCCGTCACATCGTGCGTGCGGCGCGACACGACCTTCGTCACCAGCAGCGAAAGCGCCGTAAAGAACAAAAAGACGAGCGTGAGCGGCACGCTAAACACGAACATCACGCTCACGGCGCCCACCACGGTACCGATCGACACCAGCAGCTGCAGCAAGCCGCGCTGCATGCTCTCGGACATCTTGTCCAAGTCGTTGGTCGCACGGCTGACGACCTCGCCGGGACGATGCGCGTCAAAGTAGGCAAGCGGCAGACGGTTGAGCTTTTGTGCGATGCGGTTGCGTAGGCGCAGGTTGAGGCGTTCGGCCACGCTCGACATCAAAAAGCTCTGGAGCGCGTAGAACGAGGCAGCAGCCGTCCAAATCATAAAGTAGATGAAGATGGTCCTGCCGCAGTTCTCCCAGGTAATGCTGAAGGTAGTGTTGTTGGCAAACGCCAACTTCATGTGCCCCCACAGCTCATCGATCACGCGAGCACTATATGCCGGTGCAGCGGTGTTAAAGATGGCATAGAACACAATGCTCGCGAACACGATATAGAAGCGCCAATGGTCGCCGGCGGCCTCGCTCCACAGGCGGCGCACCGTCGCCCAGGTGTCGCGGGGCGTCTCGTCCTCGTCCCCGTCGTCAACGTCGCGCATGCGCTCTGCCTCAGCGCGGGCGCGCTCGTCCTCGGCGCGCTCGTTTTCCTCGTAGAGTGCCTGGCGGCGAGCCTCGCGCTCGGCCGCAGCCCTGGCGGCTTCGTCCAGGCCGGGCGTGGCGCCCGCCTCCTCGACTGTCTCTGCAACCGCGGCGTCATCGGCAATTCCCTGCTTCTTGAGCTCCTCGGTCATACTACTCACCTCCCTTCATCTGCGATTCCGCGATAGCGCGGTACACCTCGCAGGTTTCCATGAGCTCGTCGTGCGTGCCTAGGCCCACGATCTCGCCGTCTTTGAGCACCACGATCTGATCGGCATGCAAAATAGTCGAGATGCGCTGGGCGATGATGAGCACCGCGGCATCGCACGTCTCGTCCTGCAGCGCATGGCGCAGCGCCGCATCGGTCTTAAAGTCCAGGGCCGAAAAACTGTCGTCGAAGATATACAGATCGGCATGCTTCATGAGTGCGCGGGCAATCGCCAGGCGCTGGCGCTGACCACCCGAGAAGTTCGTGCCGCCCTGGGCCACCGGCGTATCGAGCCCCTGCGGCTGGTCGAGCACAAAGGTGCTCTGGGCAACCTCCAGCGCATGGAGCATGTCAGCCTCGGTCGCACCCTCGTTACCAAAGCGCAGGTTGCTCGCCACCGTACCCGAGAACAGCCATGCCTTCTGCGGCACATAGGCGATACGCCCGCGGATGTCGTCTTGCGAAAGGTCGCGCAGGTCGACGCCGTTCAGGCGAATGGCGCCCTTCGTGGCATCGTGGAAGCGAAGCAAGAGCTTGGCCACCGTTGACTTGCCCGAGCCCGTTGAGCCCACGATCGCGGTCGTCTGTCCGCGGCGGCAGGCAAAACTCAGGTTGCACAGGGTGTCCTCGTCGGCATCGTCAAAACGGAACGACATGTGATCGAACACGGCCACCACGTCGGCCCCGCCTGCGGACTCAGGCGCCCCGTCGCCCAGCGTAGCCTTACCGTCCACGATGCTCGGCTCGATCTCGAGCACCTGTTGCGCACGGTTGAGGCACGCCGCGGCGCGCGGAAGCGTCAGCACCACCATCTGCGCCATCATCACAAAGAACAGGATCAGAATCGCGTACTCCAGCACGGCCGAAATGCTGCCGATTTGCATGGCATGGACGCCCACGCGGTTGCCGCCCACCCACAGCACCGCCACCTCGGCGATGTTCATCAAAAAGAAGCTGGAGCTGTCGAGACCCACAAACAGGTGGTTGACCTTGATGGCGTTGGCCGCGTAATCGCTAAACACCTCGTCCAGGCGCTGCTCCTCGTGGCGCTCCTTGTTAAATGCGCGGATGACGCGCACGCCCACGATGTTCTCGCGCAGCACCACGTTCATGCGGTCGATAAAGCTCTGCAGGCGCATAAAGATCGGCGCGGCGTTGGCAACGGTAAAGACCGCCGCCACCAGCACGATCGCAACGACCACGCCCAGCAGCGTGCCCATGGCAGGATCGATAAACCAGGCAAAGATGATGCCCGCCACGGCCAAGAACGGTACCGGCAGCACCAGCTGAATCGTCTGCAGGATCGCTTGCTGGATCACGTTGATGTCGTTGAGCGAGCGCGTGATCATCGAACCCGTGCCAAAGCGCTCAAAGTCGCTGGCGGACAGCTCGAGCGACTTATCGTAGACGGCGTTGCGGATGTCGCAGGCCACATTGGCCGCCAGACGGGCCGAAAGATAGCAGCCCAGCACCGCGCCGCCGCTGGCCATGCCGGTCGCGATGAGCATGTACAGACCGTTGCGCAAGATGTAATCGACGTCGCCCGTCGTGATGCCCGTGTTGACCATGTTCGCCAACATCGTGGGCACGAGCAGCGTACCGACGTTGTCGATTAGCAGCACCAGCAGCGTCACCGCGATCAGACCGCGGTACGGCCTCATAAACCTCATTAAGAGTCGCATGTCTCCCCCTCGCCCTTATCGTCAGCCTCGTTCTCGGCGGCAACTTGCCGTTTAAATGCCTCGCACTCTTCGTTAAGAACATGGGAAAACTTACCGACCAAGCGCATGATCTCGCGCTGTTCCCACGGCTCGAGCGCCTCGAATGCCTGCTGCTCGGCCTTTTGCGCCGGCAACGCGTAGTGCTTGGCAAACTGCACGCCTTCTTCGGTCAGTCGCACAACCTTGTTCTTACGACTGCCCTCGGCAAACTCCAACGTCGCGAGCCCTCGCGCCCTAAGCGTCTTGATCGCCGAATTGATGGTCTGTTTGCTGTAGAACCATTCACTCGTCAGCCGACTCACGGCAACGCTTCCACCCGCTGCACTCGTGTCGACGAGCATCCAGTAGGCGCAATCCGAAAGACCGCAGGTGCGCGCGAACTCCGAATAGATACGGACAAGCCCGTTGAGCATCCGGTCGAAATCGACCGGGCTAACTGTACTATTCATCTCTCCCGCCATTCGATAGTCCGAGTTTTGACTAATTAGGGTTTCAGGTTAGTCCGAGTTTTGACTATCGTCAAGGGCGGCCGTGCAAGACGTGCGACCCATAACAACATGTCGACAAAAAAGACCGCCGGCGCGGGGGCGGCGCCGGCGGTTGCAAGAAAATATCGATTGTTGGCTGTTACGCAGCGACGGCCTCGTAGACCGTGGCGCCCGAGAAGCTGTCGTGCAGGCTCTTGCCACAGATCCACGGCAGTTCGACGACCTCGCAGACCGTGTTGACCAGCTCGGAGCAGTCAGTAAAGTGGCCCTTATCGTTGAGGGCCTCGCAATCCTGAACACGCCAATAGCCATCGGTGTGCGTGATGTAGTACTCGTGATCATCAATCGTCACAAAAGCGCGCGTCTTGGAACGCAGCAGCTTCAGAAATCCTTCGAAGTCGGTCTCGACGACATCTCCAGCCTGGAACATGATGTTACCTCCTGGCCCGGCGCCACCACGGCGCATTGATAAACGTTGGTACTCCTTTAGTAAAACCTTTATCAGAGGTTATGCGTTCGTCATTTAGGCAAGTGGTAAAAAACCGCAGGGTAGACGGGATAAAACGTTTAACCATCCCATTTGTTTGTCACATTCTGAAGGTACTTTTATGCAAACCTACTTTTCCAATTGGAATCTACCCTTTTGGCCGGGCAATTGACCGTCTATCGTTTGAGCCCGACGGGTATGAACGGGGCATCTGCAACGCCACCGCAAGGAGACACCATGGAGACTATCGAAGCACTCATCCACCGCCGCAGCTGCCGCAAATACAGCGATCGTCCCGTCGAGGCCGAAAAGCTTGCACGCATTATCGAAGCCGGCCAATATGCACCGAGCGGCATGGGCCGCCAACCGGTGACGTTTGTCGCCGTCACCGACCCCGCGACCGTCGAGCGTCTCTCACGGCTCAACGCCCAGGTCATGGGCAGCAACGGCGACCCCTTCTATGGCGCCAAGACCGTTGTGGTGGTGCTGGTCGACCGCAACGTGCCCACGCATCTGGAAGACGGCTCGCTCGCCATGGGCAACTTGCTCAACGCCGCCTATGCACTGGGTGTCGATTCATGCTGGATTCACCGCGCGCATGAGGTCTTTGACTCACCCGAGGGCCTGGAACTGCTGGCCAGCTGGAGCCTGCCCGCCGACGGCAGCCTGCGCGGTGTCGGTCACTGCATTCTGGGCTATGCCGAGGACACGCTACCCGAGCCCAAACCCCGCCGCGACAACGTCGTCTACGTAAGGTAACCCAGGAGCGTCATAGGGGTAGCTAATTTGGGACGGGGCTATTTTAGCCACCCCACTCGCAACTTATCTTGCCGATGGAGTTGTCGTCGTTTCGTTCGTGTGGGTCGTTTCGGCGCCGTCGCCCTGTTCGCCCTCGTCCTTTTGAGCGTCGGCGATGGTGGAGGCCGCCGCGACGATGCCGCGCTGGGGTGCGACGCCCGTCTGGGTCTGAGCGCCCTCGACAACTTCTGTGCCTGCATGCGCGAGCTCGGGCGATTTAAACACCGCGTCCAAGTTGGCGCCACCGCCGGCGTAGCCAAGCGCAGCGAGTGCGATGACGATCACTGCAACGACGACCGCGATCGGCACATAACGATGCCAACCAGCAGGATTGAGCCCACTGCGGCGAGCCGCCCCGCGGCTGATGTAGCCGAGCGTGCCGTCGTGCTTGAGCTTTGAGCCCACCACGCGTTTGCGGCCCCACAGCGAGGACTCTGCCTGCATTGCCAAGCGGGCACCTGTCGAAGGATAGCCGTATTTAGTGCGCTTGAACGAGCCGTCAAACCCCGAGGCGTGTTTACCCCACGTCACCGATGTTGTGCGTCGGTTGACCGGCGCGGCACTCCGCCTTCTGCGGCTCGGTTTTGAAGTCTCAGCCATATGCCCTCGCACGCCGTAACCAAATCGAAACAATAACGCTTTGGACTGTAGCACACGCGTCGCGCGCGGTCACGGGCGCCTCGCTCAACGGTCATCGTCCTTCAGCAAGCGCCACAGCGTTGTTCGGCTTACGCCCAGCACCTCCGCCGCACGGGTCCGGTTGCCGTGGAGATGATCTACAACCAGATGCGCGATATCTCGCTCGGTATCGGCCAGCGGTCGCAGGAGATACAGGTCGCTTTCGAGTGTCGGGGCGCCAAAGGTTGCGGTCTTAATCACGTCCTCTTGGGCGAGCACTTCCTCCGCCACAGCGCGGTCCACCGTGCCCGCCCCCACCAATATATACAGTCGTTCCGAGACCTCGCGGAGCTGCAGATAATTGCGCGGCCAGCGGTAAGCATCGAGCGTCTTTGCCGCCGCGGCAGACAACGTGGGCGCTGCCGTCCCAAATGCATCAGCGAGATATTCCAAATAGCGCGCAACCTTCGTCGACGCGGCTCCCTGCTCGGCAATCGCCGGCGCCACGCTCACCGCACAGGCGAAGCGCTCAGTCACAAAGGCAGCTTGATCACTTTCGCTGCCGCCCGGCATGTCATTCGCCGTCAGCACCACATGGCAGCGCGTCGCCAACACGGTGTCGGCCATCGTGGAAACGAGCTCGCGGAGACGCTGGGGGCCAACCGTGTTCCAGCCCTCAATGCAAAGTGTCAGCCCCGTTTGGAACAACGGCGATTCGGCGCTTTTGAGCACGTGGCGCCAACCGCGATCGGTAAGCTCATCGAGCGCAACGGCAACAAAGGGTTGATCGGCAAAAGGACCGTCCAGATAGAGGCGCTTGGCGATCTCGACCTGACCCGCTCCCAGCTCGCCCTCGAGCATAAGGGGCACGCCGCGCGCGTAACTCTCGGCGACCGGCGCAGCTACCGAGGCCGCCCCCTCAACGATGCCGTACGCGCTCGATTCGTAGCGGGCCTCAACTTCGTCGGCGTTGAGCCACTCGATGCCCGCATGTGCCGCGGCGCCGCGTACCTCGCGGACCACGACGACCCAAAGGCCCCCGCCTTCTTTGTCGGTGGGGCGAACGGTCAGGCTCAGGCGCGTACCCGCACGCCCCATAACCAGACGCGCGCCGTCTCCTATACGGTCGAGGCGCTCAGCGACAAAAGCCGCCACATCCCGCTCAAGCGCCGCGTCATTCATGGTCGAAATCGCGACGTCCCCACGCGCATCGATTGCCAATGCCGAGGCCCCGGCAGCAGCCAGGGCCTCGGTCAAGATGTTCAGCTTGGCATCACTATCCATGATTTGCCCCTGTCCGCGGCGACGTGCAACCGCCGACGGTCGCACGACCGAGTGTTTCAAAATTGAACGATATTGCTCACCAAACACTATAGGGCAGAAAGCGCCGTCCTGCGAGTATAGGTGTTGCCCCGCATCGCCATCCTGGCGGGGCGATAAGAGCTCTTCGGGACTTATAAACCTGCGGACAAGCCATACCCGCAAGAGCTCCTATCGCTCCACCGCGAGGATGCGCTCGCCAACACGCAGCACGCAAATAAGCTACTTCTCTACCAGATTCCCAGCACGTGTTGCATTCCCAAACTCATGCACGCAATGCCAATCCAGCAGCAAAAGCCCAATGCGATGGGCTTGCCGCCCTTTTTGACCAGCTCGACGATATCGGTATTAAAGCCAATAGCCGCCATAGCCATCACGATAAAGAACTTCGACAGCTCCTTGATAGGCGCCGTAACGGATGCAGGAAGCTGAAGCACCGTGGTGATTACGCTCGCCAGCACAAAGAACAGCACGAACATGGGAAACGCGCGTTTAAGCGAGAACGTGCTTTTGGCGTCGCCGCCGGCCTTGCGCGCCAGATGCATCTGCCAGCATGCGAGCACCAACGTAATGGGAATAATGGCCAGCGTCCTGGTGAGCTTGACCACTGTGGCGCTTTCGAGCACATTGGCGCCGGGATGCATGCTGTCCCAGGCGCTCGCCGCAGCCGTTACCGACGAGGTGTCGTTGATGGCGGTGCCGGCAAACAGGCCAAAGCCCTCGTTGGTCAGCCCGAGCATGCCGCCGAGCGTCGGAAACACGAGCGCCGCGATAACGTTAAACAGGAAGATGACCGAAATAGCCTGGGCAATCTCGCGATCGTCGGCATCAATGACGGGCGCGGTCGCGGCGATGGCAGAACCGCCGCAAATCGACGAACCCACACCCACAAGCGTCGCGATCTTGCCCGGCACGTTCATAACGCGGCAGAGCACGAAGGCGATGACAAGCGAGGTCGAAATCGTCGCCACGATAATCGGCAGCGACTGAGCGCCTTTGGACAGAATCTGCGAGAGGTTCATGCCAAAGCCAAGCAGGATTACCGCGTACTGCAAGACTTTTTTAGACGTATAGGTGACACCGGCGGCGAGCTGTTCGCGACGATTCTTGGGAAAGACGAGCGCCAGGACCATGCCAAAGAGGATGGCAAACACCGGCCCGCCGACCACCTCAACCTGTTTGCCGAGCAACGTCGCGGGGATGGCGACGATCAGGCAGAACAAGACACCCTTCCAGCGCTCGCGTACGATATTCGCCAGTTGCATATGGGATTCCTTCTTTCTATTTCACGTTTGCGACGGCTTATGATACGGCAACATTGGGCACAGCCTTGCGCAAATACAGACCAAGATGCCGCAACAGTTCTTGGTCAACAGCCGAATTACCCACCGCGGAGAGCCGATTCGCGGCATAATTAACAGCTGACATATCAGTGTGATAGAACGGTTGCGAGGCACTATGGAAGAATCGATGCACGTCGGCGAGCAGGAAACGAGCCTACAGGACCAGTCCTACCACACCATTCGACGCAAAATCGTCTACCTGGACTACAAGCCGGGCGAAAAGCTGGGCGTCAAGCAGCTTTGCGACGACCTGGATATGGGGCGCACCCCTGTGCGCGAGGCGTTGGTGCGTCTGGCGCAAGAGGGCCTGGTGCGTACCGTGCCCCAAAGCGGCACCTATGTCTCGCCCATCAACCTCACTCTCGCCGAGAGCGCCTGCTACATTCGCGAGCACCTGGAAAAGCAGGTGATTGTGGAGTGCTGCGCCCGTGCCACCTCGGCAGGCATCGAGCAGCTCGACCGCGCCATCGCGCTGCAGGAAAAGGCCATGGCCGAAGAGGATCGCATCGGCTTCTTTTTGAGCGACAACCTCATGCATCACATGATTTTTAGCATCGCATGTCGCAGCACCGTTTGGTCGTGGCTCGAAGAGACCAATGCCGACCTGGAGCGCTTCCGCTGGCTGCGCGCCGCCACGCAGGTTCTCGACAATCAGGACATCGTGAACGAGCACAAGCAGATTCGCCGCGCTATCGCCGGTCGCGACCCCATCGAAGCGAGCTTTTTGGTCAGCAAGCACCTGCACATGATGTTCCGCAACCAAACCGAAGTTCTGGACCAGTTCCCCGAGTACTTCGAGACCAGCAAGCTCCGCTAACCTGCCAAAAAGGGACAGGTTTATTTTGGCAGGTTTTATCTGGGCAAATGCAGAAAAGGCCCGGCTCCGCCTTGATGCGGAGCCGGGCCTTGGTCGTTAGGACGGCGGAATATTAGTTATTCCACGGTCACGCTCTTGGCGAGGTTTCGAGGCTGATCGACGTCGCAGCCGCGCAGGATGGCGACCTCGCGGGCGAGCAGCTGCAGCGGGACGCTCGCCGTGATGG
Source organism: Collinsella sp. AF23-2 (assembly GCF_003459245.1). GTDB lineage: Bacteria > Actinomycetota > Coriobacteriia > Coriobacteriales > Coriobacteriaceae > Collinsella. Next base: position 17,343 of record NZ_QRVG01000021.1, read on the forward strand.
GGCTGAACACGTCGCGGACTGCTGGCACGCGGATGATGCAGTCGGCGATCTTGTTGATCTCCTCGTCGCCCTCGGTGGCAACGACGATGACCTTGGCGCCGCGCGCCTTGCACTCCATAAGGTTCGACACGGTCTTGTCGTAGGTGGCGCTCTTGGTGGCCACGGCGATGACGGGGAAGCCCGGGTCGATCAGGGCGATGGGGCCGTGCTTCATCTCGCCGGCGGCGTAGGCCTCGGCGTGCAGGTAGCTGACCTCTTTGAGCTTGAGCGCGCCCTCGTAGGAAATAGCGGCACCCATGCCGCGACCCACGAACAGTGCGGACTGCGCGTCCTTGCACAGCAGGGCGGCCTCATGCACGGCCTCGGTCTGGGTATCCAAAATCCACTGGATCTGCTCGGCCGTATCGGAAAGCTCGCGGAACAGCATGCGCGCCTGCTTGGTGGTCAGGCGGTACTTGACCTGCGCTAGCAGCAGAGCCAAAAGCGTCAGGCTCACGACCTGGCCGATGAAGCTCTTGGTCGAGGCGACCGCGATCTCCTTGTTGGCCTTAGTGTAGATGACGCCGTCGCTCTCACGCGCCACGGGGCTGCCCACCACGTTGGTGATGCCGAAGACCTTGGCGCCCTTGATGCGCGCGTCGCGAATGGCGGCAAGGGTGTCGGCCGTCTCGCCCGACTGGGACACGGCAACGACAAGCGTCGTCGGCGTAATGATGGGATTGCGGTAACGGAACTCGCTGGCCGCCTCCACCTCGGTGGGGATGCGAGCCCAGCCCTCGATGAGATTCTTGGCAATGAGGCCAGCGTGATAGCTGGTGCCGCAAGCGATCACGTAGACGCGATCGATGTCGTTGAGCTCCTCGAGCGAAAGGCCCAGCTCGTCGATGTCGAGCTCGCCGGCCGGCGTCATACGACCGACCAGCGTGTCGCGCACGACGCGCGGCTGCTCGTGGATTTCCTTGAGCATAAAGTCGGGATAACCGCCCTTTTCTGCCATGTCCAGGTCCCAGTCGATGTGGGTGACCTTGGGCTCAATAACGTTGCCGCCCTCGTCGGTGTATTCGACGCCTGCGGGCGTGAGCTTGGCAAACTGACCGTCCTCGAGCACCACGACATCGCGGGTGGCGTCGATGAGCGCGATGACATCGGAAGCAACATAGGAGCCGGTTTCGCCCACGCCGACTACGATCGGGGAATCCTTGCGGGCCACGGCGATCACGCCGGGCTCGTCAGCGCACACGGCGGCCAGACCATAGGCACCGACCACGTGGGTACAGGCCTCGCGCACGGAGGCCATCAGGTCGTGCGTCTCGGCATAAGCCTCTTCGATCAGATGCGCGAAGACCTCGGTATCGGTCTCGCTCTTAAAGTGGTGGCCGCGGCCCTCCAGCTCTTCGCGCAGCTCGACGAAGTTCTCGATGATGCCGTTGTGGACGATGGCGATGCGACCGTCGCAGCTGGTGTGGGGATGGGCGTTAACGACGGAAGGCTTGCCATGGGTAGCCCAGCGGGTATGGCCGATGCCGCAGGTAGCGTCGCTGTCGATGTTGGAAAGCTCGCTCTCCAGGCCCGCGACCTTGCCCACGCGGCGGATGACGTCGAGGTGAGCCGCGGCGCCCTCGCCCACCTCGAGCGCAACGCCCGAGGAGTCATAGCCGCGATACTCCATACGCTTGAGGCCCGTGACCAGGATGTTCTTTGCAATATCAGAGCCGGTGTAGCCGACAATTCCGCACATAGGATAAATCCCTTCGTTCGCGTGACTGCAAGACGTCCACGCACAGGGGGCGCTGAGACGTATAACGTTCGAGTATTGTACTCACGCAAGCGCAAGCTGATATACCAGAAGTGGTATCTCAACTTAGATACCACCCGATGCACACATGCCCAAACCACCACGATGGGGACAGGCACCTTTGTGGTGGTTTGGGCTCCAGCGTTTGCCCAGATAAAACCTACCAAAATAAACCTGTCCCTAATTGGCAGGTTTTGACACCCTAGGGGCGGGCGATGCTACAATCTGGCTTGTACTTGAAACGCATCAAAGGGGCCGCTATGGCAAAGGTAAAAATCAGCGATGTCGCGCGCGAGGCGGGAGTCTCGCTGGGCACGGTTTCCAACGCGCTCAACCATCCCGAAAAGCTGCGCCCCGAGACCCTCAAACTTATCAACGAAACCATCAATCGACTGGGCTACCTGCCCAACCAAAGCGCCCGTCAGCTCGCAGGCGGCGCCACCAAGTCCTTTGGCCTAGTCCTCCCCCGCCTCGACCACGGCTTCTCGCTCCAAATTGCCAGCGGCGCCCACAACGAGGCCCGCAAGCACGGCTACGATTTACTCATCGCCAATGCCGATAACGACGATATTCTCGAGGATCATTACCTGCGCTATTTTATGGGCACGCAGATGTCCGGCGTCGTGGTTCAGCCCATGGCGTCTCCCGACTGGCACCCCGCCATGACCAAGATGCCCGTGCCGATCGTCCATCTTGACATCCACTGTTCCGAGCCCGGCTACTACGTGGCTGCCGACAACGAGGCACAAGGCCGCATCATCGCCGAGCTCGCCGTTGCCCGTGGCGCACGCCATATCACCGTTGTGGGCAGAGCGGCATTCATGCAGCTCACCTTGCGCGTACTTGGCATCCACAAGGCCCTCGCCCTGCATCCCGATATCAAGATCGAAGTCATCGACGCCGGCGAATGGAATACCGCTGCCGACGGCTACGGCATCGGTGCCCAAATCGCTGAGCGCCCCGCGGACGAGCGCCCCGACTTCGTGGTCGGCCTGACCGACGTATTGGCCTCGGGCGTTATCTCGGCGCTGATAGACAAAGGCATCTCCGTCCCCGAGCAGGTCCGCGTGGCCGGCTGCGACGGCAACCCGCTCGCCTGGAGCGGGTCGGTCCCACTCACCACGGTGGCACCCCCAGGCTACGAGATTGGCCGCAAGGGCATTCAATTGCTCATGGAGCAAATCGAAAACAAAGCCCCGGCGAAGACCAAGCACGCCCGTATCGGTTCCGCCGCACGCATCGTCACCGCGGTCACGGCCGTCGAGGACATCAACCGCCAAGAGCTCGTACGCCCGTTTTTACTGGAGCGCGCCAGCACCCAGGCAAGCAGTCACACCGAAGCCACCGCCATCAACCTCGGCGCCTACCTTTAGCACACGGCCTTGACCGCGGCCGTCAGGTCGAACAACGTATCGAGCACGGCCTCGCAGCCATCCACCACGTCCTGCGGCAGCGGCACGATATCGGGAACGGCAAAGACATGGCAGCCGGCCGTGATGCCCGAGACGCAGCCGTTGCGCGAATCCTCGACCACGGCACATTCCTCGGGGGCAAAGCCCGCGCGCTCGCAGGCAAGCAGATACATCTCGGGATCGGGCTTGCCGTGCACGACGTCCTCGCCGCAAGTCACCGTCTCAAACTTGTCAAAGAGGCCGACCATCTTAAGGTTGCGCTCGGCCGTAACGAGGCGCGACGACGTTGCAAGGCCCACGTGATAGCCCGCAGCCAGCAGCTCGTCTATGCACTCGGCAGCGCCGGCCTTAAGCTCCAGATCGGTCTTGACCATCTCGTCGCGAATCTCCTTGTGGCGATGATAGAGCGCCTCGGCGGTTTCTCTGCTGCCGCAATGCGCCTCAAGGATGTCCATGACATCGGGCAGTGTGCGACCGATAAATTGATGAATCAGCGTGTCATCAATCGCGACGCCCAGCTCAGCAGCGGGCGCTTTCCATGCCTTGATGCCCAGACGCTCGGTATCGACCAGCGTTCCGTCCATGTCAAAAATAACAGCCTTGATCATATCGGTCCCCTCACCGGATTGCGTTACTGCCACTCTACCGCACTTTACAAACTTGTATATAACGTATATAGCATATTGCACTTTCGTTACATAGGTAGAAATCTTATGACAAGCAGCCCGGTAGGATTATAGTTTTCGACCGAGTACTCAACGATAAGGATCGTTTCATGATTTTAGACACCACGGCACCCGCAGAGGAGCTTCAGGACAAACTCGCAACGCTCGAGCAGCTGCTTTTGGCATATGGACGCGTCGCCATCGGCTTTTCCGGCGGCGTCGACAGCAGCTTTTTGGCCGCGGTCTGCGCCCGTATCATGCCTGCCGACACGCTTCTCGTCCACCTCACCACGCCGCTCATCGGCACGCCCGAGCAGGCTTCGTTTGAGCGGTCCGTTGACGGGCAAGCCGAAGAAGGGCCGCATTTTAAGCTCCCTGTGCTCAACCTTTCGGTCGATCAGCTGCAGCTCCCCCAAGTAGCCTGCAACGATGCCGACCGCTGCTACCACTGCAAGCACGCCGGCTTTACCGCTATCGTCAACCACGCCAAGTCGCTCGGCTTCCCCACCGTCATCGATGGCAGCAATGCAAGCGATCGCGGTGACTACCGCCCCGGCATGCGCGCGGCAGAAGAGCTCGGCGTACGCTCGCCGCTTATGGAGGTCGGCTTTACCAAGGACGAAGAGCGCAAGCTGTTGCGCGCATGGGGCTACCCCGTTTGGAACCTGCCGGCAGGCGCTTGCTTGGCCACACGCGTCCCTACGGGCGAAGAGCTGACGCGCGAGAAGGTCAATCTAATCCGCGCCTGCGAGGACTACCTGCACGATCTTGGTCTGGCACAGGTTCGCGCGCGCTTGGTCGGCGGGTGCATGCATATCGAGGCCGCTCCCGCAGATGTCACTAAGATTGCCGCCCTCGGCAGTGCTGCCGTCGACGGCGAGGGCAAGACCCCGTTGCCCGCCGCCATCGAGTCCGCGCTGCGCGAGCTGGGCTGCGGCCACATCTCCTCCAAGGTCACCCCCTACATCCACGGCAACATGAATCTTTAAGTTACGCCGTTTTACAAACGGCGTAACCGCTCGGCGCTGCACAGGCCCCGGGCACGGCAATCTGACGTTCAACTGCACGGGCGCGACCAAAAGGCCAGCGCCCGCTTGTTTCACGTCATCTTGCCGCACCCGGAACCTGCTCGCTCGCGCATGCTCAACCTGAACACATAAATTGCCACCTTCCAAAAAGGGACAGGTTTATTTTGGCAGGTTTTATCTGGGGAAACGCCGAATAGCCCCACATTCACAACCGCCGCAGTCCATATGAGGCAAATGAACCGGCGGCATTTGTCCCAAATCTTGAGTATTTGTTCGGCGGAGCGGCCTCAGCCGGCTCCTGCTAGACTGGTAGATTCCGAACCGTCCATCCAGGAGCCTCAATGTCGCGCAAGTCCGCCTACAAGCAAGTACTTTCCATCGGCACCGCCGTGGTGCTGGGGTTTGCGCTGTTTACGGGATCGCTCGACGGAGCTCCCAAGCTGCTCTCGCCGCAAAGCGATGAACAGGCGGCGGCTCTGGCCGAGAAGCAAAACGAGAGTCCCAACCGCACCGACGACGAAGCGGACTTGGTCGCCCGGCTCGAATCGGGAACAGCGAGCTCCACGGACTCCGAAGATGATCAGGACTCCGGCGATGGCTCTGAATCCGCCACGACCGACACCGCTGACGATGCCTCTTCAAACGTCACCCCCATCGACGAGGTCGAAAACCCCGATCTCGACCGCGCCCGCGGCGTATATCTCAGCAGCATTCCCGACTACGCCGGCAACCCCTACGTTGCCCTTCGCGCCGACAGCACGCACCCGTTGGGCACGCCATCATTCACGCTCGACGAATACGAGCGAGCTACCGAAGAGGGCTGCTTTAAGAAGTTCTCCAAGCTCGATAGCCTGGGCCGCACCCGCAAGGCACTCGCCTGCGTGGGTCCCGAATCGCTCGGTCAGGGCAAGCGCGGCGATATCTCGCGTATCCATCCCGCCGGGTGGCACCAGCAGCGCTACGACTTTATTCCGGGTCAGAGCCTCTACAACCGCTGCCACCTTATCGCCTGGTCGCTCTGCGGCGAAAACGCCAACCGCAAGAATCTGCTCACCGGCACGCGCTATCTCAACGAAACGGGCATGTTGCCGTTTGAAGAGCAGATCCTCGACTACATCCACGACACAGGCAACCATGTGCTCTACCGCGTCACACCCATGTATAACGAAGAGGAGCTCGTCTGCCGCGGCGTGCGCCTTGAGGCGCAATCGGTCGAGGACCACGGCAAGACCCTCTGCTTCCACGTATATTGCTACGATCTGCAGCCGCACGTGCAGATCGACTACGCCACCGGCCGCAATCAGGCCTCGGGGGACTAGGGCCGACCAAGCTGCCCCAAAACCTAAAATGATCCGTTTTCCTCCGTCCCCCAGGGATCAAAAAGGGCCGCCCCGGATTGCCCAGGGCGGCCCTTGCACCGGCATGCATGTTGCAGGCAACGCCACGCGCTACTTGGCGCGGCCCTCCTCATAGCGCTCGACCAGCTTGGCCTGAACGTCATAGGGCACCTGCTCATAGCCCGCGGGCTTCATGGTAAAGTCGCCCGTGCCGCGCGTGATGGAGCGCAGGCGCGTCGAGTAATCCGTCAGCTCGGCCAGCGGCGCCTGGGCAATGACCACGGTGTCTCCGCGCTCATCGGTCTCCATGCCCGTCACGCGACCGCGCGAGGCCGAGATGTCGCCCATCACGGCGCCGGCGTAGCTCTCGGGGATCGTCACCGTGATTTCCTCGATAGGCTCCAGCACCACTGGATCGGCATCGGCGCATGCCTTGCGCAGGCCGATGCGAGCCGCCGCGCGGAACGCCATCTCGTTGGAGTCGACGCTGTGATACGAACCGTCGTACACCGCGACGCGAATGCCCGTGAGCGGGTAGCCGGCAATAATACCGTCCTTCATGGTCTCCTGGACGCCCTTGTCCACGGCGGGAATCAGCGAGCGCGGGATGCGGCCACCCACGACCTCGTCAACAAACTCATAGCCGTCGCTCGTGCCGTCGGGCCCAATGAGCGGCTCCACGCGCAGCCAGCAGTCGCCGTACTGACCGGCACCACCGGTCTGCTTCTTGTGGCGGCCCTGGGCGCTCGCCGTGCGGCGGATGGTCTCGCGATACGGAATGCGGATCGGCACGCTCTTGGCCACGACCTTGGTGCGATCCTCCAAACGGTTAAGCAACACCGAAACCTGCGCCTCACCCACGGCGGAGATGATAGTCTGCCCGGTCTCCTCGTCGCGGTCGATGCTCATGGTCGGATCGGCCTTGCATGCCTTCTCAATAAACGTGTAGAGCTTCTCTTCGTCGCCGCGATTCTCGGCCTCGATGGCGATGCGGTACTGCGAGTTGGGGAACTTAAACGCCGCCGCCTCGACCTTACCGGTAATGGAGAGCGTATCGCCCGTCTCTGCCGCCAACTTGGGCGCCACGATAATGTCGCCAGCATAGGCGTGACCGACCTCGGTCATATCGCGGCCGCACATCACATACAAGTGAGCCAAACGATCGCTCTTGCGGGTACGCGCGTTGACCAACTCAAGACCCGGCTCAAGCGTGCCCGTCAGCACCTTGATAAAGCTGATGCGGCCCTGCTGCGGATCGGCCAGCGTCTTAAACACAAACGCCACCGGACGGTCATCGTCACTCGAAATCTTAAGCGAATCACCGTCGATGAGCGGCATCTCGCCGTAGTCGGTCGGCGCCGGGAAGTACGTGGCGATGTCGTCCATCAGCGAGTTGACGCCCTGCTCCTTAATGCAATCGCCCGCAAAGACCGGCACAAAGATGCGCTCGGCGATCGCCTTAGACAGCAGGCCTTCAAGCTCCTCCTGCGTCAGCGTCTCCTCGCCTTCCAGGTATTTCATCATCAGCTCGTCGTCAGCCTCGGCCACCAGCTCGCACAGATGGTCATGGGCCTCCTCGGCCTGGGCACGATACTCCTCGGGAATCTCCGACTCAACGGCCTCGGCGCCGTTGCAGTGGCGCGCCTTCATGCGCACCAGGTCGATGATGCCGTCAAAGTCCTCGCCCTCGCCCCAGGGAAGGGTCACGGCGCCCAGGCGCGTGCCAAAGCGCTCCTGCAGCAGGTCCATCGTGGTCGCAAAGCTGGCCTCGGAGCGCGACAGGCGGTTTACGAACACCGCGCGTGCCAGGCGTAGGTCCTCGGCGGCATACCAGAGCTTAACCGTCGTAGGCTGCGGGCCGGCCTCGGCGTCGACCACAAACAGAGCCGTCTCGCAGACGCTCATCGCGGCAAAGGCGTCGCCGATAAAATCGGGGTAGCACGGGGCATCGAGCACATTGATGCGCGCGCCCTTCCAGTCGATCGGCGCGATGGTCGTCGAGATGGAAAATGCACGCTTGACCTCTTCGGGGTCATAGTCGAGCGTGGGCTTGGTGCCGTCGTGGCCGCCCAGGCGGGCGGTCTTGCCGGAAAGGTGGAGCATGGCCTCGGCGAGTGAAGTCTTGCCCACCCCGCCTTGGCCTACGAGCACCACGTTCCTTACGTTACCGGTCTTGGGAGCACCCATGATGACCTCCTTGCAGGGCCGCGCGCAATGCGCGACGCCAACGGGGAGAGTTCGCGGTCGGTGCCGTCCCGGGAGCAGCATGGTCGGCAGCCGAGCCGACTCACCCTCCAAATGTCCTATGCCACCACCCTACCCTCACGGGCGGCTGTCCATGCATACCTTTCGGCACACGTATGAATACAAGCGGCGAGAGGAAGAGACAAGCTTGTGAGGCAATTATTGAACCCCGTCGATGTAAACAAAAAGCCGCCACAGACCGTAAGACCTGTGGCGGCTTCGCCTCAATTGCCTCAATTAATAGTTGAGTAAATACCTGAGTCTATCCCTCGATACGGCTCAAGAACTCACGCGTGCGCTGCTCGCGCGGATGGTCGATAACCTGCTCGGCAGGTCCCTCCTCGACAATGCGACCGCCGTCCATAAAGACCACGCGGTCGGCAACATCGCGCGCAAACTGCATTGCGTGGGTCACGATTACCATCGTCATATTCTGCGCCGCCAGGTCCTTAATGACACGCAGCACCTCAGCCGTCAGCTCGGGATCGAGCGCCGAAGTCGGCTCGTCAAAGAATAAGATTTCCGGATCGAGTGCCAGGGCGCGGGCAATACTCACGCGCTGCTGCTGACCGCCCGAAAGCTCACACGGCACCTTGTTCTCGTTGCCCGTAAGCCCCATCTGCGCGATCAACTCATGCGCACGCGCCTCCGCCTGCTCACGCGGGCGCTTGAGCACGCGAATCGGAGCATCGGTGATGTTTTTCATCACCGTATAGTGCGGGAACAGGTTGTAATTTTGGAACACCAGACCGAATCGCGAGCGCGCCTGCTTGGGCACATCGCCCTTCGCATAGACCGCGCCCGAACCCGCATCCGTCGCAACGGCAAGGTCGCCAAACGAGAGCGAGCCTCCGTCGAGTGTCTCGAGCAGCGTGGCACACCGCAGCAGCGTGGACTTACCGCCACCCGAAGGCCCGATAATCGCCACGACCTCGCCACGCTTTACCTCGAGTGAGATATCCTTGAGCACCTCATTGCCGCCAAACGCCTTGCGCGCGTTCGTTATCATCATTACCGTTCCGAACACGGGAACCTCCATGTGTTTGAGAAGTCAGCGAGCGTGTGGCTGACGAGACAATGTGCTTCGAAAGAGGAGCGCCGCGTACTTCTGTACGCAAGCGACGGTTTGAGGAGCAGATTGGCCGTCAGGCACGCGCGCAGCGTCGAGCAGTCCGCCGTTCGCTAGAACGGCGGAACGATCTAGTCATGATAATAGTCCAGCTTCTTTTCGGCGGCGCCCAGCAGCATCTCGACCACAAAGTTAAAGACCCAGTAGATCAGCGCCGCAATCGCAAACGGCACCATGCTCACTTGCGAGGCAACCAGCGCCTTGGCCGTCGAGAACATCTCCCCCACGCCGATGGCAAACGCCAGCGAAGTGTCCTTGACCAGCGTGATGATCTCGTTGCCCATCGCCGGCAGAATACGCTTGGCGACTTGCGGCATCACAATGTACAAAAATGTCTGCAGACGCGAATAGCCTAGCACCTCGGCTGCCTCGTATTGTCCGCGCGGAATGGACTGCAAGCCCGAGCGATAGATCTCGGCAAAGTAGCCGGCGTAGTTGATGATGAACGCCACAACGCACGCCGTCCATTTGGAATCGGGCGTGAGCGAAATGCCGAACACGTAGTACGGGGCGAAGTAGATGGCAAACATCTGCAGCATGAGCGGCGTACCGCGCATGACCGAAATGTAGATGCGCGCAATCCAGCGAAGCGGCGCAATTTTGCTCATGCGCATAAACGCCACGGGGATTCCCAGCGGAATCGACCCCAGCAGCGTCAGCACAAACAACTGCAAGCTGACCAAGAATCCCTGGCCAAGCATCTGCATCATGACCTGAATAGACAACCTAAGCTCTCTTTCACAGCAACGGAACAGCGAACCCAATGCTAAAGCGGGTTTTCCAGGTGCCCGAGGTTGCCGCGAAAGAGGAGCGACGCGTACTTTTGTACGCGAGCGACGGTTTGAGCGGCAAGATCGGGTGCCTGGGAAAGCCGTTATTTGAGAACCCAGTTGTCGAAGGAAAGACCGTAATCTGCATATTTATCGCACAGGTCCTTGACCGTGCCGTCCTCATAGAGTGCCTTGAGCGACTCGGTCACGGCGTCGGCCGACTTGGTGTCCCCCTTCTTAAAGCCGACGGCGTAGTGCTCGCTGGACAGCGGCTCATCAAGCTGCGTATAAGCATCGGGCTTGGCGGCAAGCTGATACTGGGCAATCGAAAGGTCGCAAGCCACGGCATCGACCGCGCCGCTCTCGAGCTGCATAAAGGCCGTGTTGTACTCGCCGATCGTGTCGAGCGTGGCAAACGTCGCCGCCAGATCCTTCTGGTCACCCTCGAGCACATCCTGCGCAGCGGAATCGGTCTGGGTAATCACGGTCTTGCCGGCAAGATCGTCCCAGCTCTTGATGCCCGCATCCTTCTTTACCACCAGCACCTGCTCGTTGAGCATGTACGGCTCGGAGAACGTGTAGTCGTCCTCGCGACCCTCCATGGTAAAGCCGTTCCAGATGCAGTTGATGGCGCCGGAGTTGAGCAGCGTGTCCTTGGCATCCCAATCGATGGCCTCGTATTTGACCTCCCAGCCCTGCTTATCGGCAACAGCCTTGGCAAGATCGAGATCAAAGCCGGTGTACTCGCCATCGTCGCCCACAAAGCCGTACGGAGGATAGGACTTATCAAAGCCCACCACGAGCTTCTTGGACTCCGCAGCGCCCTTCACATCCTTGGCCGCGGCAGAGCCAGCAGCGAAGCCCTTGCCGGCACCACCGCCGCAACCGACAAGATCAAGGCCAAGCACCGTGGCGAGCGAGCCGGCTAGACCAACAAACTGACGACGAGACATATCGGTATTCATGGTATTCCCCCTTGATGGCACTTTAGTTAGATAAAGTGAGTCATGTAACGTTCAGAATCATACACTTTACCTTGATAGAGTACAAGGGAAGGTTTGCCCGGCGTGGGCGGGGAGCGGCGCGTAATTAAGTTTCCCGCTCTACAGTCCTGCGCAAGACGGAAAGCACGCATGGAGCACTAGGTTGGAGCACCCGGCTGGGTGGCGCCCGGCGCGGAGTTTAATTTGCTGCTCTACAGTCCTGCTCACGACGGAGGCCACATTAAGTGGCCTCCTGTTCGTGCGGAACTCGCGACAAATTAAACTCCGCGCCGGGCGCCACCCAGCCGGGAGACAACGTGCTCGGAACCTTAAATAGCCTCCTCTCCAAACGGGCACGTTGAATGCACGGTACAATTGCTTCGGACTTTTCTTTTATTTAATAGTGGGGTTAATTCATGGCAGAATCTCGTGCGGAGCGTAAAGCTCGTCGTGCTTTGATCGAGGCGGCTGAGGGGTCGGAGGAGAAAAAATCTTCCAAGAAATCCAAGTCGTCTCAGGATGCGAAGGGTAAGTCGGCGAAGGGCAAGGTTAAGACCAAGCGTTCTGGCTCTCGTCAGGGCGGGGATAAGGCGCCTCACGTTCGTTCCAAAGGCTCGCGCAAGGATTCGGCTCAGCCTGCGCGTAAGGCCGTGGATCCCAAGTCTCCCTGTTCGATCATGAAAGCTTGTGGTGGGTGTACGGCACTCAATCGTCCTTATAAGAAGCAGCTGGCGGCCAAGCAGGCTGCTATGGAGGAGCTGTTTGCTGAGCTCTGTGAGCGCGAGGGTGTTGCCGCGGATCCCATTCGCGGTATGGGTGTTACCTTGGGCGACCCGGGTAAATATCCTGCGCCGCGTGGCTTTCGTCATAAGGCTGCCACTCCCTTTGCTCCCGGTAAGGAGGGCGCCATCCGTTGCGGTTTCTTTGAGCGCGGCACGCACAAGATCGTTGCCGTACCCGAATGCCCCGTCGAGGCACCGGGCGCCCGTCAGATTCTCAACGGCATCGCGCGTGAAGCTGAGCGCCTGCACATTCCCGCCTTTAACGAGGACAAGCATCTGGGCTTGCTCCGCTATGCCGTCGTCCGCTGCGGTTGGCGTACCGACCAGGTCATGGTCACGCTCGTAACCGCTCAGCGCGACTTGCCGCATGCGCAGGAGTTCTTTGAGGCTGTCGCCGCACTCAATCCGCACATCGTCACCGTCGCCCAAAACATCAACGGACGCCCCGGCAACGCCATCCTCGGCGAGGAAACTCGCATCGTGTATGGCGCCGAATGCATGCGCGACCAGCTGCTCGGCTGCGAGTTCGATATCTCCCCCACCGCGTTTTATCAGACCAACCCGCAACAGACCGAGCTGCTCTATCAGCTCGCTATCGACGGCATGGATTTGCACCAGGGCGATGTGCTCATGGATGCCTACTGTGGCAGCGGTACCATCGGTCTTTGCGCCGCGAAGGATGCCCAGAACAAGGGTATCGGCATTATGCTGCTCGGCGTGGAGCGCAACCCGGCGGGCATTGCCGACGCACGTCGCAATGCCGAGCTCAACGGCCTCACCCGCAGCACTTGGTTTATGGCCGACGACGCCACCGACTACATCCTAGATGCCGCCGACAACAACGAGCGGATCGATGTCCTTTCCATCGACCCGCCGCGCGCCGGCTCCACCCCCGAGTTCCTCGAAGCCGCCTGCGCACTCAAGCCGCGCCGCATCACCTATATCAGCTGCAACCCCGTGACCCAAGAGCGCGACCTGCACCAGCTCCTCGACGGAGGCTATCGCCTGCTCAAGATCACGCCCGTCGACATGTTCCCCCATACCGACCACACCGAAACCGTAGCGGTCCTCGAGCGCCGCTAATCCACCCCGGTAGATTTTCGGGACAAGAAAGGGGGCGGCCCGTCTGGACCGCCCCCTTCGCTTGGTTTATGAACTCCGCTACATCCCCTTGCGCAGGTCACACACGCCGGCTGCCGCCATCTCGCGCAGCAGCGTCTCGCGGTCGCGCGTCACGATCAAATCCAGCGGGAAGTGAATCTCGTCGAGCATCTTGCGAGCGTAATCGAGCTTACCAATTGCCATGCCAATGTGCGCATCGGTCGAAACGCCAATGCCAACGCCAAGCTCAGCGCAACGCTCGGCGATCTTGCGGCATACAGCCCAATGCTCAGTGTCGACACCGTGTTCAAGACTATGGTTGTTGATCTCGATGATCTTGTGCTTGGCCTTAGCCGCCAACAGCACCTCGTCGATATCGAACGGCACCCCCGAGCGACCCGCGTGGCCCAGCATGAACACCTTGGGGTGTTCCAAGGCGTTGATATACATCTCGGTCGCCTGGGCCAGCGTCGCGCCCTCAGCAATCTGCGGATTATGCACGCTTGCAACCAAATAATCCAAATTACGCGTAACCAAATCGAACAGTGAATGCTGACGGCTGTACGAATCGCCGGCGATATCGAGCGTGACAGGAGTGTCCTCGCCAAACAGGCTTCCGTCCAGCGAAACGATATCGGCCTCGGCACCACGCAGCACCAGCACGCCGCTCCAAATGCGCGGCCAGATATCCTGGTTGATAAAGAATTGGTAACTGCGCAGGTCATTGGGGCAAGCCGTAACCATAGAGCTCAGATGGTCGGCAGATCCGAGCACCTGCAGGCCACGCTCTGCCGCCCAGTACACATTCTCCTCAATGGTCGAATATGCATGCGCAGAGAACATCGTATGGGTATGAATGTCACAAGAAAGCAGGTAGGGCATCAGGTCTCCTTATCTGGCACGGCCGTCGCTTATATTCATTGTACGCATAGCCTTCGATAGTCGTAAAACCACTCCATCCCAAAGACACAACGTCCATGACAACGGGGTCCGGCTTAACACCAAACCCCGTTTCACGTAAAACATTGTAGGCAGAGCGCTTTACTTTTAACGATACTCGTCCGCCAACTGTTTCCAAGCGGGTAGCGAATTGACAATCGTTTCGTAACTCACGCAATAGCCCAGGCGGAACCAACCCGGCATACCAAAGCTGTCCGAAGGAACCGCAAGCAGCTCATACTTCTTTGCGCGCTCGCAAAACGCATTCGCATCGGGCTCCAACGCTTTCACCCATAGGTAGAACGCGCCATCCGGCTCAACATAGGCGTAGCCGTACTCCGCTAGTGCGTCGGTAAGCGCGGTGCGGTTGCGTGCATAGGCCTCAACGTCACTCGGCTCATCGATGCAGTCGATAATTACGCGCTGGAAGAGCGCCGGCGCGCACACGAAGCCCAGCGTACGGGCGGCACCGGCAACGGCGGGCATTAGACGATCTGCCTGAGGATTCGTATTGGGAACAAGAATCCATCCCACGCGCTCGCCCGGCAGCGAAAGCGACTTAGAATACGAGTAGCACACCACGGTGTTCTCGTAGATCGAGGGCACCCAAGGCACCTCGGCACCGTACACGATCTCGCGGTACGGCTCATCAGAAATGAGCATAATCGGATTCTCGGGATCGCGCTGAGCGTTGGCCTCGCGCAGAACATTGGCCAGCCGCGTCAGCGTGTCGCGCGTATATACGGCACCGGTCGGGTTGTTGGGCGAGTCGATAATGACGGCAGTCGTCTTATCGGTAATCGCCTTGAGCACGTTGTCCACGCTCAGCTGGAACGTATCTTCATCGGCGAGCGCCTCAACACACGCGCAGCCGGCCTTCTCAATCCAAACGCGATACTCCGGAAAGTACGGGGCGATAACAATAACCTCGTCGCCCGGGTTCGTAACGGCGTTGAGCGTGCAGGTGAGCGAAGCCGCGGCACCCACCGTCATAAAGACGTCTTTGCCCTCATAGTTCGTTCCAAAGCGGCGGTTGAGCGATTCGGCGACGGCTGCTCGACATTGCGGCAGGCCCGGGGCGGGGGTGTAGCCGTGCAACTGGTCACTCGGCAGCCCCAAGGCCTTCTTAATGGACTCCGCCACGGCAGCCGGCGCCGGAACACTCGGGTTGCCCAGCGAAAAATCGAATACGTTCTCCGCACCGATCTGCGCCTTGCGCTCAAGGCCATAGCTAAAAATCTCACGGATGATGGAGCTTTCCGCACCGCGAGCAAACATAGTTTCGTTGATCATCTGTTCCCCTTTCGCATAGGCGCTATTGTACGCTTTAGCTGAGCAAAGTGCCGCAGCAATGTTGATTGGGGACAGACTTAAATGCGTGAAAACGCTCATTTAAGTCTGTCCCCAATCAACAGACGGCCCCATATCGCTCAAAAGAAAAAGCCTCCGCAGGTTTCCCCGCAGAGGCTTTCGCCACAAAGACTATTTGTCGTCGTCGGTGTCGGCACCGGCATTGACGGCACAGTCATCGCCGGCATCATCGGATGCGATCTCTGCATCTTCCTGCATAGCCGCCTGCGCAAATGCCGCGGCGTCCGCCGCAAGCTCCTCCTCGCTCATACGAGGCGCACGCTTCTTGGTCGGCATGCCGGCCGCCTTGGCATTGCGCTCCTCCTTGGCCGCCAGGATATCGCCCTCGCGCTCAAGATAGGCATCCCACTCGTTGTCGAGCAGGGCGTTCACGGCGTCGCCTTCGACGGTCTCGCGCTCAAGCAGCACCTTGGCCATCAGATCGAGCTGATCGCGACGGGCATCCAAAATCTCGACCGCACGGCGATGGGCCTCGCGCATGATGCGCTGAACCTCGATATCGATGCGGCGCGCCGTCTCCTCGGAGTAATCCTGGTGATCGGCGTAATCGCGGCCCAGGAATACCTGATGCTGTGCCTCACCAAACACCTGCGTTCCAAGCTCCTCGCTCATGCCCAGGCGCGTGACCATCTCGCGCGCCATCTTGGTCGCGCGCTCCAGATCGTTGCTCGCGCCCGATGTGATGTCGTCGCACATGAGCTCCTCGGCAACGCGACCGCCCAAGAACACGGCAAGCTCGTCGAGCATCTCGTTCTTGGTCTTGAGGAAGTGGTCCTCCTGCGGAAGCTGCAGCGTGTAGCCCAGCGCCTGGCCGCGGCTGACGATCGAGATCTTGTGAACCGGATCGGAATGCTCCAGGACGTGGCCCACCAGGGCGTGACCGCTTTCGTGGTAGGCAATCGTGGTGCGCTCGGCTTCGGTCATCACACGACCCTTGCGCTGCGGACCGGCAATCACGCGCTCCATCGACTCCTCGACCTCGTCCATCGAGATCACGGAACGATGACGGCGGGCAGCCAACAGTGCAGACTCATTGAGCAAGTTCGCCAGGTCGGCGCCGGTAAAGCCAACGGTCATCTGGGCGAGCTTCTCAAACTTAACGTCCTCGTCCATCGGCTTGTTCTCGGCATGCACGCGCAAGATCTGCTCGCGGCCCTTCACATCCGGACGGTCGACCGTAACCTGACGGTCAAAACGACCGGGACGCAGCAATGCCGGATCCAGGATGTCAGGACGGTTGGTCGCGGCGATCAGGATGACCGACTCGCTTTCCTCAAAACCGTCCATCTCGACCAGCAGCTGGTTGAGCGTCTGCTCGCGCTCGTCGTGACCGCCGCCCAGACCGGCTCCGCGCTGACGCCCCACGGCATCGATCTCGTCGATAAAGATGATCGACGGGGCCTGGGACTTGGCCTCCTTAAAGAGGTCACGCACGCGGCTGGCGCCGACACCCACGAACATCTCGACAAAGTCAGAACCCGAGATGCTAAAGAACGGCACGCCCGCCTCGCCGGCAACGGCCTTGGCCAGCAGGGTCTTACCAGTACCCGGAGGGCCAACCAGCAACACGCCACGCGGGATCTTGGCGCCCAGCTTGCGATAGCGGTCCGGATCGCTCAAAAAGTCGCGGATCTCCTCGAGCTCCTCGACTGCCTCGTCCACACCGGCAACATCCTCAAACTTGACCTTGGGGCGCGTGGCCTCGTTGGTCTTGGCGTTAGTCTTGCCAAACTGCATGTTCCTGTTGTTGGCGCCCATCATCTGGCGCATAAAGTAGAACATGATGGCGATCAGGGCGATCGTCGGAAGCACGCTCATCGCCAGGTCGCCCCAAAAATCGGGGTCATTGGTGTTGACGATGTACTTGGTATCGGGGTGCTCCGCCATAAGCTCGGCAAGCGAATCGGAGCCGACATAGGTCGAGGAGAAGCTCTTGAGCTCGCTCGTATCGCCCTTGTCCTTTTTTGTCTTCCAGTAATGACCCGCCACGCTTCCGTCTTGAACCGTATAGGTCAAATCTTCGACACGGTCCTGCTTAATGGCGTTGACCATCTCGCTCGTCGCGAGCTTAACGGTATTGCTGGAGTTGGCAAAGCCGGAGCCCATGTTAAAGAAGGCGTAGCCCAGAAGCGCGCAAGCCAAAATAAAATACAGCCAGCCCGTACGCGTGGGCTTCTTGCCTCCGGGCATCCCCGGGATCTTAGGCTCCCGGGGAGTCTGGGAATTGTTATCGTTACGGTCATCGGGCATCTTACGAATAAACCTCCGGTTTCAAAATGCCCAGATACGGAAGGTTACGATAGCGCTCGGCATAGTCGAGGCCGTAGCCCACCACAAAGGCATCGGGGCAATGGGTTCCAACATACTTGGGCGTGACGGCCGAGGTACGGTCCTCAACGTCCTTCCACAGGAAGGCGGCGACCTCCAGCGAGGCGGGCTTGCGGCTCTCGAGGTTCTTCATCAGATACTTGAGCGTCAGGCCCGAGTCCAGAATGTCCTCGACGATCAGCACGTCGCGACCGCGGATGTCGATATCCAGGTCCTTAATGATACGCACGATGCCCGAGGACTTCACACCGTCGCCATAGCTCGAAACAGCCATGAAATCGATGTTGGTCGGCAGCTCGATCTTGCGCATCAGGTCGCCCATAAAGACCACGGCGCCGCGCAAGACCGCAATCAGCACCAGATCCTTACCCGCGTAGTCGCGAGTAATCTGCTCGCCTAGGCGAGAGACGATACCGTCGATATCCTCCTGCGTAAACAGAACCTTCTCGATATCCGGATGTTGAGAAGCCATGACAACCCTTTCTTGTGCTTATCGCCCACACACCGCCGTATGGACGCGAACTACACATTCTAGCAGCGCACGGGGTATATTTACCAGCCCGTGCGCCATCAGCGCGGGAATACCGTCAACGTCGCACAGAATAGCTGGCGTGGGACGCTATTCCGCATCGACCACACGAAGCAGATACGCCACGCGCGTTGCGGCCGTGCATTTAAAACGCTCGTCCGTGCGAACGCCTGCGACCCATACTACGGCACCTCCCGGAGCCGTTCTTACCACGGGTACGCCAGAGCGCTCAGATACGGGAATACGAGCCTCGTTGAGCAGGTCGGATACCTTCTTACTTCGCCCACTCATGCCCAACGGACACATCACATCCCCCGGCGCGGGACCGTCTACCCACAGACGCGCCAAACGCGCCTCGGCGGGAATCTCCCCGCGCGAGCCGGCGAGCATCCGTTCGTTATCGCGATCGGCAAAGCCCAGCGTCGCAGCATCCACCATCGCGACCACCCCTCCGGCACCCGCGAGTTCGCGGGCACGGCGCACAATATCACACCCCGGCTCGACGGCCATCGGCTCTGCCACAAGAATGCGGCCCGCCCCCAGCGGCAATCGACCGGGAATGGTGACCCAATCGGCAACTAATCCCTCGCGCGCCGCCGGAGCCTTGAATGACAGCATGCCAAACTCCACGCGCGCATCGATTCCCGCCGGCAGCGTGACCGAACCCGAGCCTTCGGCGACACAGGCGAGCACGCGCTCCACATGCCGCATCTCCGGGCGAGCGTCGGGGTCGATACGCTTAATTGCCAGTCGCACCATGCGCCGAGCAATCACCACCTCGGCCGCGGCCAGTCGGCGAGCGTCAAGAACCAGTGCACCCGCCGCCTCCTTACGCAGGCAGCTTCGAAACGCCTGTGCGGAAAGCTGGGAAAGAAAGGCATCCTCATCGCCCAAGATCTCGCAGGCGGCGCCAATCGTCTTACAGACACTCGCGTTGCGCTGCGCCACCACCGGCATCACTCGATGGCGCACATAGTTGCGCAGGTACGAAACGTCCTCGTTGCTTTCATCTTCCCGCCATGGCTGACCGTGCACCTGCAGATAGCCCACGAGTTCATCGTGCGTGAGGTCGAGCAAGGGGCGAACCACAATGTTCCGACGGCGCGGAATGCTCGATAGACCCGCGGGACCCGACCCTTTAATGGCATTCATCAAAAATGTTTCCGCGCGGTCCGACGAAGTATGCGCGGTACAGATACGAGCCGCCGTCCGCGGTGCGCCCGATTCAGCACAAAGTTCGCGAACATATCTCCGTGCCGCGGCATAGCGCACCTCGCGAGCCGCAGCCTCGATATTGCCCGATTCGTCATCAAAATAGGCATGCTCAACACACAGCGGCAAGCCGTATTGCGCGCACAGGTCACGTACAAAGGCCTCGTCGCCATCGGATGCCTCCCCGCGCAGATGATGGTTTACATGCAGCACGTGCAATCGCTCGCGCGCAATGGGAGCGACGCCGCGCCCGTCCTGGATATCCAGCTTTGATGTGCAAGCCATAAGGAGCAGCGCCGTCGAGTCCGCACCGCCTGATACCATGAGCACTACGGGGGCAGCGGCCCGCCGCGTTGCCAGGGCGCTCTTATCCGTCCTCGGCGCGGCATGATGTCCATAGTGCTGAGATACCGTTGGCATTCGCTTCCTCCTCTATTCGTCCGCACTCATTGTATCCTTTGGAATCTTATGTCTCGCCTGCACCTTCATATCCTCGGCAGCGGCTCAAAAGGCAACTGCGCACTCGTCGAGGGGCCTCAGGGGCTCATCATGATCGACAACGGCCTGTCCCGCCGCGAGACACTTAAACGCATGGCGGAGCTTGGCCTCTCGGCAGACGACGTCGCCTCTCTTGTAATCACCCATGAGCATGGTGACCATATCAAGGGGCTCGATGTATGGTGCAAGCACTGGCATGGTCCCCTCTTTGCCAGCAGGGACACCCTTTCATGCAAAGAAAACCTCGCGCACCTGCCCGTAGAGGAATTTGACCCCGGCGACACGCTCCCCATTGCCGGCATCCACGTGCAAACCTACTCAACATCGCACGATGTCATCAATCCTGTCGGCTATCGATTTAATGCTCTCGATGATTCCATTGGGTTTGCCACCGACACCGGAGAGTTATCGAGCAAGGCCATAGGCATCCTCAAAGACTGTCGAGTTCTCGCGCTCGAAAGTAACCACGATGTAACTATGTTGCGCGAAGGAGCGTACCCCCGCTTTCTTCAGGAGCGCATCCTGTCCACAAAGGGGCACCTCTCCAACAACCAGGCCGCCGAAGCCGCGCGCGAACTTGTTACCGATCGCACCGAACAACTCATCGCCATGCATATCAGCCAGGACAATAATCGTCCAAGCCTTACCGTCAAAAGCTATGCCAACGCGCTTGATGCAAGTCTCGATGATGAACTCGGCAGTTCTGCCACCCGTCTTCAAGGGCCACGGAAGCTCTCGATACGCCCTGCAAGCCAGTATCAACCGACAACCATTCAATAGCCCCTCAAGACAACAAAAGGGGGCTGGGAATCACTTCCCAGCCCCCTTAACTCATACTCTCGATTGAAGCAGAGCCATCGTTAGTCGATAGAGATCTTCGTGACGTTCTTCTTCTCGACAATCTTGGGAACCGTAACGGTCAGGATGCCGTCAGCATACTTAGCCGAAAGGCCCTCGCTCGAAGCGTCCTTCAGATACACGCCGCGCGTCGCACTGTACGAGCCGAACTCCTTCTGGAGGAAGTTCTTACCCTCGTTCTCCTCGTCCTCCACAACGTTCACGCTAATCGACAGGCGACCCTCGTTAAGCTCAACGTCGATATCATCCTTAGCGACGCCGGTCAGATAGGCCTTGACCTCATAACCATCGCCCTTGTCCTCGACATCAACGGGGAACGCCTTGGAAGCAATCGAGTTGTTTGCAAGATCGGTCATATCATCAAACAAATCGAACAGCGAGCTAGCAGAAGGACGAACGCCAAAAACCGAACGATAAGGAACCATGCTTGCCATGTTTACCACTCCTTTTAAGGACTGCCGAGTCATCTTCTAGGTGACTGGGACTTCTTTTGACGCTCTTATATATGCCCACCCAGTGCTCATATATACATCGACTATAAAGTTTTTTGAGTCCAGTACTATAAGCATATCTAAGTGTGTATGACTCAGGTCTTAGTAAGGTTAAGGTTCTTTGAACCAGAGCTTAAATAAGAAGTATGTTCGCAGCTACAAATAACAAGGGGCTTACAATGAGCGCGTACACGTTGTTGGTAACGAGCTAAAGGGCATCATGGACGACCAAAACCAGAACAATATGTTTATGCCGACGCAGGGCGAAGATACTTCTACGCAGCCGCCACGGTTCCATCGCCCCCACATCTCGCAAGAGCCCATTAATGATCCTGAGCCCGATTATGTGACGAGAAATCGATATCAAACGCTCGAGGATGCCCAAACGGGACGTAAACATATGGGCGTTGCCTCGGGAGACCCTGTATATCTGAAAGACGCACCATTATCTAAAAACAGCGCAGCTAGCGATGAGCCGATGAAAGCATCCGCCGCTCATCAACAAAGAGGGCCTCGACCCAAGCAAACCTTGACGCATTCGGCTCGCTATCTCGAAACGCCAAAACAGGGAAAATCAATCTTCGTTTCGTCAAGTAAACGACGCAAGCAGCATCAGCTGACAATTCTGCTTTTGATCATTGCGGCCATAGCAGTTGCCCTTGTTATACGATTTATTTTCTTTAAATAAAGGCTCAATACCAAAAACAACAAGATCGTCTGGTGTAATTGAGTCATTTACACCCCGTAAACGCAAAAAAGGGGGAGGCCGCGAGGCCTCCCCCTTC
>NZ_QRVG01000022.1:0-26330 GCF_003459245.1 Collinsella sp. AF23-2
ATTGCCAGACCGGAGGGGCGCCGGGGGCGGGAATCTGGGTGTACACATTTCCTACACAATTTGGGATCCGACTAACGTTTGCCAGCCGTTAACTACCGCTCACCGAGCATCTCTTTATATAAGGCAGTCTCATGGTTAAAGCGGATACGTTCCCCTAGCTAAAGCACAGCCAGCATCGAGCAACTCATCACGTTCTTCCACCGAGAACCCCTCGGCGTAGACGCGCACCACTGGTTCGGTCCCGCTAGGACGGACCAGCAGCCACGTGTCATCCTCGAATGCTAAACGCAAGCCATCCATATGACTAACGTTTTGCGGCACCTTGCCACAAATCGACTTGGGGTTTACGCCCGGCAGCAGGGTTCGTAACGTTTCGGCATCTTCGGCCTCAAGGCGCAAATCGCGTCGACCGTAACTCGTCTTACCAAAACTGTCCTCGAGTTGGTCGACCAGAACGCCCAAAGGCGCGTCCGTCTTTGCCATAAGCTCACACAGAATCAGACAGGCGAGGATTCCATCGCGCTCGGGCATATGCGCGGCGATGCCGATACCACCGGCTTCCTCGCCGCCTATGAGGACGCCACCCTTCTTCATCTCTGCCGCTATATATTTGAAACCGACTGGTTTGACGGTCACGCGGCAGCCAAGCGCCTCGGCAATGCGACGCACGAGCGTCGAGCACGAAAGATTGACGACGACGCGTCCCTCCAAATTACGAAATTGAACCAAGTCGCCCAAAACGAGCGCCATGATCTGATGCGGATGTATATATCTGCCGCGCTCGTCAACCGCGCCGATACGGTCGGCGTCGCCGTCGGTCACCAGGCCAGCGCAAGCTCCGTCCTCGATAACCGTATGCTCGCAAGCGTCCACCCACGGCTCAACGGGGTCGGGGCAGATATCTTCTTGGTCAGGCGCCTGCCCGGCGTGAATCTCGTGCACCTCAACGCCAAGCTCGCGCAGCAAGTCGGCTAGATAGCCCTGGGCTGCGCCGCCCATGGGGTCAACAACCACGCGCAGGTGCGCGGCGCGGATGGCTTCGGCATCGACAAACGATGCCACCGCTTGCATATAGTCAGGAATGATATCCGCGGTGCGATATTGCCCCTCGATCCCCATTGGCTCGGGAGCCATGGTCTCTTCGAGCTCTTCGATGACATCCTGGTTGGCGGTCGAGCCGTCACCCATGCGAATCTTGAGACACAGATAACCCTGCGGATGATGGGACCCCGTCACCATGAGCGCGCCGCACGCCTCACCGTCATAAGCCGCCGCCCACGTAAGGGCAGGGGTCGGAACAGGTCGCGAAGCGAGCACGGCGTCTAGCCCGTGCGCTGCTAGCACACCCGCCGCAAGCTCAGCGAACTCGCGCGCCAGGGGCCGAGTGTCGAACCCTATATATACCGTTTTGCCCGGATTGGTCTTTTGCCACAACTCGCCGACGGCATCGGCGATACGGGCAACGTTATCGGCAGTGAAGTCCTCATCGACGCGAGCACGCCAACCGTCAGTTCCAAAATGAATTATCGCGCACACGCGCAGACACCTCACAGTGTTTGGATCATGGTACGCATGAGGTATACCCGCGATACACGCTCGGCAACCTGCCGGCACCAGCATTCACCATTTGGGCAAATGCTGCCGAGGACATGCAGGCAATAAAAAAACCGCCCCGTATGGAGCGGTTTTGCCCTTTATATATCGAGCGCCTCGGCCATCGCTGCCGTAGTGATTGCCGTAGTTCCACAGCAACTGCCCACCATTGCGGCACCGGCATGTCTCCATTCGATGCATGCGCGCGCGAAAGCTTCGGGGTTCTCGTGCCATACGGGGCCATCCTGAGTCTGGACCGGATCGCCCACGTTGGGACGCACCGTGACGGGAGTAGTCGCCGATGCAACCATCCTGCGCACCGCCGCGTTCGCGGCCGCAAGCGAACAGCAATTAACACCAACCGAGTTTGCGCCGTGTTTTTCGGCGTACAAAACGGCTGCCTCAATGTTGAGGCCATCGCCCAACAGGTCGCCCTTATCGTCAACGACAAAACTCACCAGAACAGGCATGCCGTCGGCGGCATCTCGGGCGCCGGCAAGCATGGGCTGCAAATTACGGATAGACGTCACCGTCTCGATCAGCAGACCGTCAACACCAGCATTGAGCAAGGCGTGCGCCTGTTCGCGCGCAATGCCTCGGATCTCACGAAACTCGGCCGAGTCCTCGGCAAACCACTCAATACCGATCGGACCCATCGAGCCCAGCAGCAGCTGAGGGTGCGCCTGGCGGGCATCGTCGACGGCCCCGCGATTGACCTCCGCCACGGACGGCGCAATCTGGTCGTGCTTGAGGGCATAGCTTGATGCCTGAAAGGTATTGGTAATGAGTACCTGCGCGCCGGCGGCGACATACAAGCGATGGATACGAGAAACGGTCTGCGGCTCTGCCAGATTCCAAAACGCCGGTGGAATATCGGCGGCGTCGTACTCACTCAACAGAACACTGCCCATGGGGCCCTGCGCCAACAAGGTCTCGCTCGACAAGCGGCGCGTAAGTTCCTCGGCACCAAAGCGATTGTAATAACTCGTATCCATATATATCCCGCTATTCCTCGACGCTGATTCCCTGCTTTTCGAGATAGGCGAGCCAGCGGTTCATCGTGTCCTCGGATAGCGCATGCTCCATCATGCAGGCCTCGGAATCGGCTCGCTCAAATTCGACACCGAGCTCCTGAACCAAAAACGTGCGGACGAGGCGATGACGGTACCAGATAGCCGTGCCAACCTCGCGGCCGCGATCGGTCAGGACTACCTTGCCGTAGTGCGATTGCTCGACAAGCTCGGATGCCTTGAGCGCCGAAACCGCTTTATTGACCGATGCCTTGGAGACGCCAAGGCGCTGCGCGATGTCGACCGATCGCACGCCGTTGGTTTCCCCCTCTTCGCTTTCAATGCGAACCATGCACTCCAAGTAGTCTTCGTTCGCCACCGTCAGATGTAGTTCGCGCGAGCTATTTGTCGTATCCATGATCTTCCGTCCCTTCTGCATTCATTGGCTGATTCTACCCCATCCAAGCGTCGCGGTATGCCGTGGCATACCGTGCTAGAGTTCTTGTTGCACACGACGACCAAGATTGGAGCGGTCTTTATGGAAAACACCACCACGAACCCCGATGTCCTCGAGCGCTTTTTGCGCTACGTCCAGATCAACACGCAGTCCGAGGATGCAAACTGCGACCAGGTACCCTCGAGCGCCGTTCAGTTTGACCTTGCCAACGTGCTGGCTGAAGAGCTGCGCGAGCTTGGTGCGGAAGATGCCCACGTGACCGAGCACGCCTATGTCTGCGCGCATATCCCCGCAAGTGTGGGCGCTGAGGACAAGCCCGCCCTGGGCCTGATCGCCCATCTCGACACCACCGAAGTTGCACCGGGCGCCGGCGTGAAGCCGCACATCGTGCACTACGAAGGCGGCGACCTGGTCTGCGGCACGGTTGACGGTAAGCCCGTTGCCATGAGTACCGCCAAGCTTCCCGCCCTGAACGACCTCGCGGGTGAGGACCTGGTCTGCAGCGATGGCACCACGCTGCTGGGCGCGGACGACAAGGCAGGCGTCGCCGAGATCATGTCGCTTGTCGCGCGTATCGCTCAGGACCCTTCTCTGCCCCATCCCGCACTCGGCATTTGCTTCTGCCCTGACGAGGAGATCGGCCACGGAGCCGAGCTGTTGGATATCGATACCTTTGGCTGCAAGTATGCCTACACGGTCGACGGTGGCCCCATCGGCGAGCTGGAGTGGGAGTGCTTTAATGCCGCTGAGGCGACCGTCTGCTTTGAGGGCCAGTCCATCCACCCGGGCGACGCCAAAGGCCGTATGGTTAACGCAGGCAATCTGTTCTGCGACTTCAACGCGTTGCTCCCCTACGTGCAGCGCCCGGAGTATACGGAAGGCTACGAGGGCTTTTATCACCTTGAGGGTGTATCTGCAACCGTCGATCACGCCACAGCGCGCTATATCGTCCGCGACCATGACGCAGCCAAGTTCCAGCAGAAACTCGACCTTATTGATGCCGCCGCCTCGATGCTCAACCAGCGCTTGGGTGACAAGCGCGTGACGGTCGAGATTAAGCAGCAGTATCGAAATATGGCCGAGATCGTTCGTGACTATCCCGAGCTTATTGATGTTGCCAAGGAAGCCTACCTTGCCTGCGGCGTTGAGCCCCAAGTGCTGCCGATTCGCGGCGGCACCGACGGCGCGCAGCTGTCGTTCCGCGGTCTGCCCTGCCCCAACCTTTCCACCGGCGGCTATTGCTACCACGGCGTCAACGAGTTTGTCCCGGTCAGTTCGCTCGTCAAGATGACCGACGTCCTGCAGGAGCTCGTCGCCCGTTTCGCATAAGCCTGGCTGCATAAGCCCAAAAGACGAATCGCCCCGTCCTCTACAGAGAACGGGGCGGTTTTTGATACAAGGGGAGTAGTCAACATCGCAGGTTGAGCCAACGTCAGCGAGCGACGTCCAAGGCGAACAAGTTGGCATGAAAAAGGCAGGGCATTGACCTTCTGGTCATGCCCTGCCTTTTGAATGACAAATTGTCGCCTTGGGCGGCGCGCAGCGTCGAGTCGTTACGGCGTTTGGTAAAACGCCGTAACTTAGTAGTTGGCCTCGTAACCGTTGCCGTCGCCGGTGGGCTGTTCGTAGTAGTCCGAATCGCTCGAATCGCTTGAGCCATCGGAATCGTCAGAGCTGACCGATGAGGTTGCGGTGCCGTTTGCGTAGTCGTCAGACGTGTTGTTGCTGAGGTCGCCGATCGTAGAGCTGGAGCCGTCGGAAAGACCCATGGTGTTGGGACCCTTGGGATCCTTGCCGGCATCGACGCGCTCCATCATTTCCTTGAGCACGTCCTCGTAGACAAAGACGTAGCTCACACCGTCAATCATGGTGCTGTCGTCGGCGTACGAGGGCAGGTTGGCCGAGTAGATACCGTCGACATCCATACCGCGCATGGCGTTGACCGTAGCCACGATATCCTGAACGCTCATATCGGTTACAAGCATATCGGACAGCGAATTAACCAGGCCAAAGATCTTCGTGGCATCGAAGTTATTGAGAATCTGGTTGGCAAGGGCGCCAAGCACCTGACGCTGGTGGCGCATGCGCGTGTAATCGCCGTCGGCATAGGTGTAGCGGCAGCGGGCATAGGTAAGGGCGGTGGCACCGTCCATATGCTGCTGGCCAGCGGTAATCTTAATATCCAGGTGCTCGGGGTCGTCAACATCATCGGTTGCGTTAATGTCGATACCGCCAACCGAATCAATCAGCGCCTGCATACCGTCGAAGCTGACCTCGGCATAGTGGGAAATCTGAACACCGCACAGCTCGTTGACCGCCTCGACCATGGCCTCGGCGCCGCCAACGGTATGGCAGGCGTTGATCTTCATGGTCTCGCCCTTGTACTCGACCTTGGTGTCGCGCGGAACGGAAATGAGCGTCGCCTGCTTTTGCGTGGGGTCGATGCGTGCCAGGATAATCGAGTCGGCACGATACGTATCCTCGCCCGGACGGCCGTCGGTGCCAAGAAGCAGCACGTAGAACGGATCCTTTGCCTCATCGGTGTCAACCAGAACCCGACGCAGATTGTCAGTAATGACATTAGAATCGCCGAGCTTGCCCATAATGGTGGCAAACCACAGGCCGGCAGCGGTAGTGGCACTCAGCAGCACGCCAAGCACGACAATGAGCGCGACGTGACGAATCGTGTGGCTACGGCGGCGTTGACGAGCGCGCTCGGAATAGCGAGCCACGTTATCGCGACTGTAGATCTTGGCCTGCGCACCAGTTGAGGGTCTTCGGGTGGTGGTATCCGCGAGGGGCTTTTTATTAAACATAGGCAACCTGTATTAGTAGATGACGGGATCGGGGACGGTAGCATGCTCGACATGCGCGCCGAGCGCCTGCAGCTTTTCGACAAACTGCTCGTAGCCGCGCTTGATGTGATGGATAGCCGAAACCTCGGTCGTCCCGTCGGCGATCAAGCCCGCTACGACGAGGGCCGCTCCGCCGCGCAAATCGGGCGAGGTAACCTGTGCACCCGAGAAGCCCTTGGCGCCATGAATCATGGCATGATGGCTCTCGATACGAATGTCGGCACCCATGCGCACCAGCTCAGAGGCAAACATAAAGCGATTCTCGAAGATGTTCTCGGTAATAACGGAACTGCCGTCGGCAAGGGCGGAGAGCACCATAATTTGTGCCTGCATGTCGGTCGGGAAACCGGGGAACGGAAGCGTCTGGATGTCGACCGGCTTGATACGCTCGGCACGGTTCACATGGACGCCATCCTCGACGCGCTCGCAGTCGATACCCATGAGCTCCATCTTCTTGAGCACCATGCCCAAATGAATGGGGCAAAAGCCCGTGACATCGACACCGCGATCGTCCGCCATCAACGCACCGGCGACGATAAAGGTACCGGCCTCGATGCGGTCGCCCACCACGCGATGGATAACGGGATGGAGCTCTTCCACGCCTTCGATAGTCACGACGGGCGTACCGGCGCCAACAATCTTGGCGCCCATCTCGTTGAGCATGTTGGCGAGATCGACGATCTCGGGCTCGCGGGCGGCATTGTCGATAACCGTGGTGCCCTGTGCGCGCACAGAGGCCATGATGAGATTCTCGGTCGCACCGACGCTGGCGAACTCGAGCGTGACGGTGGTACCGCGCAGACCTTGGGGCGCATTAGCGTTGATGTAACCGTGGGCGGTATCGAACTCAACGCCCAGGGCCTCAAGACCAAGAATGTGCATATCGATCTTACGAGCACCCAGGTTGCAGCCGCCCGGCATGGCAATTTTGGCGCGATGGAAGCGGCCCAGCAGGGGCCCCATGACGGCGGTGGAAGCGCGCATCTTGGCAACGAGCTCGTAGGGGGCCTCCCATGAATCGACCTGAGAGGTATCAATCTCGAGCGTGTGCTCGTCGAGAACATCGATCGTAGCGCCCATGCCCTTGAGCACCTTGCCCATCACGTGGACATCGGAAATATCGGGCACGTTCTGCAGCGTCGTCTTGCCCGGCGCCAGAAGCGTTGCCGCCATGAGTTTGAGCGCGGAGTTCTTGGCGCCCGAGACGGGCACGGAGCCTCCGATGGCGTGGCCACCCTCAACGCGGATAATATCCAAGGTCTACCCTTTCAAAAAGCATGCCCGGGGTGGCTGGGCCATCCCGGGCATGATGTGTTCGCAAATGGTCGAACGCTAAATCGTTTGACTATTGGGCAAGCTTGAGCTTACACCATGCGATTTCATTATAGAGGTAGGCGCGGCGTGCATCATCCTCCGACAAATTACCCAGCTTCTCTTCAAAACCTTGAATATCAGCTTTAAGCTTGTCGGCATCGACGGTCGCCAAATCGCAAGCGCGCTCGGCGAGAACGGTCACGACATCGTCCGCAACCTGGGCATAGCCGCCGGCCACGGCAAACGTGTGGTCGACAGTGCCCATGGCCTTATCGGAAACGCGAACGTAACCGCGGTCGATCGTGCAGATCTCGCTGGAGTGAGCAGGCAGGACGCCAAACTCGCCATCCGTGGACGGAATCGACACAAACGCAGCGTCGCCCTCATAGGCGCAGCTCACGGGGCACACGATGCGGATACGCATAACCTACTTCTCCCCCATCTTGCGGGCGCGCTCGCGCACGTCTTCAATCGTGGAAGCATAGCGGAAAGCCTGCTCGGGCAGGTCATCGGCCTTGCCGTCGACAATCTCGGCGAAAGAGCGGACGGTATCCTCGACGCGGACGTAGACACCGGGGTTGCCGGTGAACTTCTCGGCGACGTGGAAGGACTGCGAGAGGAACTGCTGAATCTTACGGGCACGGTTGACCGTAAGGCGCTGCTCCTCGGACAGCTCGTCCATACCCAGAATGGCGATGATGTCCTGAAGGTCGGAGTACTCCTGCAGGAGCTCCTGGACCTTGACGGCGACACGGTAGTGCTCCTCGCCGACGATCGAGGGATCGAGAGCGTCGGAGGAAGATGCGAGCGGGTCGATAGCCGGGAACAGGCCAAGCGACGAAATGCTACGCGAAAGAACCGTGGTGGCGTCGAGGTGCGTAAACGTCGTGGCAGGCGCCGGGTCGGTCAGGTCGTCTGCGGGGACGTAGACAGCCTGGACGGAGGTAATGGAGCCCGTCTTGGTCGAGGTAATGCGCTCCTGGAGGTCGCCCATCTCGGTTGCCAGCGTGGGCTGGTAACCAACGGCGGACGGCATACGGCCCAGCAGTGCGGAAACCTCGGAACCTGCCTGGGAGAAGCGGAAGATGTTGTCGATGAACAGCAGAACGTCCTGGCCGCGATCGCGGAAGTACTCAGCGGTGGTAAGGCCGGCCAGACCGATGCGCAGACGCGCTCCGGGCGGCTCGTTCATCTGACCATAGACCAAGCAGGTCTTGTCGATAACGCCAGACTCGCTCATCTCGAGGAACAGGTCGGTGCCCTCGCGGGTACGCTCGCCGACGCCGGTGAACACCGAGGTGCC
Organism: Collinsella sp. AF23-2; assembly: GCF_003459245.1. Lineage (GTDB taxonomy): Bacteria > Actinomycetota > Coriobacteriia > Coriobacteriales > Coriobacteriaceae > Collinsella. The sequence continues at coordinate 8,533 of NZ_QRVG01000022.1, forward strand.
GCCGTGCTCCTGGGCGAGGTTGTTGATGAGCTCCTGAATCAGAACGGTCTTGCCGACGCCGGCGCCGCCGAACAGGCCGGTCTTGCCGCCACGGATGTAGGGCTCGAGCAGGTCGACGGCCTTGATGCCGGTCTCGAAGATCTCGGTCTTGGTGGTGAGCTCGTCAAAGCGGGGCGCTGCATGGTGGATGGGGTAGAACTCCTCCACCTCGGGCATGGGCTTGCCGTCGACGGGCTTGCCCATGACGTTCCAAATGCGACCGAGCGTCTTGGGACCAACGGGCATCTTCATGGGCTCACCGGTATCGGTGGCGATGAGGCCGCGCTGCAGGCCGTCGGTCGAGGACATGGCGACCGTGCGGACGACGCCGCCCGGAAGCTGGCTCTCGACCTCGAGGATCGTGCTCAGATGACCGATCGGGGTCTCGGCCTCGACCGTGAGCGCGTTGTAGATCGGGGGCACCGCGCCGTCAAACTTGACGTCGACGACAGGGCCGATGATTCGCACGATGCGACCATCACCGGCAGTCGTCTTCTTGGTGGCTTCCTCGACCGCAAGCTTTACGGTGTTATTAGCCATTACTGTTCCTCCAATGCTGAGGCTCCGCCGACGATCTCGTTAATCTCGGTCGTGATCGAAGCCTGGCGCACGCGACTATACGTGCGGGTAAGGGTCGAGATGATCGCGGTGGCGTTTTCCGTCGCGGAGTGCATGGCCTTGCGGCGTGCACCCTGCTCGGCAGCCGCCGAATCGATCAGGGCCTGGTAGATGACCGTCAGGATATAAGACGGCACAAGCTTGCCGAGAACATGCTCGGGAGAGGGCACGAACTCGAACGTGGACGAGATGCGCTTAGGGGCGTCGGTCTCGTTCTTACGCGGACCGTGGGCCATAGCGATCATCTCGGGGTCGAGCGGCAACAGATGCTCGACGCGAAGCTCCTGATCCACGCGGTTCTTGGCGTGGTGGTAGACAAGCTCGACACGGTCAAGCTCACCGGCACGATACGCATCGCAGATATGAGAGGAGATCATGCGGGCCTGATTGAAATCGGGCTCAGAGGAGTTGCCCTCAAAGTGCATGACGACGTTTGCGCGGTCACGGAAATACGTGGCCGGCTTACGCCCGCACGCGATGATCTCGCACTCGATGCCGTCGTTCGCCCAAGAAGCGGCGAGCTTTTCGGCCGTGCGCTCCACCGTCGTATTGAAACCGCCGGCAAGGCCGCGGTCCGAGGCAATAACGACAATCAGGCCATGCTTGACGCTCTCATGCTTCTGCAGCATGGGATCGGTGCCCGAACAGGAGGCGTCGCCGGCGACCGTCAACATGACGTCGGTCAGCGCCTCCTTATAGGGCTCGGCCTGCTTGGAGCGATCGAGGGCACGACGGATCTTGGCCGTAGAGACCATCTCCATCGTGCGCGTGATCTGCTTGGTCGTGGTAACCGAGGAGATTCGCTTCTTAATGTCGCGAAGGTTGGCCATGGGGCTTAGTTCTCCTCTGATCCAGAAACATCCGAATGGTGCTTGGCCATGAACTGCTGCTTGAAGTCGCCGATGACGCGCAAGAGCTCAGCCTTGGTGTCATCATCGATCTTCTTGGCGCGAACCTTGTCGAGCAGCGAACCAAAGCCATTGTCCATGTACTCGATGAGCTCGGCACGGAAGGGCAGCACGTCGGCGATCTCCAGGTCATCCAGGAAGCCCTCGTTGCCAGCGAACAGCGTAACGATCTGCTCGCCAACCTCAAACGGCTTGTAACGCGGCTGCTTCAGGAGCTCGGTCATGCGAGCACCATGGGTCAGCTGCTTCTGAGTAGCCTCGTCGAGGTCGGAGCCGAACTGCGTAAAGCCAGCGAGCTCCTGGTACGAAGCGAGGTCCAGGCGAAGGTTGCCGGCAACCTGCTTCATAGCCTTGGTCTGCGCATCGCCACCGACGCGGGACACGGAGATGCCCACGTCGACTGCCGGGCGCTGACCCTGGAAGAAGAGCTCGGACTGCAGGTAGATCTGACCATCGGTAATGGAAATGACGTTGGTCGGAATGTAGGCCGAGACGTCGCCGTCCTGGGTCTCGATGATCGGCAGTGCCGTCATGGAGCCGTAACCGTTCTTCTTGGACATCTTGACGGCACGCTCGAGCAGACGAGAGTGCAGGTAGAAGATGTCGCCAGGATAGGCCTCGCGTCCGGGCGGACGATGCAGCGTCAGCGACATCTGACGGTAGGCCACAGCCTGCTTGGACAGGTCGTCGTAGATGACGAGCACGTGGCCGCCGGGGTTGGTCTCGCTGGCGGGCTTGCCGTCCTCGCCGTTGTACATGAAGAACTCGCCGATAGCGGCACCGGCCATAGGCGCGATGTACTGCATAGGGGCGGAATCGGCAGCGGTGGCCGAAACGATGATGGTGTAGTCGAGCGCACCGTGCTGAGCGAGGGTCTCGCGGATGTTGGCAACCGTGGAGGCCTTCTGGCCGATGGCGACATAGATGCAGACCATGCCCTTGCCGCGCTGGTTGAGGATAGCGTCGATGGCGATGGCGGTCTTACCGGTCTTACGGTCGCCGATGATGAGCTCACGCTGACCGCGGCCAATAGGCACCATGGAGTCGATAGCGAGCAGACCGGTCTGAACCGGCTCGCACACCGGGGTACGATCGATGACGCCGGGAGCCTTGAACTCGATGGGGCGACGGTGCGTGGCGACGATGTCGCCCAGGCCGTCGATGGGCTGGCCGAGCGGATTGACGACGCGGCCGAGCATGGCACGGCTCACGGGGATATCCATAATGCGGCCAGTGGTGCGGCACTCGTCGCCTTCCTTGATGGAGTCGACGGCACCGAACAGAACGGCGCCGACCTCGTCACGGTCAAGGTTCTGGGCAAGGCCGAAGACGGTCTCACCGGTATCGGAGCTCTTGAACTCCAGAAGCTCGCCTGCCATGGCGCTCTTGAGGCCGGAGACGCGCGCGATGCCGTCGCCTACCTCGTCGATCGTTGAAACCTCATGCGTATCGACCGTCGCGGAGAGGCTCGTGAGCTGCTCCTGCAGTTTCTTGGCGATATCCTGGGCATTGAGGGTTTCGGACATTAGGCTTCACCTCCGTACGAATTAGCAGAGTTTGCGAGGGTCTCCTGCGCGATGCGCAGCTGCGTCTTGACGGAAATGTCACGACGCTCGCCGCGGGCCTCGAGCACCAGGCCGCCCACGATAGACGGGTCAACCTGCTCGATAAGGAATACCTTGCGGCCGAAGTCCTGCTCGCATTTCTTAGTGATGGTTTGACGCAGCTCGTCGTCGAGCGGGATCGCCGTGGTGACGGTCACGCCCACTACATCCTCGTCTTCCTCGGCAACATACTTAAAGGCAGCTGCCACCTTGGGAAGAAGGTCGAGCTGGTCGCGCTTGGACATGGTGTCGAGCACGGCGATGATCTCGGGGCTGGCAGAAGCCAAGCGCTCGATCATCTCGAGGTCCTCGAACACATGGTTCTCGGCCTTAGCGGCTTCCAGAAGGGAGCGCGCGTAGGTCTCGAGCACCTTGTCCTGATAGCGGCTAGTCGGCATTCAGGCTACCTGCTTCCTGGATGTAGCGCTCGATGAGCTTCTTCTGCTCGGCATCGTCCTCGAGTGCCTCGCCCACGATCTTGGTGGCGACGGCAACGGACAGGTCGGCGATGGAGCTCGCGGCACCGGCGTAAATGGACTTGCGCTCGTCCTCGACGGTCGTATGGGCCTTGGCGATGATCTCCTCGGCCTCCTTGTGAGCAGCCTCGATGATACGGGCGCGCTCGGACTCGGCGTCCTTACGGGCCTCGAGAACGATGTCGGCAGCCTGACGACGGGCGTCGGTGACGATCGAGTCGGACTCAGCGCGCTTGGCGATAGCCTCCTGCTTGGTCTTCTCGGCCTCGTCGAGGCTCTCCTCGATCTTCTTGCCGCGCTCCTCCATGGTTTTCATGATGCCCGGCAGGGCGACCTTGGCCAGCACGATCCAGATGATCAGGAAGGCGATAAGCGCCGGGATGAACTCCGCCATCTTAGGGATGAGGATGTCCGCACCGGCAGCGCCGTCCTCTGCGAACGCGGAAACCGGCATGAGCAGCGCGGCCGCGGACGCGGAGAGTGCGATCGCGCTCTTCTGGGATGAAAGATTCATACTTGACGCTCCGTGCTATTTAACGATCAGCGCGACAACGAAGCCGATCAGAGCCAGAGCCTCGCCGAAGGCGGAGCCCATGATGAAGACGGTGAACACGCGGCCCTGGACCTCAGGCTGACGGGCCATAGCACCCGTAGCACCCAGAGCAGACAGGCCGATAGCAAGACCAGCGCCGATAACACCGAGACCGTAACCGATAACTCCCACGATTCCTCCTTTGTCGTGCGTGTCTTATTTCACGCAGGATAACCTTTTTATAACTGCCGGGCTCCATGGGTACGGGCACCGGCGGTTTAACGAATTGCCTTACCTTTAAGGCGCGAACGGAAGATTACTCCTCCTCCGCGACCTCCTCTGCCTCGGAGACATACACGGCGGTAAGGACCGTGAAGACGTAAGCCTGGATGGCGCCGACCACAAGCTCGATCGCATAGATTAGGATGAGGATGGCAAGCCAGGCCAGCGAAGGCAGGGCGCCGACGGCGTGGGCCGCGGAAACCTGCTGAAGCAGCGGCTGCATGAACATGCTCGCCATGATGGCGAACGAGCCCATGACCACGTGTCCTGCGAACATGTTGCAGAACAGACGGACGGCGAGCGTGATGAGGCGCAGGAAGGTCGAGAAAAGCTCGACGACCCACACAAGCACGTTCATCGGGAAGCTCACGCCCTGCGGGGCGAGGCTCTTGATATAGCCGATCACGCCGTGAGCCTTGCATCCGTAGTAGATGAAGTACACGAAGGCGAAGATGGCGAGCGCGGCGGTGGAGCCGATTGCACCGGTGCCGGGCTTCATTCCCGGGATCAGGCCGATCATGTTATTGATCAGGATGAACAGGAAAAGCGAGCACAGGAACGGGAAGTGCTTCTTCCAGTTCTCACCCACGACGCCCTTGCCGATATCGTTCTCGACGTACTCGATGATGTACTCGAAACCGTTGACGAAGAAGCCCTTGGGAACCAGGGTCTGCTTCTTCTTGAACACGGCCAGGACGATCAGGAGCACGATCGTGGAGACGATCAGCCAAAACGAGTACTGCGTGATGCCGCAGCTCAGATCGCCCACGACAGGGGTGGAGCTGAACTCGCTGACCAGATGATTAATCTCATCAGGCAGCTTTTCAAAAATTTCCACGACTTACCTTTCGACCTCATGAGGATCTCGCAGCGCCTTGGCGACGCGAACCGTGCAGGCGGCCATAAAGGCCACGAAGCCGATCGCCTCGCCCAGGAGGAACATGCGAAATGCCTCTCCGAACAACGCAAACACAACCAAGGTAAAGACAAGCAACGCGATCGCCGAGACCGCGAGACTCACCATGCCCTTGAGCATGTCCGCATTCTGTTTATCGTCAAGAACCGGCTTGAGCGTAAAGACAAAGGGAAGAAAGGCGACCGCGCCCGCGATGGCGCCTGCAACGATAGCGAGCAGATCGGCTATCTGAAACATTGGCGTCCTCACTTTCCTTTTTAACGCTTCCCAGAACAGTTCCCGCCAAACATTGGTGACTATTGTACGAGCCAATCGCTAAAGTACAACCGAAAAAGCATCGGTTAATACGCAGCTGTACGTTTTCTTAAGACCTTCTTTATCCCGCAGGTAGGTAATACGTTTTTCTCGAACCCCTCAGGGCTAAACGTCCGTTAACAGGAGTGCGCGTGGACGTCTTTTGCTCGCCCGCGCGCACCATTTCTTCGTATTTGTGACTGCAGCCGACAAGGCCCGACGGCTAGAGCGTGCCGTAGATGCGGTCGCCGGCGTCGCCCAGGCCGGGAACGATGTAGGCGGCCTCGTTGAGATGGTCATCGATGGCGCAGGTATAGATATGCACATCGGGATCTTTTTCGGTCAGCGACTTGAGGCCCTCGGGGGCCGCGACGATGCACAGCATGCGGATGTCCTTGACACCACGCTCGCGCAGGTAGCTGATAGCCATCTCGGCTGAGCCACCCGTGGCCAGCATGGGGTCGACAACCAGGCAAATGCGCTGGTCGATATCCTTGGGCATCTTGCAGTAATACTCATGCGGCTCGTGGGTAACCTCGTCGCGCTCCATGCCGATATGGCCCACGCGAGCGGAGGGCACCAGGTCGAGGATACCGTCGACCATACCAAGGCCTGCACGCAGGATGGGAACGACGGCGAGCTTCTTGCCGGCGAGCTGCTTAAACGTTGCGGTGGTGATGGGGGTCTCGACCTCGACGTCTTCCATGGGCAGGTCGCGCATGGCCTCGTAGCCGTCAAAAAGCGCGAGCTCGCGCACGAGCTGGCGGAACTGGTTGGTGCCGGTGCTCTTGTCGCGCAAGATCGACAGCTTGTGCTGGACGAGCGGGTGATCGACAAGGGTCACACGGGACGTATCGTAGGTGACGGTCATGGGTTGAAGCCCCTTTCGTTGCGGCCGGAAGATGGCCTTGCTGACAAGGCGCATGGCGATGTTGTTGCCGCGCGCCGTGCATAAGTTTAACGGTTTGTTGTATCGAGTGCCCCGTCGCAACCCTACTGAACGGTGCTGAGCGAACGCTTGACGGCATCACGCCAACCAGCGAGGTTGCTCTCACGGCGCTCGGCGGACATATGAGGATGGAAGATTTTGACGATCTGAGCGTTTTGCTCCAGCTCCTCCAAATCCTCCCAGTAGCCGACGGCAAGGCCCGCCAAGTACGCGGCGCCGATCGCCGTGGTCTCCACCGTCTCGCACTGCAGCACGGGCATATCCAGCAGATCGGCCTGGAATTGCATGATGAACTCGTTGCGCGAGGCACCGCCATCGACGGACAGGCGCTCAATCGAAAGTCCCACGTCCTGCTCCATGGCGCGCAGCACGTCATAACTCTGATAGGCCATGGACTCGCAGGCCGCACGCACAATGGTCGCGCGACTCGAGGCACCGGTCAGGCCGCACACGATACCGCGAGCATGCGGGTCCCACCAGGGAGCGCCCAGGCCTGCGAAGGCGGGGACGAGGTAGCAGCCCTCGTTGTCGTTGATCGAAGCGGCGAGTTGCGCGGACTCGCTCACGCTCGAGATGATGCCCATGTTGTTGCGCAGCCAGTTCATGGTGGAGCCTGCGGCAAAGATAGAACCCTCGAGCGCATAGCTGATCTTGCCGTCCGCGGCGATACCGATCGTGGAGACCAGACCGTTCTTGGATTCGACGATCTCGTCGCCGGTGTTCATGAGCATAAAGCAACCCGTGCCATAGGTGTTTTTGGTCTGGCCGGGATGGAAGCAGCAGTGGCCGAATAGCGACGCCTGCTGGTCGCCCGCCACGCCCATGATGGGTGGCATGTTGGTCATGATGTCGCTCGCAACGCGGCCGTAATCGCCCGAGCTCCAACGAACCTCGGGCATCATGGAGCGCGGGACGTCGAAAAGCGCCAGCAGATCGTCGTCCCAATCGAGCGCATGGATATTAAAGAGCGCGGTGCGGCTGGCATTGGTGTAGTCGGTAGCAAAGACCTGACCGCCGGTGAGATTGTAGATGAGCCACGTGTCGATGGTGCCGAACATAAGGTCGCCCGCCGCGGCGCTCTCGCGCGCGCCGTCGACGTTATCGAGAATCCACTGCACCTTGGAGGCCGAGAAATACGGGTCGAGCGTAAGCCCCGTGCGGGAGCGCACCAGCTCTTCTGCGCCCTGCTCGACCAGCTCGTCGATCAGAGGTGCGGTGCGACGGCATTGCCACACGATGGCGTTATAGATGGGTTGGCCGCTTATGCGGTCCCACACCACCGTGGTCTCGCGCTGGTTGGAGATACCGATGGCGGCAATGCGGTCGGAGTGGATACCGCTCTTAAACTGGACTTCCATCATGACGGCGATTTGACTGGCAAGGACCGCCATGGGGTCTTGCTCTACCCAACCGGGACGCGGAAAACTGGTTTTGACGCTGCGACGTGCCTGCGCGACGATGCATCCGTACTCGTCGACGATGGTCGCAAGTACCGAGGTGGTGCCGCAGTCGAGCGCCATGATGTAGGAACCGCCAAAGTTAAACGAGGCATCTTCCATGCCCAGGCTGCCCAGATTCAACGACATCGCTTACACCTTTCTATTGCATCGGGTCGGACAGGACCCGTTCGATCTCTGATGCGGGAAGTGCGCCTTGGCGCAGGATCTGGAGCCCGCCGTGCTGGAACGACACGATGGTCGAGGCATCGCGACACGGAGTCTCACCGGCGTCGACGGCAACATCGACACCCTCCAGGATGCGCTCCTCCACCGTGACAAAGCTTGCCGGCGCGGGCGCGCCATGCGTGTTGGCGCTGGTGCAGGCAAGGGGGCTGCCGCAGGCGCGGATGAGCGCCTGCACCACGGGCGAGGCCGAAGCGCGAAGTGCCACCGTGTCGTCGGCGGCGCGCATAAAGGTCGGCACGCAGGGGGCCGCCTTGACCACGATAGTCAGGGCGCCCGGCCAGCATCGTCGGGCGAGCACGCGGGCCTCGTTAGGGATATCCACACCATAGCGGTCGAGCGCCTCGGCATCATCGACCAGCCAGGCAACCGTTTGGGTGAGCTCGCGCTGCTTGAGGGTAAAGATACGACGATAGCCGGTACCGAGCGCGGGGACCGCGGCGCCGTTGACGGTGGCCTGCGGATCGCGCGGCCACGATGGGAATTCACTTGTATCTTGAGGCACGGCGTCCGAAAAGGCGTTAACTGCCACAGCGACACCATAGACGGTCTCGGTCGGGATCAGGGCCAGACCGCCACAGCCGAGCACCTCGGCCGTACGCTCAACGGCAAGCCGATGCGGCTCGCGCGTTCCCTCGTATACCCGATAGACCGTCTGCATGTGTATGCCAGCCCCTTACGCTCTGGTGCAAGTTTGTTTACTGTGGGGCATTCTCGCACGAAACGTTCAATCTATTTGCCCAGAGCGCATGTTGGTTTGGTGAGCGGCTCTAGTAGTCGGTGAAAGTGAGGGGGTTAATTGAAGATTATTAGCGCGCAAGCGTAACGGTACGATCGGGAAACTCGATGCTTGCAACCAGTTTTCCGCCGAGGCTCTCTGCGTACCTGCTCAGCGTGTCGAGCCTCATCGACCCCAACTCCCCGCGCTCGAGCTCGGATACACGTTTTTGAGAAACGCCCATCGACTGGGCGACCGACGCCTGTGTTAGATCTTTTAGCCTGCGAATCTCAGCAAGCTTATAGGCTTCGATACGATCGCGAGTCCTCTCCTGCTCGGCGGTAATGGATTCGCGCGTTATCCCGCGAGATTCCATATACTCATGCAGTTCCATCTCGATCGAGCCTCCTTACGTGGCGACGGTATAGTTGCTCGGCCTTTGGAATGTTGATCGCATACCAGCCGTTCCATTTTGCCCTTGACGATCCCGCTCGCGACTTATCACCCGCCAATAGCAATACCGCCTGGCGCTTGGGGTCAAAGGCGAAGAGGATGCGAATCACCTGCCCACCACACGAAGTCACTCTCAGCTCCTTTAAATGATGAAGCTTCGAGCCCTTAACGCGATCAACCAGTGGACGACCAAGGCTGGGACCTTCCTTCTCGAGCACCAAAAGGTCTGCATAAATCTGCTTCAGCGTAGCTTCATCCTGCTCATCAAGCCAAGGTTCAATGTAATCAAGCACAATACGGTACCGATGCAGCTGATTCGACATACCTTCCTCCTTCTATAGTAGAAGTTTTACGGTATATTGCAAGAGCAAACTTGAGCAAATGTCTATTAGTTCAGCTTAAATACGCTGCTTGGGCTCGGTGACGATGGCTCGGACGATGCGGGGGCGATCGGTGAGGTCGTGGACGATGCGCACGTCCGACAGACCCGCTTGACGGCAGAGCTCGGCCGCAGCGTCGAGCGCGCCCTCGTAGAGCTCGCAGGCAAAGAGGCCGCCGGCGCGCAACATGTAGGGCGCCGCGTTGAGCAGGCGGCGGAAGATATCGAGGCCGTCGGCACCGCCCTCGAGCGCCAGATCGGGCTCAAAGTCCTTGACCTCGTGCGGCAGCGAGCGCATGACATCGGTCGGAATGTAAGGCGGGTTGGAGACGAGCACGTCAAAGGTGCCCCACTCGTCGTGGGGAATGGAGCTCACCAGGTTGGTGAGGCTGAAGGCGACCTCATCGGACGTGAGCCCGAGCGCGTCGCGGTTTTTGGTGGCCAGGTCGATGGCGCGCGGCTCGATATCGGTAGCAGTGCAGGTGACGTGGCCGCGACGCTCCCAGGCAAGCGAGAGCGAGATGCAGCCCGTGCCGCAGCCGACCTCGAGAACGCGGGCGATGCAGGGCTCGGCTGGAGCAGATGCGTTGGCCTCGGCGGCATCTTGCGCGGGAGTCGTCTGTTGGTCGTTGCCCTCAATGGCGATGCCGTATTCGTCGAGCTCGGGCTCGGGGGTTTCCATGGCCTCTGCTTCTGCCGCCTGCGCGGCGGCTTCCTCGGCCTCGCGATCGGCAAGCTCCTCGGCATAGGCGCGGCTGCCGAGCACGTCGCTACCCAGCGCAGCCTCATCGGCGGCCGTCAGGTTGGCGGCACGGCGCTCGGCGGTCGCGCGTTCGTCGGCCAGCGCCGCCTCGGCTTTGCGGGCCTGCTCGACCTCATCGTTCCAAGGCAGCTCAACACGCTGACGGGCAGCAGCCTCGGGGCTCAGCACCTCGGCATCCAGATAATTGAGGACTTCCTCGACGAGCATCTCGGTCTCGGGGCGCGGAATGAGCACACCGGGGGCGCACGCGACGTCAATCATGCGGAACTGCGTGCCGCCGGTAATGTACTGCAGCGGCTCGCCTTTGGCGCGACGAACGACGGCCGCGTGCATGGTCTCGAGCTGGGCCGCGTTAAGCGTCTCGTCCATGCGCATATATAGGTCAATGCGCGCCAAACCCGTGGCAGCGCACAGCAGCCACTCGGCAGAAAGACGGGGGTGCTCCTCGCCGCGCTCGGCCAGGTACTCCTTGGTCCACTCGAGACAACGCTTGATGGTCCAGATCTCGTTTGCCATGGGGCTCTCCCCTCTTAAGCGCCGGGCGGCGCGCGAATGTCGGAGCAGATTGTAAGCGAGGCCAGCGCTTGGCAAGGGACGATTGAAGGCGATTATCGAGAATCAGCCCAGATTTTTGCTTGGAGCCCACCTGAAGTGTTCATTCGTCGACGTCTAAATCTGCATCCGTCAAGCTTTTGGCAAGGTTGCCCCAAAACTGACCAATATCTAACCAAGAACTTGCCACATCGCTTGACGCGCGACGCACCAAAAAGGACCCCGCGACTTCTTGGACGATTTTTCGAGCAATATTTTCAATTGCAGATGCATACCGTTAATTGCTTTAAGCGGGTAAATAGCTTAATTTCTAACAAAACAAATTGAATAAATTTGAAAAGCAATTTACCCAACCTAGTCATTTAAGAACGTCCCCAATGACTATTCGGCAGCGATGGCAACGCCGCAGGTAGGTACTCATTTATGTCTGTCCCCAATGACTGCATCCGGAGCAAGACAACGCCGCAGGTTGAGCATAAGTCAGCGAAAACGCCCCTAAGCGAGCAAGGTGACGTGAAAGAGGAGGGAAGCGTACTTTGGTACGCGACCGACGATTGAACGTCAGATTGCCGCTTAGGGGCGTTTGCAGCGTCGAGCCGTTACGCGGTTTGGCAAAACCGCGTAGCCCACTACACGGCCTGTGCCAGCTTCTCGGCACGCTCGGCGGCGGCGAGCGCCTCGATGACGGTGCCGAGCTGGTCGCCCAGGAGGACGCCGTTGTAGGTGGAGTTGAAGCCGATGCGGTGATCGGTCACGCGGTCCTGGGGCTGGTTGTAGGTACGGATCTTCTCGGAACGGTTGCCGTGGCCGATCTGGCTCTGGCGCTCGGCACCGAGCTCCGCCTGCTGCTTCTCGAGCTCCATCTCGTACAGACGGGCGCGCAGCATCTGCATGCAGACTTCGCGGTTCTGGATCTGGGAGCGCTGTTCCTGCGACTGCACCACGGTGTTGGTGGGCAGGTGGGTGATGCGCACGGCGGAGTAGGTGGTGTTAACGCACTGACCGCCAGGGCCGGAGGCACAGTAGGTATCGATGCGCAGGTCGGACTGGTTGATCTGAACGTCGATCTCCTCGGCCTCGGGAAGCACGGCGACGGTTGCCGTGGAGGTCTGGATGCGACCCTGGGACTCGGTCTTGGGAACGCGCTGGACGCGGTGCACGCCGGACTCGAACTTCATGACGGAGTAGACGCGGTCGCCCTCGACCTTGAACTCGATGGACTTAAAGCCGCCGGCCTCGCTGGGGCTGGAGTCGAGCACGGTGGTCTTCCAGCCGCGCGACTCGCAGAAGCGCTGATACATCTTGTACAGATCGCCGGCAAAGATAGCCGCCTCGTCGCCACCGGCGGCGGAGCGAATCTCGACGATGGTGTTCTTGTCGTCGTTGGGGTCGCTCGGGATGAGCATGTACTTGATGTCTTCCTCGAGCTGGGGAAGCTTGGCCTCGTTTTCGGAGATGTCCATCTGGAGCATCTCCTTCTCATCGGCATCGGTGGTATCGTGGAGCATCTCCTTGGCGGCCTCGATGTCATCGAGCGCGCCGATGTACTCACGCGAAGCGGCGATGAGGTCGGACTGGTGCGCGTACTCCTTGTTGAGACGCGTGAACTCCTTGATATCAGAGGCGACGGCCGGGTCGGAGAGCTTCTTCTCGAGCTCCTCGTAGGCCTTGATAATCTTTTCGAGCTTGTCGCGCATGGCGGGACTCCTTTATATGCGTGAAGGTGAAAATCGGCAGAGTTGATGGGGCGCGCGGCGCCACTACGGGGGTAAGCCCGGCTAGAACATGTCGATCTTCAGATACATGCGCATCCCTTCGCGTATGGGGTACATAGTTGCGGTCTAACCCATACATGATAGCGTGCGCAGGCAAACCTGCATATAACCCGCACGGAATGATTGGACGCAGCCATTGGGGACGTTCCTTAACGACTAGTCGTTTGAGAACGTCCCCAACGGCTAACAAAGGGACTGTCGCTTTATCACATTCTAGAGCGTTTGGAGTAGAGCGACGAGGAAGCGGATGCCCTGGAGGTAGGCACGGCGGGTGATGCGCTCGTTGGTGCCGTGGACGCCGCGATCACACTCGTCGTCATCAACCACAAAGGCCGAGAAGCGAATGCACTCAGGGCAAATACGCTGGTAGTTGGCAGCGTCGGTCGCACCGATCACGGTCGAGGGCACAATTGCCACCGGCTCGAATAATCCGTTTTCCTCCGTCCCCAAAGGCTCACGGAAATAGTGGGCGGCGATGGCACGGACGGCCTCGAGCCCCGGCCCGCCGACACGCGGAGACGGCGAAGGCTCGGAGCTGCCGGGGCCGAGTTCGACCTCCACGCGCCCGGCAAGGCCCGCCGCGGCAACGGCCTCGCGGCAGCGAGTAGCGACATCGGCCACGCCCGTGCCCTCGAGCATGCGGAAGTTGATATTGGCCCACATGTCCTGTGGCATCACGTTGGCACCGGTGCTGCCGCCCTCGATCTGCGTGGGCGCGCAGGTAGTCGTCACCAGCGGATAGAGCTTTTTGCTGGCGAGGCAATCACGGACAATGGCGTCCCCGTTGGCGGCAATTTCATCGGCCGTGTAGAGCCCCAACTCGACGAGTTGGGCGGCAAGCAAGTCGGTCACGCGCGTCGGCCACTCGATATCGCAGATTGCGGTGATGGCACGGCTGAGCACCTCAAGCGACGTGCCGCCGTAGGGGTTGGAAGAATGTCCACCCGCGCTCTTTGTCTTGAGCACAATGTCGGCATAACCTTTCTCAGCCAGGTCGGCGTGCATGAGCCAACCCTCGCCCGCGCTGTACTCGGCAGCCGGAACGATGCGGTAGTCGCCCTCGTCGATCAGGTACTCAAGCTCAATGCCGCGCCCCTTGAGCGCACGGCCGATGGCGCCTGCTCCGTACTGCGTCGTCTCCTCGTCCTGGCCAAAGGCCAGGAGCAGCGTGCGCTCGTGCTGCCAACCGTGCGCCAGCGCATACTCGACAGCCTCGAGAATGCCTGCGACCTGGTCTTTCATGTCGATCGCGCCGCGGCCCCAGATGTAGGTGTCGTCCACGCGCCCGCTAAAGGGGGCGTGCGTCCAGTCGGTCTCAGTACCCGGCACCACGGGAACCACATCCATGTGGCCCATGAGCATAACGGGCTTAAGGGCCGGATCGCTGCCGGCAAGCGTCACCAGCAGTGAATGGTCGATAAGCTCGACCTCGCCCGCCGCAAACACGCGCGGCCAGGCCTGCTGCATATAGGCGCGCAGGTCATCGAAGGGCTGCCAGTCCACCGCCTCGGCATCCATGCTCGAGACGGTCGGAAACGACAGCACGCGGCCCAAGCGCTCGCACGCGCCGGCCTCGTCTATATCGGCAAAATCGTCCTCATGCGCAAAGAAGCGCCAAACCTCGGCCATGACATCCTTTCGATTGTGATGACGAGGGCCGCCCCACCGGAGCGGCCCTGTCGCATAAGCGTTTGCGGTCGGTTATTTGTCCTCGAGATAACGCGAGAGGAACTCGCGGGTGCGCTGGTGTTTGGGGTTGCCAAAGAGCTCGGCCGGCGCGGCGTCCTCGAGCACCACGCCCTTGTCCATAAAGACCACGCGGTCGGACACGGTTCGGGCAAAGGCCATCTCGTGCGTGACGACGACCATGGTCATGCCGTCGGCCGCGAGCTTGCGCATGACCTCGAGCACCTCGCCCACGATCTCGGGGTCGAGTGCCGAAGTCGGCTCGTCGAACAGCATGATCTGCGGACTCATGCACAGGGCGCGGGCGATGGCCACGCGCTGCTTTTGGCCACCGGACAGGCGACCCACGGCGGCGTGCGCGAACTTTTCGAGCCCCACGCTCGTCAGATGCTCCATTGCGACCTTCTCGGCCTCGGCCTTGCGCATCTTTTTGAGCGTGACGGGCGCGAGCGTGCAGTTGTCGAGCACATCCATGTTGTTGAACAGGTTAAAGCCCTGGAACACCATGCCGATGTCCTCACGGAGTTTATTGATATTGCAGCGCTCGGCCGTAAGGTCCTGGCCGTGGAACCAGATGTGGCCCGCGTCCGGGGTCTCGAGCAGGTTGAGGCAGCGCAGGAAGGTCGACTTGCCCGAGCCCGAGGCGCCGATAATGGTGACGACCTCGCCGGGGTTAACGGACAGGTCGATGCCCCTGAGCACCTCGAGCGAACCGAAGCTCTTGCGCAGGCCCTCGACGCGGATGAGCGGCTCTTTAGTTTGTGCGGCGGCCACAGCGCCGGTGGTAGTGGTATCTGCCATGATGATTCTCCTCGTCTTGCGCCTAGTTGGAGCTGGGCAGCGTTGCCGGGGCCTCGGCGCCGAGCTTTTTGCCAAAGGCCTCGAGCAGGCGGCTCGCCACGAGCGTCAGGATCAGGTAAACCACGAGCGCCACGCAGTAGACCTCCATCTGGCGGTAGTACACGCCGGCGACAGTGGTGGTGGCGTACATGAGGTCAAACACGCCAATGACCGAGAGCACCGACGAGTCCTTGATGTTGATGATGAGCTCGTTGGTGAGTGCGGGGATCGCGTTTTTAATACCCTGGGGGAACACGACCTTGCGCATGGCCTGCCACTGCGACAGACCCAGCGAGCGCGCCGCCTCGGCTTGACCGGGGTCGATGGACTCGATGCCGCCACGCAAAACTTCCATCATGTAGGCGGTGGAGTTGAGCGAGATGGTGACGAGGCCAGCGGTGAAGGTACTCCAGATCTGGTTGGCCTGGGCGGTCTCGAAGCCCATGCCGCGCAAAACGGTGAAGCCCGCGTAATAGATGAGCAGGCCCTGGACCATCATGGGCGTGCCGCGCACGATGGTGGAGTAGATGGTCGCAAAGCCGCGGCCGATGCTCTTGAAGAAGCGCGTGAGATCGTTGTCCACACGGTCGAAGGTCTGAATGCGCAGGAACACAAAGAGCAGCGCCAGGAAGAATGCGATGACGGTGCCGAAGGTGGCAAGCGCGATGGTGATCTCGATACCGCGGATAAAGAAGTCCCCGCTCTTGTAGGTCATGTAGACCAGGCTCGACAAAAAGTCGCTGGGGTTGGAGTCCGAGACAATGCTCACCTGCACCAGGTCGATAAACGACATGACGCAACGGTCGATAAAGAAGATCACCGCAATAGCAACAACGACATAGCTGCCCAGGCGCGCGCCGCGACGGAAGCGCTCGGAAGCAAACGGCGACATTTCGCGATAGTCGTTCCAGTGCATGAGCTTGGTGACGAGCGCCGCCGCCGACACGACGAGCCAGGCCCAAAGAATCGCCCAGAGGCAGTCTTGGAACACGCCCGTAGGCGCCAAGAAGCTCAGCGGCGTGGGGTTGCGTTGGCTAAATGCCAGGCCGAGCGCCGCGATAACGCTCGTGCCCAGGTACACATAACGGTGGTCGGCCTTGACAAAGGAGGCCAGGCGATTGATGGCTTTCATGCTGCCTCCCTATGCCGGCTGACGATCGAGGCACGCGTCCCACATTTGGTCGCGTTCCTCTTGGCTAATGCCCTTGAGCGTCTTATCGATGAGCTTAAGCAGTCTGTCCGAGCCCTTGCGGCAGCCGACGTTTGCTGCGACCTCCTGCTTAAAGCCCTCGCCCTCGGCAAAATGGATGGGGACGATACCGGGATTTTGGGCCATATAGCCCTTCTCGTTTTCGGTGTTGTAGGTCACGGCGTCGCACGTGCCCTGCAGCAGATTCGAAAACACCGTGGGGACGGAGTCGACCGGGTTTTTGTGCACAACGCCCGGGATCTCGTCAATGACAGTGTCGAGCATGGTGTCCTTTTGGCCGAGCACCGTGGCGCCGCTAAAGTCGCTGAGCTTGGTCGCGTTTTGGTAGGGCGAGCCCTCTTTTACGAACAGGCCAAAGTAGCCAATGAAGTACGGGTCGGAAAAGCCGACGGACTCCTCGCGCTCGGGCGTGGCGCTCATGCCGGCAATGATGAGGTCGATCTGGCCGTTGTTGAGCGAATCGATAAGGCCCGAGAAGCTCTGCTTGACGGCAACAGGCTCGCCGCCGAGGGCCTTGCAGACGATCTTGGCGATCTGCACGTCGTAGCCATCGGCATAGGCTCCCTGCACGTTGTCGATGGGAATGGTGAACTCGCTGGCCTCGGAAACCTGCCAGTTGTACGGGGCGTAGGCCGCCTCCATGCCAATGCGGATCTTATCCTTGCCGATAACGGAATCGGACAGGTCATCGCGACCGCCGCCCGTCGTGGGCTGGACCACCTTGAGTGTGGACGGACGCTGGCAGCCGGCAAGCGCGCCGGCGGCGACGGAAGCACTCGCAGCGAGAGCGCTACCCAAAAAGATGCGACGGCTGCACACCAGCTGTGGATGCGCGTCGCGTTGATGGGGAGAATGCATAATCTGCCTTCCCTGTTGAATCGTATGCTGACGACTTAACAGGATATACGCCAGCGACCAGCAGCGCAGCACAAGCTCGAAAAATTAATAGACACACGGTAGTCATTGGGAACGTCGATGTTTTGGCAATGCCAGCGAGCGCCGCCCAGAGCGACAATTTGCCATTCAAAAGGCAAGGCATAGACCTTCTGGTCATGCCGTGCCTTTTGAATGGCAAATTGTCGCTCTGGGTGGCGCGCAGCGTCGACCGGCCCGCCGCTCGTC
>NZ_QRVG01000022.1:26340-39550 GCF_003459245.1 Collinsella sp. AF23-2
AACGGCGGAACCTAAGGGCGCAGCGTCGACCGGTCCGCCGTTCGCTAGAACGGCGGAACCTCTAGAGCAAGGTGACGCTAAAGCTGCGGACGTCTGTCTCGCCCGGCGCCAGCGCAATGGTGTTGACCTTGTGCTCAAAGACGTCGTCCTCGGTGTCCATGGTGGTGTGGCCGGTCCAAGGCTCAAGCGCCACAAACGGGGCGTCGTTGGCGGCAGACCACACGCCAATGTACTTAAAGCCCTCAAAGTCGATCTTGACGCCGTGGCCCGACTTGCGACCGCGCAGCGTGAGCGTGGAGCCCGGGGTATCGGTGAACATGATGGCGTCGTTATCGAAGCTACGGTGCGTGATGGGCAGCACGTCAGAGTTATCGGGGGCCTTGTAGCTACCCTCAAACGTCATGAGGCCATCGGGCGTGATGATGGGGGCCTCGTTGGTCCAAGCCTCGGTAAACGCCAGCTCGTAATCCTCGAATGCCTCGTCCTCGGCACCGGGGGCGGGCACGTTAAATGCAGGGTGGCCGCCCACCGAGAACGGCAGGTCCACGTCGCCGGTGTTCATAACGGCAAAGGTCTGCGTGAGCGTGGCGTCGCCGGTTAGGGCATAGGTCATGCTGAGCTTAAAGTGGAAGGGGAAAGCCTTGAGCGACTCGGGCGTGTCGGTGATCTCGTAGGTGACGGACGAGCCGTCCTCGGAGACCTCGACCAGCTTGTGCCCGACGATGCGCGCGAGTCCGTGGCGCGGCATCTCGCAGGTACCGGCCGCAGACGTCGCAGTGTTGTTGCGCAGCGAGCCCACGATGGGGAACAGAATGGGCGCGTGCTTGCCCCAAAAGGCCGGGTCGCCCTGCCACAGATACTCGTTGCCGTTGAGGGCAAGGCTCGTGAGCTGGGCACCCATGGAATCGATGGCCGCGGTGAGGCCGCCGCGCTTGATGGTAGTGACGGTGGACATGCTACTTCCTCCAAAAATAAACAACAGTATCGAGGGCTATTGTCCCACTCTTGGCGGCGGGGTTGAGCGTCAGGCGCAGTTATTGAGCAATAGCGTAAAGGTCAAACCCGCCCTGCGGCGTGCTATCGACCGTATCGGGCGCCCGTGAATTAAAACTCACCGGAACCATGCGCTTTGAGGCGCGGTAACGCGTGCCGTCGGTGGCGACGGGCGGCTCATCAACCGTGAGCTCGTAGTCGCCGGGCTTGAGCTCGATACCGTCACCTTCGGAATTGACGTATTGATACTCGTCGATTGCTTGTCCCCTGAGCGTGCGGCCCACGATATGGACGAGCATTTGGCTATCGCCGCGCGCGGTATCCCACGTCGCGCCGTCCTTAACCTCGACCGACACATGCACCGAGCGCGTGCGGCTGAGCGATTGCTCGACGGACATCTCGACCTTGGCGGCGTCTTTGCGCTGTTGTTCAACATGGCTCCAGACGTTTCCAATTGCCGAGCAAGCGATGACGCCGGCCATGAAGGCGATGAGGATGGGGCCGAGTGGTGAGCGGCGGGCCGCGTCTTCCTCGCGAGCCAGGTTGGGGCGATGCGTGGGGGCGGGCGCCTGGGCACCCTGCGCGGGCACGTCGAGTATGCTGAAGGATGCCGTGCTGCCGGGGTCGATGTTATGGCGCGGCTGCGGGGTCTTGGCCGGCGAGATGGACATGTCCGCCGGCTCACCGAGTGTGGCCGTGGCATCGGCCTTAGCCTC
Source organism: Collinsella sp. AF23-2 (assembly GCF_003459245.1). Lineage (GTDB taxonomy): Bacteria > Actinomycetota > Coriobacteriia > Coriobacteriales > Coriobacteriaceae > Collinsella. Next base: position 28,050 of record NZ_QRVG01000022.1, read on the forward strand.
ATCGGCCTCGGCTTGGGCCCAAGCCTGCTCAAAGGTCAGGGGCTCGGCGGCATCGGAGGCGGCTTCAGGCTCGACACCGGCGTCATTGCCGACCTCGTCCTCGTCGCTCGACACGTCACACGGAGCGGGCTCGTCCCACTCTTCGTCCGGAGCCTCGCCCTCGCTATACCACCATTCAAAGTTATCGATATCCATACGGGGCGCCCCTTAAGCCTCGCAAATTAACACTTGCCAGCCTTATACCCCCAGATGGCACGGCGGCTCGCATGGAATGTGACAAAGGGACTATCCCTTTGTCACACGGCCAGACGTGAAAACTTATAAACTTGCAGATTTTGCAAGTTTATAAGAAATGAGCGACCCTCCTCCGCTTCAAAACAAGCTTGCGATGCTATTCGGATGTGACAAAGGGACTGTCCCTTTGTCACATCTGGAGGGCGACGGGGATTTGGATGCAGCAGAAGTCCTCTTGGTGGGACTCGTCATAGCTCGTGGTATCGAGGTAGCAAAAGTCGAAGGCGTTGCCAACGGGCTGGAGCGCGTGCTCGTCCATGCAGGCCACAATGGCGCGGATGCCTTCGGGCTCGTACGGCATGCCCCAGCGGCTCATGCACAGGTATGTGCCCTCGGGCAGCACTTCGATGCCGATCTCTGCCAGCTCGGCAGCGTCGCTCGGCAGCAGCTCCTCGGCACCGCGCGGCAGCACGGCAAAGGAGCCGGCGCCGGCAATAGGGTCGTCGGAATGCAGCGCCTCGCGACGCAGCATGGCACCCCAGCCGCGCATGGGGCGCGTGCCCGTCAACGTACGCATGCGCAGGATGGCCCGCATGAGCGTGGGGTGAAGCATTGAGCGGCCACGCTCAATATCGCCCGGAAACTCCTCAAAGACCACGAAGCGGCGCTCGAACTGCTTGAGCTCCGGTTTGCCCTCGCGCTCGCGCCAATAAACCGCCTCGTCGTAAAAACTCAGCCGCTCCTGCACGCTCGCGCGCTCGGATTTGAGGCCGGCAATCTGCTTGTCGAGCGCCTGCACCCGCGAGCGCAGGTGATCGGTCATCTCGCCAATGTCGAACGTCGAGGTCAGACGGTCGATCTCGTCGAGCTCGAGCCCCGGGTCACGCAGCATGCAGATCAGCCGCATGAGCGGGATCTGCGTGGGCGAATAGAAACGGTAGCCTTTTTCGTTAACCACGGCGGGCTTAAACAGGCCGATCTTGTCGTAGTAGATGAGCGTTTGGCGCGAAACGTTAAACAAGCTCGCCATCTCGCTGATCGCATACATGCCCGTCTGCATAGATCCTCCCGACACACCAAAGCCCGCCGCCCACAGGGGCAGCGGGCTTAAACACTATTCGTATCCTACCCTAAAGACGCCTATGACCAGCGCTTATAGTTTGCGCATGACACGCCGACGGCCTCGAGCGCCTTGGCGGCGATGTGATGCACCGCGTCGTCGAGCGTGGCGGGGCCGTTGTAAAACGTGAGCATGGGCGGCATGAGCATGACGCCCGGTACGCGCGCCAGACGCGCCATGTTGTCGACGTGAATGGCGCTGAAGGGCGTCTCGCGCACCATGAGCACCAGGCGGCGCTGCTCTTTCATCTGCACGTCGGCCGCACGCAGCAGCAGGTTTTCGCTGTAGCCGCTTGCGATGCCGGCGAGCGTCTTCATGGAGCACGGGGCCACGATCATGCCATCGACCGGATAGGTGCCGCTTGCGATGGCGGCGCCGATGTTCTTGTTGTCGTAGACCACATCGGCATGCGCGGCAAACTCGTCGAGCGTCATGCCGAGCTCCTGCTCGATGGTGATCTCTCCCCCACGCGTGACGACAAGCGCCGACTCGGCACCGGCCTGACGCAGGCACTTGAGACACTCGAGGCCCAGCGCAGCGCCGCTGGAACCAGAAACGCCAACGACAATGCGACGGGGACGAACAGAAGACTCAGGCATGACAACTCCTTGACTACTTGGTAGGGCTTACCAGCAACAACAAAATGGCGGCTATAGGTCGGGCAATGTCAGCGAGCGCGCGCCTGGCGAGACAAGGTGCCCCGAAACAAGAAGGCATAGGGCTTATGCCCATGCCTTCGCAGCTGAGGGGCAGATTGTCCGCCAGGCGCGGGCGCAGCGTCGACCGGTGCGGCGTTTGTTAAAACGCCGCAATCTCCCTAGCCCACTTGTCCTTGTCGATCTCCATGAACTGCGAGCGGATGAAGCTCTTCTTGAGGTTGAACGGGACCGTGCAGTCGAAGATGGCCTTGCAGGCGATGCCGTGCTCGCGGATCGTGGGGTCGAACGCGGGATCGTTGGACGGGTCGAGCACGTGGCAGTGGCAGCCGGGGATGGTGATGAGGTCGACGTCGGCCTGGAAGCGCGTGGTCATGGCCCACATCACGTCGCTCATATCGAAGATATCGACATCCTCGTCAACAAGGATGACGTGCTTGAGCTCGGAAAATGCCGAGAAGGCGAGCATGGCGGCGTTGCGCTGACGGCCCTCGTCATTTTTGCTCGACTTCTTGAACTGCATGATGGCAACGAACTTGCCGCCGCCGCAGGGGGCGGCGTGAACGTTGAGCAGGCGGCCCGGGATAGCGGTCTCGACCATCTTGTAGATGGAAGCCTCGGTGGGGATGCCCACCATGGAAACGTGCTCGTGCGAAGGACCGATGCAGCTCTCCATGATGGGATTGACGCGCGTGGTGACGGCGGTGATCTTGATCATCGGGCAGACCTTGGCGCCGCCGGTGTAGCCGGGGAACTCGGGCATGGCGTAGCCGTGGCCGTTGACGTCCTCGTTGATGGTCTCGTCGTGCATGAGGTAGCCCTCGAGCACGTACTCGGCATTGGCGATGCACTTCTGCGGAACGGTGACGCAGTCGGCAAGCTCGACGGCGTGGCCGCGCAGGGCGCCGGCGATCTGAAGCTCGTTGAAGCCGAGCGGCGTGGTGGGAGCCTCGAAGCCGCAGCACATGTACACGGCGGGGTCCAGGCCGATAGAGATGGAGATGGGCATGTCCTCGCCGCGCTGGCAGTACTCGTCAAAGAACGCGCCCAGGTGACGGCTGCCGGGGGTAATCCACATGGCGAGCTTGTCCTTGTCGACGCAGGAGAAGCGGTGGATGGTCACGTCGGACTGGGAGCCGTCGGGGCTCGTACCATAGGCGAGACCCATGGTGATGTAGGGGCCGCCGTCGACGGGCGTGTTGGTGGGGGCGGGAACGATCTTGCGCAGGTCAAAGCCCTCGTCGGTCGCCTTGTACACGACCTCCTGGCAGTCGACGTGCGCACCCTCGGCGATCTGCTCGGGCGCGATCAGGTTCTCGAAGCGCTTGCCGATCTCGAGGCCCAGGTGCTCCTCGTCCAGGTCGAGCAGGGCGGCAACGCGCTTGCGGCTGGCAAGCATGCCGATGCAGACCTTGGCATCGTCAAAGCCCTTGACGTTGTTGAAGACCATCGCCGGACCCTCTTTGGTCGGACGCATAACGGTGCCGCCGGCGCCGACGTGACGATAGACACCCGAGACCTCGGCGTCCGGGTCGACCTGGGTGTCGGTCTCGAGCAGCTGGCCCGGCATCTCGCGCAAAAAGTCGAGCGCGGAGCGCAGGTCGTGGATCTGGGAAGCATCGGTAGTGGACATAGCGTGCTCCTTTCGGGAGAGTGCCCGGCGGCGGGAGTGCCGCCGGGCTGGGGAACGTAGTGGGGCCACGGCGCTCATGGATGGGGCGCTCGGGCACTCGCAGTTCAAGCACTCGGCTAATTACAGCCAAGCACTCGACCGTTTACATCAGGCCAAAGAGATGGAACCAGGCGGCCTCGACCAGCACGACGATAAAGACGACCGCAGTGAGGGGAATGCCCATGCGCATGGCCTCTTTGGAGGTGTAGCCGCCGGCGTCCTTGCCCTCGCCGATAAGGATCGGCAGGTTGTGGAACGGCAGGATGTAGTGGATGTTGATGGACGTGAAGACGATGAGCGCCACGGCAAGCGGGCTTACGCTGGAGCCGGCCGCGAAGCTGATGAACGCCGGCACGCACACACCGAGCACGGCCATGACCGAGCCCATGAACATGTGGATGATCATGGAGAGCGCGGCGACAAGCAGGGCGAACAGGAAGATGTTCTCGGGCACGGAGCTGGGAAGCACAACATCGGCGATCCAGGCGTTCATACCGGTGGCACCGCCCACGGAGCCCACGGCCATGGCGGCCGTCAGGAACATGAGGGACTTGATGTCGACGGCGCTCCAGCTAGCGGGGGTGAGAACCTCGCCGATGATGGGCATGGCGAGACAGACGCCGATGGCCAGGGTGACCCAGCCGATGTAATCGCCCGAGACGGTGAGCCACAGCGCGATGGCGATGACAAGCCACACGATGGTGCGAATCTCCTTGACGGAGAGCTTGCCGAGCGCGGCCTGCTTAGCCACGATCTGCTCTCGATCGTAGACGAGCTCCTTGCTGGGCTTAAAGAGGAAGAGGCCCAGGAACAGGGTGCACAGCAGCGCGACCAGCATAGGCACGCTCATGTAGAGGAACCAATCGACAAACGACGGGCTCATGCCGCCGGCCTCGGCGCTGTACTGCGCAACGAGCGGGTTGAGTGTGGAATCGCCCGTCAGGAAGAACATGGAGCCCGGAGCGGCAGCGGCAAACACAAGGAAGCCGAGCTTGCCGCGGTCGTCGTCACCGTAGCCGGCGGACTCGGCGATGACCGAGACGACGGCGAGGATGAGGAAAGCGCGGGGGAACGGATGCGGGATCAGCAGCGACAGCACAAAGGTGAGCGCGAAGATCGAGATGATGAGCGACTTGGCGTCGCGCACGAACTTGAGCATGAACGCATAGGCGATGCGCTCGCCCAGGCCCGACTCCTTGACCGCGCTGGCAATGAGATAGGCGCCGATGACCAGCCACATGGTGGCCTTGGTCCACGAGCTAAACGTAGAGGCGACCGTCGCCGAGATGCTCGCGGCGCCCGTGTCGTCCACGCACACCTTGAACAGAACGAGCAGCGCGCAGTAGAGCAGGCCCACAAAGCCCGGCTGCGCCACGCCACATGCCCAGAACACCACCGTGGCGAGCGTCAGTGCCAGACAGGTCTGGCCACCGACCGTGAGCTCGACCGTCGAGCTCAGCTCCGCCAAAGGAAGAAACTTCACCAGCAAAAAGACAACGATACCCAGCACAAAGCCAATTTCGCGCTTGGTGATCTTAAACGCCTTCTTTTCCGCTTCCATCTCCCCACCTTTCTTGTTGGGGGCGCTCCGGATTCGCGGCCACGTTGCCACTTAAAAAGGGGCGCCCGTTATCGGACACCCCTTACGTTGCGCTGTGTTGTGGCAATACAGTCAAGCGGGATTTTTGGATGAGAAGCGATCCTCTGGACAAAAAGCGTCACAACATTCGACGCTTTTCCTCGTTTTCGAGATTTTCATCAAATGTTGTGACGGTTTGGATGTGGCAAAGGGACTGTCTTTTGTTTCACATAGCGAGATCCGTACGGATGGATGGGTCGCTGAGGGCCTCGCGGAGCCAGGGGGCCAGCTGCTCGGGGCGACCCCGCAGGTAGCCGTCGAGCTCGGGCGGGGCGACCGGGCGCACCTCCGAGATCTCCTCTTGGTTGATATGCAGCTCGCCCGGCTCAACATGGGCTACGAACACCTCGCACCATTCGCACTCGCAGCGGCCGTCGCCGTGGTCCTCGCGGTACACCACGTGTCCGAGGTGCTTGAGCTGATCGGGCTCGCGCGTGATGCCAAGCTCTTCGTTGATGCGACGTGCCGTGGCGGCCGCGACGTCTTCCCCGGGGAGCGGATGGCCGGCACAGCCATCGGCCAGCACCCCGCCCCACAGGCGTTTGAGCGGACTGCGACGACAGAGCAGCAGGCGCGCGTCTTCGCCCTGGCCCTCGACCAGAAGCGTCAGAAATGCCTGATGCAGGATTCCCTCGCCGGTATGGGCCTCGATGCGGTCGACGGGGCCAAGCGCCTCGCCGGTCGCGGCATCGACCGCCACGACCTCGGCGCCTGCGCCGCCCTCATCCCAGCCGGCGCGCAGAATGCGGGCTGCGGCCTCCTCGAGCGCGGCGATGAGTTCCTTGGTGGTATCGAGCATGCGCCGCAAGTCGTCCGCGGTCGCGTTCTCCACATGAAAACCCGTGCTTGCAACTACCGGCACGCCAAAGCGCGTGGCCAGCGCCGCCGCAATATCGTGCGCCGGAATTTCGTCTCGATGGCACGGAACGGCCAGGATGCTCACCGTCGCCGTACGGCCGGGCTCGGGGCGAGGAATGGCCTGCGCCGTGGCGCCCAGGTGCGCAAACTCCGGCGAGCAGGCGTACACCGCCATGCCTCGCGGCGTCACCGTCAACTGGGCCTCGAGCGCAAACTTGCCCTCGCCCACTACAACCTTTGTCGTGTGCATACCCATGGGATCTCCTGTCGCCCGCAATGTACCTGAGACCATCTTCGCCTGTATTGCGACTATACAGGCAAGCGCAGCCTGCGACAAAGGAGGCAGGCACCTGACACATTCTGTTAGAGTTGCAGGGATTGAATCCCGCTTATTCATGCGACATTGGAGTGACAACCTTGACCGCCGCAACCACGCCTAAAAGTAAGTCAACCGCCGCCGCGCTCTCCCCCGCGCGCACCAGGCTCTGCCTGGCGCTGCTCGTGCTGCTGGGATTCTCGCTCGGCTGCTCCGAGTTCGTGGTCATCGGCATCGAAAGTGACTTGGCGACGGAACTCGGCATATCGCTTGCCGCTGCGGGCCAGCTCATCAGCGTTTTTGCACTGGTCTACGCCATCGCGACGCCGGTGCTTGCGCTCAGCACGGGGCGCTTCCGTCGTTACCAGCTGCTCGTGTGCTACAGCATTATCTTTGTGCTCGGCAACCTGGTCATGGCGTTGGCGCCCAACTTCCAGGTGCTCTTTATCTCGCGCATTGTCCTGGGATCCGTCTCGGGCGCGCTGCTCGCCGTGGGCGTGACGTACATCCCCGAGCTGCTGTCCCCGCAGCAAACTTCGCTTGCCATCTCGGTCGTGTACGGCGCGTTTTCCGTGGCGATGGTCTTTGTCACTTCGATCGGCAAGTTTGTGGCCGACACGCTCGATTGGCACGTGGCCATGTACGGTACGCTGACCTTTGCCGTTTTGATCTGCGGAGCGCTCGTGGCGTTTATGCCGCGCGCCGGACAGACCGACGAACCCGCTACCTTCCGCGAGCAGGCGGGTCTGCTACGCGAACCGAGCATCATCACCGGCATGCTTATCTTTTTGTTTGGCGTGGGCTCGGTCTATGTATTCTACGGCTACGTTACGCCTTATCTTGAGCAGGTGCTGGGTATGGGCACTGTTCAGGCGAGCACCACGCTTATGGCCTACGGCGTGTTCTGCCTGATCTCGAACATCCTGGGCGGATGGATCGACGCACGTTTTGGCATGAAGGCACTGCTTGTGACGTTTGTGCTGCAGGCTGCGGCGTTGCTCGGGCTGTTTGCCGTGGGCGGCACCATGCCGCTCGCGCTGGTCTTTGTCTTTAGCTTGGCGCTGCTCATGTACCTGTTCTCAGTCTCGTGCATCACACACTTTATGGACGTGGCACGCAGCCGCCATCCCAAATCGATGGTACTCGCGAGCTCGGTAGAACCCATGGCGTTTAACGTCGGCATTTCGTTTGGCACCGCAGTGGGCGGCGCCGTGGTGAGCAGCGTTGGCATTGCCTACGTTGGCGCGGTTGGTGCCGCGTTCTCGCTTGTGGCCTGGGCGCTTACGCTGGTGACGATTAAGCTGGCTCGCTGGGAGCGCAAGCGGGCGAGGGCGTAAGCGCAGATGCGATACTCGAGCTCGATGATGGCGATCGAAAGGAACCGCGCATGCAACGCGTACTGTTTATCTGCTATGGCAATATCTGCCGCTCGACGATGGCTGAGTCGGTGTTTACCGAGCTCGTGCGCCGCGCCGAGCGCGAGGACGAATTTGTCATTGACTCCGCCGCCACCTCGACCGAGGAGATTGGCAACCCGCCGCATCACGGCACTGTTGCCAAGCTTGCCGAGGTCGGGATTCCCGTTGTCGCACATCGCGCGCGTCAGGTACGCCGCGCGGAGTATAGCGACTGGGACCACATGGTCTATATGGACAACGAGAACGCCCGCGGCCTGCGCCGCATCTTTGGCAAAGACCCCGATGGCAAGATCTCACGCCTGCTCGATTGGACCGATCGCCCCGGCGATGTGGCCGACCCGTGGTACACCGGCAATTTCGATGCCACTTACCGCGACGTACTTGCCGGCTGCACCGCACTGCTCGAGCAGCTGTAGGTTCGCGAGCGCGCGAACCGCGCTATCAGCATAAATCGAGCGTGGATTATCTCCCACTTTGAGCATTCAAGCGCACTTAAAACGGGAGAAAATCCACGCTCATTATCGCGGAGGGAGAAAATCCTCGCTCGGCTACTCGTCGACGATCTCAGTGCGACAAAGGGACTGTCCCCTTGTCGCATTCGGGACTGACCCTAGACAGGTTTGACCTCCAGCTTTATCCCCTCGGCACGGAAGTCGCTCAAAACATCCGAAAGGGTCCAAGTCGCATACAGAGGCAGATAGAGAACGGCGCCGTCGCGCTCAACGTTGCCTCTCGAGAAAACAATCCCGCGCTTTACGCCATACTCGGCCGTTTCAAGCACATGGCCCAACGCGGCGTGCGCATGGTAATACGTCCCCGATTTAACCTCGATGGGCACGGCCGTTCCATCCGGGCCGTCGATAACGAAATCGACCTCGCCCCGTTTCTTGGTCTGGTAGTAATACAGCCCCCTTCCCTGGGCAGCCAGCTGTTGAGCCACCACTTTTCGTACACGCCGCCGAGGTTGGGCTCCTTGCTGTCGAGGTACGCCGCTTGGGCGACCCCGATGGGATAACGGGCCATCAGCATCCCGGTATCGGACTGGTACAGTTTGAACTGGGACGGTCGCGCTGTCTTAAGCAGCGGGAACTTTGGCTCGGTTACGATATCGGTCTTGAGGGCGACGCCGGCATCGACGAGCCAGACGAAGTCGCGCTGGTACTTCTCGAAATGGGCCTTGGGGTCGATCGAGTTGAGCACAAAACGCTTGTTCTCGCCCTCCAGCATGACAGGAAGCTGGTCGAAGATACTCTGCACCTGGAGCGTGCGCCCGTTCGCGTATTTCGAGATATCCCGACGGTATTGCCCGTTCAGCTCGGACTGGAGCTGGCGGACAGATGCCAGATCACCCTGCGTGTCGAGAAAGCGCTGCACGATCTCCGGCATACCGCCGACGACGATATAGGTCCTGAAGTTTGCCATCATTGCGTCGTGAATATAACCAGGAACCGGCGTCTCGTTGCGGCACGCATCGCAAATCGAGCGCCGCGCCTCTTCGCTCACCCCGATTGCCCAGCTGAACTCCTCAAAATCCAGCGGGAACATCCTGAGCTCATGGACATACCCCACGGGATAAGACCTGACGCCCTTGAACTGGGTCCCGAGCATTGACCCCGAAAACGCCCAGCGGCACCCCCCGTCCTCAACAAGGAACTTTGCCATCGTCATGATGTCGGGGGCCTCTTGGACCTCATCGATAAACACGAGCGTTTTGCCCGGTGCTATCGGCTTTCCCGAAAGAAGCGTCACCCTGTTAATGAAATCATCGGCATCTCGCGCCTCGAGCAGAGCGTCCCTTGCCTGGCGGTTTTCCGCGAGATTGAGCTCGATATAGGCTGCGTAGTTTGACTTACCGAATTCGCGAATCGAGTAGCTCTTGCCGATTTGGCGAGAACCCGTGACGAACAGCGCCTTTCGTTCGATGGATCTCTGCCAACGATTAAGCTCGTCTGCGATTTTCCTGCGCAACATAAGCTCTCCCTTCGCCACGATAAATGAAATGCAGAAATTATTAGTAGCGAAATCGGATGAAATGCAGAAATTTGACCTTACTCGCATACAGAATATAGACGAGAGCGCCTAAGCATAAGCGAGCTCATGATTCCCATATACAAATCGAGCGTGGATTTTCTCCCACTTCGAGCGTTCAATCGCGCCCAAAACGGGAGAAAATCCACGCTCGATGTTTCAATGGGAGAAAATCCTCGCTCGGCTACTCGTCGACGATCTCGGCAAGCCAGACGTTGAGGGTGTCGACCTCGGGGCAGCAGAACTTTGCCGTACCAGACTCGTTGCCAGGCACGGTTCCGCCATAGCGCAGGATATCAATATAGGGAAAGCCCACGTGACAGGCCATGGCGCACATCTTGCCGCGGTCTCGGTCAAAGTCAAAGACGTCGCCCGGCTTGTGACCATGGTGGCAGCGGCACGTCCCCAGCTGGTCCACGCAGCTCACGCGGATACGCGGCCGCTTGCCACGCGGCGCGCCGAGCGGCTTGTTCTCGCCCGCAGGCTTGATGCCGTTCTCGCCAGCGTTACTCATGGTCGATCACGTCCAGGCAGGCCTCGATGGGAAGACCGGCTGACTTGTCCTCTTGGTCGGCATTGCGCTCGATAAGCTCGGCCACCACGCGCATGGCATCGCTCGTCGCGCGTTGCAGGCTCCAACCGGCCATAACGCGGCCGACGAGCACCGCCGAGAACGTGTCGCCCGTGCCCGGGAAATAGACCGGGATCAGGTCGAAGGGAATCGTGAAGTACTCCCCCGCTACATGGTCGTAACCGATAACCGCGTTCGTACCATTGACTACGGCGCTCGTAACGACCACCGACTTGGCGCCCAGGGCACGCACAGCATCCACAAGAGCGCGGCCCTCATCCGGCGTGATTTGCTCGGCAATGGGCGTATCGGTGAGCAGACATGCCTCGGTGTAGTTGGGCACCGCGTAGTCGGCGCACTCGAGCAGGCTGCGCATGAGGCCGATCGTGGACTCGGGCACGCCAGCGTAGAGCTTGCCGTTGTCGCCCATGATGGGGTCGACGAACACCTTGGTGCCCTTTTGCGCGCGGCGGTGGCAAAAGTCCGAGATGATGCGCGTCTCTTCCTCGGTCACGATAAAGCCGGTCGAGATGGCGTCGAACTCAAAGCCGAGCTCCTCCCAGATGGCGAGGCTCTGGCGGACATACTCCGTGGTGTCGTGGATGTAGAACTTGGGGTAGTTGAGCGTATCGGAAACGAGGGCCGTCGGCAGGTTGTGGATGCGATAGCCCATGTGCGACAGCACCGGCAGCATGGCGGAAAGCGCGACCTTGCCGTAGCCGCACATATCGTTAATCAGCAGCAGCTGAGTATTCTTCATGAGGGTCTCCCTTGTTTCGGGCGCGGCGCGGCAGCGCCACAGTGCGACTAAGTGTAGCGCAGGGGACGTTGCGAGCGGAGTCGAGCGGCGCGAAGGGCAAATTGTTGCGGAAAGGTTTCGGAAAATGATCCCTTTTCCTCCGTCCCCCACGGACCATTGGCACAAGAGCAATGCTGCAGATAGAGGATGGACAGACACTATGACCCAATCCGAGGGCACTAAAAAGATA
>NZ_QRVG01000023.1 GCF_003459245.1 Collinsella sp. AF23-2
GCTATGCGGTTGTCAATTTGCGAAAGAAATTATGCGTCACCGTGTGGCGCCCGGCTCCATGTCGTGGATGAGCGTGGAGCCGGGCGCCACACGGCTCCCGAACGTCGCCAAGGTCTTCGCCCTGCTTGTCTTGCCAAGGCCCTCCCGGATGAAGATTGAATTGCCTGGCTCATCGCAGCCGAGCGCGACACGGCCTCTACCCGAGACCATCATCTCTACACATAGCCCATCATTCGACAAGAACGCGCAGTTTGTCCTGCATAGGCGCATGGTGTCCCCCTCCGCCGCAAGAGGTGAGCAAAAGAGAGGCTCCCCTCGCCACCACCGGACAAAGGGACCTCTCTGGGGAAACACGCTATAAAACCTTCTTGCCGGGCGGTCGAGTACAGCACCGACGGCGTACCCGTGGAGACCTACCCAGAGCCCACGCCATTTCAAGTTTCTTGGTCTTCAACGCCACAATCCGATAATCATCCAGCCGTCGAAATGACCTCGTCACAGGCGGCAAGCATCTCCTCGTCATGAGTGACAACGATTACAATATGGTCTCTCTTAATTTCATGAAGCAATTTGATCAGCGCGCCTCGACTCTTCGCATCAAGTGCTGAGGTCGGTTCATCAAAAAGCATAACGTCCGGCGATTTCAACAGCTGTCTCACAATTGCAATCTTTTGCTTCTCGCCGCCGGACACCCCTCCTTTCCCGCCGTCAAGCATCGCCGTTGCCCCGTTCTCCACAGAAGCAACCATTTCGTCTAGCCCCAATATGACAAGCATCCGATTCAGCTTATCCATCTCGTAATCATCAGAAAGCAGCGTAAGATTATCGAGAATCGTCCCCTCAACGATAGGGGGTTCTTGCTCCGTAATGCTGACTCGACACCGCCGCAATGCATATCGATCGATGCAACGCTGTGACACCCCGTTGTAGCGAACGGCCCCTTCTGTGTCATCTGGATATAGCCCCAATATCACTGACAGCAGCGAGCTCTTCCCCGAACCATTCGGCCCCGAGATTCCATATAGCCGACCCCTGGAAAACGCGAGCCCCTCAATGCTTAACGCGACCCTTTCCGCCCCTGGATAACGTAGCTTGATGTTCTCTAGACGGATTTCCTCAATCGGACCAAGCGCCAATTTGCCATTCGCTTCCACCGGGACATCCCAAATTCTTTTCAGCCGCTCATAGCATACGCGATTAGTCTGGTAATCCCTTCCCCAGCCCAACAAATACTGTACCGCTGAGCTTAAGTTCGAATAATATCCAACAGCAGTCACGAGAAAACCAGGCAACAGTCTCCCGCCCATCACTTCAACCGCGCCCACAGCAAGAAGACATCCTTGAGCGGCGGAAGCGACCAACGCGTTGCCAAAGGTAAATCTAGACCCTACTTCCTGATTTGCTCTCATCGTTGGATAGAGCCCATTAAAAGCTTCGACCAGTACAGCGCGGGACCTATCGAACAAAGCATGTTTGCGGATGAAATCAACTTTCTCCAACTGATCTTGTAGACAGGAAAAAAACCTCGCGCTCTGCTCTTGTACGTCAAAACTTCTCTCAAACAGCCTTGCGCGTGAAACCGCATAAAAAGCGGCACTCGCTGCCGCAAGAACAAGGCAGACCACACTCAACTTGATATTCAGGCTACCGAGAACAAACAGGGCGGACAAAAGGGTGATAACGTTGCTTGAAACCCCCACAACCGAGTTGATTACGAAGATGACAAGGTCATTAGCGTCGTGATTGATTTGCTGGTTATAATACGACGCGTTGAAGCCCTCGAAGAATGCCTGGGGAAGGTGCTTCACGTGCTCAAGCGTATCCGCATTTAAGCCGAACCCCGCATGCGACTGAAGGTTGATGTACAGCATCTCTGAGCAATACACTAGTCCCGCTCGAACCGCTTGGACCGCAACCAAAATAAGGCAACAAACGAGAACGGCGGCAAGATCGGCGCTGGCCGGCATCGCCAATCGGTTTACCACTATGCCGGTAAGAAAGGGACCCGCAAGCGCAAGCAGCCCGACCAAAACTGTTACGACAAGATAGGCGTAGAATCGACCGCCCAGTATATATTTTCTACAGAGATTAAGCATCAGCCTCATTTTGCCCCGCACCCCGTTTTGCCGTATTCATCATCTGGGAGAGCAGCATTTTTTGCTCGGCATCATACCGGAAGGAAACGCAACGTTTCCCCTCACCGTTTAAGGCGTGGTTGGGGCACCCTCCCATGCACATGGGAAAAGCAAAGCACTCTTGGCATTCCGGGTCATCCGGCTCATATGCCATCCAGTTAATCATGTTCTTGCTCAACATTGGCGGCTCGAAAATAGTTCCGACCCTCCGCTCCTTCATTCCAATGTCATCCCAGCACTTATACAAATCTCCGACGGGATCAACCACGTACGAGTTGATTCCAACGGCGCAACATATCCCGAAATTCGTCCCACCAAAAGGTTGAACTTTGAAGCCCCGCGCAATTGCCCTTTTATAAAACTCAGTCTCCTCATACGAGAACTCTTTTACAGTAAAGCAGTGGCTGTCGTTCGCACATACCTGATTGATATCGTCAACAGGGGCTAAATAGAAGTGAACCTTATTCATCAGGCCATTTAGCTCGAGATAATCCAATAGCTCTTGAGCGGCCTCGATGTTGGTCTTGTCGACGTTGCTCCTTATCGAAATATCGATGATGTCGGCACACTCTTTGACGTTCTTGAGAATACGTTCGTATGTAGGGCTTCCGTCGTGAAGAATCCTTCTCGAATCGTGATCCGACTTCGATCCATCTATAGTCACTTGCGCGCTCGTCACACCACATGCCGCGAGCCTCCTTGCAACATCAGGCGTCAGCAGATAGCCATTTGTCACTATCGAGTGGGAATATTCACACGTTGGCCCCACGACATCTTTCAGATCCGACGTAATCCGTTCGATCATCTTCATTCCGAGCAGAGGCTCGCCGCCGTACCATCCAACTGAGAGACTTGCGATACCAGGATAGTAATCTTTCACGAACTTGGAGAGCTGTGTCAAAACCTCCTCGCCCATCGTCGTGTACGCCTGTCCCTTTTCATAGCAGTAGGGACAGCAAAAGTTGCAAGCCATCGTTGGCGCAATGGTAAGGGACAGAGCAGTATTCGCAAAGCGCGCGGCGCGACTTTGCAACCTGATCTCCCCAAGCTCGTCCCTCTCCTCATTGACTAGGATGCCTCCCCTTATCAGCTCCGCGACAAGATCATCGGCATCCCGAACGTCCCCTTCTTGAATCCTTTTGAATTTCTGCGCGTATTCCGGATTTAACGACAGGATGCCGCCGGTTCGCGCATTCATGATAAGAAGACTTCCGTTATGTTCATGCACCACATTAAATTGCGACAGTTTCACTTCGCACCATCTCCATTTCCAACCAAATCCATATCGACCCTCAGACGCTGCGCATACGCCAGCGCACTACCTTCTTCGATAAAAACTGCACGAAAGCAGCAATAGACATGCGAGCGACACGATGACCGCATGGCCGCATGCAGCCATCAGGACCGTCCCGCCGGCAGCCCCGCACGCCCTCATCCAATAAGCCATGTGAACCGGGGGTAAAACGGTTGGGAAACTCATCGCGATAACAAGGCCCGCGAACGTTGCGACCAGCAAGGCTCCCGACACAAGAGATCTGATCCTGAACACCTCATATGCAACCGCAACCATCAGCGTATAAGCGGCGTCTATAACGATATTCGACAGGAGTGCCGAGGTCACATTACCAACCGTAAGGCTGTCTAGACCGCTTCCGGAGCACACGGCAAAGACCGCAGCGACACCGAGAGTAAACACGATGTAGGGGCACAGCGTATA
Source organism: Collinsella sp. AF23-2 (assembly GCF_003459245.1). Lineage (GTDB taxonomy): Bacteria > Actinomycetota > Coriobacteriia > Coriobacteriales > Coriobacteriaceae > Collinsella. The sequence goes on from NZ_QRVG01000023.1 coordinate 3,853, forward strand.
CACTTCGCAAGCCAATGTCTTTGCCGCAAACAGCTGCCAGCTGCGGAAGCCCCGAGCAATCGAAACTCCCCTTGCCGACACGCTCGTCGCATCACCGAATAGCGTCCCCGCCACAACAACAGAGACGATTGGGAAGAACACCGTATGCGCCATGGAGACGACACTTAGCCAGGAAGAGATACCCGTTGGCCCAACCCCTATCGAGAAAAGATAGCCCGGATCGGCGGAAAAGCCAAAGAACTGGCCCTCTCCCCCTGCGGAGACCCATGCGCCGGACCCGGCAAACACATAAATCCCCGCGATGCCCAAATACATCAGCGCTATTATCACGGCGAGTTTCATTCTCCTTGCGCGGAACAGTTCCGCCCTGACCGACATCCCAAGATTCATCGAACCGCCGTCCTTACAAATAGCGAGACGAGCGCAACTCCAACCGACACAAGCACAGTGCCGCCCGCATACAGCAAAACCTGAATTACACCAACATTCTGCATACTCAGGGAACACAGGTTCATCAGGTAATACACGGGCGAGAGCATGAGCAGCAAGCTGGGCTGACCGCTTCCGTATGTACTTGGGAACCACACCATCACAAATGTCGAAACCGCTATTGCAACGACGCTGCTCGCCACCACACTCCTCGTGAGCAAATACAGGGCGAAGGTAGCGGCGTACATCGAAATGAGCAGCAGCGCGATCATCAGCGCAATCGATACAAATTGGGCAAACCCTGAGCACGAGGCCCCAACGTCCCATTGGGCCATCTTGGTTAAATACAGCGCAGTCGTAGAAAGAAGATACACGGCACCGACCAGAGTGCAGTTCACCAACAGCTTCGTGATCACAATCGCCGCCTGCGACACCCCTCGCGATCTCGATACGGCGTAAGCCACGGATTCAAAGTCTCTCGACGTAGCGTAAACCGCGTAGAGAATCGTCACCGGAATCCAGACCACTGTAGACGCAAAAGACGTCCGGGCAACAGAGCCCAAAACGTCCCCTGCATCCACTAGGTTTCCAATAAAACCTATAGCCCCTCCAAGCGTATACGGGTCATCACCGGCGACCATGATCAGCACCTCAGACGAAGTCGCAGCCGCAACCACATACAGCACAGCCGCAAGCGCAATCATCAGAGCGGTCGCCGGGTGCCTGGCGAGCAACCATACCTCGCTCCGAAAAGCTGAGATGAACTCGCGTTTCATCACAGCTCGCTCTCTCGACCGATGAGCTCCGAATAAAACTCCTCAAGGCTCTTCCTATGAGAATACGCCTCCGCAACCCTCACACCTGCGGTCGAGAGCGCTTCGATTGCAATGCCCCGCCCTTCCTTTTTCTCCTCATAGCGCATAAGGACGCTGCCGTCCGGCAGAAAAGAATGTGAGGTCTCATCTCCGAGAACCGATCTCGTTCGCTCCAGATCGTCCACATGCAACACGAAACCACCGCGGCATGACTTTTCCAGCTGAGGTGCGGTCATCCTTCGAATGAGGCGACCATGACTTATGAAGAGGTAATCAGTTGCCAGCTTGTGCATCTCCTCAAGATTGTGGCTGGATACGAGAATCGTTTTACCTTGATCTTTGTTAAGATGCGTAAGGATTTTTCTTACTTCGACTATCCCCATCGGATCCAGGCCGTTTGTCGGCTCGTCCAGGATCAACAGCTCCGGATCGCCCAGCAACGCTATGGCCAGATCGAGACGCCTCCTCATTCCCATTGAGAAGTTCTTCACTTTCTTCCCGCCGGCCTCCCCCAAACCGACGGTTGATAACACACCGTCGATGGAACGATCGGTGGGAAGCCCCCACTCAATACAGCGAACGACCAAGTTGTCTCGCGCGGTCAGATTAGGATACGAAGCATTGAGGTCGGGCATATAACCCAGCCTTTCCCTGCAGCTCCGTATTTCACGTCTCCCGGTTTGCCCAAACATCGAGATCGTTCCTGACGATGGCTCCGAAAGCCCCGTGATCAATCGAATTAACGTGCTCTTGCCGGCACCATTCTCCCCAATGAGTGCACACAGCTCGCCTTCCATTAAAGAGAACGAGACTGATTTAACCGCTTCAAACCCGCCATATCTCTTGGATATGGCACGCAATTCAACTGGGACTTCCCGCATGGACGACATCCTCCCCGTCAATAAAAAGGGACGACATGGCAATTGTGCGGGGTTATAGGTAACGTCGGTTCGCCCCCCATATTGCAATGCCACATCGCCCCTCAGGCGCTGCTGGCCAAAATATCTTTGAACAGTCTGTGCACGCCGTACGGCGTGCACTATCCGCTAAAAGCGGATAGTGCACTCCTGTGAAGAACACTTGGTGCTGCAGCTGCCGTGCGCGTAAAAGAAGCAATTGCTGCACATGGGCTCAGCCCCGGCTGACGGCTCGGTAATCCATTCCATTTCATTCCCCTCCTTTCGCGGTAGAAAGCCAGTTCATCTCTGCCCCCTAGAAACGGAACGTGCAGGACTGATTGGGGCACCTCTTCGTGCATCCCCCGTGCGCGTAGAAGAAGCAGTTGCCGCACGCGGGTGCAACGCCTTCCTCCGGCTCGTTAATCCAATCCATCTCTCCCTCCTTTCCTTGCATACCGAATTGATAATATTATTCTAATTCGATATGTATCATATTTCAATATAAGCTTATTTATATATTACACAAGGTAAGCACCCCCCTGCATCCAGCACAGGAAATGACTCTCTCGTTCCCCAGTGACGCGGCGAGAAATACAGGCCACTGCAGGACGTTGAATGAACAGCCCGTGAAAACCGTTGTTTTCACGGGCTGCACCTGCTCAATACTTTTTTATTCTCCAGCCTCAGTCGTCTCTAAGATCGACCACGTAAACATGATCTGACTCCAGGACCGGGTCATCACCCGTCGCGGTCGCCCTGCTCAGCGCGTTGCGGGCGCGCCGCGTCGCCAGTTCCTCAAGTTCTCTTTCGTTGACGCGCTTAATAAGATCGCCAGGCTGGCAATCAAGCTCTACGCAAATATCCAGCAATGTCTTTAACCTAATTGCCTTCACCTTGCCATTTCGTATTTTTGAGATACTTGCCGGTGTGTGCCCGGTCGCCCGAATGATATCCGTACTCGTCTTTCCGCGTCGAAGCAATAAGCTTTCAAGCTCAATAATCAGATAGTCCATGCCGCCCCTCACACCAAATCCTCGGTCTGGTCTTGAAGCAGAGCTCCGTAGCGCCATATCGCAGAAATCGAGAAGCAGCAAACGGCCCCCAGCACAGCACCAATATCTATGGGCAGGGCCAGGTTTTCAAACATCGAATAGGCGTTCCCCAGCAAGTCGAAGGGGCCAATCACTATCGAAAGAAACCCCGGAGAAAACAAGAGGTCACCTATTGCCGCTGCAACAAACAGCCACCCGATAATCGAGATTCTTCGAGCATGCGAAAGGGTAAAGGGCGATTCGCCATGAGCCATGTCCATGCTGATTCCCCGCAGGGTCCATGTGGCCCCTCCGGAAATCAGAAGATACATCAAAGGAACCACTACGGAAACCGTCTTTGATGGATCATATAGGTTTCCTTGAGCAGCCATAAGCCCAATGGAAATAACCACCACCACCGAACAGCAACACACCGCTATAAACAGCGCCGTAAACAGAATCCCAAGCCTTCTTCCGAGAGTCATCATCTTCTGGATGGACTTATCGATCTTCTGGGCGCTATTCACCACAGCTCCTCCTAAAGCAATCAGAGGTCTTCTTACTTACTGTTTTTCCTACATTGTAACGAACTCGATAAGAAGAGGGTCGCTTCACGCCGCGCAATCCCGAACTCCAAGCGTTTCTCATCAGCATTGCCCATCTTTCGAGTCGAAATTCAAATCCAGTTTCTTATCGCATGCTGAAATCAACCCGAACTGGATGTGACTGGAAAACAGCGCGCTGCGTCGGTCGCGCTTTCCCGAGCGACTCTGGCACAACAGACGATATGAGTTGAACATTGGGGCCTCTCCCCTTGCAGCTCTCTCGTGGGTCGGGCGACAATGGTCGTACCATCAACCGCGGCCGCGCGCTGCGGGCCCTCGGCCTCGGCTGCGTCGTCGGGGCGGTCCCGAAGATGCACCGGCCCGCGGCCGACCGCGGCCGCAAGAACGACCGCCGCGACGCCGAGTGGCTGGCACGCATGCTGGCGCGCCGCAACGTCGTCGAGGTGTGGGTCCCCGACGAGCGCCCTCGAGGACGCGCGCGACGACCTGCAACACGCCAAGCAGCGGATGTCGAAGTTCCTGCTGCGCCACGGCCTCGTCTTCGACGAGACGACGCCGGCCGGCAGGCGCAGGGGCGCCTGGACGGGGGCCTACTGGGACTGGACGGAGTCCCTCTCCTTCGACGAGCCCGACGACGCCGCGGCCTACGAGCACTACATGGACGGAAATGACCTGGTAGAGAACCCTCGCACCGTCTACGTCGCAGGGGACGTAGACGAACTCGTCGAGCACGAGCAGCCTCGCGGGCGACACGTCGTTCAACAGTTTCGACAGCGTTCCCTTGCGCTTCGCGTTGCCGAGCTCGAGAACCAGCTGCGCGGTCTGCCAGAACCTGACCGACATGTCCGCGGCGACCGCGCGCATCGTGAGGGCGACTGCCATGCGCGTCTTGCCGCGCCTGGACTTACCGAAGAAGACGAGGTCTTCGCGCGATTGTTTGTGTCAACGGCCAACTGAATGTGAACCCTTCTTGCATTGTTGCAACCTGGCTGGCAGCCGGTCTTTAATGACGACGACCATTGTCGCCCGACCCACAAAAGAGCCGCAAGGGGAGGAGCTCCCAATGTTCAACTCATATCGTCTATGGCGCACTACCATTCACCGAAAGTCGGCAACTTTTTCATTCTCTCTATACATGTTTAAACAACATGTTCTACAATAGGGACAATAGCAATGGAAACTCGGGACGAGCCGTCTATCCATCTACGGCGCAGCCCCTTATTCAAAAGGACGGTGAGTGCATCCATGGAGCGTGCAAGCGGCGTTCTGATGCCCGTTTCGTCATTGCCCGGACCTTACGGTATCGGCGGCTTTGGCTGGAACGCCTATGACTTTGTCGATTTCCTCGCCTCGTGCAAACAACATTACTGGCAGATTCTCCCCCTTACGACAACGAGCTATGGCGACTCGCCCTATCAGTCGTTCTCGGCCCGTGCGGGCAACCCCAATTTCATCGACTTTGCCGAGCTTATCGAGGCCGGCTATCTGGAGCAGTGCGATATCGACGGCGTGTACCTGGGCTCCGACCCCAGCAATGTCGACTATGGTGCCATCTTTGGTGGCCGTCGTCAGATTCTCGACCGCGCCGCCGAGCGCTTTGCCGCCGACAAGCCGGCCGACTTCGACGACTTTGTCCAAGCAAACGAAGACTGGCTCATCCCCTACTGCGAGTTCATGACCGTCAAGGAGGAGTGCGGTCTCAAGGCCTTTTGGGAGTGGCCCGCAGAGCTCCGTACCCGCGGCGAGGCTTCTGCCAAGGTCTGCGCCGCCCATCCCGCGCGCATGCTCTACCACCAGATGACGCAGTACTTCTTCAATCGTCAGTGGAGCCGCCTCAAGGCCTATGCCAACGAGCGCGATATCCTCATCATCGGCGACCTGCCCATCTATGTCTCGCGCGACTCCGTCGAGATGTGGGCCACGCCCGAGCTCTTTAAGATCGACGCCGCCGGTAATCCTGTGAGTGTCGCCGGCACGCCGCCCGACCAGTTCTCGGCCACCGGCCAGTACTGGGGCAATCCCATCTACGACTGGGACGCCATGGAAGCCGACGGTTTCTCCTGGTGGGAGGGCCGTATCCGCGCCGCCCTCGACATGTACGATGTCATCCGCCTGGATCACTTCCGCGGCTTCGAGGCCTATTGGGAGGTGCCGTTCTCCTCACCCGATTCGTCCTACGGTTCGTGGACGCAGGGCCCCGGCCTCAAGTTCTTCAAGACGCTCGAGGAAAAGCTCGGCACGCTGCCCATCATCGCCGAAGACCTGGGCTTCCTCACCCCCGGCGTCATCGACATGCGCGACAACTCGGGCTTCCCCGGCATGAAGATCTTGCAGTTCGCCTTTGAGGGCACCAACTCGTACTACCTGCCGCACAACTACATTGCCAACACCGTCGCCTATGTGGGCACACACGACAACGAGACGGCGCGCGGTTGGTTTGAGGGAACGGCCACCCCGCGTCAGCGCGAGCAGGCGGCCCTGTACACCCACCAGCAGGCAGGCGAGCCCATGGCCGATGCACTCAACCGCGCCATCGCCGCCAGCGTAAGCGATACCTGCATCTACACCATGCAGGACCTGCTCAACCTGGGCAACGAGGCGCGCATCAACACTCCCGCCACCATGGGCGGCAACTGGACCTGGCGCATGCTCGATGGCGCCATCACCCGCGAGCTCGAGCACAAGCTCACCGGCTGGACCGAGACCTACTTCCGCATCCCGTCGGAAGACGAAATTGAGCTTCCCCAATAGGAGCCACCGCGCCCGACCCCACCCCATCGTGCGGACGCGTCCGTTTTCCCCGCGCGAGGCCACTCCAATCCCTCGCGCGGGCTTCTTTTGAATTTCTGACATGTAATCAACCCATCACAGGAGGAAACATGCCCCGTATCAATCTTGCGGATCTTGCCGAGCAGTCCTTTGGCACCTCGCTCGAGCAGCTCGATGACCGTCGTATTTATAAGCTGCTGGCCAAGCTCGTGCAGGAGCGCTCTGCCGCCTGTCCTCTCAACAACGGCAAGAAAAAGCTCTACTACATCTCTGCCGAGTTTTTGATCGGCAAGCTGCTCATCAACAATATGATCGACCTTGGCATCTATGACGAGGTTAAGGACCAGCTCACCGCCGCGGGCCACGACCTCAACAAGATCGAGGAGTTCGAGGTCGAACCGTCGCTCGGCAACGGCGGCCTGGGCCGTCTGGCCGCATGCTTCCTGGATTCCATCGCCACGCTGGGCTTGACCGGCGATGGCGTGGGCCTCAACTACCATTACGGCCTGTTCCGCCAGCGCTTTGTCGACAACCAGCAGAAGGCCGTCCCCGACGAGTGGCTCGGTGAGCAGGACATCCTAGTCGACGACGACCGCTCCTACACCGTCGAGTTCGGCGATTTTGCCGTTACCTCCAAGCTCGTCAACATCGACGTGCCCGGTTACGGCCAGCCCACCAAGAACCGTCTGCGCCTGTTCGACCTGGCGAGCGTCGACGACGGCCTGGTCCCCGGCAGCTCCATCGACTTCGACAAGACCGAGATTGCCAAGAACCTCACCTTGTTCCTGTACCCCGACGATTCCGACGAGCAGGGCCGTCTGCTTCGCATCTACCAGGAATACTTTATGGTGAGCAACGCCGCCCAGCTCCTGATCGACGAGGCCATCGAGCGCGGCAGCAATCTGCACGATCTGGCCGACTACGCCGTGGTCCAAATTAACGACACGCACCCCACCATGGTCATCCCCGAGCTCATTCGCCTGCTCACCACCGAGCACGACATTGAGTTTGACGAGGCCGTTGCCATCGTGCGCTCCATGGTCGCCTACACCAACCACACGATCCTTGCCGAGGCGCTCGAGAAGTGGCCGCTCGCCAGCCTGCAGAAGGTCTCCCCCGCCATCGCCGACATCATCGTCAAACTCGACGAGATTGCCAAGGCCGAGCACGATGACCCGCGCGTTGCCATCATCGACGAGTATGAGACCGTCCACATGGCCCACATGGACATCCACTTTGGCTTCTCCATCAATGGCGTCGCCGCACTCCACACCAAGATCCTGGAGGACACCGAGCTTCATCCGTTCTACGAGATCTATCCCGAGAAGTTCTCCAATAAGACCAACGGCATCACCTTCCGCCGCTGGATCCATGGCGCCAATCCCGCGCTCGCCAGCCTGCTCGACGACGTGATCGGCACCGATTGGCGTAGCACCGGCGACCTGAGCAAGCTCGCCGACTTCGCCGACGACAAGGATGTTCTTGAGCGCTTGGCCGCCACCAAGGTCGAGGCCAAAAGCATCATGCGCCAGTTCATGGCACTCGAGCAGGGCGTGACCATTCCCTCCAACGCCATCATCGATGTTCAGGTCAAGCGTATCCATGAGTACAAGCGCCAGCAGATGCTCGCGCTCTACATCATCTGGAAGTATCTCGACATCAAGAACGGCAATAAGCCTAAGCACCCCGTCACCATCATCTTTGGCGGCAAGGCGGCTCCTGCCTACACCATTGCCCAAGACATCATCCATCTGATCCTGACGCTGTCGCAGTGGATTGCAAACGACCCCGACGTGGCCCCCTACCTGCAGGTTGTCATGATCGAGAACTACAACGTCACCGCTGCCGAGCGCGTGATCCCCGCTGCTGACATCTCCGAGCAGATCAGCCTGGCCTCCAAGGAAGCGAGCGGCACCTCCAACATGAAGTTCATGCTCAACGGCGCCCTGACCCTGTGCACGCTCGACGGCGCCAATGTGGAGATCGCCGAGCTCGTCGGCGACGAGAACATCTACACCTTTGGCGCCTCGTCCAAGCAGGTCGAGCAACTCTACGCCGACGGCACCTATGACGCCGGCGCGCTCTACCGCAAGCCCGGCATCAAGCTGCTGGTGGACTTTATCACCAACCCCGCCTTTATGGCGACCGGCAACGCCGAGCGTCTGCAGCGCCTGCACGACGACATCAAGGGCAAGGATTGGTTTATGGCCCTGCTCGACATTGAGGAGTACATCCAGACCAAGGAGCGTGTGCTGGCCGACTACGAGGACCAGGATGTCTGGATGCGCAAGGCGCTGATCAACATCGCCAACGCCGGCACCTTCTCGTCCGACCGTACGATCTCCCAGTACAACGACGAGATCTGGCACCTGGACTAACCCATTCCCCTTATCCATCCTCTTGAGAAACGGAGTCGTGGCAACACGGCTCCGTTTTTTGCGCCCGTGCGTACCCGTGGCCCGCCTCGACCAAATCGTCTCAATCTGTAACACCTACTCGGCGAAAACGGTCCTACCTGTTACAGATCAAGACAAACCGGTCCTTTCCCTAGGGTTTATCTCAATCTGTAGCATCTAACGTCCGAAATCCGCCCTTACTGTTACAGATCGAGACAAATGGATAAGCTGGCTAAAACAATCTCGCTCTGTAACAGGTAGCTGCCGAAATCAGCCTCTCGTGTTATAGATCGAGATGGAAGGACAGGCGGCTCAACTCAATCTCGTTCTGTAACATCTAAACCCAATTCGAACCTCCACCTGTTACAGATCAAGACAAACGACCGACCAGACAACCCCGTCATAAGGAAAGGCTCCCCTCTCGCCCAGTGGACGGGAGGGGAGCCTTATATGTGACCGCGGCAAAAGGATGGCAAAGCCGCAGTCGCCCAAAGGGAGGGCCTGGATGCACCGGGCCTAGATAAGGTTCTTGCCAGACACCTTATCGAAGAGATGAGTCGCGTTCTTCTCGAACTTGAACCAGATGGGGTCGCCAGCCTTGAGCGCGCCCTTGGCCTCGAGGTCGACGACGGGGATAATCAGGACAAACTGGCCGTCGGGAGCGGTCACGTGGACATGCTCGGTCGAGCCCATGAGCTCGGTCACCTCGACGGTGCCCTGGAGCGCACCCTCCTCGCCCTTGTCGGCAAGCAGGATCTGCTCGGGGCGCACGCCGGCCGTAATCTCCTTCACGTCGCCGCCGTCCCAGTTGAGGGCAAGCTGAGCGCAAGTCTCCGGGGCGAGCGCCACGTTCATATCCTCGGTCTTGACAGTAAAGCCGTTGCCCGAGCGCACCAGCTGGGCATCGAAGAAGTTCATCTGCGGCACGCCGATGAAGCCGGCGACGAAGATGTTCGCGGGATGGTTGAAGACCTCCTGCGGCGTGGCGATCTGCTGGACGACGCCGTCCTTCATGACCACGATGCGGTCGCCGAGGGTCATAGCCTCGGTCTGGTCGTGGGTAACGTAGATGAAGGTGCCCTTGATCTCGTGACGCAGCTTAATGAGCTCGGCGCGCATCTGGTTACGAAGCTTGGCATCCAGGTTGGACAGCGGCTCGTCCATCAGGAAGACCTTGGGGTCACGCACGATGGCGCGGCCGATGGCGACGCGCTGGCGCTGGCCGCCAGAGAGCGCCTTGGGCTTACGGTCGAGGTACTCGGTAATACCCAGGATCTCGGCAGCGGAGCGAACCTTGCGGTCGATCTCGTCCTTGGGGACCTTCTTGAGCTCAAGCGTAAACGCCATGTTCTCGTACACCGTCATATTGGGGTACAGAGCATAACTCTGGAACACCATGGCGATGTCGCGGTCCTTGGGCGCCACGTCGTTGACGCGCTTGCCATCGATGAACACATCGCCGGAGGTGATGTCCTCCAGGCCGGCGACCATGCGCATCGTCGTGGACTTACCGCAGCCAGAAGGGCCAACGAGGACGATGAACTCCTGGTCGTGAACGGTGAGGTTGAAGTCCTCTACAGCGAGCACACCGTCCTCGGTAACCTTGAGGTTGTGCTTCTTCTCCTCGGTCTTCTTCTTTTTGCCAAAGAAGCCCTTCTTTTTTGACTCGTTGTTGGGATACACCTTCTGAACATGTTTGAGAACGATCTCGGCCATGTCTTTACCTTTCGATACGCGGCGCCGCGCTGAGAGGCGCCGCCAAAACTTGCAAAACAGTTACGGCATCAGCCCTTGACGGCACCTGCCACCACACCGTCGATGATGTACTTCTGGCAGAAGATGTACATGATGACGATGGGGATGACGACCATCATGATGCACGCCATCATGGGGCCGAGCTCGACGTGGCCATAGCCGCCACGGAAGTACTGGATCAAGATAGGAATGGTCTTGTACTTGGTGGAGTCGAGCGTAAGGTAGGGCAGCAGATAGTCGTTCCAGACCCACATGGTCTCGAGGATGCCGACCGAAAGATAGGTGGGCTTCATAATGGGAAGGACGATCTTAAAGAACACTTGGACCGGGTTGCAGCCGTCGATCATGGCCGCTTCCTCAATCTCGAGCGGGATGTTCTTGACGAAGCCGGCGAACATAAAGACCGCGAGGCCCGCGCCAAAACCAAGGTAGATGAAGCAGATGTTAAACGGCGTGTTAAAGCCGATGCGGTCCGCGAGGTTGGACAGCGTGAACATGAGCATCTGGAACGGTACGACCATCGAGAAGACGAACAGGTAATAGAAGAAGTTCGAGATCTTGCTGTTGACGCGCACCACGTACCAAGCGCACATGGAGCAGCACACCAGAATCAGCACGACCGACGTGACCGTGATGATAAGAGAGTACATAAACGCCGAGGCAAAGCCCTGCTCGTTCAGAGCGTGCACGTAGTTTGCGAGGCCGTTGAACGTCTCAGGCGTGAGCAGATCGAACGCCGTGGTGGTGCTGATTGCGGTCGCTTTCTTAAAGGAATTGAGCGCAATCATGAACACGGGGTAGATCCATGCGAGCGACAGAATCGTAAAGAAGATCGAGAGCGCGCGGTTGATAGCCTTATCGCGTTTCATTACTGCTGCACCTCCTTGGACCTCGTGGCCTTAAGCTGGATCATAGAAATAGCGACAACCAGGATGCAGAAGATAACTGCCTTGGCCTGACCGATGCCCTGCCATGCGATGCCAGCACGCGAATAGAACGTGTTGTAGATGTTCAGGGCGAGCATCTCGGTGGAGTGCGCCGGGGCGCCACCGGTAAGGGCGAGGTTCTGGTCGAACAGCTTAAAGCCGTTGGTGATGGACAGGAACAGGCAGATGGTGATGGTCGGCATCAGGTTGGGGATCTTAACCTTCCAAAACGTCTGCCATGCCGTAGCGCCATCGACCTTGGCGGCCTCGATGTAATCAGACGGAATGGACTGCAGACCGGCGATGTAGATGATCATCATGTAGCCGACCTGCTGCCACAGGGTCAGGATGATAAGGCCCCAGAAGCCAGCAGCAGAGTTAAGGGCGATGAGCTGGGCGCCCACGTTGGAGAGCAGGCAGTTGATCAGAATCTGCCAAATGTAGCCCAGCACGATGCCGCCAATCAGGTTAGGCATAAAGAAAATCGTACGGAAGATGTTGGTGCCCTTGAGCGCCTTGCGAGTGAGCGCCTGCGCAATGGCCAGCGCGATCACGTTGATGAGCACCGTCGACAGGAAGGCAAACGCCACGGTAAAGAAGAACGACGTGGAGAACTGCGGGTCGGTCAGTGCGCGCACGTAGTTCTCGATACCGACAAAGTGCGCGTTATTGATGGTAATAAACTGGCAGAACGAGAGATAGAAACCCTGGATAAAGGGAATCACGAACCCGATCATAAACGCCAGGCACGTGGGCAGCATAAAGAGCGGCCACCAGCGCTTGAGTGCTTTGCCCATAGAAGGGTCCTTTCAATATGCAGGGGGCGGGCAAACCTACGTCTGCCCGCCCCCTGTCGCTAATCAGATAGCTTGGGCAGCAACTGCTTACTCGGAAGCAGCCTTCTCGGTCTTCCAGCCATCGACGAAGGCGTTCTTGACGCCGTCCCACTTGGTGTTGTCGGCAGCATAAGCGATGAGAGCCTGCTTGAGGTTCTTCTTCCACTCCTCGGAGGGGATGTAAACGAAGTCCCAAGCGACGGTCTTCTTGCCGTCCTTGGCCATAGCAACGGCCTGCTGAGAGAAGACGTTGGTGGTCTCCTTAGCGCTCTTGAACGGGGCGGTCAGGCCCATCTTGTCAGCGATGATGCTGGTGGCGGTGTCAGAAGTGACGCACCAATACATGAAGTCCTCGGTGGCCTTCTGGGCATCCTCGGAAGCCTGGGAGCTGACGCACCAGTAGTTCTCGCCGCCGGAGCACAGGCCCTGGTTCTCCTCGCCGTCGACGCCGATGTAGATCGGCAGCATGCCGAGCTGGTCGTCGGTCATACCGGCCTTGGTGAGGTCGGCGTAGGCCCAAGAGCCGTTCTGGTAGAAGACGGCCTTGCCGGTTGCGAACTCGTTGGTGGCGTCGTCACCGGTCTTGGAGGCGAGCTGCGAAGGATCGCAGGTGGAGTCGGTGATGTACAGGTCGAAGATCTGCTTAAAGTTGTCGAGATACTCGCCCTTGATCTCGTCGTCCTCCTGGTTGTGCTCCTTCTCGAACTCGTAGTAGAGCGGGAGGTTGGCGAGGTGGGTGGTGTAGCGCCAGCTGGAGGAGTCATCCATGCCGGCGGAAGTGAAGGCACCGTCAACGCCGAGCTCGTCCTTGCGGGCCTGGATGTCATCGGCGCAAGCCTTCAGCTTGTCGAAGGAGTTGATGTCCTCGGCCTTGTAGCCGGCCTTCTCGAGGAGCTCCTTGTTGTAGATGATGCCGTAGCTCTCCTGAACCCAGTCGATACCCAGATCCTTGCCGTCGGACTGCAGCGCCAGGGAGTCGTCGATGAGCTCGCCGCGGAGCTTGGTGTCGGAAAGATCGGCGCAGTAGTCCTTCCAGTTCTTAAGGCCGGTGGGGCCGTTGACCTGGAACAGCGTCGGAGCGGAGCTCTTGGACATCTCGGACTTGAGCTTCTCCTCGTAGGTGTTGGAGGCGGCGGTCACGATCTTGACCTCGACGCCCTTCTCCTTCTTGTACGCCTTGGCGATCTCCTTCCACTCCTTGTCGACCTCGGGCTTGAACTGGAGGAAGTAGACCTCGGCAGCGTCACCGGAAGCAGAGGAGCCAGAGCCGGCAGAACCACCGCAGCCCACGAGGCCCAGACCAAGAACCGCAGCCGCGGAACCAGCAAAGCCCAGGAACTGCCTTCTGCTCATTTCGTTCTTCATTACAATCCACCCTTTCACACCGTGGCGGCACCCTTTGCCGCCGCCTTCGGAGATTGGCTCGGGGACTTTGCCCCTTTTGCTGACTTGTACAATACGCTATTTGGCTAGTTGTTTGAACAAGTATTACTAGAGCGGTAGAAAAACTTCGGTGAACGGTAATTTCAACTTGATACTTGACAAGTTTTGTATAAACAATTATTTATTATCGAATGCAGAGAAAACGCCCGATCAAGCCGATGCATCGTCGGTTTGACCGGGCGTTTTCGCTTTGAGGGCATGAGTCTCGTCAGGCTGCGAGCTAGCCGGCTATCGCTTGGAGTTGACGCGGTAGTGGAAGATCTCGGGATGCGTGCGGGCATGCGTGACCTCGAACAAGATGCCGTCCGAGGTGTACGACTGGCTCTCCATAACGGCGACGCAGTTGTACTTGCCAAGGTCCAAGTAGCTGCAGTCCTCATCGTTGGCGAGCTCGACACTCACCGTACGACGGCTCGCCATCACTTTGACGCCGCGCTTGTGCTCCAGATAGCCGTAGATAGAATCCGCCGCGATCTCGGGGGTCAGGCCCTTGGCGATCGACGCCAAAAAGTAGCCATGGTCCACTTGGCGCGCGCTGCCGTTGAGGCTTCGGACACGCATTACGCGAATCAGCTCCTCGCCCACCTTAAAGCCCAGGCGACGAGAGAGTTGCTCAGTGCAAATCAAATGTTCAAAAGACTTGACCTCGGTCGATGCGACGGCATTGTTGCGTTTTGCGAACTCGCCAAACGACTCAACCTCTTCGAGTGCGCCCAGCATGTCGGTTTCGCCCTTAAGCCAAATAACGCGCACGCCCTTACCGTGTATAGGCTGCACAAACATCTGGTCGGCCAGCATGCTCAAGGCGCGTCGAACGGTATTGCGCGTGCAGCCAAACTCCGCGGTCAGCTCGGCTTCGGTTGGCAGCATCTCCTGAAACGCATAGGTCCCGTTGATGATGCGCGAACGGATCTCGCGGTAGATTCCTTCGTAAATCGCTTTTGGCATGATTTCACCTCTAATGAATATGTATGGCTAGGCACGATAGCATTTCTTTGGGTTGTTTAAACCGTCTATCGGCAAAGCACCGATTATTAACTGTCAACGGCGCCCGTGATGCTCCAATCGATTCGAATCAAAACCAACAATGCGGCGAACGCTCACTCCCCTACAATTAACTCATTGTTTAAACGTTCCACCGCAGACACGGCGGGCTTATGGTCGAGAGGCAGAATATGCTGCAAAAAATCCAACGCTTTGGCGGGGCAATGTTCGCGCCCGCCATGCTGTTTTCTATATCAGGCCTCATGGTCGGCATCTCCGCCCTCGCCACGACCGTAGACATCGTCGGCGACCTCGCCGTATACGGAACCCCTTGGTACGTTTTCTGGACCATCATCCAGCGCGGCTCGTGGACGGTCTTTAAGCGCCTTCCACTCCTTTTTGCCGTAGCGCTGCCTATCGGTCTTGCCCAAAAGCAACCGGCACGCTGCTGCCTCGAGGCACTCGTGGCCTATTTTGCCTATTGCTTCTTTTTGAGCGAGATCATTAAGCTGAGCGGAGACAACCTTGGGCTTAAGTACCCATCATCTTTGACCCCCGCCAGCGGTATCACCGTCATCGACGGCATCAAGACGCTCGACACCGGCATTATCGGCCCGCTGGCGGTATCGGCAACCGTCGTCGCCATCCATGACCGCTTCTACGATGCCAAGGTTCCCGATTGGCTCGGCACCTTCTCGGGTTCCTCGCTGGTCTACCTCATCAGCTTTTTTGCCGTGTTTGCCCTTGCCGCCATCTCGGCCGCCATCGTGCCCTTCGCATACGCCGCGACCGAAACGCTGCGCCACGCACTTGCGGGCGTCGGCCCCTTCGGCGTGGGCATCTTTGTGTTTTTGGAGCGAGCACTCGAGCCCATGGGGCTGCACCACCTGCTCTATATGCCCATCTATTACGACAATCTGGTCATTCACGACGGTATTTACGCCACGTGGACCAACCTACTCCCCATTCTCTCCCATAGCACGCGCCCTTTAAATGAACTTGCGCCCTGGGCAGGTTTTACCGCCACCGGCTGGGGCAAGCTCTTTGGCCTTCCCGCCATCGCGGCAGCATTCTATTTCACCGCCAAACCCGAACGCCGCGCCAGCCTTAAGGTCATCCTTTTGCCCGCCATCGTCGCCTCGGTGGTCTGCGGTGTCACCGAGCCGCTCGAGTTTCTCTTTATGTTCACCTATCCTGGACTCTTTTTGCTCTACGCCGTCCTATCCTCCTGCCTTGCCATGACCATGAACTTCTTTGGCATCGTCGGCATCTTCTCGGGCGGTCTCATGGAAATGACGGCCTTCAACTTCATCCCACTCATGCGAATGCATGCCGGCTCCTACCTTTTGGCGCTCGGTATCGGTCTTGCCTTTAGCCTCATCTTTTTTGTTAGTTTTCGAGCACTCATCTTGGTCTATGACCTTAAGACGCCGGGCCGCGAGGATCATGTCTCCAATCGCGCGGCAATCGATCGTTTAACGGGAAGCGGCTTTGCCAAAGAGCAATCTCCCAATGGCGAGGTCAGTATTCAATCCGATCAAGATCACGTCCTCGCTGAGCGGGTAATTCAGCTTTTAGGTGGCGTTGGCAATATCGTGGGCGCAACCAACTGCGCCACGCGCCTGCGCGTCGAGGTCGCAGACCCTTCCATCGTTGCAGATAATGCGTCGTTTGTCGCGGTGGGCGCCAAGGGCCTCATCATTACGGGCAAGACCGCCCAGGTGATTATTGGCATCTCCGTTCCCCGCGTTAAAGAGCATTTTGACCAGATCATGGGCCTCGAGCCGGGATTTGTGTCCACCACCTCGGCCTCCCCTGCCGCCAGCGCAGCCCATAAGCGCGGCGATATCTGCTTCTTCGATATCGACGGAACACTCGCCTGGCAAGACCCTCGAGTGGCACAAGAGCTTCCCGAGAGCGAGCGAGACCTCTCCCCCTATCCCAATGAAGCGGTCTCGCAAGCCATCCGTGATTTTGTCGCCAAGGGCAATATGGCGTTTATCTGCACAGGGCGCACGCTGAGCTGCATCCATCCAAAGCTGCTCGAGCTGCCCTGGACCGGCATCGTCTGCCTCGCGGGTGGCTATGTCGAACTTGAGGGACACGTGATTCGCGATTTGGCGATGACGCCCGGCATGCTGCAGCGCCTTGCTCCCATTCTTGAGCAATCGGACGAAGTGATTCGTTTTGAGGGACTCAATGGCGTCGTTCGCATGAGTGCCGATGCGCCCGACGCCCCAGGATACGCCCGCACCGTGGGCGATGCAATTACGCAGCTGCAACATTACAGCGCCTACAAGATCTTAATGTCCACGTCGCTTGCCAACCGCATCGCTCAGGATCAAGCGTTTGAGCCGCTGCTCTGCTTTAACGAGCTCGAGCTCGAAGTGACCGAGATTTCGCCTCGCGAATGTACCAAGCGCGAGGGTATCCAGTCCGTACTCGACGCCCTCGATCCCCACCACGGAACCGTATACGGCATCGGCGACGCCAGCAATGACGTCTCGCTGATGAACGCCGTCGACGTTGGCATCGCCATGGGCAACGCACCGGACTTCCTCAAGGAAAAGGCCGACTATGTCACCGACAGCATCGACCACGACGGCGTCGTCACCGCGCTCGAACACTTTGGGCTTATCTAGCCAAGCCCCTACCGCACTTGCGGCCGCATGGACCAATCGTCTTCAACCGCCGCGCTCGACGCCCTAATGTGGCAATATGTTGTCTGCATAATGCAACGATGCAACCTATCAAAGAATGCGAGAACCCGTGTCCAGTCCGTTTACCAGCTTTTTAGCCCAGCACTTTGACCAGATTAACGACTATCTGGCCACGTTCTTTGACGGACAGGCGACTTCCGCCGATATCGAGCGTTACCTGTATACCCCGCTCTCGGCATTTACGGCAAACGCTGGCAAGCGCCACCGCCCGCTCATCTGCATGCTCGCCGCAACCGCAGTGGGCGGTAGCTTTGAGAGCGCCCGCAGCGCCGCGGCGGCCATCGAGCACTTTCAGTCGGGCGCACTCATCCACGACGACATCGCCGACAACGGGCAGATTCGTCGCGGCAAGCCCTGCATGCACCTTACCGAGGGCACGGGCCTTGCCATCAATTGTGGCGACCTGGCGCTCACCATGGTCACCAAGACGGTTCTCGACGATCCCACGCTCGAGTCCGACGTGAAGCTGCGTGTGCTCCACGAGCTTACCGAGATGATCGTCCGCACCATCGAGGGTCAAGCGCTTGACCTGGGTTGGGTCCGTGACGAGCGCTTTGATATCTCGGTTGATGACTACCTGGACATGGCGACGCACAAGACCGCGTATTACAGCGGAGCCACGCCGCTTGCCGCCGGAGCCATTATCGGCGGCGGCAGCGAAGAGCAGGTCGAGGCGCTACGCGCCTTTGGCCTGCACACCGGCCTTGCCTTTCAGATTCAGGACGACCTGCTCAACTTGGTCGGCACCAAAGAGGCCGCCAACAAGGACTTCCGCACCGACATCACCGAGGGCAAACGCACGCTCGTTGCCGTGCACGCCCTGTCTGATGAGCGCCATCACGACGAGGTCGAGGCAATCCTTTCCTCGGGCACCGAGGACCCCGCGCAGCTCGCGCGCGCCGTGGAAATCTTCCAGCAGATCGGCTCTGTCGATTTCGCCCACAACTATGCGCTCGACCTGACCGCCAAGGCCAAGGCCGCTATCGAAGGCGTCGAGCTCGACCCGCATGCGCGCGAGCTCTTCCTCTCCATGGCAGATTTCTTTGTGGAGCGCCTCAACTAGCGGGGGTCACAAAACCTGTGGGCAGCGCGTTTGGGTACAAGTTGCTACACTGTTGAGTGCATGTTTATGCATTGTCTCGCGTTGTCTATCCGACACGCGCTCAAAATAGTACGAATCGTACGCCGAAAGGGGTTCGTTCATGGAACCTATTACCACGGGCATGCAGGGAGCAGCCGTCGAGGATGTTCAGTCCCGCCTTCTGCAGCTCGGTTACACCATCGATGCCGACGAGGTCGCCGACAAGCGCTTTGGCACCACCACCGAGCAGGCCGTCAGCACCTTCAGGCTCGACAGCGGCCTTGCTGCCGGTCATGCCGTCGATATCCCCTGTTGGAGCGCCCTGGTCGACGCCTCGTATAAGCTGGGCGACCGCACTCTGTATCTGCGCATGCCCAATTTCCATGGCGCCGATGTGCAGGCCCTGCAGCGCGCTCTCAACGTTTTGGGCTTTGCCTGTGGCGAAGACGACGGCTACTTTGGTCCGCATACCGAGGCCGCCCTGCAGCAGTTCCAGGAAAATGTCGGCCTGTTTGCCGACGGCATGGCCTTCCAAGACACCTACGCCTACATCAACCGCCTGCACCATGTGTGGGAGGGCAAGCCCTCGGTCACCGAAGCCGAGTCCCGCATCGGTTTTGCTCGCGCCGCCAACGTGCTCGAGCGCTTCCAGATCGCCGTTATCGGTGAGGACCCCATCGCACGCAGCGTTGCTTCGCGCATGTGGAACATCGCCACGGCAACGACCGACAACAGCGGCATGATGCTCTGCGACTCCGAGGTCCCAACCGACGTTGACCTGGTGCTCGAGATCGCAAGCGACGAGCTGCCCGCCGACGCCGCGCCACGCGCCACGATTGCCCTCGCCGAGTGCCACAACCTGGCCCAGCGCATCCGCACCGCCAATGTCGCCGCGCAGCAGAAGCCGGCTCGCATTCGCATTGAGCTCACGGGCATGACGCGCTACAACGGCACCTTCACGGCCAGCGACGCGCAGACGCTCGCCGTACGCCTACTCGACGGCGTTTGCGATGCCCTCGCAGATTAGGTAAACTAGACGAGTTGCTTTTGGGCAACACCACACATTGGGACGTAGTTCAACGGTAGAACTCCGGTTTTTGGTGCCGGCTGTTGGGGGTTCGAATCCCTCCGTCCCAGCCATTAAAACTGAGCGCCCTAAGCCCATAACGGCCCAGGGCGCTTTCTTGTGGGCAAGCGGAGGAATTCGAACCCGCAAGGGTGCGGAGCTGAGGAAACGCGAAGCGTTTTCCAGCGCAGCACGCAAGGAGCGAAGCGACGCAGCGGGGCGCGGCCGCCGACCAGGCAGACGCGGAATCCCTCCGTCCCACACCAGCCAAGAGCCCCTCACGTCAAGCAAATCGAGCCAACGCCGCCAAGCGGAGGAATCCGAACCCGCAAGGATGCGGAGCGACGCAGCGGGGCGCGGCCGCCGCAGGCAGACGCGGTGCCGGCACTTGGGGACGCTCCTAAGTGCCGGCATTATAGGAACGTCCCCAAGTGCCGGCTCGGGACTATTTTCGAGGACCCTCCGAAGGACTGTGGCCAAAAAACGGCAAATATGAGTACTGTTACCGTTGTAGCTACATTATTTTCGTTAATAAAAGAAGATCTTAATGAGATTTATTCGCATCAAGGTCTTCCTTTAATGAACACTTGAGGAGATACGGCAGCTTATCTGCTCGATCGACACGTCAAATCACCTTAAATGTGGTCAAAATTACTGCTACTAAAAGAGTATCAGTACTCATATTTGATGTTTTTTGGCCACGGCTCTTTATAGACACCCTGCACAGCGACGGTGGTAGATTTCGGAACGTGTCCGTCAGCCCCGTTCCGAAAAACGAGCCGCATGCAACGGCCAAGCCACGACAGGCCCCGGGAGAGCGGAATTTAGTTGTTCAGCATGCGGTCGAAGCTTCCCGAGTCGCCATCCCGATAGTCGGCGGTCATCAGGATCTCCTGCGGAATGCGCCCGCCCTCGCGTAGCACATTGCGGAACTGCACGCGCGTGACCATGGGCAGATCCTTGATCGTCGCCGCCAAGTTCTGCGGCACGCCCTGGTTGGCAGCCGCGGGCTCGCACTCGCCGCCGGCCTTCACGCGACGCTTATGCTCGGCGAGCATGGCGCGGTACATGCCGGCATGCAGACGAATCTCAACCACATTGGCATTGCGAGCCTGCTCGACGATGCGCGCGCCCTCGCGGTCGATATCGCCCACGTAGTAGACGTAGTTAAAGCGATAGCCGATCTCAGCCAGATAATCGTCCAGGGCATGCGAGACGCTCGCCTTGCATCCGCCGCCAAAAATCACGCCGCCCACCTTGATGCCAAAGAGCTTGGCGTGCTTGCGGCCACGCAGCAGCCTGACGATCTCGTCATAGGTGTCCAGGTTCTCGACCATAATGAACGGCTTATCGGCGCCCAGCGTAAAGAAACCCGTAAAGTGCACGGGGCGGTTGGGGGCGACCTTGATCGCCTGCATGCTGATGCCCTTTTCGGTCATGCGCCTTATCAGGCGCTCACCGTGCTTGCCGTCAAAAGCCTTCTCGTCGTTAAAAATCTGGTAGGCACGCTGGCGGCGCGAGGCAACCGGCGTATCGGCACCTCGGTTTTGCTCGATCCAAGCCTGGATGATTGCGATTTCCTCGGCAATCTTGCGGTTGGACATCTCGTTGTGCTGAGTGCGCTGCGGCGCCTTTTTGCCGTCCTTGCCCTCGACCTTAACAATTTGAGTCTGCTGCTCCTTGATCTTAGAGAGCGCCGTAGGCGTAGGGACAACTTTGAGCAGCTGCCTGCCCAAAACGCGGGCAAGGGCAAACGCCGATACCTCGCCGTGGACGGCCGACTCGGGCTGCTGGGTAGCACTATCAGCCGCGGCAGGCTCAGCCTGTGCATGAGGCTTACGCTTGGAATCTGCCCGGGTATTACGTTCCTGCTTGGGCGCAGACGAGCGCTTTTGCGGACGATCGGACTTGGCCTCCTTCGCCGGCTGGCGCTTGACCTGATCCACCGGAGTCTCGGCCTTCTCATCTCCGTTTTGTGTCGCTGTCTTCTCGGCCGCGGCCTCGGCATTTGAGCCACGACCGCCGCGGTGACGACGACGGCGGGGCTTGCCTGAGGCGCTCTCCCCCGCCTGCTTATCAGCGGTCTGTTGAGCTTTGACCTCAGTGTCAGCCGCAGGCTGCGACTCGGAAGGTTGCTGCTCGCGA
This sequence comes from Collinsella sp. AF23-2, assembly GCF_003459245.1. Classification (GTDB taxonomy): domain Bacteria; phylum Actinomycetota; class Coriobacteriia; order Coriobacteriales; family Coriobacteriaceae; genus Collinsella. Next base: position 25,714 of record NZ_QRVG01000023.1, read on the forward strand.
GCCGCCGACTCAACGGTTTTCTCGGTTTGTTCGGCCTTCTCGGCCTGAGCGGTCGAAGCCGGCTCGCCCTTCTCCTGACGCCTTACGGGATACGCGCGCCTCGCAAAACCACGCCCGGGACGGCATGAACCCGGAGCCTTCTTGGCAGACTCCTCAACATCGTCTGCAGCCTCGGAAGGCTCTTCAACCTCATGCGCGACATCCTGCTGCGCAGCCTTAAAGTGGGCACCACGGCGACGCTGGGACTCCTGGGCCTCCACGGGCTTTTGCTCCTTCGCGGGCCTCTGCGACTCGGCAGCAACCTCGTTCTCAACAGCCTCGGCATCCGTCTCACCCTTTTGAGCAACGGCGCGACGGAAGCGCTCCTGCTGGGCGCGGCGCTGCGCATCGCGCTTGCCACCTCCGCCAAAACCGCCGCGTCCTGCCTTGGCCGTAAAGGCGCGCACGACGTTCTCATCGAGCAACTCATCGGTATCGACATGCTCACGCGGAGCAGCTTCTTCCACAGCAGGCACGTCAGCGGAATCCTCGACGACAAAATCTTCGACGGACTCGGCAGGCTGCTCCTGGGCATCGCGGATCTCGACATTGATGGTATAGAACGCCGGGCGCCCGTTAATGCCGCTGCCCTCGATCTTGGTAACGATCTTTGCCGCGATGAGCTCATCGCGCATCGCCTTGGTGTCACATTCCTTATCGACGGAGCGGAAAATCTGTGCCAGCGCGCTCGACTTAATCTTGAGTGCCTTGCGGCAGAGCAGGTCGTAGGCAACCAGCTTTGCCCGCTCGGCAGAAAGCGATGTTTGGCTGCTCAGGCGCTCGGCCAATGCATCGACATTGTTTTGGTTATCGGAATATACCGTCTTGGCCACGGGGCCCCTTTCATATGCACACATATACGTCCTTATGGTACAACGCGCGAGCCTATCCACGCAAAACATCTGCGAGGACGCCCGTGCATCACCCGTTCTCGCAAGAAAAAAGACCGGGTCCGCGTCGTTGCGGACCCGGTCTTTCCGAGTCATATGGATGGGACGGTCAGTCCATCAAGCTGACTAGGCCTTGACAGCCTCGGCGTCGGCAGGAGCCTCGGCGGCAGCGGCGCGGCCGTACTCGGCCTTGCCCATCTCGGACCACTCGGGCTCCTCGTCGGGCATGGAACCGGCCTCCTTGCCGAAGAACTCCTTGAGACAGTTGACGGCAACGATAAGGCCCAGGACCATCAGCAGGACGGCAAAGACGAGCTGCAGGCCCTTGGTGGCGGCGACGGAAACGGCAGCCGTGGTGGCAGTAGCCGGGATGGTGCCGAAGAAGCCAAACTGCTGAACGGCAGTCATGCAGCCCATGGCGCTCTGGACCAGCGAGGTGAAGGTGCAGCAGAGCAGGAAGGCGACGGGCACGTAGAGCATCCAACCCTTGCGGCCAGTGCACTTGCAGAACACGGCGAGGGTGATCATGGTCATACCGCCGAGCAGCTGGTTAGAAGCACCGAAGAGCGGCCAGATGTTGGCATAGCCACCAAAGGCGAGGGCGAGGCCGGGAAGCAGGGTAACGACCGTGGCGAACCAGGGGTTGCCGAGGACCTTCATGTAGCCGGCCTTGGACTCGATGGCCAGAGCGTCGTTAGTCTGGGCAAAGAACTCGGAGAACGAGGTACGGGCGATGCGGGCGACAGCGTCGAGCGAGGTCAGGGCCAGAGCGGAGACGTTCATGGTCATAAAGACGGTAGCGAGCGTGCCGTCAACGCCGAAGGCCTGCATACCGCGGGAGATGCCAGCAGCGAAGATCTGGAACGGGGTGGAAGCGACACCGGCGTTGAGGGCGCCGGTACCGGCGGTGTTCATGTCGGAGAACATGATGCCGGCGACGATGATGGCGAGGATGCCAACGAAGGACTCGACGACCATGGCGCCGTAGCCAACCTTGACGGCGTCCTGCTCCTTCTCGACCTGCTTAGAGGAGGTACCGGAAGAAACGAGGCTGTGGAAACCGGAGAGAGCGCCGCAGGCAACGGAGACAAACAGGACCGGGAACATCATGCCGGAGGCACCAGAGAAGCCGGTGAAGACCGGAGCGGTCATCGTAGCCTGGCCGTTAACACCCAGGACAACGATACCGAGGACAGCGCAGGCGATCATGACGATCATCATGATGGAAGTGAGGTAGTCACGCGGGGTCTTGAGCATCTGGATGGGCATAGCGCCAGCGAAGACCAGGTAGACCATGACGACGGCGAACCACTGGAACTTGTCCAGGTAGACCGGGAACTGCATACCGACGGCGAACATGAGGACCATGAGCACCACGCCGGTGACGAACTCGGCAGCGCCGGTGAGGTTGAACTTCTTCTGGGCCCAACCAAAGGCGATAGCGACGAAGGTGAACAGGATGGAGATGGTACCAGCGCAGCCGGCGGCATAGGACTTGGTGAAGTCGATGGCACCGGTAGCAGCACCAGAAGCGTCAACGGCCGGGGTGAACATGAACGTCTTGCAGACCATGTCGGTGAAAGCGGCGATGACGATGATGCAGAACAGCCAGCAGAACAGCAGGAACAGGCGACGGCCGGTCTTGCCGATGTACTTCTCGATGAGCTGAGCGAGCGACTTGCCGTTGTTCTTCATCGAAGCGTACAGGGCGCCAAAGTCGTGGACGGCGCCAAAGAAAATGCCGCCGACGAGGACCCAGAGCACGACGGGAAGCCAGCCGAAGGCCATGGCGACGATCGTACCCGTGACAGGGCCGGCACCGCAGATCGAGCTGAACTGGTGCGAGAACGCGGTGAAGGCGGAGACGGGCGAGAAGCTGTTGCCGTCCTTCATGCGCTTGGCCGGCGTGAGGGCCTCTTTGTCAACGCCCCACTTGTTGGCCAGCCATCGGCCATAGCCCAGATAGCCGCAGGCGAGCACCGCCGCGGCCACAACCATGAGCAAAACTCCGTTCATTACATTTCCTCCTCTAAAAAGAACTTCCCAGACATAAAAAATGAGGGCCGTCGGTTGCGCTCGACGGCCCTCATCTTCATCAGCCGCCCGTTATCGTACGGGCTAGCTGTATGTGCTAACCCGCATCAGATAATTACTACGCTGATATTGTTTAGCTGATGCGTGAACATGTCTAAGAAATCCTCTTCAATCATGATGCGAACTATCCGTGCGTGTTCACATCCCCCAGTGGTTGAAAAGGAGTATGAAACTTTAGTTACCTAAAGTCAACGCAAATTTGTAATGAATTTTCAACTTTTTTGGATTTCTCGGTATAAAACGCCACTGACCTCGGACTTTACCCCACGACAGTTTTTGCATGAGAGATGCCACTGAGAGCCGCGGGAGCCGGGCGGCGCATATGAACTTTATCGCGAGTTCCGCACGCAAAGAAGGCCACTTAATGTGGCCTTCGTCTTGCGCAGGACTGTAGAGCAGGAAACCTTATATCCGGCCCCTCCGGTCGGGGACCGCACAAGCACGACTACAGCGTCATGTTCGGGTCGGCGTCGACGTCGAACGGAGAGATTTCACCTCGGTCGAATTTACGGCGGGCGACCTCTGCGATCATGGCAGCGTTATCGGTGCACGCCGAAAGCGGTGGCACCGTCACGCGAATACCCTGACGTCCGAGCTTCTTAATCATCATCTCGCGCAGATGCGGGTTAGCCGAGACGCCGCCGCCGATGCAATACTCCTTGCATCCGGTAGCATGCAGCGCGTTCTTGGCCTTCTTGTACTGCACGTCAAAGACCGCCGCCTCGAACGAAGCCGCCAGGTCGGGCAGGTGAATCGTTCGGCCGGCCTTGGTCTCCTGCTCGATGTAGAGTGTCACAGCGGTTTTAAGGCCCGAAAGCGAGAAACGATAGTCTCCCCTGCTGTTAAGCGCACGGGGGAAATCGATCGCGCGGGGATTGCCCGTCTCGGCCAGCTTGGAGATGATGGGGCCACCGGGATAGCCCAGACCCAGCGCCTTGGCCACCTTGTCGAAGGCCTCGCCCACGGCATCGTCGAGCGTCTCACCGAGCACCTCGTAGTCGCCCCACGCTTTCACATGCACGAGCATGGTGTGCCCGCCCGAGACAAGCGTGAAGATAAACGGCGGCTTGAGGTCGGGTTGCGCCAGCAGGTTGGCAAACAGATGGCCCTCAAGGTGATTGACGCACACAAGCGGTTTGCCGGCAGCATACGCAAAGCCCTTGGCGAAGGCGACGCCAACCACGAGCGCGCCCACCAGGCCCGGACCCTGCGTCACACCCACGGCGGCAAGCTCACTTGGCGCAATCGCCCCGTCCTCAAGGCCAAGCGACGCCGCGGCATCTTCAAGCGCCGCATCTACGACACTCACAATCACCTCAACATGCTTGCGCGAGGCGATCTCGGGCACCACGCCGCCAAAGCGGGCATGAAAATCAATCTGCGTCGACACCTGGTTGGCCAGCATATTGCCGTCCGCATCGATAATCGCCACCGCCGTCTCGTCGCAGGAGCTCTCGATAGCGAGTACAAGACGACGACGCTCAATCTCGACACGCTCCTCGGCAGAGCGCCTGGGCGCAGGCAGGGGCCATACGCGCTGCTCGGCTGCCGTCGGCTCGGGCGAGGCGTTATCGACCGGAAGCACGAGGGGCAACGGCGCCGTCATGACGATGGCGTCCTTGCCGGCACCGTAGTAGCCACGACGACGACCCGCCTCGGTAAAGCCCAGGGCGGCATAGAGTGCAACCGCGCCCTCATTGCCGTCCTCGACCTCGAGCGAGGCCGTCGTACAACCGAGCATCTGGGCGTCATAGCTCACGTGCGACAGCAGCTTGCGTGCAATGCCCTCGCGACGATGCGCCGAATCAACGGCAACGTCCATGATCTGCACGTCACCATCGACAACCATACCGCCGGCAAGGCCCAGGAGCTGGCCGTCATCGTGAGCAACCCACCAGCTGCGCGGAGCGGCAACGTCCTGACCCAGCTCGGACAGGAACATGCTCGGGGTCCACGCCTCGTGCCCGGCGCCTTCAAAGCAGGCTGCCTCCAGCGCGCTCGCACCCTCGGCATCAGCTGCACCCATGGGGCGGAACTGCAGATGGCGACCGGCAAGCTCATCGGCCACGCCCGTAATTTCACTCTGCGCACTCTCGGCAAGACCAAGACGCTTGCGCTCGTTTTCCTCGGCATCCGAAAGGCGCGTGTAAATCGGCAGGACGCGGGCCGGATCGCCGTCACCCGCAGCGTGCGCGAGCAGCAAGCCCTCGCCCGAAGGCCACCACAGGTCGCGCTCCACGCAGCGGGCGGCCTCGTCCTCACCCAGCAGCTTGCCATAGCGCACGAGACCGTCACCGGTCAGCTGAACCTGGCCCCAGTCCGCTGCTTGGCGCCACTCATCGAGCGCCACGGCGGCCTTGACCACGTGTTCGCGCTCAAATTGACGCTCGGGACCCTCATCGACCAGCATATACAGCGCCGGATATACCTCACCGCGCATAGCATCGGCCAAGATACCAAGCTTGCCGCGCACGCCAGCCTTCCACGCCGTCCAAGCGCAAGCGTCGAGCGTCGACACGCCCAGCAGCGGAACATTGGCACCACGCGCGAGGCCCTTGGCAGTGGAGATGCCGATGCGCACACCCGTAAAGGACCCCGGGCCGCGGCCGACCACATAGCAACCAACATCGCTGCGATCCAGACCGGCTTGAGCCAGCACGCCATCAACGGTATTCACGAGCTCAACGTTGGCGTGACGGCGACACATGTGGTCGCCACTCACGAGCTTCGTCTCACCCGTCTGCCCATCAATCCAGCTTGCCGCGCAGGCAAGCATGTCAGTCGAGGTATCGAGCGCCACCACCAGCGCGTTGTCGTTATGCAAGCTCATCTTGTACAGCCTTATCAATCAAATGGGAAAGCTCCATTGCGCGGTCACCGTGCGCCTCAAGCGTTATCGTTCGCACGTCGCTGTCGCCCTCATCACGCCTGAGCGTCACCGAAAGATACTCATCCGTCAGCTCGTCCTGGAATTGTTCGCCCCATTCCAGCAGGCAAGCACCCTCATAGCCCAGCACATCGAAAATGCCCGTATCCTCGAGCTCGTAGGCATGCTCCAGGCGGTATAGATCAAAGTGAAACAGCGGAATACGACCTTGATCGTGAACGGCCATGAGGGCGAACGTAGGGCTCGTAACCATATGCCCATCGCCCAGCCCGCGCGAGACGCCCTTGGTAAAGTGAGTTTTGCCCACTCCCAGGCCACCGGTCAGGATGAGCACATCGCCGTCCTCAAGGCACGGTGCAATTAGCTCGCCAAAGTACTCCGTATCGGCAGCGCAAGTCGTTTTGTAAGTACCTACCCCCAGGCGCTCCAGGGACATATATGCTCCTTATTATTCCGAGGCGTCCTCTGGCGCGGGATGTCGCTCCAGATAGTCGCCCAGCATCTTAAAGTCTTCCTCCAGCAGCTCCTGCCACGCCGGATTGCGCAGCGCTGCTGCCGGATGGAACGTGGGCATTACCACAAAATGCCCCATCTGGTGGAACCTGCCGCGCAGCTTAGTAATGCCAATCTCGGTCTTTAGCACAAAGTGCGTCGCGGGGTTGCCGAGCGTCACAATAATATCGGGCCAGATGCTTCGAATCTGCTCACGCAAAAATGGCGAGCAAGCCAGCACTTCCTCGGGACGCGGATTGCGGTTTCCCGGCGGGCGGCACTTAAGCACGTTGGCAATGTAGACGTCTTCGCGTTTGAGCCCCGCCAGCGACAAAATGCCGTTGAGGTCCTCGCCTGCCGCCCCCACAAAGGGCTCGCCCTGCAAATCCTCATTGCGGCCCGGCGCCTCGCCAATAAACATCACGCGAGCGTGGGGGTTTCCCACGCCAAACACGATGTTATGGCGCGACTGGTAAAGCTGGCAAAGGTGACAATCGCCCAGAACGGCCTCGATCTCCTCGAGTGCGACCTCACGCGGCGCCTGATGGCTATGGCCGGGGATGTGCATGACGCCCATAGCGACTCCTACACGTAGACCTTGTCGAGACGCATACCAAAGCCGCAAGCGACCTCGTAGTTAATCGTGCCGCGTAGGCGCGCCATCTCGTCCATGGTAATCTCGGCATCTCCATCGCGGCCGACAATGATCATCTCGTCACCATACTCGGCCTCGGGAATCTCATGCGCCGGGTTGGACTGAATGGCGACCATAAACTGGTCCATGCAGATATTGCCCACCTGACGCACACGCTCGCCGCGATACAGCACGTCCATACGATTGGAAAGCGTACGCGAAAGGCCATCGGCATAACCGATCGGAAGGGTGCAGATCTGAACGCGCGTGCGCGGTACGCGGTAGGTAAAGCCGTAGCCCACGCCCTCGCCCATCGCAGGATGCGCCACGCGCGTCACACGCGCGTGGACGCTCATGACGGGATCAAGCTGCATCACGCGACCACTCAGCTCACATGGCTGCAGACCATACAAACCGATGCCGGCACGAATCATGTCAAAGTGCATTGAAGAATCGAGCATCGAGGACGGCGTATTGGCACAATGCACGATACCGCATTCAAAACCTGCGTCCTTAATGGCCTGAACGGCCTCGGTAAAACGCTGGCACTGCAGCTTGTAGTCCCAACCCGAAGGTTCATCGGCCGTGGCAAAGTGCGTAAATACGCCGTCGCACTGGATGCCGCGATGGAAACTGATGCCGCGTACAAAGTCGAGCACCTGTGTGTAGTGAACACCGATACGATTCATGCCCGTCTCGATGGCAAGATGGTACTTGCCCACCTTGCCCGCCGCGACGGCGCATTCGCCATACGCAAGAGCAAAATCGGACGTATAGACCGAGGGCATGATATCGAATTCGAGCAATGCAGGAATAGCCTCGATAGGCGGCTCACTTAGAATCAGGACGGGCTTAGTAATCCCGCCCTGACGGAGCCCAACGCCCTCGTTAACCGTCGCCACGGCAAACATGTCGGCACCGGCCGAATACATGATCTTGGCACACTCAACAGCTCCATGACCATAAGCATCGGCCTTGACCACGCAGCACAGGCGCTGACGCGGATTCAACAAGTTCTTATAGGCCCTCGTGTTGCGACGGAGCGCCCCGCGGTCGATCTCGACCCAGGACCAGCGCGTCAAATCGGCTTTATTCATGATTAGTCATCCGACCCTTCGTCCATGATTCCCAGATCTTCGAGCGCATCCTTTGCCGCCAGCTCCATGGCAGGACCGATCAAGTCGATAAGATCGGTCGCGATGACGCTCTTCTCACCATACTCCGTCGCCGCGGCAAAACCGGCGTAGCTGTGAAGTGCGACGGCGTACGAATACAGCAACTCCCAACGATCCATCTCGTCGCGCATGGTGGCAAGCGTGCCGGCCAAAATACCCGCGAGAACATCACCCGAACCGGCAGTTGCCAGAGAAGCCGGACCCGAGAGCGGCAGCAGCACACGCTCAACGCCACAGATAGCCGTCGTCGGCCCCTTGGCAATGACCACCAGATTGTCGGAGCCTGCAGCCCAGACAACCTTCTGCGCGGCCGCAATCGCGGTACCAAGGTCGTTCACCTCGTCACCGGCAACCAGGCGCGAAAGCTCACGATAGTGCGGCGTCATAACCAACGGCTGCTCGCGGCGATACATCTCGGGGTTACTATCAATACCGTCAATGGCAATCTTAGCAAGGCAGTTGAGTGCATCGGCGTCCAAAATTAGCGGTACATCAAGCTCGAGCAAGCCCGAAACCACCTGCATAGCGCCGGCAGACGTCGTCATACCGGGACCGCACAGCACGCAGCTGTACTTCTTTGCGATCTCGCACACCGTCATGCGCGCAGCGGCGCCAAAGGAGCCGCGGGAATCAGACGGAATAGCAAAGACCGGAATCGAAGGAAGTGCCATGCGAATGAGATTGGCGCAGGCGTCAGGAGCCGCGACTGCCACGTAACCAGCACCCGCGCGAGCTGCAGACTTGGCCGCCATAATGGCAGCACCAGGATATTGCGCAGATCCGGCGACAATAAGCACGGAGCCACGGGAATACTTATCGATATTCGATGGTAGCGGAGCAAAGTAATCAACTAAGTCACCGGGCTCGACAATCTCGGCGGCGTGGTCGACATCATCGATGACCTCGTCAAGACGGTCGTAAAGATTGCCGCAGATCAAATCGCCAGCATACTCAGGACCATCAGCGCTATACAGACCAATCTTGGGCGCAATCATCGTCACCGTGCGCTCGGCACGAATGCAGCCGTCATCAACAACGCCCGTCTCTGCATTCAGGCCCGAGGGGACATCAATGGATACGACACAATCGGCGCATTCATTGACCGTAGGAATCCAAATGGAGAACGGCACACGCAGATTCCCGTGGAAACCGGTACCAAAAATGGCATCGACAACAACATCGGCCTTATCGATCAAAACCTCGAGTTCATCACGCGAGGGGCCGACGCAAACGTGCACATCGCGGCCGGCAGTACGACGAGCAACATGACGTGCCAGAGCAGCAGGAATCTCATCCGGTTCAACCGGAGAAACGATATCCACGTCCACACCCTTATGGCTCAGGATATCGGCGGCAACCCAACCGTCGCCGCCATTATTACCAAAACCGACCAAAACGAGAACCCGATCGGGATTGAGCTTCAAGACCTCGTTAGCGGCAAACTCACCCGCTAGCTCCATAAGCTCGGCCTTCGAAGTCCCTTCGCGTTCGATGATATCCTCGAGACGAACGACTTCTTCGGTACTCAAAACCGGTTTCATCTATGCTCCTAGCGTATCTTGCGAAGCATCGCCCAGGTGCTCCGTCAATGCTGAATTCTGCAGCTGCTCGAGCTCATCTAATACAGAGCGAGCCTCTTTAAATGTCTGCGTAACGCGTTTCTTGGTGCTCACCTTTTCATCTTTTGGCTTAGGCCGAGCATCTTCGGTAATCGCGATGGCATTCGCAACGGCCAAGTCTCCCGTAAGCGTAATGGAAAGAGCGACCTCAACAACGCCCAGTTCTTGAGCGATCTCGAGAGCACGGCCCGAAAGCAGCGCCTTCGGTTTGCCGAGTTTATCACGCGTTACCGAAACATCCTTGCGACCTACACCTTGACTAAAACCCGTGCCGAGAGCTTTAAGCACCGCCTCGCGCGAAGCAAAGCGGCTCGCATAGTGAGCAGCGGGACGCGATGATGCATCGCAATACGCACGCTCTTCTTCGGTAAACACACGCCGAGCAAACGACGGCGTCTTTTCAAGAATTGATTTCATGCGGGAAATCTCGACGATATCAACGCCGATACCAACTTCAGCCATGTTCACCTCCATATCGCACAGACTAAGTTATTGTAGCCCGTTCGCAGAAGATGCGACAAACGAGGGTTATAAAACACAGCTACTATGTGAGACAAATTGCCCGAGATACAAAAAAGGGGGAGGCCGCGAGGCCTCCCCCTTCTTCAAGT
>NZ_QRVG01000024.1 GCF_003459245.1 Collinsella sp. AF23-2
GTTGCCGGCGGGCGCCGTTGTCTTGAAGACGAAGTGATCCGTTTTCCTCCGTCCCCAAGGGATCATTACAGTGAGTCGATAAAGCGCTGTTGGGCGGCGCGGCCGGCTTCGTCCCACTTAAAGACGCCGGCGTTGTCGAGCACGTGGCCAAACACCACGCCGACCTCCTCGTGCAGGATGTCGATGGCGTTGTCCGCCGTAAGCTCGTCGGCGCGGCGGGCAAAGACGTCCTCGGCCCATGCGGCGTGGCTGCGGCAAAGGTCGTCGCCCTCGAGCGCACCGGCAAGGTCGTAGCTGGCATCGGTCTTGGCCGCCAACAGGTGCTCACGGACAGCGCCGAGCTCGGGAACCAGGCGCGGCGGCAAAATGGCCAAGCCCATGACCTCGATCAGGCCGATGTTCTCCTTTTTAATATGGTGATACTCGGCATGCGGGTGGAAAACGCCCAGCGGATGCTCGTCGGTCGTGATGTTGCAGCGAAGTGCCAGGTAGGCCTCGTAAATCTCGCCACCGGCATTGCCGCGGAAGTCGACGCGGCGGATGACGGGCGTCACGGTGTTGTGCGCTACGCCGTCGGCCGTGTGCGCGATAACGCCCACAGACTCATCGGTCCACTCGCGCCAGGCGAGGATAATCTTCTCGGCAGCGTCGAGCAACTGGGCGCGGTCGTGCGAGCGCAGTCGCAGCACCGAAAGCGGCCACTGCAACACGGTACCGCTGACCTGGTCAAAGCCGGGCACGCTAAACTGCGAGACTTCGGTGGCATGCATCATGGGGAACTCGTGCGCGCCGCCCTGGAAGTGGTCGTGCGACAGAATCGAGCCGCCCACGATGGGCAGGTCGGCGTTGGAGCCGATAAAGTAGTGCGGGAACAGGTCCACAAAATCGAGCAGGCAGGTCAGCCCCTTGCGGTCGACGTGCATCGGACGATGCTCGGAGCTCATGGCAATGCAGTGCTCGTTAAAGTACGCGTACGGGCTGTACTGGAAGCCCCAACGCTCGCCGTCGAGCTGGATGGGGATAACGCGCAGATTCTGGCGGGCGGGATGAGCGCCGCCGTCAGCCGCGGCGGAGCGTCCGGGGTAACCCTCGTTCTCGATGCAGAGCTGGCAGGCGGGATACTTCTCGCCCATGTTCTTGGCTGCACCTGCCGCGGCGATATCGCGCGGGTCCTTCTCGGGTTTGGACAGGTTGATGGTGATTTCAAGATCGCCCCAGTTGGTGGGGGTGCTCCATTTGATGTTGCGCGCGATGGCGGCACGGCGCACGTAGCCGGCGTCGCAGCACAGGCCGTAGAACCAGTCGGTCGCGGCGCGGGGCTCGTTGACGCCCATGCGGCCGGTAAACTCGTCAATCACGGCAGACGGGCGCGGCATGAGCGCGCCCATGATGCGCATGGCGATGCGGTCGCGGCCCGATGCCGTGTCCTCGGCGGCGCCGTTGGCAACAGCCGCCTCGGCAAGCGCGGCAAGTGTGCCTTCAAGGTCAAAGTTGGGCAGGGTATCGGGGTGCAAGAGCGAGAGTTTCTCGACCTGGAGCGCCCAGGCCATGTCGAGCGCCGGGCCCGTAGCACCGATGCACTCGAGAATGGTGTTATACGCCCAGATGCGATCGTCCTGGCCGATCATCGATCGGTGGATGGCGTACTCGATCAGGTTCTGCGCGGCCTCGCGCACGTCAGTCATTACAGCCATGCCGCGTAGGCCCCCTTGTCAGAAATTGCGTAGTGGCGGGCAGAGCCCTCGCCCAGCCAGCCGTTCATCTTGGCGATGAAGGTGTCGACCAGGTCGAGCGGCACGAAGGCCTGGATGGTGCCACCAAAGCCGCCACCGTGGATACGGACGGCGCCTCGGCCGTCGAGCACGTGCTCGGCCAGTGCCAGGGCATACATCGAGGGCTGCTCGGAGCCCAGCTTAGCAACGACATTCTGCAGGTACATGGCAGAGCTGGCGCCGGACTTGCGTGTCAGGACCAGGAACTGGTCGATGTCGCCGGCGTTCAGGGCAGCCCAGCGCTTATCGACCAGGCCGTTCTCGTACCAGTAGTGAACGGCGCGCAGGCAGGCACGGTCGCCCAGCTTGGCGCGCAGCTCGGGGAGCTTGGCGTCAAAATCGGCAACGTTTACCTCGCACAGGCGTGCCTTGCCAAACTCGGCGGCGACGTCTTGCATTTCGCGTGGAACGGCGGCGTAGTCATCGGTGGCGGCCACGTGGTCGGCGCCGACCTTAACGAGCACGAGCGCGTAGCCGTGATCCTCAAAGTTGAGCTCGAGCTTCTGGGTCTTAGGCTGAGCCTGATCCTCAAAGTCCATGTAGGCGAGGCCGCCCAGGCACACAGCGGCCTGGTCCATCAGACCGCAGGGCTTGCCGTAGTAGTTGTTCTCGGTGCGCTGGCTCATCTGCGCAAGCGCGACGGGCTCAATGGCGGGCGCGCCCCAGAGGGTTTCCATGGCACGACCGTATGCGGCCTCGACGGCAGCGGAGCTGGAAAGGCCGCCGCCCGAGGGAACGGAGCAGGTGAAGGCGAAGTCGAAGCCCTGGGGCTCAACACCCAGAGCAGCGATTTCGTGGGCCATGCCGCGGACGAGGCTCGCGGACGTGCCCTTCTCGGACTCCTGAACGTCTAGCGTGTCGAGCGCAATCTCAAACGTGGGATAGCCCTCGTCGGCAACGCGGACCTTGTTGGAATCGGTTGCCACGGCGATGCCATCGACGGCGACATCGAGCGAGCCGGCGATAACGTGGCCACCCTCGTGGTCGGTGTGGTTGCCGCTGATCTCGGAACGGCCGGGCGCGTGCACATAGAGCACCTGGCGATCGCCGATGGGGCCAAACTCCTCCTCAAACAGCTTGGTGAGCGTGGCGAATGTCTTTTCGTCGGGGGTGGTCATGGGAGTCCTTTCCTTGGCGCGCACGGGTGAGTTTTGCGTCGTTATGAGTACGTTAACAACTTGAAGCGGCATGAACCAGGTGTTCACGATACCGCACGTTACGGGTTATGTTAACGTACTCATAACACATCGCTTGTCACTTTTTGAGAATCTGGTAATCGGTAGAAATACAGCCGTGAACGGTACTGCCGTATGGACTTATAAAGCAGAAAAGATGCAGATAGAAAAAGTAGAGTACGTTAACATGCGTCCGACGATAGCGGGCCTCGGCGCGGGGCGTATTTCTGCCCGGGCAGGCATTCACGCTATTCAGATCTCGCAAGGGTGAAGGTGATCCTGTGGCAAGGCGCCCGTCCAACGATACAGGTACGCGTCCGGTCTCCATGGCCGACGTCGCTCGCGCTGCTGGCGTTTCGCAGCAGACGGTTTCGCGCGTTGCCAACGGCTTGCCTAACGTCAACGAGCAGACGCGCCAGCGCGTGCAGGCCGCGATGCAAGAGCTTGGCTTTCGTCCGAGCTATGCCGGTCGCTCGCTGCGCGACGGCCGTTACCATTCGGTCGGCCTGTGCGTCAACGATGTCACCAAGTTCGGCAACCTGACGATGATCGACGGCATCGCCAGCGCTGCTCGCGAGCATAATTGCGCCATTACGCTGGTCGAGATGTCCAAGACCGAGGAGTTTTCGCTTGCCGAGGCCACGCGTCGTATGGCCGCGCTGCCCGTGGACGGCATCATTATCGGCATGAGTCGCATGGCGCCCGATTTTGAGACGTTTGATCCACTGCCGGGCATTGGCACGGTCATCGTTACCATGTACGCGCATCCGCGCGTGACCACAGTTGACTCTGATCATTACGGCTGCTCGCTATTGCTTATGGATCACCTGTTTGAGCTGGGGCACGAGCAGATTCGCTATATTGGCGGCCCGTCGTTCTCAGTCGACGAGCAATTTCGTCGCGCCGGTTGGCAAGATGCACTCGAGCGTAAACACATCGAGCCGGCAGAGCCGCTCGAAGGCGACTGGTCTGCCAACAGCGGTTACGAAGCCGGCAGGTACCTGGCCGAGCACGACCGCACCATGACGGCGATCTATGCGGCAAACGATCAGATGGCAAATGGCGCGATTGCCGCGCTGCGTGATAGCGGTTTGCGCGTGCCCGAGGACGTGAGCGTGGTGGGCGTCGACGATTCGCTCGACGACTTTGTCGCGCACAACGAGCTCACGACCGTGCGATTCGATCTGCATCAGCGCGGACGCGAGGTGTTTGAGCATGCGGTTCCCGAGGCGGGTACGGTGGGCAAAACCGTTGCCATTCGTATTCCCGGCCAGCTCATCATTCGACATAGCACGGCGATACCGCGCTCATAGTTTGTGCTGGTAAACGGCGATTTATCGCATTTCAATAACAATCGGTAAGGATGCCGGCAGATAGCTGTTGGGATGCGGGCGAGTGCTATGATAGACGGGTTCATTTGTCTATCTAGGAGGCTTTGCCTGATGGAGATCACCAAGGATATCCGCTACATTGGCGTTGACGATCACGACATTGACCTGTTCGAGGGCCAGTACGATGTGTCCGAGAACGGTATGGCATACAACAGCTACGTTATCTTGGGCGAGAAGATCGCTGTCGCCGATTCGGTCGATGGCGGTTTTGTCGACGAGTGGCTCGGCAACCTCGAGGCCGTGCTCGACGGCCGCACGCCCGACTACCTGGTCATCCATCACATGGAGCCCGATCACTCCGCCGGCATCGCCGCCTTTATGGAGCGCTATCCCCAGGCACAGATTGTGGCCAGCATGGGCGCCTTCCGCATGATGGTCAACTACTTTGGCACCGATTATCCCGAGCGCAAGATGGTCGTCAAAGAGGGCGACGTGCTCGACCTGGGCGGCCACAGCCTGACGTTTGTCGGCGCCCCCAACGTTCACTGGCCCGAGGTGCTGTTCTCTTACGAGGCCACCGACAAGGTGCTCTTTAGTGCCGACGGCTTTGGCAAGTTTGGTGCCAATGACATCGAGGATCCGGAAGGGTGGGCCTGCGAGGCGCGCCGCTACTACTTTGGCATCGTCGGCAAGTTCGGCAAGTTCGTGCAGGCCGTGCTCAAGAAGGCCGCCGACCTGGACATCCAGATCATCTGCCCGCTCCACGGCCCCGTGCTGACCGAGAACCTGGGCTACTACCTCGACACCTACAACATCTGGTCGAGCTATCAGCCCGAGGACGAGGGCATCACCATTGCCTACGCGAGCGTCTATGGCCACCTGAAGGCCGCCGTCGAGGAGCTCGCCGCAGCGCTCGAGGCTCGCGGCCAGAAGGTCTCCGTCTTTGACCTGGCTCGCGACGACATGGCCGAGGCCGTTGAGGACGCGTTCCGCTATGACCGTCTGGTGCTCGCTTCCATCACCTATCAGGGCGAGATCTTCCCGTTTATGAGCACCTTTATCCATACGCTCGCCGAGCATGCCTACCAGAACCGTACCGTGGCGCTCGTTGAGGCCGGCTCTTGGGCACCTGCCGCCGCTAAGGTTATGACCAAGGAGCTCGAGGGCATGAAGGACATCACCCTGACGGAGAACAAGGTGACTGTCCTGGGTTCGCTCAACGACGCCTCGCGCGCTCAGATCGAGGCCCTCGCTGACGAGCTCTCCAAGTAGCGATACGCTCACTTTTAACGCTCAAACCACCACAAAGGGGACAGGCACCTTTGTGGTGGTTTTTGTTTAAGCGCCGGCGATGACGAGATTTGGGCGGGCGTTGTCGACGATCTCGGCGATTGAGGTGGCGACGGCATGATCGGGGTCACGGTCCATCACGATGGTGCCGACGTCGGCAAGCTCAGCAAAACGGTACATGCCGCGTCCGTAAACCTTGCTGGCGTCCATGAGGGCGACGCTTTGATGGGCTGCGGCGATCATGGCCGTTTTGGTCTCGGCCATCTGGGGAAAGTCGGTCGTAAAGCCGCAACGGGGGACAAAAGCGCCGGGGCACATGACGGCCAGATCGGCATGGATTATTTGGAGCGCCTGCATGGTGAGCGGACCGTACAAATAACGATGACCTTTGCGCAGTGCTCCGCCCAGCATGACGACATCGACCGAGGGCATGCTCTCGTCGATATAATCGGCGATGGTGATGTCGGCCGTGATGAC
Source organism: Collinsella sp. AF23-2 (assembly GCF_003459245.1). Lineage (GTDB taxonomy): Bacteria > Actinomycetota > Coriobacteriia > Coriobacteriales > Coriobacteriaceae > Collinsella. Next base: position 6,046 of record NZ_QRVG01000024.1, read on the forward strand.
GGTGATGCCGTCGCGCTGGTCGAGCAGGCGGACAAATTCGAGCGCGGTGGTGCCCGAGTCGACGAGCAGGGTGTCACCGTCGCTGACGAGTTCGATGGCGCTTTGCGCGATGGCCTGCTTGGCGGCGACATTGACGTTGATACGGCGATCCTGGGTGGATACGGTCAGTCGCTTCTGGAGCGACACGGCGCCGCCGTGCGTGCGGCGCAACTTGCCGGACTCGGCTAGCGCGTCCAGGTCGGCGCGGGCGGTGACGGAGGATACGCCAAAGGTCTGGGCGATTTCTGCCACCTGCACAGAGGCGTTATGTTCGAGCATCTCCATGATGGCGGAACGACGCTCGTCGGCGAAAGCTCGGGTTGTTGCGTGGGCCATATCTGCTCCATTCTCGGCTAAATTTGTAGGAATTGTGTTGAGTCTATTTTCGTTCATTTTCTTTTTGAGTAAGAAAACACCTTTCGATTACTTACTTTTTCTATAAAAGAAAGATGATCAAGGCTCAAAACTCAATTTCGAACACGCACGCTCGGGTTCGACCCCTTCCGTTTGCTTTTCAAAAATGAAGGTTGGACCTCGCGCGATGACAATATCTCGCACATGCATACCCGCTGAATTTCATACAATGAACGCAGCAAAACGCAAGGTAAAACGCCTTGCGGACACGTACGCCCGATGTCCAGATGCGGGCGATGGAGAGGAGCAAACGCTCATGGCACTTGTTACCACCGAAAAGATGCTCAAGGACGCCCAGGCCGGCCACTACGCCGTTGGCGCGTTCAACGTCGAGAACCTCGAGTTCGTTATGGCCGTTCTGGCTGCTGCCGAGGAGACCAAGTCCCCCGTCATCATGCAGACCACCCCGGGCACCATCAAGACCGCTGGCCTGGATTACTTCTACGGCATGGTCAAGGCCGCTGCCGAGCGCGCTTCCGTGCCCGTCGCCCTGCACCTCGATCACGGCGATGGCTATGACCGCTGCATGCAGGCTTTCCGCACGGGCTACACCTCCGTTATGATCGACGGTTCGCACGAGTCTTTCGAGGACAACATCGCTCTGACCAAGTCCGTCGCCGATGCTGGCCGCGCCATGGGCGTGCCCGTCGAGGCTGAGCTCGGTAAGGTTGGCGGCAAGGAGGACGACGGTCCCGCGGTTGAGGGCGAGAGCCCCTACACCGATCCGGCCGAGGCCAAGGAGTTCGTCGAGCGCACTGGATGCACCTCGCTGGCCATTGGCGTTGGCACCAGCCACGGCGTGTATACGAGCGATCCTCACATCGAGCAGTCCGTGGTCAAGGCCATCCGCGACGCCGTCGACGTACCGCTGGTTCTGCACGGCACCTCTGGTGTGCCCGATGAGCAGGTTGCCGAGGCTGTGAAGAACGGTATCTGCAAGGTCAACTACGCCACCGAGCTGCGTCAGGCCTACACCAAGGGCTTCATGGCCTACATGGCCGAGAACCCCGCCTGCTTCGATCCCAAGAAGCCGGCCAAGGAGGGCATGCGTGAGATCACCGAACTGGTTAAGATCCGTATGACCAACCTCAACTCTGTGGGCAAAGCAGAGTAACAGCAAGGGTACTCCGACTCAAAATAGATCCCGGGGAGGGATGAGGGCTTAGTTCCCCAATCGTCCTCGGGCATGCAAAAAGCCTCGCTGCGCACTTCGTGCGGCGAGGCTTTTTGCCCCCTGCGGAAAGATTGGAGAACTAAGCCCTCGTCCCTCCCAGGTTGACCTACTCGAGGTCGTCGCCCTTGTGGCGTTAGGTCTGAAAATAATAAGAAGCCTTCGCGCTGCGGAATGATTTTGGAAACTAAGTACGGGGACCCGCCCAAACCGTCCTGCTCAATCGCCCTTGTGGTGTTGGGGCTGAAAGGGTGGGACGCGTGGGTTATTTGGTTGTTAGGGTTAGTAGGTCGTTGGGGGTTTTGAGGTTGTAGGTGGCGTTTGGGATATCTTGGTGTGATCCCCATGCTGCTCGGGCAAAACTGACCCCTGCTGAAGTTGCGCATTGTTCGTCGTAGACGGTGTCGCCAACGTAGACGACGTTGCCAGGATTCGCGCCCGCACGTCGGAGATATTCGAGCATGGGTGCGGGTGCGGGTTTATGTTCGGTTGTGTCTTCGACAAGGATGATGTGCTCAAAATACTTATCGAAACCAAGGGGTGCAATTTCTTTTGCGTATTCGTCGCGCGCACGTGAGGAGACGATGCCAAGTTTGCAGCCGCTATCGGCGAGTGTTGCGATGACTTCAAGCAAACCTGGAAACACGCTGATGGTGCTTTTAAAGCTGGCGGCAACTTGGCACCAGCGATCCAACGTTGCCTGCGAGTAGATCCCAAGTTTCTCAAGGGCATCCTTGCCGGGTATGCCGAGGGCAAAGTCAAGCTCGTGTCGGGGAAGCGTTTTGCTGGTCTCTTCTTGGACAATCTGGACAAGCGATGACAGAACGCTTTCTTCTGTATCTGCCAATGTCCCATCAACGTCAAATACGATATGGTCAAAGTGCTTCATATGATTGCTCCTCTCTGTTGTTTGCCTGCAAGTTTGATGCAGTGACAGAAGAAGGGCTAGCGGGATTTCTGTCTGGTGCTATCGAGATTCTGCCTCGCTGCTCGATAGCTCGAAGGAGTGCACCCCATTTGTTCTTTAAATACCTGGCCAAGATGGCTTGCTGTTATAAATCCGCATTGGCGCGCGACTGTCTGTACCGTTCGCGTGGTGTGTGCCAAAAGTTCGCAAGCACGGTTTATGCGGTATGCGCGTAGATATGCCGCCGGGGTCGTTCCTGCACAAGTTTCGATAATGCGGTAACACTCTCTTTCGCTTACGCCGGCTGCAGATGCCATCTGGGGCACATCTATAGCGGCTGCATAGTTTGCGCGGATAAAGTCCAGGATTGCCTTGAACTGTACGTCGCGGCTGGTCATCCAAGAGGCGCCGTCGGAAGAAAAGAGCGGTTCGGTCTTGGCGTTAATCTGAATCCAGAGCTCTGACAAACTATTTCGAAGCGCCATCTCGTTCTGCGGCTGTTGAAGGTCGTGGCTAAAGGAGCTCTTCAGCAAATCGATAAAGGGCATATCGTCGGGATTGGTGGGCGACCATTTGAGCACATCGACGCCTCGACATTGAAGCAATGGGTTGATGTAGCGCTTTTGGAGACGTCCCGCGGGATCGCCGAGCATCGACGGCTGAAAGATATGCAGCATTTGAATGGCTGGCGCCGAATTGGGTGATTGCAGCGTGCTGTGCAAAACGCCGCCGTTGATAAAGCCGGCGGACCCTTCCTCAAAGCGTACGTGCTCATGAGCCGCGTGCGTTCGATAGTCAATCGCTCCCTGCTCCATGTAGAAAAGCTCAACTTCGGAATGCCAGTGCCAGGGGACGGAATTGCCCGGATAGCGAGCGAATTCTGCGCGTTCGGCAATATAGGGCCAGTCTTCGGCGGTCTCGGGAAACGCTTCCTCGCGTCCTCCGCGGTGCAATTCTATGTGATCCATGTTTCGCATGACATCAGTATAAAGCGCGATGGGCTTAGATTGCTCTTGCCTGTTCGGGGAACGCCTTGTCTAGGGATGCTTGGAGCTTTTCGAAGGATGCTCGCAGGTTGAGGCTCTGATCGGCTGAGCGCTTTTGCTGTGAGGTTGGGGAGTCGAGGAGGCCGTTTCTCTGTGTCGGGGGGAAGGAGAAAAGGTCTGCATATTTTAGGGATGGCTGCTGTGCTGCGTCATTGGAAGAATGCATGCTTATACGGCCTCCTCGATGTCCACCAAAAGATTGCGCTCGGGGTGTGCTGCTAGGTCCCGTGCGTTGGCAGTATTATGCCGCGGCTGTTGCAAAGAAGCGCTAAAGAAAGGCTTAATGAGGTTTGACGTTGCGATGAAACCGCAGGTAAAAGCTATCGAGTAACACTCTTGAAAGGTTTTGAGCTTAAGGGCTTTCTAAGGTTTGTGACGTGGATGTGGCGCGGACGTGCGGAGCGTGTGAATGCTTGCTGTTAGCGCTGCGGCTCTGCGGCGCGCACCTGCTCGATGACCTTTTCCATCGTGGCGTCGATGCGGTCTTTTTTGAGCTCGCATTCCCAGATGGTTATGGGTGTCCAGCCCATTTGAGTGAGTGCCGCCACGGCAGCGCGGTCGCGCTCGACGTTGCGACGGAACTTTGCCTCCCAAAACTCAACGTTGCGCTTGGGCTGGCTAGGGTTGCACTTGGGGCAGCGGTGCCAAAAGCAGCCGTTGACGAAGATGGCGATCTTGCGCCCGGGAAAGGCGATGTCGGGCTTGCCGGGTACCTTCCATTCCAAACGATAGCCCGTAAGGCCCGCGGCCCGTAGGCGCTGACGTACGAGCAGCTCGGGCTTGGTGTTGGCGCGCTTGTTGCCCTTCATGGACTTTTTGATGGCGGCGCGACGGCGGACCAGTTCGCGCTCGTCAGCGGAGAGGTCCGAGGTATCGATGCCGTCGAGCAGGCCGGGCTTGGGACGCTTCTTGCTGCGGCGCTTAGGTGCGCGCTTGGGTTTGGTGGCGGGTTTGTTGGCTGTGTTGGGCACGGCGTCATCGGCGGAGCTTGTCTCGAGCCGGTCTTCCTTCAGCTCAATCAGGGCATCAATGAGCCCCTTGTCAGCGGGCATCCATTCCACCGTGGCAAGTGAGGTGCGTGGAATCCAGCGGATATCGAGCTGGCGGTCGTGCTTCTGGGGCTCATCGGATTCATCGGCGAGCGAGCAGTAGTAGCACTCCATGGAGAGATGAAAATCGGGGTAGTCATACTCAACGGTATAGAAATCGCGCAGGTTGGTGACTTTTACCTGCAGCTCTTCCATAAGTTCGCGTCGCACGGCGTCCTCGGGTGTCTCGCCGCGCATGAGCTTGCCGCCGGGAAACTCCCAAAGTCCCTGCATGTCGCCGTAGCCGCGCTGCACGGCAAGCAGCTCATCGGATCCTTCTTTGCGAATGATCCCAGCGGCAACATGAACAGTCTTCAACAGGAGTCCTCTCTCAATATCATCACGTGGCAGGCTAGCTACCCCTACCTTACACAACGGTAAGGCAAGCGTAAGCCATATCGATGGTAGCTGGCTCGTCTTCTTGCGACTATAGATGCCGTAGACTAATCGCAAGAAAGGACTCGGTATGCAAACCACGCACATGGCGACCCCGGTACTGGAGGTCGCGCATCTCGAAAAGGTATATGGAGCGCTGGGCAACGTGACCCGCGCGCTCAACGACGTCAGCTTTACGGTCAACCGCGGCGAATTTGTTGGCATCATGGGCGCTTCGGGCTCGGGCAAGTCGACGTTGCTCAACTGCGTGTCGACCATTGATAGCGCCACGAGCGGCACGATCCGCATCAACGGCCAGGACGTGACGCGCATGAAGCAGGCTAAGCTTTCGCAGTTCCGCCGCGAAGAGCTCGGCTTTATCTTCCAGGACTCCAACCTGCTCGATACGCTCACGGCACGCGAGAACATCGCCCTGCCGCTCACCATTGCCCGCACAAACTCGGCAGAGATCTCGACCCGCGTGCAGGATGTGGCCGCGCGTCTGTCTATCAGTCAGGTGCTCGACAAGTATCCCTACCAGATGTCCGGCGGTCAGCAGCAGCGCGTTGCCGCGGCCCGCGCGCTCGTCACCGACCCCACCATGATCATGGCCGACGAGCCCACCGGCGCCCTCGATTCCAAGAGTGCCCGCCTGCTGCTCGAGAGCCTGGAGGCCCTCAATCGCCGCCTGCGCGCCACGGTGCTCATGGTCACGCACGACAGCTTTGCCGCCAGCTACACGAGCCGTGTGCTGTTTATTCGCGACGGCAAAATCTTCACCGAGCTGCGCCGCGGCGACACCGACCGCCGAGAGTTCTTCGACCGCATTATGGAGGTCGTTGCCATGATGGGCGGTGAGGGCTCCGATGCTCTGTAAACTCGCTTGGGGCAACGTCCGCCGCGCCGGCCGCGACTACCTCGTCTACTTGCTGACGCTCACCCTGGGCGTCACGGTCTTCTATGCCTTTAACACCATCTCGATGCAGGTCGACATCGCCGGAATCGATGAAGAGGGCTTGGCACAGGTTATGGGCAGCATGCTCGGCGACCTGACGTACTTTTTGGCCGGTGTCATGGCTTTTTTGATGGTGTACGCCAATAACTTCATCATGAAACGCCGCAAAAAGGAGTTTGGCCTGTACCAGGTGCTCGGCATGGGGCGCGGGCGCGTCGCCACGATCATGGCACTCGAGACGGTGATTGTCTCGGTGGTGGCCTTTGTCGCCGGCATTGTGCTGGGTGTGGGACTCTCCCAACTCATGACGTTCTTTACGGCCTCGCTCTTTAAGACACAGATCGCCAATTTCCACTTCTTTTTCTCGATGCATGCGTTCAATCTGACCCTTGCCTGCATGCTCGTAATGTTTGTGCTCACGCTACTGCTGAACCTCCGCGCCGTGCGTCGTACCAAACTCATCGAGCTTATGGGTGCCGAGCGTCGCAACGAGAGCATCAAGACACGCAACCCCTGGATCGCGATTGCCATCTTTGCCGTGGGCGCGGTGCTTGTGGGCGTGGCCTATTACCGTCTGCTACGTGATGGGTTCCCGCTAACCGCGACGGACAGCAAGCTACAAGAGGCCATGAACCAGTTTGGCATTACGACCGCTATGGTTACCGTGGGCACCTTTGCCCTGTTCTGGGGACTCTCGGGCATGCTCATCAAGCTGCTGCAGAGCCTGCGCGGCGTGTATTGGCGCGGCCTCAACATGTTTACCGTGCGCCAGCTTGCGGCCAAGGTCAACACGGTGTGCTTTTCGATGGGCGTCATCGCGATGCTCCTGTTTTTGGCTATTACCTCGGTGACCTGCGGTATGTCGATCGCCAACGTGATGAACGAAAACCTCGAGCGCTATAACCCTGTTGACGTGTCTCAGACGTATGTCTATTACACGCCCGAAACGCTCGACTACTACAAGGAGTATGTCAATCCGTCTGAGGCCGATCGCATGGTGCTGGCCGATGCAACGGTCGATTTGTACGCTGCGTGGCATGGCGAGCGCAAGTCGGCGGACAACAACGACGAGACCGGCAAGAAGGTCAATATCGCCGATGTTGCCGGTGAGCATGTGCAGATCGACTCGTATCTGAGCTATACGCTTGGCGGCTCGGATCCTTCGGTGACGGCGGGCGAGATGTGCAAGGCCATGGGCGAAAAGCTCCCCAAGGCGCTCGAGGCTAGCAATGCCGATGATATGGGCCTGTTTGTGACGCCGGCGAGCCAGTACAACAAGCTGCGCCAGATGATGGGCGAGGAGCCGGTGAGCATTGGCCGCGACCAGTACTTGCTTACGTGTGATATGGGCGGTGAGCTGGGCGACCTGTACACCAAGTACATGGCCGGCGGTCACACCCTTTCCTTGGGCGGGCATGAGCTCAAGCCTGCAACCGATAGGTCGGACGAAGATACGGCGGCCATCGCCAACTCGGCGATGGGCAGTAATCCGGGTACCGTCGTCGTTGCCGACGAGCTGTTGTCCCAACTTAATCTGCAGCCGTATTCCAGTAGCCTGCTCGTTAACTACAAACAGGGGATGGATACGACCGAGGCAGACGAGAGCATTAAATACACTCTGCTCGACGATCTGCTCGTTGACGGCAAGAAGCCGGGGTCGTGGGGAACCTTCATCACACGCTCCGAGATGTACACGCAAGCAGCGCAAATGAACGGTCTTATTAGCTACCTAGCCATCTACATCGGCTTTGTATTGGTCGTTGCATGCGCGGCGATTCTGTCGATCCAGCAACTCTCCAACGTGGCCGATGGCAGCCGCAGCTATCGTGTGCTGGCACAGATCGGCTGCGACGACCGCCAGATTCGCCATTCGGTGATGGCGCAGCAAGCGGTATTCTTCCTGTTCCCGCTGGCAGTGGGCCTAGCGCACTCCTTTGTGGCACTTAAGGTGATCATCGAGCTGGTGAGCATATTCGGAAATATGAGCATCGGCGGCACCGTGGGCCTCACCTGTGCGATCTTCCTGGCAGCCTATGGTGGCTACTTCCTGGTGACGTACCTCATGAGCGCCGGCATGGTACAAGCTGCCATCGCCACCCGCTACAGCGAGTAACAAGCGGGCAAAACCGTCGCAAAACCAACGCGAACAGCCGCCGCGAACGGGGTCCGGACCCTTTTCGCGGCGGTTTTTTGTCTATCGGATGCCTCTCAGATGCAAGTGAGTAGACTTTTTTGGACTTGTCGAGCACACCGCGCCAAACGCTCAATAAAACCGCAGGTCAGGGCGGTGGTGTTTTGGGGCGTGCTCGGCATCCCGCCAAAAGCCTACTCACTTGGTTTTACTGCTAGAAAACCGCCGCGAGGGAAAGTAGCTCCCTCGCGGCGGTTTTGGCATTTGCCCAGATAAAACCTGCCAAAATAAACCTGTCCCTTTTTGGTAGGTTATCGTTTCCAAAAGTGGAGGATGAGCGTCGTGCGGTTTTGCTGCTCAGTTTTGACCAGGATGTTGTGGATATGGGTCTTGACGGTGCCCACGGCAAGGAAGAGCTCGTCAGCGATCTCTTGGTTCGATTTGCCCAACACAACCAGACGCATGACTTCGGTTTCGCGGTTGGAGAGCTTGTAGGCGTTGCGATAGAAGGGCATCTGCTCTTCGATGTGTCGATCAAGATCGCTGACGTTCTTTTCCTCGGGCGCCTCCTGCATGCGAATCGAAAGCACGTGATAGGCATAGATGATCAGCAGAATCGCAAAGTAGCACGCAAAGATGTTCTCGCTAAAGTTGCGCTCGGACAGGTACAGCTGCAGCCAAGAGGGTGCCAGGCTCATGGGAACAACAAGGATGTTGTAGAAATCCTCGGCAACGATGCACCCGACCAGAATGGCGCCGATAATGAGGTGCTTTCGTTGATTGTTGACGCGCGCCTTAAGCTCGACCTGCGTGCTTTTATGCGCCGTCCAAAAGATATACAGTCCCACAAATACAAGGAATACCTGACGCATCGTGTAGTAGAGCCATTGATGCATGGGGCCGTAGGGGACAGCGACAATGACCAGCAGCTCGCTCAGGAAGAACGTTGCGACGGGAATAACAAACTGCTTTTTTGAATGTTTGTCGAGCAAGTCCATGGCAATGAGCCAGATAAAAGCTTGTGAAGCGGTCGCCACAAGGGTCCGCAACACAGGCATGGTAATTGAGTAATAGTCGCTGGCTGGAAAACTCTGGTTTTGCAACGTGTATTCAAAAAAGAAGATCTCGGTCATCTCGATGGCATAGCAAATAAAAACGCCGCTGCCATAGATAAAGAAGCGTCGACGAGACGAGGCATAGGCGGCAAGCGAAAGCACTGCCGTCACAATACAGATCACGAGTATCGCTAGGGTATAGAAGAACATCAGGGTGTTCATCTGCCACCGTCCCATCTCATTTCATCTATGGCCGAGCCCTGTATACCTTGTGGGATATAGACGTCTCAACCCTTCGTTCCATTGCGGATTAGGCGCCGAGATACAGCATAGCCGTATACCGTTCGCGGTTCTAGATAGTAAACCCCCTGCAAGCTGGCTACCTGCGGGTTTATATTGGTTTAGAGGGGGTGTAACTCCGTGAACGGTCTTTAATCCCGAATAAACTAGGTAAAAATTGCATACGGGTGAATGATGGTCTTGTCAACACGAGGCGTGATGTTCGAGCGCCTCATAGCAATAGTCGGCACGACCGGCGGAAAGGAATCGACATGGCGCTGCCTAAGGATTTCATCGACACCAACGACTTCACCAAAGAGCAGATCCTGGCTATCGAGGATCTTGGCCTGGCAATGAAGAAGGCCATCAAGGTTGACGGTTATTATCCGCACCTGCTCCGCAACCAGAGCCTTGGCATGATCTTCCAGCAGGTTTCCACCCGCACCCGTCTTTCCTTCGAGACCGCTATGACCGACCTCGGCGGCCATGCTCAGTTCTATGGCCCTGGCACCATCCAGCTCGGCGGTCACGAGTCCCTGGGCGACACCGCTCGCGTTATGGGCTCGCTGCTCGACATCATGATGGCTCGCGTTGACCGTCACAAGGACGTCGTCGGCCTCGCCGAGGGCTCCGCTGTGCCCGTCATCAATGGCATGTCCGAGTTCAACCATCCCACGCAGGAGATGGGCGACCTCATGACCATGCTCGAGAACCTCCCCGAGGGCAAGAAGATCGAGGACTGCACCCTGGCCTTCATCGGCGACGCCACCCAGGTCTGCGTCTCCCTCATGTTCATCGCCTCCAAGGTCGGCATGAAGTTTGTCCAGTTTGGACCCAAGGGCCACCAGATCCCCGACGGCGGCCTGCACGTTGGCACCGTTGAGGAGCGCGCCGAGTTCGGCAAGCAGATGATGGCCATCGCCGAGGAGAACTGCAAGGTCTCCGGCGGCTCCGTCGTCATCTCCGACGACATCGAGTGCATCAAGGGCGCCGACTTCATCTACACCGACGTGTGGTATGGCCTGTACGACGAGGAGGTCTCGGGCGAGAACTACATGGACGTGTTCTACCCCAAGTATCAGGTCACCATGGACATGATGAACTTCGCCGGCCCCAACTCCAAGTTCATGCACTGCCTGCCGGCCACTCGCAACGAGGAAGTCGTCGACGAGGTTATGGACGATCCCGAGCGCTCCCTGTGCTGGGTCGAGGCCGAGAACCGCAAGCACTCCATCCGTGCTCTCCTCGCTGCCCTGGGCAAGCGCACCCCGCTCAACGACGAGGGTGTCGAGTACTCCGCCAAGGCCGAGCTTCACGCCGCTCTCGAGGCTCTCGAGCAGCTCTAAGCCTTAAGCCTGCTAAACGCACGTTTGCGGGCGGCGGATGCTCGTCTCCTGTCGCCCGCTCACCGAGGCTCAGGCAATTGCCTTAGTACCTTGGGCCTCGGATCTGTCCAAGACTGAGCGAAGGAGCTCATCATGAGCGACGGAAAGAAAAAGCTTTCCTTTTTGACGGTCATTTCGACCATCATCTGCGTCGTCTTCGTTTGCGAGGCCGCCGCTCCTGCTGCTGCCATTGGCAACCAGCAGTTCTTCTGGTGGATCTTCCTGATCCTGACCTTCCTGCTTCCTTATGGCATGGTTGTTGCCGAGCTCGGCACCACCTATGACGGCGAGGGCGGCATTTACGACTGGGTACGCGATGGCCTGGGCGACAAATGGGGCGCCCGCATCTCGTATTACTACTGGGTCAACTACCCGCTGTGGATTGCCTCGCTGGCTACCATGTTCCCCGACATTTTGGGCATGGTCTTTGGCGTTGAGTTCAACTTGATCGCCAAGATGGGTATCGATCTTGCCTTTGTGTGGATCGTCTACCTCATGGGCCGCTCCAAGGCGGCCGACTCCGAGTGGGTCCTTAACGGTGGCGCCATCATCAAGGTCGCCGTCGCCGTTATCGTTGGCGCTTTGGGCATTTGGTATGCCATGGAGAACGGTTTTGCGAACGACATGTCCGCTGCCACCTTCCTGCCCGAGCTCACCAACACCAACGCTCTCGGTTACCTGTCGATCATCATCTTTAACTTCATGGGCTTCGAGGTCATCTGCACCATGACCGATGACATGGCCGATCCCGCTCGCGATATTCCCAAGGCTATCATCGTCGGTGGCCTGTCCATCGCCGTGATCTACCTGTTCGCTGGCTTTGGCATCGGCGCTGCTGTGCCGGCCGATTCCATCGACCCAGACTACGGCATGATTTATGCAGTCCAGACCATGGTGGGCGACTCCATGATCTTTAAGGTCATCTGCATTGCCTTCCTGATCACCCTGTTCGCCAACATGGCTGCTTGGTCCTTCGGCGTTAACTCCGTTGCTCGCTACGCTGCCGAGCACGGCAACATGCCCAAGGTCTTCGCCTCGATGATCTCTGATGACGACATGCCCAACGGTGCCAACCTGGTCAACGCCGTCGTTGCCTCCCTGGTGCTGTGCCTGCAGCTCGTTCCCATCGATGCCATCTCCAACGGCGTCTTCTGGATGCTCTTCGGCACCTCCGTCGTCTTCCTGCTGCTGACCTACATCCCGATGTTCCCGGCGTTCCTCAACCTTCGCAAGAACGACCCCGACCGCGAGCGCATCTTCACGTTCCCGTTTAAGGGTGCCATGATGAAGGTCATGCTGGCCATCCCTTGCATCGAGCTGATCCTGGCCATCGTTGCAACGCTGGTGCCGTTCTCTGCCGCTGAAATTGGCGACAAGCTCCCGATGATCGTTATCTTCATCGTGCTTCTGCTCATCGGCGAGGTTGTCCGCGTCGTCAGCGCTAAGGGCCGCGAGACCGAGTACAAGGGCCTCACTCCCGAGCTGGCAGCTCAGCGTCTCGCTGAGGAGGCCGCCGAGGCCGAGGAGAACTAGAGCACCCGGTTCTGGGGCTCCAACCCTCCTCGCGTACCAACGTGCGCTTCGTCGGGCTTGTCGCTCCCGACTCCAGGCACTCTAGCCTCTTCGAGGGCGTGCCCAAAGCGACAAATTTGCTCACTATTTCCTGGGGCGGGTGCGAGCGATAGCTCCGGTAACCACCGCCCGCCCCAACCTCTCTCTCGTATCCTTCGTGCGTTTGTCTCCACGCACTTGGTTACGTTGCCGCTCGTCGGTGCGGCTCCGTGAAAACCGGCACCGGGCGCCCCGACCTTTGCCGGGGGACGGGCGCCCACTATCTCTTGGTTTTAGGCTGCGGGTAATCCGCCCGCGGCAAACGATCGTTCGATTTGGAGGAAATCTTATGCGTACGATCACCGAGTCCGAGTCCACCCCCAAGGCCGACGGCTTCTTTATGCCCGCCGAGTTCGCCCCGCAGGATCGCGTGTGGATGGGCTGGCCCCACCGCACCGACACCTGGGCCCACGGCGCCAAGCCGGCTCAGAAGCAGTATGCCGCCATCGCCCGCGCCATCTCCGAGTTCACCCCGGTCTATATGTGCGCCAACCAGGTCGACTATGCCAACTGCAAGGCCGTCTTCGAGAACGACGAGAACGTCACCGTTATCGAGATGACCACCGACGACGCCTGGTTCCGCGACACCGCCGCCACCTACGTCATCAACGGCAAGGGCGAGAAGCGCGCCAACCACTGGCACTTCAACGCCTACGGCGGCCTCGTCGACGGCCTGTACTTTCCGTGGGACAAGGACGAGCAGATCGCCCTCAAGATGGCTGAGCTCTCCGGCTGCCGTCGCTATCGTCCCGACGACATGATCCTCGAGGGCGGCTCCATCACCGTCGACGGCGAGGGCACCCTTGTCGTGACCGACCAGTGCCTGCTTTCCCCGGGCCGCACCTGCTCTGCGGTTCTGGAGGAGGAAGAGGATCCCGAGTCCATCTGGCCCAAGTTCCACAAGAAGTTTGAGCCTTGGAGCGAGGAGCTTCGCGCCTACATGGACGAGCACCTCAAGGATTACCTGGGTGTCGAGAAGGTCATCTGGGTCAAGGAGGGCATCGACCCCGAGGAGACCAACGGTCATATCGACGACGTTGCCACGTTCATCGCTCCGGGCGTCATGGCCTGCATCTGGACCGACGATCCCGAGTATCCGTTCTACGAGCAGTGCCACGCTGCCTACGAGACCCTCTCCAACGCCGTTGACGCCAAGGGCCGCAAGATGAAGGTCTACAAGCTCTGCATGCCCGTGAACCCGCTGTTCATGGACCAGGCCTCCTGCGACACCATCGACGCCGACGAGAACGCCGAGCCGCGCGTCCCCGACGAGCCGCTGATCGCGTCCTACATGAACTACCTGGTCACCAACCACGGCGTCATCGTCCCGCAGTACGGCGACGAGAACGACCAGCTGGCCGTCGACACGCTCCAGAAGATCTATGACGAGGTCTGGGGCGAGGGCGTCTACAAGTGCGTCGGCGTCCAGTCCGAGCAGGTCGTCTTCGGCGGCGGCAATATCCACTGCATTACCCAGCAGGAGCCCTCGGCGTAACTCAGGCACGCCACCTTGGCGTTCACTCGTCGCTTACGTAGCGTCAGTACGCTACGCTCCTCGTTCGCGCCAATCTGGCGCACCTGAGCACGCCGAGTAAACGTCTGTCTTCCCGAGGCACGGCACCTTGCCCTTCAATCGTCGGGCATGACCCTTAAGGTCTATGCCCTCCTCTTTCAGGGCAATCTGCCGCACCTCGGAAACCCAGCCGATCAATCGGACAGTCGATGAATCGCACCGTGACCATCTCGGGGCATTGATGGTCGGTTTATTCGATGTCTTGGTCGGCTGGGTTTTTCTTTGGGCACTCCGTTGCCTCCACTTCGGAGTGCCCGCCTCTTTGATTGAGTACGCGTCTGATCTGGGATTTATTGCGGGTTAGGCCAATTGTTCGCTTGAATATCCCAGGTCAGACGCGTCTTCAATTGCCAAAAGATTCCGGTCGCAATCGCGGCCGTTTTGATCGGAGTATCTATGTACCAGCGTATCGTTATCTACACGCGCCTGTTCCGCGAGCGTTGGTCCAACAATTGCATCCTCTCTTCTCTTTGGGATGGCACCTGCACCGGTGACGCGGCCTGCAACCCTACCTTGGGCTGCGCCTTCGGTACAGATGCCATCCTTTTTGCTGTAGGGGGAGCGTGTCGTGGCAGGTAAAAAGTTCTCCCTGTTCGAGGTCATCCTCTCGGTTATCTGCGTTGTCTTTACCATCGAGGCGGCCGCTCCGGCATCTGCCATGGGTAACGTGCAGTTCTTCTGGTGGATCTTCCTCATCATTACGTTTTTGCTTCCCTATGGCCTGGTGGTGGCCGAGCTCGGTACGGCGTTCGATTCCGAGGGCGGTCTGTACGATTGGGTTCGCCTGGGCTTGGGCGACCGTTGGGGCGCCCGCTGCTCCTGGTGCTATTGGGTCAACTTTCCACTGTGGGTGGCAAGTATCGCCTGCATGTTCCCCAGTGTCATCAATGCGGTATGGGGCATCGAATTTTCGCTTGGGGTCCGAATTGCCATCGAGCTTGCCTTTGTGTGGGGCGTCACGGTCATGGCAATGCAGCCGGTGGCCGAGGCCGATTGGGTCATGGATGGCGGCGCCGTCATCAAGGTGCTCATTACCGCCGTGGTGGGAATCGTCGGCATCTGGTTTGCCTGCAATAACGGCTTTGCCAACGATATGTCGTTTAAGACCTTTGTCCCCGATCTGGGAGACACTAACTCACTGACGTATCTTTCAATCATCCTATTCAACTTTATGGGCTTTGAGGTGGTCGCGACCTTTGCCAGCACGATGAAGAACCCATCGCGCGATATCCCCAAGGCGGTTATCGCCGGTGGCGTTGCCATCGCGGCGATCTACATTATCTGTGGCATCGGTATTGGAGCCGCGGTTCCCACCGAGCAGCTTTCACTCGATTCGGGCATTGTGGACGCGGTTGCCGCCATGGTGGGGCGCGCTCACCCGCTGACGATGGTCGTGGGCGTGGCCTTTTTGGTGACGCTGTTCGCCAACATGATCTGCTGGAGTTTTGGCGTCAACAACGTGGCGAGCTATGCCGCGCGCCACGGCAACATGCCGCGCCCCTTTGCGCTGGTGTCCAAGAAGACCGGCATGCCCAACGGCTCAGCACTCATTAACGGTTGTTTTGCCAGCTTGGTGCTGCTACTTCAGATTCCGCTGGGCGAAGGTTCCGACGTCTTTTGGGTCTTCTTCTCGATGAACGTCGTCTTTCTGCTCATGAGCTATATCCCGATGTTCCCGGCGTTTTGGCGCCTGCGTAAATACGACGACCGCCCACGTGTGTTCCGCGCGCCCTTCGAGGGCAAGGTGCTTGCGGTAGCGCTTGCGGTGCCGGTGGTAGAGCTCGTGCTTTCGATTGTTGCGACAATCGTGCCGCTTAACAGCTCGCCCGCCGAGATGTCAAAGTTGCCGATCCTCATGGGTGTGGTGATCGGCGTGTTGCTGGGCGAGGTTTCGCGCCTCATATCGCGCCGCGGCCGCAGCATCGACAATCCCGGCGTTGGCGCAAGGGGGACAGGTCGCTTTGCGCCAAAACAGTAGCGCCGCGAGTTGTGCGGTGCTAGATGCATCTTGGATTACTGCTCACGCTGCTCGGGATCAGATGCGAGCTTGGGTGCAAAGTAGGGGACGTGGCCCAGGTAGGGGCAGCTGTCCGAACGCGCCTCAACGGCGCAGGGGACATCGTCGTAGGTCATGGAAGAACCGAGTCGGGTGATGGCCTTGGCGGCGGGCGCGACGAGCATCTTGAGCGGAGCGATCGGTGCCATGGCATCTCCTTTCATCGGTGAGACACAGCTTGTTTATCTAAACGATACAGTACGTTTAATCGGTGAGTCTAATCTTGCGGCAAAGAATCTGTCAACATCCTCACAGCATCTAGACAGGGGAGGCGGGCATGAGTTTCGCATTCTATATCTACACCACAATTATCATGGGTGTGGCTCTGGTGACCAGTGCCGTGGCATTGGTGGTTTGGCTCATGACGCGCCGTCGCGACAGCCTGGTGGCCGCGGCGGGCTTTTTGCTCTACATGCTCGATATGTCGGTCATTTTTTTGACGAGTACAATCGGCTCAAATACGACTACGCTGTTACCTTTAGCGAGCCGTTGCAGCACCCCTTGCTGCGCTGCGTGCTCGGTATTGCCATCTATGCCTGCGTGGTACTGTGGATGTTTGCGCGCTTGCGCAAAAGGCCGACGTCGCGCATGCTCGGACTTGCTATCGTGCCGTTTTCAATCTTGCAATTGGTGCTGGTGCCTCGCAGCGGTGCTGCCGGAGAGATGCAGCAGTATCTCTTTTGGCTCACGCGTGACCTGGGCAATGTAGGATGTCTTGCCTATGCCGCCTGGCATTACCGGCACAGGGCCACGCGTGTTGAGAAACTCGACCTCGACCGCTCAAAGCTCTTTTGGAAGGTGGCACTCGTTCTTGCGTTTTGCGTAATCGCCGAGGACACCTACATGATTTTGCTCTGCCGCCCCGACTCTCAAAATCCCGTCATCAGCCTCTTTTTGTGGTATCTGTCCGAGCGCAATATCTCCGAAAGCGTGCTGCTCGTGGCATGCGCGGTCCAACTCTTTTGCCAGTTTAGCCATATCCTGCGCGTGTATGCCCGTCATCCGCGTGCCGATGAGGACGTGGCGGCCGAGAGCGCACGCTCTGGGGACGATCTAGCATCACGCGTTGTGATCTTTGCCGATGCCCATAAGCTGTCGCGGCGCGAGCAGGAGGTGCTCACGCTGGTGCTGAAGGGCAACGACGCCCAAAACATCGCCAGCGAGTTGGTCATCAGCCCTGGCACTGTCAAGGCGCACTTGCATCGCATCTACGTTAAAAGCGGTGTCTCCAACCGAGATGACCTCATAGATGCCTTTTGGCGTTCCTAGTCCTATTCTTCCTTGCATGCGGGTCTTGCCGTGTGGGCGGGCACGCCGTTGGGCGTAATGACGCGGTAATAATCTCAGACAATAAACCTGCAGGTAAAGCGTGTAAACCTGCTTAAACTGACCGTTTGCGATCCCTGGCCTTGGCACGGATTTGCCCCTGTGTATCAATGTGTGTAGCGCGAAGCCGCGGACGTGGGACAGACGTCCGAGCACAGCTTGTAGGCACGCGCCGATGCGGGAGCGCTACGCTCCCAACCGAGTGCCCACGCGGGCGGTGCGTCCGCGTTGCAACCAAAGATGCCTGAGGAGGCTCACATGGACAAGGCTGATGTAGTTATCAAGAGCAACACCGTTTTTACCGGCGATGGGCTCGAACCGTTTAAGGGCGGCGTTGCCGTGCGTGGCGATAAGATCGTTGCCTGCGGTGACGATGCCCACTTGGCGCCGTTTATCGGCCCCGATACTGAGGTGCGCGACTTTGGCGATCAGCTCGTTATGCCTGGCCTGATTGACTCGCACACGCATTTTGCTCAGGGTGCGTTTATGACCGACCCCGATTTTGCCGTCAACCTTATCGATTGCACCAGTTTTGAGATGGCGATGGAGCGTGTCGTGGCGTTTGCGAACGCCCATCCCGATAATGAGTGGATTCTGGGCTGCCAAATCATTCAGTTCCAGTGGGATATCCCCGAGATGCCCACGGCTGCGATGATTGACAAATACATCTCGGACCGTCCGGTATTTTTGCAGCAG
Organism: Collinsella sp. AF23-2; assembly: GCF_003459245.1. Taxonomy (GTDB): domain Bacteria; phylum Actinomycetota; class Coriobacteriia; order Coriobacteriales; family Coriobacteriaceae; genus Collinsella. Next base: position 24,153 of record NZ_QRVG01000024.1, read on the forward strand.
GTCGACATGCATACGTTTAGTGCCAATACCTGCGCTATCGAGAAAGTCGGCATTACTACCGAGACGGCCGATCCTACAGGCGGCAAGATCCTTAAGGATGCCGACGGCAACCTGACGGGCGTGTTTTCCAACAATGCCGGCTCCTTCTTTATGGATGAGGTCTACGACCCAGCGCCCGAGGTTGTTGACGCGTCGTTTGCAAAAACCGCCCGGCGCGCCAATGCCTTGGGAATCACTACGGTCGGCATGGTCAATCCTACGTTTGTGAGCATGGAAAACCCGTATGCGGTGTTGGCAGGTCTTAATGCCAAGGGCGACTTGCCACTGCGCGTGTTCCTGTACACCGATCTGTTCGAAAACGAGTCCTTAACGCTCGAGCAGATCAAGGAGAAATACGCCTTCTCGGGTACGCAGGTCGAGTGGCACGGCTTTAAGCAGTTTCTTGATGGCGTGTGCTCCGACCACACCGCTTGGATGCTTGAACCCTATTCCAACGCGCCCGATACCTGCGGTGAGCCCGCGGAGGATCCAGAGCGCATCCGTGCCGCCATTGTCAGGGCGCAGGAATGGGGCGTTGACACACGCGTCCATACGATCGGCGATCGCTCGGTGCGTTTTGTGCTTGATTGCTTTGAGGAGGGCGAGCGCTTGCATGGTAAGCGGGGTTGCCGCCACTCCATGGAGCACAACGAGACGGTTCAGCCCGAGGATCTGCCGCGCTACGCGGAGCTTGGTATATGCCCCGGCATGCAACCGTGGCACATGCTGCTCGATATGGCTGACCTTGCCAAGGACGATGCCGTGGGCCCCGAGCGTGCAGCGCTTTCGTGGCCCCTGCACAGCCTGCTTGCAAGCGGTGCCGTGGTGCACTTGGGCAGCGACTTCCCCGTTGTGGGCTTGGAGCCCATGGAGGAGGTGTACGGCGCAGTCTTCCGCATGCTCGAGGACGGTTCCAACCCAGAAGGGTGGTTCCCGCAGGAGCGCATCACCATGGCCGAGGCCCTGCGCGCCTACACCTACGGCAGCGCCTACGCCATGCATGCCGAGGATCGCATCGGTACGCTCGCATGCGGCAAACAGGCTGATATCTGTGTGCTCGACCGCAACCTCTTTGACTGCGAACCGGCTGAGGTCCTCGAGGCCACGGCGTCTCTCACGATGATTGCCGGCAAGGTGGTCTACGAGGCCTAGCGGGGCTGCTGCATCGCTGGGCGGTGCCACAGCCTGTGCGTGCCGCCCATCCATCCATCCATTCATCAATCTCTCATGGAAAGGGGAGAACAATGGCAGAAGAAACAACCGCCGCTGTTGAGGAGGAGCGTGAGCTTGCCTCGCAGCCGATTCCCGGCCTGGTGCGCAAGTACACCATCATCACCGGCCAGGGTATGCTTGCCCAAATCATCATGGTGGTCCTGGAGGGCCTTGTCATGGGCTGGGGCTTGGGTGCCCACGGCCTGGCATGTGTCTCGATCATCATGTCGGTCGAGTACATTAACCTGGCCTTTGGTAACCTGTTTGGCACCGGCGTGCCCGCCGTGGTGGGCAACCTTTTGGGTGCCGGCGACATTAAGGGCGCCAGCAAGGCGTTTAGCCAGGGCTTTTGGCTTACCACGATTGTGAGTGTGCTGCTTGCTGTGGTGATGGCTGTGTTTACCGAGCCCATCTGCGCATTCTTCGGTGCCACGCCCGACATCATGGCCGATACCGTTGCCGGCGTGCGCACCTTCTCCGTGCTGCTGCCGCTCACGGTCATTGGTCAGATGGTCACCGCCGTCATGCGTGTGGACGAGAAGGTTCAGATCCAGGCCAACCTCATGACCGTGTCTGCCATCGTCGCTATCTGCTGGCTTGCGCTTTCCACGTTTGTACTCAAGCTTGGCGTTATGGGAGCTGGCGTGTACTACGGTCTTTCCATCGGTATCTGGGCCATCGGTATCTTCTGGTTCATCGGTGGTAAGAAGTCGCAGCTCCAGATCAGCGCCGCCGACCTCAAACTCGACATGGCCATCTGCGGCCAGATCATCAAGATTGGTTTCCCGTTCTTTTTGGTGCAAGCTGCCACGTTCATCTTCAACACCGTTGCCAACTCGTTGCTTGGCCAGCTCGGCGGCGACATGGGTTCGCTCTACATCGCGGCCTTTGGTGTGATCAACGGCTATATCCTCTACATAACCATGATGGTCGCCCAGTGCTTCTCGTACGGCCTGCAGCCCATTGCCGCCTTCAACGCCGGCGCCAAGGCGTGGACGCGCCTCAAGGAAACGCTCTCTTGCACGCTTAAGTACCAGGTCGTGACGCTTGCTGCGGTGTCTGCTGTGCTATGGGTGGCCGCAACGCCGGTCTGCGCCTTTTTTGCTGGTAGCGACCCGGCGCTCGTCGAGGTTGCCGCCACCGCCACGCGCATCGTTATCCTGGCCGTGGCCCTGGGCTATCTTGCCATGACCATGTCGATGTACTTCCAGGCGGTTGAGAAGGTGGGTATCGCCACGTTCACCGGTCTGCTTCGCTACGTGATCTGCTCCGTGCCGCTTATGTACCTGCTTGGCAACATGATGGGCGTTCAGGGTGTCTGGTTTGCCTTGGTGGCGGCTGACGCCATCACTGGTCTTATCTCCATCGCCCTCGCCGTCCGCGAATCTAAGCGACTTGCCACGCTCTAGACTCGGACACGGCCGGCGCGCGATAGTCGAATAAGTCAACTCGTCTGCAAGCCACCACAATGGGGACAGTTCCCATTGTGGTGGCTATTGTTATTTAGGGTCTGAGATTTCGGCTCTATAAATAACGTTTTTGAACTGGGCTACTATAAGATTGTGGAAAACACTACTACAAGATTATGGAAAACGCTACTGCGAGATTATGGCAAATGATACTATACGATTATGGTAACAGCGTTATAAGGGGCGTTGATATGGCCGAGTACATTAACAGGGATTTGCATGAGTTGCTCATTCGCATGGCGGGTTGGTTTCCTGTTGTGTCGTTGACGGGGCCTAGGCAGAGCGGAAAGTCTACGCTGGTTAGGCATGCCTTTCCCGACTATTCCTATGTCACGCTTGAGGACCCCCAAACGAGGCGCGCGGCCTTGGAGGATCCGGTGAGTTTTATCCGCAACCGAAAGGGCGGACTCATCATCGATGAGGCGCAATACGCCCCGGATTTGTTCTCGATGATCCAGGTTGTTTCGGATGAGCGGGGAGATGCCGGTCAATACATCCTTACGGGATCGCAAAACTTTTTGATGATGAAAAGCATCGGCCAGTCTCTTGCCGGGCGAGTCGGGATCTTAAAATTGCTGCCATTTTCGTTTCGAGAAGCGGAGAGGGGCCAGCAGGGGCAGTTGGAAGTGGATTTGTTTGCGCTCGAAGGGGGATACCCTCGCCTGCGTTCCGCCGGAATGCCGTCCTCGGTTTATTTCCCCAGCTATATTGATACCTATGTTGAGCGCGATGTTGTGGGCTTGCTTGACGTGCGCAATAAAGCGGAGTTTCATAAGTTACTGTCCATAATTGCCCAGAGCGCCGGTGCTCTCATTAATATATCTTCGCTTTCTCGAGATACGGGTGTGAACGTATCGACCATTAAAAGCTGGTTGTCTATCCTGGAGCAGAGCTACCTGACGTTTTCACTGCAGCCTTATTATGCAAATGCCAGGAAACGTTTGACTAAAACGCCCAAGCTTTATTTTTACGACACGGGGCTGCTCTGCTACTTGCTCAAAATTGGATCACTGGAGCAACTTTTGGAGAGCCCTTATCTGGGGGCAGTTTTCGAAAACCTCATCGTTTCCGAAACGGCGAAGAGCCATCTCAACGTGGGCGAGAATCCCGAGTTGTATTTCTATAGGGACGACGGCAAGCGAGAAATCGATTTGCTCGACTGCACAAACTCAGGGAGTCCCAAGGCTATCGAAATAAAATCATCCAGAACGTATCACGATAAGTACGCCCGCCATTTACAGGCTGTATGCGATGAGATCGACATTGCAAAAGATGCGCGCTATGTTGTGGCCCGCGTGGATTCAACGTATGAGTCGAAAGACTGTAGCGTGGTCTCGGCGCGTGATTGGCTTTTGCGATAACAAGTTCGGCGTATTAACAACTGCCGCGAAGGGTCCGGATCCCTTTCGCGGCGGTTTTTTGCCGATCCGGTGCGCCTCAGATGCAAGTGAGTAGACTTTTTTGGATTTACCGAGCACATCGCGACAAATGCTCGGTAAAACTGCAGGTCAGCGCTGTGGCGATTTGGCGTGTGCTCGGATTCCTGCAAAAAATCTACTCACTTGGTTTTTGCTGTTAGAAGGCCGCCGCGAGGGAAAGTAGTTCCCTCGCGGCGGCCTTGGTGTTTTCCCAGATAAAACCTGCCAAAATAAACCTGTCCCTTTTTGGCAGGTCTCTATTTGGTATGGCTGACCGGTTTGGGCTGTCTTGGAGAAAGCCCATGAGGCGGCACACAGGCTAATCCTGCGTGTCGCCTCCGTACATGTAGACGATAAAGCCGTCGCCGGTGTCTTGGCTGTGATCTTCTAGGATGCGCTTCATGTTGAGGTGCTCGTAGAACTGCCAGTCAGAGTTGCAGTCGCTCATCAGGAAGAACTTGGTGCAGCCTGCCCGGGCGAGCTCGGCGCGGGCAAGGTCGATGAGCGCGCGGCCGAGCCCTTTGCCCTGCCACTCGGGCACGATGATGATGAGCCCTGGGCATACTCATTGCCCGTGGCGGCAAAGCGGTCGGCCGTGGCCTTCTCGCGGCTGTCGCCAAAGAGCGAGCCCTCGAGCTTGGCGTCGGCGGTCTTTGCCATCTCGGTTGCCTGGGCGAACATCTCGTCGTAGCAGGGCACCCACGTGGGATTGGTACGCGGCTTGCCGTCCTCGAAGATGCCGATGCAGCAGGCGGCGATAATGCGGCCCTCGGCCTCGGCGACAAGCGCGATAGGTGAGCGCTGTAGCTGCATGGTGATGTTAAAGCGCGCGCAGAAATCGGCAGCTTCGACGTCACCGCGGTTGCGCAGCGTGTTGCACCACAGCTGGTTGTAGATGGCGGCGATGCCAGCCAGGTCGTCGAGCGTGGCGGCGCGCAGGGTTACGTTGTCAAGGCTCATGGAGGCTCCTTCCAAGGTGGGTCAGGCCACCTCTGAGTGTGACATGGGCGCGCCGTCGCCGCATCAATCATTCGGCAGACGAGTCCCGTTCCCTCGGGGACGGAGGAAAAGGGGCCACGAGCGAGGATTTTCGGACGCTTGCTCGACGAGAGTGGATAATCTCCCACTTTCAGCGCGATCCTAGGCCAAAAACGGGAGATTATCCACTCTCGTGGTAAGCGACCCGCGCGTTATCCATTCCCTTTTTGGTTGGTCGTGCTTGCACTTTAGCGTGCGACAGCGGATAATGCCGAGCATTCGACGATTCAAGCTTAGACTTCTTTGATTGAGGAGGCCCCGCATGGCCATGGAATTTAAACGCAGGCTGCCGATCCCCATGGAGATCCGCGAGGAAATGCCGCTGTCCGCTGAGCTTACTGCTAAGAAGCAGGCATTCGACGCCGAGGTCGCCAAGGTCTTTACCGGCGAGGACGCGCGCAAGGTGCTCATCATCGGACCGTGCTCTGCCGACCGCGAGGACTCGGTCCTCGAGTACATGAACCGCCTGGCCAAAACCGCCGAGGAGGTCAAGGACAAGCTCATCATCATCCCGCGCGTCTACACCAACAAGCCGCGCACCAAGGGCACCGGTTACAAGGGCCTGCTGCACAACCCCGATCCCGAGGCGCCCGACGATCTGCTCGAAGGCGTTAAGGCCATTCGCCACATGCACTTGCGCGTCATCGAGGAGACTGGCTTCTTCACTGCCGACGAGATGCTCTACCCGTCCAACTACCAGTACCTCGTCGACCTGTTGAGCTACGTCGCCGTGGGTGCGCGTTCGGTCGAGAACCAGGAGCACCGTCTGGTGTCGAGCGGCATTTCGGTGCCGGTGGGCATGAAAAATCCTACAGCCGGTTCCACTACCGTCATGCTCAACTCCATCTACGCCGCCCAGGCGCACCAGAGCTTTATCTTCCGCAACTGGGAGGTCGAGTGCGACGGCAACCCGCTCGCGCACGCCGTCATGCGCGGCTACATCGGTCTCGACGGTCGCACTTACCCCAATTACCACTACGAGCACCTGGAGCGCCTTGCCGAGCGCTATACCGAGCACGCCGGCTACGCCAACCCGGCGGCGGTTATCGACTGCAACCATGACAACTCGGGCAAGCGCCCGCTGGAGCAGTATCGCATCTGCAAGGAAGTGCTCGACAGCTGTCGCCGCAACGAATCCATCTCCAAACTGGTCAAGGGCTTTATGATCGAGTCCTACCTGGAGGATGGCAACCAGCCGGTCGACGGCGGCGTCTTTGGCAAGTCGATCACCGACCCGTGCCTGGGCTGGGAAAAGACCGACTATCTGATCCACGAGATCGCGGAGCGTGTTTAGTTACGCGGGTTTACCAACCCGCGTAACGGCTCGACGCTGCGCGCCGCCCAGAGCGACAATTTGTCATTCAAAAGGCAAGGCATGACCAGAAGGTCAATGCCCTGCCTTTTTCATGCCAA
>NZ_QRVG01000025.1 GCF_003459245.1 Collinsella sp. AF23-2
CTCGGGGGCCGAGGGGCCGCAGGCCGAGGCCGCCGGGGAGGCCGCGGCCACCTCGACCGCGCCGCCGCCGGCGCTCGTCGAGGCCGAGAACAGGCAGGTCAGGTTCCTTGCCGCCCGGATATCGGAGGCCCTCGACGAGGCCGGGGCCCTCGAGGCCGAGACGGCGGGGCTGCTCGAGGGCGACGAGACCTACGCGTGCCTGCTCACCGTGCCCGGCATCGGGCCGAGGACGGCGGCGCAGCTCGCGGTATCGGTCGACATCGCGAGGTTCCCGGACCACGACCACCTGGCCTCGTACTGCGGCATAGCCCCGAGGGTGAGGAGCTCCGGCACGTCGGTGAGGTCGGTCAGGGCGTCCAGGCGGGGCGACGCGAGGCTCAAGTCCCTGCTGATCTTCTCGTGCAACAGCCTGGTGAGGTCGTCGGGGCGCTACGGCGAGTACTACCGGGCCTGCAGGGCGCGGGGCATGGGGCACGGGCGGGCGCTCAAGGCCGTCGCGAGGAAGCGGCTCAGGGCGATATACGCCGTGATGCGCGACCGGGTGCCCTACCGGGAGTAGCGTCGAAGGTTGACAAAACTATAGGAACACCCAATGACTGATCCCCAACAACTAGTCATTTAAGTCTGTCCCCAATGAGTGGCCTAGGGGGTTTGTAGATAGCCGTGGTCAAAATACATCAAATATGAGTACTGTTACCTTTTTAGTAGCAGCGATTCGGGGCATTTTTGATGCTTATAGGCATGACGACCAGCTGCACGAGCTGACGTAACTCCCCAAATGTTCAATAAAATGGGCTCCTAACGAGGAGTACTCTCATTAGGAGCCCATTATTATGTGCAAACATATGTGACCAACGCAGCAACAGTACTCATATTTGGTATTTTTTGTCCACTGCCCCTTGTGCGAAGGTCCTCAGCGGAAAGTTTGACCCGTTTCGATGCACAAAAATGGGATGAATCTTCCCTGGCAACCGCCCAGAAAGATCCACCCCAAAGCAAGCGCTCGCTAGAACGTTCCGCCGCCGCCTCCGCCGACGCCGCCACCGCCGCCACCGGAAAAGCCGCCGCCGCTGCCGCCGCTCGAGCTATCGGAACTCGAAGCCAGCTCGCGGATGGTCTCGTGGTACACATCGTTGAACGAATCGAGCGGGGACTCGTTGCCGTAGTGATGGTAATACCACCAGTAGCAGGGGTAGTTGTCGTAGAAATCGTCGCTGTTGCGCAGGTCCGCAGGCACGGCCTCGGCCAGCTGTCGCAGCACTTCTTTCGAAACGCCCAGGGCAACGCCCATCACCAGCAGTTTGTTCCACAAGATCAGGTCGCTGGGAATGGCCTCCTTCAGGCGCGTAAAGTCCTCAAGCCAATGCTTGAGCGCCTTGCAGCGAGCCGCCACCTCGGCGCCCTCCGGCGTGTAGCGGCGGAAGGTGCAGCTCAGGACAAAGCCCACGATCGTGACGGGGATCGAGATCATAGCGGCACCGACGTTGGCGTCCGCAAAGTCGGTATAGATCAGAGAGCCCAGAATGCCAAAGACGATGATGATACCGATAACCAAGCCGGCAACCAGGGCGATGGTGCCGTCCGATGCAATAAGCTCGCGCGCCTCCAGCTTGCCCTTAACTGCGCTCTGATAGTCCTCGAGCTTGTCGCCAACAGATGTGGTGCGCTCGCTAGCGTACTCCTCCAGCTCGCTAAACGTGCGCGAACGGACTCCGTCCTTATCGGGCTTAACGCCGGCGAAGAAGACCTTGAGCACATCGCGATCGATGCCGTCCTTCTTGGCAGCCTTCCAGGCCTCGTCGGTCACTGTGATGCGATACGTCTGCTCCTCTTTTTCGCGACGGAGCAGACCCTTCTTCTTGGTCTCGGTCGCTTCTTCCAGCTTGATCACGCGGTCGTCGGTGAGCTTCATAAGCGTGGCGATATATGCCTGATCGGGCACGTCGTTCCAGCTCATGAGAGCTGCAAGCACAGCGGGATGGTCGGCCGAGGGCACATCGCGGAAGTACTCGTCCTGGAAGAGCGGCTTGGGCTTGGGCCTGCGCAGCTTAAGCATCACGATCACACCGGTATAGGCAACCGCCACGACAACACACACCACGGCAATCGCGCCGGCAACCGCACGCGCGTGCTCACGGCGAGCGTTGGCCTCGTCGGCCCATTCCTTCTCTTCGCTCAGGATCGTCGACATGCGCTTTTCGCCCGAGACGGCAAGCTGCGGCACCCAGTCGCTGGGGAAGGCGATGCGTGCCTCGGCGAATTCGCCCTCATGCACGCAGGGAATGGTATAGGTGACCATGGGCTCGTCCGCATCGAGCGACACGTCGCCCGTCAGTGGGCCGTGGCCCCATGCGCGGAAGTTATCGCCCTTGACGGCAGCCGTCCCGGCAGCGGCATTTGCAAAGTAGACTTCCATCTCGACGTCATCGGAGTCCGCAGACCAGCCGTCACCCACAAATTTCCAGTAGAGCTCGGCGGTATCGGCCCAGTTCATAACCGCACCGGTCATGGAATAACTCACGTAGTAGATTGCGCTGTCGCCGCTCTCGTGAGGGCTGAACACCTTAATCTTTACGCCGTCGTCGGACTGCTCCACCGTGTAAACGCCGTCGTCGCCTTTATTTGCGCTGTCGACCTTGTTAAACGCAGTGTCGTCTTCCTCGACGCTCAGCACATTGACGACCACCGAGCCGCCTTGCTGGTTAGAGCCTGTATTGATATCCCAATACACGCCGTTAATGTCATCGTCGAAATCAAACTGGCGTCCCTCGACAACGGTCAGCGAGCCATCGGCCTCAACCGTGGCACCGATATAGGTTTGGCTCATGGAGTAGCCGTCGGCGTGCGCGACGGCAGGCAGCAGCAACAACGCAAGCGCGACGAGTGCGCAGACGGAAGCGAACCGCGCAAACAGGCGGCGCTGCCAACAGGGCTGGGCAACGGGGGCGTTCATAGGCACATCCTTTGTCTGTGGTACCAGTAGCGTCATTGTCCCACGTTTGCGGGTTCATGTGACGAACATCTAGGCCAGCGGAGCGTCAAAACGGGACAAAAATCACGCCCGCGGCCGGCACCTGGGGACGTTCCTTATCTGTCGGCAATCTGGGACACTCCTTGGCATAGCCCGCTCCGGCAATAGATACCACTTCATAGCTCCATCACAGGTGTAGCGGCTTTGTGTGGGCGCGGCATGAGCCGATTAAGCCGGCGAGCGAGGGGCATAAAGCAGTTGAGCGAAAACGGTTTGCCCCTTTGCCGTTCGCTCGAGGATCATGTCCCCCTTTTCCGCGGAAACCCCGGCAGTTGCGAAGAGCTGCCGGGGTTTCTGTCGTTTGAGGGCTAGATTGATTGACGACGATTAAGGTGCCGAGCCGGTGGTCCGGCACGCGCAACGCGCGGCCTCAGCAACTTGCAGGCCACGGCAGCGTCTCCCCCACCGCGCCCCGCGCTATACTCGTCCGCATGGACATCAACGCACGCAACATAGCAACACCCGCCGCCGACGCGCCAACGACGCCGGCCGCTCCCGCGCCCGTCGTGGGGCGCTTCGCCCCGTCGCCCTCGGGCCGTATGCACCTGGGCAACGTGTTCAGCTGCCTGTGCGCATGGCTTTCGGCCCGCAGCCAGGGCGGCAGCATCGTGTTACGCATTGAGGACCTGGACGATCGCTGCAAGCGCCCGGAACTTGCCGCCCAATTGATTGACGACCTGGCCTGGCTGGGGCTGGAGTGGGACGAAGGCCCCTACTACCAGCACGACCGCCTGGACCTGTACGAGAGCGCCTTGCGCCGGCTGAAAGACGCCGGCCTCACCTATCCCTGCTTTTGCACACGCGCCGAGCTCCACGCCGCGAGTGCACCGCACGCGAGCGACGGCACGCCCATCTACCGTGGCGCCTGCCGAAGTCTTTCGGCCGAGGAGGTGGCCCGCCGCAGCGCCCTGCGCGCCCCGGCCACACGTCTGCGCGTGCCCACCGTCGACGACCTCGCAGACGACGTGATCGAATTTGTGGATCGCACGTACGGCGCCCAATGCGAGGCGCTCGCCACCGAGTGCGGCGACTTTTTGGTCCGCCGCAGCGACGGCGTGTTTGCCTATCAGCTAGCCGTGGTGGTCGACGACGCCGCCATGGGCGTCACCGAGGTCGTGCGCGGATGCGACCTGCTGGGGTCCACGCCGCGCCAGATCTATCTGCAGCACCTGTTGGGACTGCCCACGCCGCACTACGCACACATTCCGCTGCTCATGGCACCGGACGGCCGCCGCCTTTCCAAACGAGACCGCGATCTGGACCTGGGCGAACTCCGCGCCCGCTTTGGCACGCCCGAAGCGCTGCTGGGCTGGCTCGCCGGACAAACAGGCATCGCGCCGGACACCACGCCGCGCTCTGCCGAGCGGCTGGTCGAGCACTTTAGCTGGGACGTCATCCGCGCGCACCGAGAGAACATCACTGTAACGGCCGAGTAGCCAAATACACCCCACCCCTACGCAACATCCCAAGGCTGGAGTTCGTCGCCCAGGCGAACGATGCAGTCGTAGAGCACGGTATGGCGCTCGGCCGGGTTGGCATCACGATGAAAATGCCCGTAGTACCAGCGCTTGTAGTCCAAGCGATCTTCCAGCTCATCGAAAAACGCCGTAAGCCGATCAACGGCGGGGCAATTCCAGCCGGGCGCCGGATAAAGCGTGGGCGAAAGCATGCGCGTAGGGCAGGTGTGGGTGATCACGTAGTCGACCTTCCAGCCCACGCTGTCGAGCTTTGTCCGCGCCTCCTCAAAGTTGCGCTCGTCCGGCAGCTCCTGCGGCCACCAGCTGGAATACGGAATGCGGTATTCCTTGTCCACGCTCGTGGCGCCGCCCATGGTAAAGACCGTTGAGCCGTCGAGCTCAAAAACCTCGCCGCGCGTCAGGCGCCGTATGGGCGAGGTGTCCGACAAACGCTGCGTCAGCCCACCGTGCCACAACTCCATGGGGCGCTCTGCCCAGTGGTCGAAACGTTCGTGGTTGCCGTCGACGAACAGCACGGTATAGGGGCGCGACTCCAGCCAAGTGATGTCGGCGCACTCCTCGACAGAGAAATCCCACGGAAAGCCAAAATCGCCGGCAATGATGAGATAGTCGTCGCTCGTCAGGCTTTCCCCAAGATCCCAATCGCGCAGCTTTTGCATGTCGAGGCCGCCGTGAATATCGCCCGTCACATAGACCGTCATCGGATCACCACTTCCCTGTAAGTCGCTAGCCCGCATTCTGCACGATCACTAAGCCAACCGTTCCAGCCCTTCCATCCCTTAGGGCTTACCCCTCGTTCTTCCATCCAAACGGGTCAAGCACCCAAAAAACCAGATCGAGCGCGCCGCCGGTCATCATGGCGCCGGCAAGGGCCATGCAAATGTGTAGAGAGACGGCACTTCGGAGCACGTCGAACGGCCCCAGAACAGCCAGCAGCGCGACCGCTGCGCCGGCAAGGCACAGCACGAGGCACGGCCCCGCGTCCTTGACGCACTTCTTTGCGAGATGCTTGGTGTTATCACTCATCGATATCGAACTCCTTAGAGGGTCGCTGTTCGGGTACATGCCGCCGCGGCAGAGCAGGGCGGCAGGGTAAGTGTCACACGCCGTGCGGACATCAATGGAGAAACAGCCTGCTCGACCAACCCTTGACGCCGTTTTACACCGGCACCCCATCCCCCGCTGTCGAGGTCTAATACTTTTCCCGAGAAGTGAACGGCTGTTTTTGAACCCCTGAAACATCCGCATTTTTCGACGGCAAAATCGCAGGATTCTAGTATCGAAACCGCGGGAAACGGCACCTCTAAAGTGTCGATGCTACGGGGGTCAAATTTCACTCGTTCACTTCTCCGGAAAAGTATTAGACCCCGCTGCTAGCTATCCAAAAGGCTGTGCCCACACCACCCAAAAACTCATCCAACATTAATCTTGGCTCAAGAATCGCTTAATCTATAACCTGCACTATAGAGTTCGACCAAGGGCGGGGCGGCGCAACGCAAACCGCCGAACGCAACGCTCGCGCCCGAGCAAATTGCCCGGCGTCGCGCCCATCGAACGAAAGGACAGGTCATGGACGACCTCGAAAAAGTTGAAACCATCCGCACCAAGTGCAACGTGAGTTACACCGATGCCAAGGCGGCGCTCGACGCTGCCGACGGCAACGTTTTGGATGCCATCATTTGGCTCGAGTCGCAGGGCAAGACCCAGACCACGTCGGCGCATGCCGCCACCGAGTCCGCGCCAGTCGATGAGCCCTCTGCCGAGATGGTCGCCGCGCAGGCAGCCTACGAAAAGTCGAGCGAAAAGACCGACTTCTCCAAGAAGATGGACAGCGTGTGGGAGTACCTCAAAAAGCTCTTCCGCCTGAGTCTGGACACCAAGTTTATCGCCACGCGCCGCGATGCGATCATCCTCAACATCCCCATCCTGATTCCCATCGTCGCGCTGTTTGCCTGGGGCGCCACGATATGGCTGATGCTGATTGGCCTGTTCTTTGGCATGCGCTACCGCATCGACAGCGACGGCGACGTGCCCGGCAGCATCAACAACCTTATGGATAGCGCTGCTAACGCCGCGGACGACATCAAGCAAAATCTCAACGACGACAAGTAATCGCAGACGGGGGCACGCATGGCACGGATCCTGATCGTAGAGGACGAGGAGAAAATCGCCCGCTTTGTGACGCTCGAGCTGGAGCACGAGGGCTACCAGGTGGAACACGCCGCCGATGGCCGCACTGCCGTGGACCTGGCGCTGGAGCGCGACTACGATCTGATTCTGCTCGACGTGCTGTTGCCGCAGCTCAACGGCATGGAGGTCTTGCGGCGTGTCCGCAAGCACAAGGATGTGCCGGTGATTATGGTCACCGCGCGCGATGCCGTGATGGACAAAGTGGCCGGGCTCGATGCCGGCGCCGACGATTACCTGACCAAGCCATTTGCGATTGAGGAGCTGTTCGCACGGATCCGCGTGGCACTGAAGCGCTCGGAAGCCGTGCGAGCGGCTTCGGGCGTTGGCGGCGCCAGCGCCGGGGCTGGCGTAGCGAGCGGCACGGCCGCCGGTATCGCCACAATGTCCCCGGCAACCGACACGGCCCAGACCGCTGCCGCGCCCTCCCCCGCCGCGCTCACCGTGGGTTCGGTCGCGCTCGATCCCGACCGCCGCGAAGTCACGGTCGGCGGCTCGCCCATCGCGCTCACGGCCCGCGAGTTCGACGTCCTCGCCCTGCTTATGACGCATGCCGAAACCGTGCTCACGCGCGAGCGCATCGCGCACGAGGCGCTGGGCTACGAATACGTGGGCGACACCAACAACGTCGACGTGCACATCGCGCACCTGCGCGCCAAGATCGAAGACGCCGGCGGTGCCCGCATCATCCAAACCGTGCGCGGGGTGGGCTATGTCTGCCGCGCGTAACGCCGAGACCAAGCGCGTCACCTCCATCGCCCGTGCCATCAACTGGAGCTACATGTGGCGCCGCCTGGCGAGCTACATCTGGCTCGACCTGTGGCTGCTGGTTGCTGCGGCGGCGATCCTCATCTATGGCTATAACCAAACGCTGCCCGACGGCGCGTTTACCGCGGGATGGATCCCCGGTGCCGCCGTCCACGGCATGTCGCTGACGCCCGCGCACGGCTGGAACCCCGCCACGCTCACCTATACCGTCGAGTTTGCGCGCACCACCAAGACCTTCCCCCTCGCGCAGGACCTCATCGCGCTGTGGCCCCTCTATCTTGTCGTTGCAGGTGGGCAGGTCATCAGCGTGCTCAACATGCTCGGCGGCGCCCGCCGCGTGCGCCGCACCATGGCGCCGCTCAACGATCTGGCCCTGCGCGTGGACGAACTCGGCCGCATGCAGCTCTCCGGCGGCAAGATGGAAACGCTCGAGCAGGCCATCGAGCGCGCGAGCGTCGACTCGCCGAGCGTCACCACCGGCGACGCCGACCTGGCGAGCATCGAGGTCGCGCTCAACCGCCTGCTGCGCCAGATGCAAGAGGCAAAGCTGCAGCAGATGCGCTTTGTCAACGATGCAAGCCACGAGCTACGAACGCCCATCGCGGTGATTCAGGGTTACGTAAACATGCTCGACCGCTGGGGCAAAGATGACCCGGACGTGCTGGCGGAATCCATCGCGTCCCTCAAGGCCGAAAGCGAGCATATGCAGGAGCTCGTGGAGCAGCTGCTGTTTTTGGCGCGCGGCGATGCCGGGCGCACGGTCCTGCGGCGTGCGAATACCAACCTGGCCGCACTGGTCGGCGAGGTATGCGAGGAGTCACAGATGATCGATGCCGAGCACACGTATCGGCTGGCTTTTGACGCCTTGCTTGCCAGCGACCCGCGCTGCGACGCGCCCGTCGACGTGGCGCTCGTGAAGCAGGCTCTGCGCGTGATCGTGCAAAACGCCGCCAAGTATTCGGACGCGGGCACGCCCATCTCGTTTGGCGTAGCACCGGATGCGGGCGCGGGCACGGTCGACATAAGCGTTGAGGACGAGGGCATCGGCATGAACCAGGAATCCGCAGCTCACGCGTTTGAACGGTTCTACCGCGCCGACAACGCACGCGATGCCGGCGCGCAGGGCTCGGGTCTGGGGCTTGCCATTGCCAAGTGGATCGTCGATAGCCATGGTGGTGTCATTGGCGTGACCTCAGTCGAGGGCGTCGGCAGCCGCTTTACGATTCGCCTGCCACGATAGAAAGCCCCTCGGCATAAATAAAGGGATAAGGCCATGCGGCCCTATCCCTTTTTGCTAGCTATAGCAGCTTGTGCGCTACTCGCGGCACAGATGCACGGCGAAGCCGGCGAACTCGCGCTTAAAGTACACGAGTTTGGTGCCGCCGTCGGGCAGCAGCACGCGCGACTCCTCGTTGACCTCGAGTCCGCGCTCGGCAAACCACTTCTCGGCCGCATCGATGTCGTTGACGGCAAAGCCAATGTGGCCCTTGGTGCCACGACCGTTCTGCTTCATGACCTCGATCAGCGAATCGTTAAAGTACGAAACCGGGGTCTCGATGACAGGTAGGCCCATCATCGTCGAGAACAGCTCCGCGATCTCCAGGGCATCGGCCGGGTCGGTGGCGTTAATGCCCACGTGGGCGACGCGCATGCCAAAGAGCTCTACCGGGTTGGCGTTCTGCTCATTCATACAGGCAGCGCCTACTGAGCCATAACGTCGAGAACGGCCTTCTCGGCAGCGACGCGGTTCATGCCGGTCATGAAGGGCACGCCGCTCACGTACGGGCAGGTGAGGCCCTCGGGGGCAACGGTGGTGGCGATCAGCAGGTCGGCGCCCTCGTCGCAAGCGTCCTTGGCCTCAGAGATGGCGCACTGCACGATCTCATACTTGCCGGCGTAACCGTTGGCGTCGAGCATGGTGGCGACCTTCTGGGCAACGAGCGTGGAAGTAGCAGCGCCAGCGCCGCAAGCCAAAACGATCTTCTTCATAGGTAATGTCTCCCTTCATGGTTTACTTTAGGTAAGTGTACCGCAGCGAGCGATGGCACTCAGCCTCGATGAGCTTTTATGCCAGTTTGCTTGTGCGCTGCGTATAATACATCTAGTACGTGTTGTCATACCGCTCGCTTTATGAGCGACTAAGGATCCTAACATGCCCGATTCCCGCACACTCTGGACCGCCGTCGTTATCATCTGTATCGCCGTATCGGTGTTCTTTAGCGTCAAAAAACGCACTACGTTTAAACGCCTGCAACAGTTGATGGCCGCCAAACAGTGGGCCGAGTTCGATCGTTTGCTCGACGGCAAACTCACCAGCATGCTGTACCCGCGCTACAACCGCGACTACCTGCGTCTAAACTCCTATCTGCTGCGCGAGGACCACGAGCGCGCCGGCGAGATGTTCGACCTGCTGCTGGGACTCAACCTGCCCAAGATGCAGCGCGTCGACCTGGTGATCAAGGCCTTTAACTACTACGTTGGCCAGGAGGACCGCAAAAAGTCCAAGGAGCTGCTGCACGAAATCAAGGGCTTTGAGGGCGGTCAGGCCGAGGCGGTCGCGCACGAGTGCCAGCTGATGTACGACACGATGATCCTCAAGCGTCACAACGACATTCCCGAGCTGGAGCGCATGCTCGAGGATGTCGGCGACGACCCGGTCAAGCGCTGCCGCTTGGAGTACCTGCTGGCCCTGCAGTACCAGAACAAGGGCGACGAAGCCAAGTTTGCCGAGTACTTGGAAAAGTCAGGCCAGCACTCGATGGCCGTCAACGCGTAACGGACGGCTTGTGCTAGACTTCTAGTCTCACGGGGGCGTGGCGGAATTGGCATACGCAGGAGACTTAAAATCTCTCGCCGCAAGGATTGTGGGTTCGAGTCCCACCGCCCCTACCATATGGCTTTTACGGGCCCGTGTCCCTTTGAGATGCGGGCTCGTTTCTTTTGGATGCCGGTGGGACTCGAACCCGCGAGGGGGCGAGCGTCAAGCGGACGCGCAGCGTCCGTAGCGAGCCGGCGAGGGCGCCGACAGGCGGCCGAAGCCGGTGCGCATTTGCGCAGCAAATGCGCGGACGTCCCACCGCCCCTACCATGTAGTGCTTACGAGCCCGTGTCCCCCAGGGATGCGGGCTCGTTTCTTTTAGGTGCCGTCAACTGCAGAGCAGCTCATTTGGGACAGAGCTTTTTTGACTACTTTTAAAGGGTGCTCAGGCTCGGGGTCCAGGCGATGGTGGGGGTCGCGCCGTCGAGAACCTCGTTAATGGTGGTGGCCATGCCAGCGAGCAGGCTGTTCTCGCTTACGGTAAGCGTGTCGTAGCCGCCGGCTCGCATGAGCTCGCGAATTACCACGGCACCTGCCAAGATCACGCCTGCGCGCTTAGGTTGCACGCCCGGCAGAGCGGCAATGCCCGCAACATCCAGCGCGGACATGCGCTCGATAGCGGCCGAAACCTGCTCCATCGAAAGCTCGCGCAGGTGCACAAAGCTCGAATCATACGGCTCCAGCTCGTGAACGAGTGCCACGAGCGTGGTGACGGTGCCGCCCACCGCAACGAGGCGTTCGGCGCGCTCAAAGTCGCTGGGCAGGCCTTCAAAATAGGCGGCGAACTGCTCGCCTGCCCACGCGGCAGCGGCAGCAAGCTCGCCATCCGCGGGCGGCAACGCGGAGAAAAAGCGCTCCGTCACGCGACGGCAACCGATGTCCAGCGAGCGCGTTCCCTCCAGCGCAAAGACCCCGCGCTCAGGCGCATAGACGCCCGTCGCGAGCTCCGTGGAGCCGCCGCCCGAATCGGCGACGATGATGCGCTCGCCGGCAAAGTCGTGCGCCACGCCAAAAAATGTCAGGCGCGCCTCGACCTCGCCCGGAATCACCTGCGGTTCGAGCCCCAGATCGTGCAGACCGTCCAGCAGCAGCGCGGCATTGGACGCATCGCGCGCGGCACTCGTGCAGGTGGTGCAGACGCACGCGGCCCCAAAGGTACGGGCTTCGTCCACAAACATGCGGCACGCAGCGAGCACGCGCTCAACGGCCGCCTCGCAAAAGCGCCCCGTCGCGTCCACGCCCTCGCCCAAGTCGGTGATCTCGGTATGCTTGGACGATTCCACGATCGCCCCAGCCTCGACCTGCGCCAGCACTAGTCGCGACGACACCGTTCCCAGGTCAATCGCGGCCACCTTATATCGTTTGCAATCTGCCATTGCGGGCTCCCCTCCGGGCGCTACTCGCCTACTCGCCGCTGGACGCGACCGCCTGGCCCTCGACGCCGTTAAATCCAAACAGCATATCGAGCGTCTTGATGTACCACGGTGCGTCCTTGCCGACCTCTTCGATCTCTTTGGCCACTTCGCTGGCATTCTTGGCGTTTGAGGACTTTTTGCTCGACGACGAATCCGAATCCTCGTCCAGACCCTGCACTTCAATCCTCTTCTCGCCGGGCATCGCCATGCCCAGGTCCCGTGCCGAATCCTTAATTCCCTCTTCCGAGAACCACTTATCAGTGTCTTTTTTCATCTCATCATTGTATTGCTGGCGAATCTCGACCTGCTTGGCCAAGATATCGCTCGAACGCTTTGCCACGTACAGATCGCGCACGGGGAAATACAGGCTCACGAGCACCAGCGCCACCACGATACCGATAAACAGCGGACGCAGAGGGCCATGCGTAAAGTCATAGATCGCCTTGACAACCGCGTTGTCGTTGGCGTAATGCATAAAGTCCGAGCCCGAAAGACGGTTCGAGGGCCTACTCGATTTGTCGTGTGCTTGAGTCGAGGGACGCGACGCATGCGACGAACGTGCCGGGCGCACCGGTCCATCTGCCAAGGTATTTGATTGAGCATTGGGGCGCGAGGTACTTGCCGGGCGCTGCGTGGAGCGGTCGGCGCCGGCATAAGCGGACCCACCGAGCTGCACCGTGCGCGCACGGCGAGGCGACGGCTCGCGCGAACCGGCGGAATAGTACCTGTTGTCGTAAATCTGATCCATGTGCGCCTTGTGCGGTTGAGGTTTGTTTGCGCTAAGTCCTTTAGTTATAGCACGAGCGCCTGCACCGCCTTCGCCAGCCTTTGCTCGACATAAAAAAGGCGCTGAGCCGTATGGCCCAGCGCCCATGGCGCTTTGCAGCATCCAGTCAAGGCGGGACGGAACCGAGTCAGCCTCCCCCTCGCCAAATTCGCCCGTTTAGCGAATGTTGTAAAACGCGGCCTTGCCGGCATAGCGCGCGCTGCCCTCGAGCTCGTCCTCGATGCGGATGAGCTGGTTGTACTTGGCGATACGGTCGCTGCGGCACGGGGCGCCCGACTTGATCTGGCCGGCGTTGACGCCCACGACCAGGTCGGCAATCGTGGAGTCCTCAGTCTCGCCGGAGCGGTGGCTCACGATGCAAGCATAGCCGGCCTCCTTGGCGGTCTCGATGGCCTCGAGCGACTCGGTGAGTGTGCCGATCTGGTTGACCTTGACCAGGATCGCGTTGGCGGCACCCAGCTCGATGCCCTTCTTAAGGCGCTCGGTGTTGGTGACGAACAGGTCGTCGCCCACCAGCTGCACCTTGTTGCCAATGCGACGGGTGAGCTCAACCCAGCCGTCCCAGTCCTCCTCGGCCATGCCGTCCTCGATGGAGATGATGGGATAGGTGTCGACGAGCTTTTCCCAGTAATCAACCATCTGGGCGCTCGTGTACTCCACGCCCTCGCCCTTGAGCTCGTACATGCCGGTCTCGGCGTTGTAGAACTCGGTCGAGGCCGGGTCCATGGCGTACATGAAGTCGACGCCGGGCTTAAAGCCGGCCTTCTCCACGGCCTTGGTGATGTACTCGAACGGCTCGGCATTGGTCTTGAGGTTGGGCGCAAAGCCGCCCTCGTCGCCCACGCCGCCGCCCAGGCCGGCCTCGTGCAGCACGCCCTTGAGGGTGTGGTAGACCTCGGCGCACCAACGCAGGCCCTCGGCAAAGCTCGGGGCGCCCACCGGCATGATCATGAACTCCTGGAAGTCAACGTTATTGTCGGCATGGACGCCACCGTTGAGGATATTCATCATAGGCGTGGGCAGCAGGTGGGCGTTGACGCCGCCCAGGTACTGGTACAGCGACAGGCCCGCCGACTCGGCAGCGGCGCGGGCGACGGCCAGCGACACGCCCAGGATGGCGTTGGCACCGAGCTTGGTCTTGTTGGGGGTACCGTCCGCGGCAATCAGCGCGGCATCGACGGCGCGCTGGTCGAAGGCGTCGAGGCCCACGACGGCGTTAGCGCACTCGTTATTGACGTGCTCGACGGCCTGCGAAACGCCCTTGCCCAGATAGCGGCCCTTGTCGCCGTCGCGCAGCTCACATGCCTCAAAGGCGCCGGTCGAAGCACCCGAAGGCACCATTGCGCGGCCAAAGCTGCCGTCCTCGAGCACGACCTCGACCTCGACGGTGGGATTGCCGCGGCTGTCGAGCACCTCGCGACCGTAGACGTCCAAAATATCGCTCATGTTGTCTCCCTCTCACTTGGAAACGGGTTGAATGCTTGGCGACACGGCTTGCACGCTACAGCGGCGCGCAGGTTCATAAGTTAGCCTTATCGCACTTTTTGCATTATGCCCTAAGTTAGCCAAGGGATACAATCTTTTTAAAAATAATAGGGGCGATGGGACAAGTCCGTCCCGTCGCCCCCGCAGTCTTACTCCTCTGCCTTTGCGGCATCCCAGAGGTCATTGAGGCCGTGGGTCGAAAGCTCGGCCAGATCCACGTGGGCGTCGGCCGCCATCTGCTCCATCGCGGCCCAGCGGCGGCGGAACTTTGCCGTACTGGCACGCAGGGCGCTCTCGGCGTCAATTCCCTCCTTGCGCGCAACGTTGACCAGGGCAAAGAGCAGGTCGCCAAACTCCATCTCGCGCTCGGGAGAACCGGGAGCCTCGGCCTCAAACTCGGCACGCTCCTCGGCAACCTCGTCCCACACGTCCTGGACCGTCTCCCACTCAAAGCCCACGGCAGCCGCCTTGCGCGACACCTTCTGAGCCTGCATCAGCGCCGGCAGGTGCGTGGGCACACCGTCGAGCAGACCCTCGGGTGCGGCCCCGACTGCCGCCACGGCCTGGTCTTTGGCGGCCTTCTCGGCAAGCTTGACCTCGTCCCAAATCTTGAGCACCTCGTCGGAGTTGTCGGCATCTGCATCGCCAAACACGTGCGGGTGACGGCGGATGAGCTTGGCGTCGATATCGTGCGCCACATCGGCCAGCGTAAACTCGCCGGTGTCCGCCGCAATCTGCGCATGCAGTACGACCTGCATGAGCACGTCGCCCAACTCCTCGCGCAGATGCGTAGCATCATCGGCCTCGATGCAGTCGAGCGCCTCGTAGGCTTCCTCGATCATGTTCTTGCCAATGCTGCGGTGCGTCTGCTCGCGGTCCCACGGGCAGCCGTCGGGCTGACGCAGGCGCCAGATGGTCTGCACCAGATGCTGCAGCTCGGCCGACGCGTCTACCAGCGTGGACAGGTCGCGCGAACCCTCGGCATTTTGCTGAGCCATATGCTCGGCCATGGTTAGTCCTCCCCCATGATCACATGGCGGAACGCGCCGCCCTCGTAGACGCCGTAGCTATGTGTGCCGTCCTTGGGGATGCTCACGCTGCCGGGGTTGAAGAGCCACAGGCCCGGGTGCGCGGCGCTTGCCTCGTTAACCTTGATGTGCGTGTGGCCGTAGACGAGCGCGGAGCCCTCGGGCAGCGCGGGCGCGTGGTCAACGCTGTTATGCATGCCGGCGCCAAAGACGTGGCCGTGCGTCAGGAACAGTTCACGTCCGGTCTCGTCGAATAGTGTGGCGTAGTCAGCCATGACGGGGAAGTCGAGGACCATCTGGTCGACCTCGGCGTCGCAGTTGCCGCGCACCGCGATGATGCGGTCGGCCAGGGCGTTGAGCAGCGGAATCACGCGTTTGGGGGCGTAGTCGCGCGGCAGGTCGTTACGCGGGCCGTGGTAGAGCAGGTCGCCCAGCAGCACAATGCGGTCGGGCTGTTCGGATTCGATGGCAGTGCAGAGGCGCTCGGCCCAGTATGCCGAGCCATGGATGTCGGAAGCGATGAGGTATTTCATGGGGAGTCCTTTCGGTGGGGTTAATTGGATTGGCGCGGCGCGTCACTCGCCCGCATCACTCAAATCGCAACGCCGCGACTTGGGCCGCTTGCATCACGCGTTGGAGCGGCACGTTGTGCTCGCGGGCAAGGCGAGCACAGTCCTCGTACTCGGGTGCCGCGCGCTCGCTGCCGTCGGGCAGGGTGGCTACTTTGACGGCCACCTCGCCCCAAGGCGTCGCTACCTGCTCAAAACGACGCGGCAGGCAGACGCGTTCCATCACCTGGCGACGAACGGCGTTGGTCGTGGTCTCCAAAAAGATAATCGTCTGTAGGCGCTCGATATCCTCGTGCGAGCAGATCACCTGCAGCTGCCAGCCGGGGCGACCTTTTTTGCAGTAGAGAGGCAGCCAGTGCACCTCGCGCGCACCTGCCTCGCGCAGGCGGTCGGCGGCATAGGCGAGTACCTCGGGCGATGCATCGTCGATGTCGCACTCCAGCTTGACGATGGTTTCGGGCGCATCGGTCTCGCGGGACAGCGGAGATGTACTTCCACGTTGCATACGGTCCGGATCCTTTCCGCACGGGCTCGTTTTGTTCACCCAAACGCTAGCACATCGGACGTGGCACAGGCGTGACTTTCGTCCGTCGCCGCCCTCGCCCCTATCCAAACATGTACATCAGCCTCCAAACATGTAATTTTTTGCAGCTTTCGGAGGCTGACGTACACGTTTTGGAGCGGGGCCGCACACGATCAGAATTGCGCCTGCACTCCGTCCGCCATAAAGTTCGCTGCACTCAACAATTTTGGACTTTCTACGCAGTTCATCGGCTAAAAAATTACCCTCGGCATACTTACCTGCTGCACGATGTTACTCTAGTTGCATTTGGCTAACTAATCGGCTGCCGAGGACCCCGCCCGGCACCGTTACGGCATCGGAGGTTTCATGTTCGAGAAGCGGCTCTTCTCCCTGGTTCCGCAGGCAACGCCCTACATTATGGCAAGCGTCCTGTTTAAGTGGATCGCGCTCATGGCAAACATCACGGTGATGTGGATGCTTGCGCGCATCTTGGGCGGCATCGTCACGAACGGTCTTTCCGCCGCGCTCGCCGTCGATGCCCTCGCACAGGCGGCCTTGCCGCTCGCCGCCGCCATCATCGTGCGCGCCGCCTCCATCTACCTGGCCCAACGCGCCGGCGACAAGGCCGCGTTCGAGGCCGTCCGCCGCGTGCGCTCGCTCGTCTACGATAAGCTCACCGCACTCGGCCCCTCCTACACCGAGACCGTCCCCACCGCCGAGGCCGTCCAGACCAGCGTCGAGGGCGCCACGCAACTCCAGGTGTACTTTGGCGGTTACCTGCCGCAGCTCTTCTTTGCCGGCTTGGCACCCATCACGCTGTTTGTACTGCTCGTGGGCCAGGCGGGTCTTCCCGCCGCGCTGCTGCTCGCCTGCGTTCCGGTCATTCCCGTCTCCATCATGATGGTCATGCGCAACGCCAAAAAGATTGGTTCCGAGTACTGGGGCAGCTACGTCGACCTGGGCGGCATGTTCCTGGAGGCCGTGCAGGGTCTCACCACCCTTAAGGTCTACCAGGCCGATCGCAGCTGGCACGAGCGCATCAACGCCGAGTCCGAGCGTTTCCGCACAGCGACCATGCGCCTGCTGGTGATGCAACTGCGCTCCATTTGCGTTATGGACCTGGTCGTCTATATGGGCGCCGCGCTCGGCATTATCGTAGCCGCGCTGCAGCTCGCCACGGGCAAGATCGGCTTTGAGGCTGCCTTCCTCATCGTCTTTCTGTCGCAGGAGTTCTTTTTGCCCATGCGCCGCCTGGGATCGCTGTTCCACACGGCCATGAACGGCATGGCCGCCTCGCGCCGCATGTTTGGCATTTTGGATACGCCCGAGCCCGAGCGCGGCGATGTTGAGCTTGACGGTCGCGGCGATATCGAGCTCGCGGGCGTGAGCTATGCATACGGCGACCGCACGGTGCTGGACAGCGCCAGCGCGACCATTGCGCACGGCTCGCTCGTGGCACTCGTGGGCGAAAGCGGCGGCGGCAAGTCCACGCTTGCGGGGATCATCGCAGGCCGAAAGGATGCCTACCGTGGCAGCGTTCGCATCGGCGGCGTCGAGCTGCGCGACGCCACGGCCGCCTCACTCATGCGCGCCGTCACCCTGGTGCCCACCAACGGCTACCTGTTTGCCGGCACCCTGCGCGACAACCTGCTGCTCGCCCAGCCCAACGCCACCGATACCGAGCTTTTGCGCGCGCTCGACCGCACGCGCGTGGCGGCCTTTGTGCAGGCCAACGGCGGGCTCGACATGGTGATTAACGAGGGCGGTACCAACCTTTCGGGCGGCCAGCGCCAGCGCGTGTGCATGGCCCGCGCCCTGCTGCACGACTCGCCGATCTATGTGTTTGACGAGGCGACGAGCAATGTGGACGCCGCAAGCGAAGCCGCAATCGGCGAGGTCATCGCGTCGCTCGCCGGCGAGCACACTGTAATTGTGGTGGCACATCGCCTGTCGACAATCGTGGACGCCGACCAGATCCTGGTGCTGGAGCGTGGCCGTATTGCCGAGCACGGAACTCACGGCGAGCTCTTGGCCACCGCGGGCGCCTATGCGCGCATGTGGAACAGCCAGGAGCAGCTCTCGGCATATGCGTATGCGGAGGGTGATGCCGAGGATGCCGGCGCGGTTGAGACTGTTGACGGCAGCGCCGCCTGCACCGATAGCTTCAACGGTGCCGGCTCGTCTTCCGCCGCCGCGGCGCCTGACTCCGGCCGCGCCCGTCGCTCGGCGCCGTCCATCATGTGGCGCATGATGGGGCTCGTCCGACCGCTTGCCGGCTGGCTTGTGCTAGCCGTCGCGCTGGGCAGCATTGGCATGCTCACCGCCGCGTTCGTGCCGGCCTTTGGCGCCCTCGGCCTTATGGCCGCGCTGGGCCGCAACGCCCTGGGCCTTGGTCTTGTCGCGGCATGCGTGGCCTGCGCCGCCTGCGGCATCGCACGCGGGCCGCTCCATTACGGCGAGCAGCTCTGCAACCACTACATCGCGTTTCGCCTGCTCGCGCACATCCGCGACTTGGTCTTTGGTGCCCTGCGCCAACTGGCGCCCGCCAAGCTCGAGAGCCGCGGCAAGGGCGATCTCGTGAGCCTGGTCACCTCGGACATCGAGCTGCTCGAGGTCTTCTACGCGCACACCATCTCGCCCATTGCCATCGCTCTGGTCTGCACCGTTGTGTTTGAGGGCTTTTTGCTGGTCGTAAGCCCCGAGCTCGCGGGCATCGCGCTCGTGGCCTACGCAGTCCTGGGCGTGCTGCTGCCCCTGACCTCGGCCAAGGCATGCGGCACCACCGGCCGCCAGAGCCGCGAGGGCGCCGGTAAGCTGGGTGCCTTTGTGCTCGACAGTCTACGCGG
The DNA here is from genome assembly GCF_003459245.1 of Collinsella sp. AF23-2. Classification (GTDB taxonomy): domain Bacteria; phylum Actinomycetota; class Coriobacteriia; order Coriobacteriales; family Coriobacteriaceae; genus Collinsella. The sequence continues at coordinate 18,936 of NZ_QRVG01000025.1, forward strand.
CGCATCCGAGACTATCCAGTTTGCCGGTGGCGCCGATCGCAGCCGTGCCCTGGGCAAGCTGACCGAGCGAGTCGGCGCCGTGGACGCGCGCCTCAAGCGCCGCCAAGCGGCCAGCGAGGCCGTAGCCGATGCGCTTATTCTTGCGGCCAATCTGGTGATGCTCGGACGTGCGCTGCAGCTGGTGGCTGCGGGAACGATTAACTTTGCCGCAGCGTTTGTCGCCGTCTTTACCTTTGTGTCGTCGTTTGGCTCGGTGATGGCCGTGAGCCGCCTGGGTGCCTCACTGCAGGAGACGCTCGCCTCGGGCGCACGCGTGCTCGATTTGCTCGACGAGCAGCCCCAGTGCGCCGAGGTCGCCGACGGACAGGACGTTGAGTTTGCCGGCGCCGCAGCCGAGCATGTGAGCTTTAGCTATGCGGGCGGCGTGGACGCGGGCGGTGCGGGCGCCACAGGGCAGGTCGCGAACGACACCGCCACGAGTCTCATCCTCGACGATGTGACCTGCACTTTTGCGCCCGGCACCATGACCTGCATCATGGGGCGCTCGGGCTCGGGCAAGTCGACGCTGCTTAAGCTGCTCATGCGTTTTTGGGACCCCGCAGCTGGCACCATCACGGTGAGCGGCGTCGATGCCCGCCACATCAACACGGCGAGCCTACGCAGCCACGAGGCCTATATGACCCAGGACACACATCTGTTCTGCGGCACCGTACGCGAGAATCTGCTGGTTGCGCACGCCAGCGCCACCGATGCCGAGCTGCTCGACGCTTGCCGCTCCGCTTCGCTTACCGCCCTCATCGACCGCCTGCCGCAGGGTCTCGACACGCCCGTCGCCGAGCTGGGCGACTCGCTCTCGGGCGGCGAGCGCCAGCGCATCGGCCTTGCGCGCATCTTCCTCAACGACGCGCCTTTCATCTTGCTCGACGAGCCCACCAGCGCGCTCGATGCCCTCAACGAGGCGTCCGTGATGCAGGCGATCGACGAGCTCAAGCGCCGCGGCAAGACCATCGTGCTCGTAAGCCATCGCGCCAGCACCTGCGCCTTTGCCGATTGCTCGCTTTCGGTCGAGCACGGGAGGCTGAGCTAATGGCGCGCCCGGTCGACACGCCGGAGCTGGCGCGCAAACGTGCACGCGAGGCCCAGATGGTGTCGCAGATGATTGCACTGTGGTGCCGCGGGCATCATGGCGGCGGGAATGCGGTCGAACAGGCTGGCGACGATGAGTCCGTGCGCGTGAAGCTCGGCCTTCGGACCATTACGCTCTGCCCCGAATGCGCCGAGCTGCAGAAATACGCCATCGCGCGCATTGAGCACTGCCCGCACATGGGCACCAAGACATTTTGCTCGGCCTGTCCTTCGCATTGCTACCGGCCTGCCATGCGCGAGAAGATCCGCGAGGTCATGCGCTGGTCGGGACCGCGTATGATCCGCTATCGCCCCATCACCGCCGTGAGACACGCGATGGTAACGGTGCAGGCCAAACGCGCGGCGACACGAAGCAAGTAATCGCCGGCGCCGGCACGCGCCGCGCAGCCTTTCCAATCGATTTCGAGCTCCGGCGTGCACGGCGTGTTGAGAGCTGCACCATTACAATGGAGCGAATTCGCCAAATGCAAAGGAGTCGCCATGCCCGTCTGCCCGCTGGTCGATTGCCACACCCACACCTCGTTCTCGGACGGACATGCCTCGTTTGAGGAAAACGTCCGCGCCGCTGCTGCGGCAGGCTGCCGCGTCATGGTCTCGACCGACCACCTCGCCCTGCCTGCCAGTATGGATGCTAACTGCGAGGTGCAGGTCGTCGAGGGCGACCTGCCGACGCATCGTCTGGCCTTTGAGGACGCCCGCAGGCTTGCCGCGCAAATCGCGCCGGAGCTCGAGCTTATCTATGGCTTTGAATGCGATTGGTACGAGGGCTGCGAACCCTTGGTTGAGCGCTGGTCCCAGGGCGCCGTGGTGCGCTTGGGCAGCGTGCATTGGATTGGCGACCCGGGCGATATCATGGCCGGCGCCGCGGGCACGGCGGGAACGGAGAGCGTCGCTCGTCCCGATACGCCCGATTCGCTTTGTGGCTGGATCGACGACGATACCAACCTGCATGTTTGGGAAAACTTAGGCGTACGCGGCGTATGGGAACACTACGTCGACGACTGGTGCCGTGCTTGCGAAAGCTCGCTTAACTTTGATGTGATGGCTCACCCCGACCTAGTCATGCGCTTTTCGAAGGAAGGCTTTGCGCCCGACTTTGACCCCGCGCCGTTTTGGCAGCAGATGGCCGAGTGCGCGCACGATACGGGTCGCCGCGTTGAGGTCTCGACGGCTGCACCGCGCAAGGGCCTTGACGACTACTATCCCGCAACCGACCTTTTGCGCTGTTTTGCCCATGCCGAGGTGCCCATTACCTTTGGCTCAGACGCGCACCGCGCCTGCGATATTTGTTGGAACATCCGCGAGGCCCAGGCCCACGCCTACGACTGCGGCTACCGGGCCTTCGATATCCCCCACCCCACCGGCGAATGGGAATCCACGCCCCTCGCCTAACTGGTCGTTTTAGAACGTCCCCAATGACTAGTGGCGGCGGGCGTTGAGTTCGCCGGCCAGTTCGTCGAGGGTGATGCCATAACGCTCAAGGGTTACGAGCAGGTGGTAGACCAGGTCGCCGGCCTCGTAGCGGATGTGGTCGTGATCGTTATCTTTGCAGGCCATGATGACCTCGCTCGCCTCCTCGGCAAGCTTCTTGAGCAGCTCGTCCTCGACTTCGGTCAGCAGACGGGCGGTGTAGCTCTCCTGTGGCGACGCATCGCGACGACCGTGAATCACCTCGGCCAGTCCCGTCAGCGTCTCGCCGATGTTTCCCGGCTGCACGTTAGCTGTTCTGACTCCCATGGTTATTTCCTCTCGTTACTGCAGCGTAAAGTAAGTACCGGTCTCATCGAACCGAGGCTTTGCGCCCTTTTTCTCAAAGAACTCGACGATGACGGCATGGGCCTCGTCGAGCCTTTCCTTCTCGGCCTCGAGCCAAAGCGACTGCTCCCCGCAGGCATCAGTCAGGTGCACGCGGCATGGCACGCCCGCGCGGAGGAGCTCGGTGTTGCAGTCGGCGACCTCGAACGGCGTCACGACTTTCATCGCACTCCCCCTTCCACGCGCTTAAAGAAGCAGGTACGGTTGCCGGTATGGCAGGCCGGGCCCGGCGAGTCCACCTTGACCAGCAGCGTATCGCTATCGCAGTCGGCCCAGAGCTCCTTGACCTCTTGCATGTTGCCACTCGTCGCGCCCTTGTTCCAGAGCTCCTGACGGCTGCGACTCCAAAACCACGTAGTCCCGGTCTTGAGCGTCAGCCCCACCGACTCCTCGTTCATCCAAGCAACCATAAGCACCTCACCGGTGTCATGCTGCTGAACCACGCAAGGAATCAGCCCGCGGGCGTCGTATTTAAGCTCGGTAGCATTTATTACCTCAGTCATCATTTCTCCCAAGTAACAAACGAAATCCCACAGGTCGGCGAGGGTTGTCCAGGTGCCGCAGGTTGCCGCGAAAGAGGAGCGACGCGTACTTTGGTACGCGAGCGACGGTTTGAGCGGCAAGATGCGGTGCCTGGGCAAGCCGCAGCACTAGAAGTCCAGCCTCACAGGGATGCCTTGGCTGGCCATATACTCCTTCACCTGGCGAATGCTGAACGTCCCAAAGTGAAAGACGCTGGCCGCCAGCACGGCATCAGCCTCGCCCTCGATCACGCCCTCGGCAAAATGTTCGAGCGTGCCCACGCCGCCGCTCGCAATCACCGGAATCGGCACCGCGCGCGCCACGGCGCGGGTGAGCGCCAGGTCAAAGCCAGCCTTGGTGCCGTCGCGGTCCATGCTGGTCAGCAGGATCTCGCCGGCGCCGCGGCGAGCCGCCTCCTCGGCCCACGCCACCGCGTCGATGCCCGTGGCGTTGCGGCCTCCCGCGGTAAAGACCTCCCACTTGTCGGCACCGGATGCGCCGGGCAAACCAACGCGCTTGGCATCGATCGCCACGACCACGGCCTGGCTGCCAAACGCCGCGGCAGCCTGGCTGATCAGCGACGGGTCACGCACGGCGGCAGAGTTGAGCGACACCTTATCGGCACCGGCGGCAACCATGGTCCGCATGCCCGCCAAGTCGCGGAAACCGCCACCCACGGTATAGGGAATAGCGAGCTCCTCGGCCGCATGCGCCGCCATCTCGATAGTCGTCGCACGGTTGTCGCTCGTGGCGGTAATGTCCAGGAAGACGACCTCGTCCGCACCCTCGCGGTCATAGGCACGCGCCAGCTCCACCGGATCACCCGCATCGCGTAAGCTCACAAAGTTGACGCCCTTGACCACACGGCCGTCCTTGACGTCCAGGCAGGGAATCACACGTTTGGTAAGCATGGACTACTCCTCCCCCTCGGGCGGCGGCCAGCGCCTGTACCAGCGTAAAGTTGCCCTCGTAGAGCGCGCGACCGGTAATAGCACCTTCAATCGCGCCCTCACCCACTGCGGCCAGCGCACGGATGTCGTCGAGCGTCGAGATGCCACCCGATGCCACGACGGGAAAGCCCGCGACCTCGGCCACATGGCGATACGCCGCCACATCGATGCCCGTCTGCATGCCGTCACGCGCGATGTCGGTGTAGACCAGGTGCTTAAAACCCAGCTCGGTGAGCTGTGCCACGGCATCGTCGAGTGCCACGCCCGCGCCATCACGCCAGCCGTTCACCTTGACCTGGCCGTCGTATGCGGCAATGTCGGCCACCAACAGCTCGCCAAAACCTTTGGCTGCCACCTCGGCAAAACCCGGCTCGGTCACCAGCACGGTGCCCAGCGCAATGCGGCGCGCACCGTAGCCGGCCAACTCGTCGATGCGCGCGAGCGAGCGGACGCCGCCGCCCACGTCCACGGACAGACCGTTGACGCCGCAGATGGCCTTAATCGCCGCCGAGTTGGCAGCGCATGTGTCCTCGTCCTCGCCAAAGGCAGCGGACAGGTCGACGACGTGCACCCAGCTTGCGCCCTGCTCGGCAAACGAGCGAGCAACGGCCACGGGGTCGTCGGAATATACCTTGCAGCGGCTGCGGTCGCCACGCTCCAGGCGCACGACCTTGCCGCCGATCAGATCGATTGCGGGAAACAGGATCATCGGCCAGCCTCCTCGACGATGTTGACGAAGTTCTTAAGGATGCGCTGACCCAGCGCGGAGGATTTCTCGGGATGGAACTGGCAGCCCCACACGTTGCCATGGCGCACGATGCACGGGAAGCTCCGCGTATAGTGCGTGCGCGCCAGCACATCGGCGGCATCGGCGTCGTCGGCCACCGCGTAGCTGTGGGTAAAGTACATGTTGGCACCCTCGGCAAAACCAGCAAGCAGCGGATCGGCCGCGCCGGCGGGCGTCATGTGCACCTGGTCCCAGCCCACGTGCGGCACCTTCAGGCGGCTCGACTCCAAGCGTGTGCACGAGCCGCGCATAATACCCAGGCCATCGACCCAGGGACCGCCAGCCTGCTCGGAGGCATCGTCGTCCGCGTCCGCGCCTTCGTCCGCCGGCACGCCCTCGTTGCCGCGCTCAAAAAATAGCTGAAGGCCCAGGCAGATGCCGAGCAGCGGAGTTCCGGCGGCAACGGCGTCGAGCACGGCCGCCGCCTCGCCGCTTTGGCGCATAAAGACAATCGCGTCATAGAACGCGCCCACGCCCGGGATGACCAGGCCGTCGGCGTTGCGGATCTGCTCCGGATCGTCCGACGTGCAGGCGGCGGCACCGGCGCGCGCAAGCCCGCGCACAACGCTCGACAAGTTGCCCTTGTGGTAGTCGACCACCACAATCTTCGGTTCGCCCACGCGACCCTCCCTTTTCCCATCATCCAAAACCACCACAAAGGGGACAGGCACCTTCGTGGTGGTTTTTACCCTTGTGGCGGTTACAGTGAACCCTTGGTGCTGGGGATGCCCTGCACGCGAGGGTCCAGCTCACAGGCTTGGCGCATCGTGCGGCCCACGGCCTTAAAGGCGGCCTCGATAATGTGATGCGAGTTGCCGCCCGCCAGTTCGCGCACGTGCAGAGTGAGCTTGGCGTCGCGCGCAAAGGCGTAGAAGAACTCGACGGCCAGCTCGGTATCGAAGCTGCCCACGCGCTCAGTCGGTACGGGCAGCTCGCAGTAGGCCTGCCCACGGCCCGAAATATCAACGGCAGCCATCACAAGCGTCTCGTCCATGGCGATCGCCGCGTCGGCAAAGCGCGTAATGCCCACCTTGTCGCCCAGCGCCTGGCGAAACGCCTCGCCCAGTACAATACCCGTGTCCTCGACGGTGTGATGCGCATCGACCTCGACGTCGCCCACCGCGTGCACCGTCAGATCGAACAGACCATGGCGGCCAAAAGCGTTGAGCATGTGGTCGAAAAACGGCACGCCGGTCGAGATATCGCACACGCCAGATCCGTCCAGGTCGAGCTTTACGACAATGTCGGTCTCGCCCGTCTTGCGGGTTACCTCGGCATAGCGGTCCATCTACATCTCCTCCTTCACCAGCGCGGCAAACGCTGCCAGTACCTCGTCGTTTTCCTGCGGGGTGCCCACGGTAATGCGCAGGCAGTCCGCGAGCCCCGGCGCGTAGCTAAAGTCGCGCACCAAAATCGAATACTCGTCGCGCAGACGCTCGCGCACGCGCGTGGCATGCGGCGTGCGCACGAGCACAAAGTTCGCCGCGCTCGGCCACGCCTCCACGGGCAGACCCTCGGCAGCCATTGCGCGTAGGGCGCACAGCTCGCGCTCGCGCTCAGATGCAACCTGTGCCACCACGGGTGCGTACGCATCGCGGGCACGTACGCAGGCAAGCGCGGCGGCCTGGCTTAGCACGTTAACCGAGTAGATTTGGCGAATCGCCGCAAACACATCGATGACCTCGGGCGCCGCGATCACATAGCCCAGACGCGTGCCGGCGGCGCCAAACGCCTTGGACAGCGTATGCAGAATCACCAGGTTGGGATGCTCGGCGATAAGCCCCTGCGCCGTGGTGGCCGCGCCAAACGAATCGTCCGCAAACTCAACGTAGGCCTCGTCGACCATGACCATGCCGGGGCACGCATCGCACAGGGCCGCGACAAAGTCGAGCGGTGCCACATCGCCCGTGGGATTGTTGGGCGAGGTCACGATGGCCAGGTTGCACTCCGGCGCCACGGCGAGCACAGCCGCTTGGTCGAGCTCAAAGGTTACCGGATCGCGCCACACATCGCGCACCTCGGTCTGACAAAGCGACGCAAAGAACGCGTACTCGCTAAAGCACGGCGGGCAGTTGAGCAAGGTCCGTCCCGCGCCGCCAAACGCCAGCAGGTAGTTATAGAGCAACTCGTCGCCGCCGTTGCCCACGCAGATATTCTCGCGAGCCACGCCATGCCAAGCGGCAAGCTCGTCGCGCAGGTCGTTGGACATGGGATCGGGGTAGCGGTTGAGCGGCGTAGCAGCCAAGGCCGCATCAACCGCCTTGCGCACGACAGCGGGCACGGGATAGGTGTTCTCGTTGGCCGAAAGATTGATGCGCGTGGGCGTAAAGTTGGGATCATAGGGCTCAATGCCGGCCAGGTAGGGCTGGACGAGCTCCTTCATGCGCGGCGTGAGTTCGGCCATGTTAGGCCTCCTCGCCGGTCGCGCCAACGCCATCCGCGCCCGCAGCCGCCAGGTCAACGCCCTCGGCAACCGTCGCCACGGCGTCACCCGGCCAAGCGACCTTGGTCAGGTCGGCCGCGGCCAGAGACTCGGCACTCACGGCATCCTCGCCCTGCTCCAGCACACGGCGACGCAGGGCGGCGGATAGCGCGTGCGCCCACAGGCCCTCGGCCTCGGCCAGACGCTGTGTGGCGGGAGCGTCGGAGAGCAGGCCCTCGGGCGTATAGCAAATGACGCTCGAGCGCTTAACGAACTCTTCGACCGAAAGCGGGTTGGAGAACATGGCCGTGCCGCCGGTCGGCAGCGTGTGGTTGGGGCCGGCAACATAATCGCCGAGCGGCTCGGAGCTCCAGGCGCCCACAAAGATGGCGCCGGCGTTGCGAATGCCGCCGAGCAGGCCCATCGCATCCTTGCAGTGCAGCTCCAGGTGCTCGGGCGCCACGGTGTTCACGGCCTCGACGGCGGCAGCCATATCGGCGGCCACCACGATGGTGCCTTCGTTGTCGAGCGAGGCGCGCGTGATCTCGGCACGCGGCGACTGCGCCACCAGAATGTCGATACCAGCCTCGACCTCGCGCGCAAACTGCTCGTCGCAAGTCACCAGATAGCAGGCTGCCAGCGGATCGTGCTCGGCCTGGGCCATCAGGTCTGCCGCGACCACCATGGGCTTGGCCGTGGCATCGGCCAGTACGCAGACCTCGGAGGGGCCAGCGACCATGTCGATTCCCACGTCGCCCGAGACAATCTGCTTGGCCGCGGCGACAAAGGCGTTGCCCGGACCGGTGATTTTATCGACACGCGGAATGGTCTCGGTACCGTATGCCAGCGCGGCCACGGCCTGGGCGCCGCCCACCATATAGATTTCGTCCACGCCGCCGAGCTTTGCCGCGGCGAGCGTGTAGGGGCTGATCAGGCCGTCTTTTTGCGGCGGGGTCACCATAACCACGCGCTTGACGCCGGCAACCTTGGCGGGAATGGCGTTCATGAGCACCGTGGAGGGATACTGCGCGCGACCGCCCGGCACATAGATGCCAGCCGCCGCGAACGGGGTCACCTTAACGCCGAGCATCGTGCCGTCCGGGCGCGTGGTAAACCAGCTCTGTTCGACCTCGCGCTGGTGGAACTCGCGAATCTGGCGCGCGGCCTTCTCGAGCGCGGCGACAAAGGCCGGATCGAGGCCTTCGAGCGCGGCATCGATCTGCTCTTGCGGCAGACGGAAGCTCTGCAGCTCAACGCCGTCAAAACGCCGACAGTAGTCGCGCACCGCGGCATCGCCATTGGCGCGCACGTTGGCCACGATATCGCGGGCGGCGTCGACGATGTTTTGCGGCAGCACGCCCTTACGGTTGAGTTGGTTGGTAACGAGGCGCTCACCGGGAGCAAGTTTGATGGTCTTCATATCGGTATCCCCTATCGGTCGAGGTTATGTTCGAAAAACGAGAGACCGGGCGGCGGCGCCAATCGGCCCGCAGCCCGTACGTTGGGGCGCCCGTGCGCGCTCGCGCTATTGTGCCGAGCCCGCGACGGGCTCAAAATGCTTGTCCTTAACGGCCGCGGCCAGGCGATCTGCCAGATTGCGTACGCGCGGATCAAGGCGCGCGGCACCCGGGTTGACAAAGAAGCGGGCCGTGCAGTCCATGATGCGACCGGTGATGACCAGGTCGTTGTCGCGCAGCGTGGCGCCCGTGGCGGTAATATCCACGATGCGATCGGTCATGCCGACGATGGGGCCCAGCTCGATGTTGCCGTGCAGCGAAACGATGTCGGCGTTCACGCCGCGCTCGGCATACCAGGCACTCGCGATGCGCGGATACTTGGTTGCCACGCGAAGCGACCCGCGGCGAGCATAGTTGCGCTCGGCCTGACCGGCGCGCCATGCGGGCTCCGCCTCGATAAAGGTGCACAGGCCATAGCCCAGGTCGACCAGCTGCAGCAGGTTGAGGTCTGCCTCGATAAGCGAATCCCAGCCGCAGATGCCGCAATCGGCACCGCCACAGCCCACAAAAGCAGGCGCGTCGCTGGGGCGCACGATGACAAACTCGATATCGCCGACCGCGCCCTCGCCGACACGCGTGTCGCGGCCGCGCACGATCAGGTGACGGCCGGGGTCACGCAGCTCAGAGACGTCCAAGCCCGCGGCCTCGAGCACGTCGAGCGTGTCGGCCTTGAGCGAGCCCTTGGGCACGGCGATGCGCAGCGGACCCTCGGCGCCGCGACCCACGGCGTGATCGCCGTCGGAAGCGGCGTCCTCGGCCGAGGTGCGCGCGGCCTCCAGACGCTCGAGCGAAAAGGCAAAACCCGCCGCCGGTACCTCGATGCCGTCGCCAAATGCGCCGGTAAAGATGGAGTCGTAGCGTCCGCCCGAACCGACCGGATCGGGCAGGCCGCCGGCATAAGCCTTAAAGACCAGGCCCGTGTAGTAATCGAAAGAGTTCATGATGGAGAAGTCGAACGACAGCACCTGGGCGTCCTCGGGTGCCAGGCCCTCAACCAGGGCACGCAGCTCGCGCGTCAGCGGCGCGACGATACCGGCAGCCTCCAGCAGCGCGTCCACGCGGTCGAGTACCTCGGCACCGCCGTGCAGACGCGGCAGCTCGCTAATGGCGGCCTTGACGGCATCGGACTCGGTGCTTGCCGCCACGCGGGCATCGAGGCCCACAAAGTCGTTGGCGTGCACGCAGCGCAGGGCCTCGGCAGCCAGCTCGCGATCCTCGCACGCCGCGAGCAGTTCCTTAAACGGACGCACGCTACCTGCGATAATGCGTGCATCGGGCAGCGCCAGCTTGCGCACCGCCTCGGCCACGAGCGAGACAATCTCGACATCGCCCGCGGTATCGCCCGCACCGATAAGCTCAAAGCCCAGCTGTGTAAACTGGCGCGAGCCGCCGGCATTGCGCTGGCACTCGCGAACCACCGGCGCCTCGTAGCGAAGGCGCAGGGGCAGGTCGGCCGCGCGCATGCGAGTCGAAACCAGGCGAACGATCGGCAGCGTGTTGTCGGGACGGACCACCAGCAGGCGACCGTCGTCATCAAAGAGCTTAAACGGCGTATCCGCGATGCGGCCGCCTTCCTCGAGCGAACCCTTGTCCTCGAGTAGCGGCGTCTCGACCGGCAGGTAATGATGCTCCCTAAAGCAGCCCTTCACCGTCAGCGCGATCTCCTCGCGCGCCTGAGCCTCCTCGGGCAATATGTCCCGGAATCCCCACGGTGTGGCCGTCATCTGGTGAGCCTCCTCATGCTGTGTTTCATATAGAACGAAAGACCGGCATAGCTCCGCCGGTCTTCTGGGTACTTTAGCATACTAGAGTGTTTGCGGGGAGAATCGTCCTCCTCGGCTCACACCGTATTCATTTGGAAACATAGGGCAAGCGGTTAGCAGCAGTCTCTTGTCACAACGCAAAAAGGGCGCCCGCGCAATTGCGGACGCCCTTGTGCAGGGTCGAGATATCAACCAGCCAAGATATCGGACCCGTGACCAGCTCTTAGTAGTCGAACTGGTGGTAGTAGCGGCGGTACTTGAGGT
>NZ_QRVG01000026.1 GCF_003459245.1 Collinsella sp. AF23-2
GAGCATTTCCCAGTTGACAAAACTATAGGAACACCCCCCTGCAACGACCGAGTGTTCCAAGCGATCTCCATGAGCTCCGAGACACGCTATCCGTTCATCATTAACCTCGACACCGGCGAATCGCAATGGTCGGTTAATGCCGTGCGCGATTTTGACCTACCCTCCCAGCATCCCTACAACTCGCTCGATATATGGCTTGCCCGTGTTCACCCCGAGGACCGCGACAACGTACGTGCCGAGCTCGATATGGTGGTAAACGGCACGTGGCACTTCCACTGCATGCAGTATCGCGTCATGAATACCGCCGGAAAATACGCGCTTTGCGACTGCACGGGTTACCGCCTGGACGGCACCGATACCGAGCCCAACATGTATGTGGGCATTGTCACCAACCGAAGCTTGGCAGATACGACCGATTCCGTGACCGGTCTGGGCGATATCCACGCCCTGGTCAACGCCATTGGCGAGATGCGTCGCGTGGCACGAAACGCGGGCTTGATCGCCATTAAAATCGACGAAATCGCACAGGTCAATGCCCGCTTTGGCTTTGATGCAGGCGACCGCGTTTTGGCAGAAAGCGCCGCCTGCCTCATGGATTGCTCGCGCGGCAAGGGTCGTCTGTTCCGCTCGACCGGACCGATGTTCGTAGCGCTCTTTGACGAGCTTGATCCCGAAGAGACCGACGCGGTTGCAGACGAAATCGAACGGTTCTTGGGATCGCCCGTGCTCCTTGGCTCATTTGAATATCAGCCGCCCCTTCGCGTGGCAACGCTTCATCTGGACGCCGTCGACCGACAGCCCGTTTCCATTTTGAACGAACTTAATGCGCTGATTAGAGAGGCGCCACAGGTACCGGGCACCAAGCTGGACTAGCGTCGTGGGGCGCATGATGGTTAATTTCCGATCTCGGGCGAACACATTGGGCAAATAGGTCGTACCCGCAGTTAGCCGAACGCCCCCCCGCAGTCCCTAGCGGGCCCGGGGGCACCGTTTCGATACTCTTGGTTTACTTTGCCTGATGCAAATAAGTGCTCAACAAGATAGAACCTATCCCCCGCCACGGATATGCCCTCGAGTAAATCTGTTAAGCCAAGCCTATCAAATTCTATTGACAATTGGCTGCATTGGTCCATTTTGTCGTCCAGCCACTTCCGCTGGCTATCGTCTCATAAACACAAACCTAACGAGCCGCACGAACGACAAAGAGGCCAAGCTGAACAGAAGTAGAACCAAAACTTCAAAAACGCTGGTATTCCAATCGCGTACCCAGCCCTCTACCGCCCACAAGAAAAACAGCAGCCCCATCCATAACGTCACAGAAGAAATCAGCTTTGCGTAGGGGCGTATATCAATCTCGCTCTCCCTTTTTGTGACATCATATCCAGCAATTGAGCAGAGCCATCTTCCTCTTCGGTATTGGATTGAAAGGACAATCAAGGCAATCGAAGTCATCAAGCAAACAGCATCCTCTGTTTCCATAGAGTTTCCTTTGCTTTCCATCCTAGTTACGCATTCACAATCGAATCAAACCAAGTATGAATTACTCGATAGCAACCGCCTTAGTATAAACCATAGCCGCCGCAGCAGCCCGCCTTCCAAGGCCTCAATGCTCGCCATCGAGGGCGACCCGCCCAGACCCCTTACAATCTGCTCGCACGAGGCCCCGCACTCCAACATCCTCTGGACCGTATCCCGCTCGTACCTGGTGAGCGTGCCTGCCGTGGGCCCTCGGGGCCGGCATCGTGCCCCAAGCCATCTGCCCGCTCGTGCGATAATCCTCTGCAGAAGTCACCGACAGCAGAGGGAGTTTGTGATGAAGGTTCTTTTGGTCAATGGCAGTCCCAAAGCAAGCGGCAACACGGCCCGCGCACTCGCCGAGGTCGCCGAGCAGCTTAACGCCGAAGGCATCGAGGCCGAGATGTTTCAGCTGGGCGCCAAGCCCATTCGCGATTGCATTGGTTGCGGCCAGTGCGGCAAGCTCGATTGCCGTTGCACCTTTGACGACGATGTGGTCAACGAGCTGATTGCCGCTGCCGAGCAGGCAGACGGCTTTGTCTTTGGTTCGCCCGTCTACTACGCGCATCCCAGCGGACGCATCCTCTCTGCCCTCGACCGTGCATTCTATGCTGGCAGCAAGGCCTTTGCGCACAAGCCGGGCGCCGCTGTCGCCGTTGCCCGTCGCGGTGGCACGTCGACCACCTTCGATGTGCTCAACAAGTACTTCACCATCAACCAGATGCCCGTGGTGGCATCCACCTACTGGAACAACGTCTTTGGCGCCATGCCGGGCGAGGCCGCCCAGGACGCCGAGGGCCTTGCCACCATGCGAAACATCGGCAAAAACATGGCTTGGCTGCTGCGTTGCATCGAGGCGGGAAAGGCCGCCGGCATCGAAGTCCCCCAGGCCGATCGCGCTAGGACCAACTTCATTCGTTAGAACGGCGGAACATGCTATGAACGTTCAAATCTTCGGGACTAAGAAGTCGTTCGATACCAAGAAGGCGCAGCGCTATTTCAAGGAGCGCCGCATTAAGGTGCAGTTTATTGACCTTAAGGAAAAGGAGATGAGCAAGGGCGAACTCACGAGCGTGATGCAAGCGGTCGGCGGTATCGACAAGCTGCTCAACCCCAAAGCCAAGGACGAGGAGACGCTCGCACTCATCCAGCACCTCACCCCCAGCCAACGCTTCGATAAACTGCTCGAGAACCAGCAGATTCTGGCCGAGCCCATCGTGCGCAACGGTAAGAAGGCCACCGTCGGCTATTGTCCCGATGTGTGGGGAGCCTGGGAGTAGCCTGTGTTATTTGTCGGCGCGTGGGTATAAGAGCTGGCGTTTGGCATAAGATTCAACTGTAAGCCATGTCTAACAAAGGAGGGCACATGCCCAACAAACCCGTGAAGATCATCATGCTTACCGGCTACCTCGGTGCCGGCAAGACCACGCTGCTCAACCACATCCTCGCTAACGACGGCGGCATCCGCGCTGCCGTGATCGTCAACGATATCGGCGAGATCAACGTCGACGCTAGCCTCATCGCCGACGGCGGCCTTTCCGAGACCGACGACCTCATCCCGCTCACCAACGGCTGCATCTGCTGCACGCTTTCGGACGACCTGGCCAACCAGCTGCAGGGCATCGCCGATTCGGGCAAGTTCGACTACATCATCATCGAGGCCTCGGGTATCTGCGAGCCTATCCCCATCGCCTACACCATCTCGAGCTTCTGCGACGAGGCCAAGGTGGGCGGCCAGCCCAAGCTTGCACTCGACAACATCGTGGCTGTGGTCGATTGCGCCCGCATGTACGACGAGTTCAACGGCGGCCGCGACCTGTTGGCCGAGGATATCGACGAGGACGACATCGAGAGCCTGCTCATCCAGCAGATCGAGTTCTGCTCCACGCTGATCCTTAACAAGACCGATACCGTGAGCCCTGAGCAGATTGCCGAGCTCAAGGCTATCGTGCGCAGCCTGCAGAAGGACGCCGTGATTGTCGAGGCCCAAAACGGCGAGGTCCCCATGGAGGAGCTGCTCGACACCGACCGCTTCGACTTTATGCGCGCCTACAACTCCGCCGCCTGGATCGAGGCCATGGAGCATCCCGAGGAGCACGACGACCCCGAGGTGCTCGAATACGACATCGAGACCTTTGTGTACTCGCGCCGCAAGCCGTTTGACCTGCAGAAGTTCACCGATTTTGTTGAGCAGGAGTGGCCCGACGAGGTCATCCGCGTCAAGGGTCCGCTGTGGCAGGCCAGCAATCCGGACATGTGCTACATGTTCGAGCAGGCCGGCCACCAGATGCGCCTGATGGAGAACGGCCTGTTCGTTGATTCCGCACCCGAGGGCGAGAAGCAGAAGATCATCGACGAGAACCCCGAGATCATGCAGATTTGGGACGACGAGACGGGCGACCGCATGACGAGCCTGTGCATCATCGGCCGTCACATGGACAAGGATGCGCTCATCGCCTCCCTCGATGCCTGCCTGACCGACTGGCACCGCGCCTAGGTTTATCCAAGCGGGCATTTTTCCGCCTACGTAACCGCCAAACCACCACGAAGGTGCCTGTCCCCTTCGTGGTGGTTTTTCGTTCTGAGCCAAGGAGATTCATGTTCAACATTGTGCTGTATGCGCCCGAGATTCCGGCCAATACGGGCAATATCGGCCGCACCTGCGTGGTTACCGGCGCCCGCCTGCATCTGGTGGAGCCGCTGGGGTTTTCGCTCGACGACAAGACGGTGCGTCGCGCCGGCCTGGGCTACTGGCAAAATTTGGACGTGACGACCTATGCCGGCTGGGAGGATTTCCTTGCGCGCAACGGCCTCTCCCCCGCCGACGAACGCCTGCATCTGCTGACCAAAAAGGCGCGCCGCACCTATGCGCAAAGTACCTACCGCGACGGTGACTTTTTGGTCTTTGGCAGCGAGAGCTCGGGGATTCCCGAGCCACTGCTTGCCGCGGCGCCCGAGCGCTGCGAGCGCATCCCCATGTTGCGCGATTGCGACTCGCTCGAAAACGCCGACGCCTGGGAGGCCCACGAGGAGTCGCTCGGGCATACCGAGGACAGCCACGAAGCCATCCTTCGACAGGATATCTGCGGCAACTTCGTCGACCCGGACGACTACCGCATCAGCGCTCTCAACCTCTCCAACAGCGCCGCCATCGTCCTCTACGAGGCCCTGCGCCAAACAGGCTTTCCGGGAATGTGACAAAGGAACTGTCCCTTTGTCACATTCGGTTATAGGTAGCGGCCGGTGATGCTTGCGGGGCAGGCCACGATGTCGCCCGGCGTGCCGGCGCAGACGATTTGCCCGCCCGCGTCACCGCCGCCCGGGCCCATGTCGATCACATAGTCGGCGTTGCGGATAAGGTCGAGGTCGTGTTCGATCACGACAACTGTGGCGCCCTTGGCGACGAGGCCGTCAAACACACTCAGCAACACCTGAACATCGAGCGGATGCAGGCCGATCGTGGGCTCGTCAAATACGAATACGGCATCGTCCTGCACGCGGCCCATCTCGCTCGCAAGCTTAAGACGCTGCGCCTCGCCGCCCGAAAGCGCCGGCGTGGGCTCACCGAGCGTGAGATAACCCAATCCCAGGTCGTGCAAGGTCTGCAAGCGCGCCTGAACCTTCTTGAGCCCCACCGTGGCGTCGAGCGCTTCGTCCACACTCATGTCCATGAGCTGCGGCAACGTAAGCAGGCTCCCGTCCTTGCCCTCGCGATGGATATGCGAAGCCGCGTCTACATAACGTGAGCCGCGACATGCCGGGCAGACGATCTCGACGTCGGGCAAAAACTGCACGTCGAGCGATATCGAACCCGTGCCATCGCACGTAGGGCAGCGCAAAGCGCCAGTGTTGTAGCTAAATGCGCCTGCCTTGTAGCCGGCTGCCTTGGCCTCGGGCGTGCGGGCGAAGGCGCGACGCAGTTCATCATGGATGTCGGCATAAGTCGCTACCGTCGAACGCACGTTGGCACCGATGGGCGTGGCGTCTATCAGGTTGGCACGTGCAATGCCCTCGGCATCGACCCAACGCACGTGTTTTGGCAGGCGCTCGCTGGCTGCCTGCGCCTTAAGTGCCGGGATGAGTGTCTCGAGCACCAACGTCGTCTTACCCGAACCCGAAACGCCCGTCACCGCGACAAGGCGACCGCGCGGTATATCGACTTCGAGCGGTTTGACGGTATGGATGGCATCGGTCGCCATGCGGATATGGCCCCGGTCAAACATTTCGTCGTCAGGCACCTGCGGACGCAAGCGCTCAGGCTCCGAGCGCAAAAATGGGGCGATGCGGCTGCCCTGCGATTCTTCGACCTCGCCTACCGCGCCCGCGGCGATCACATTGCCGCCGCCTGCTCCGGCAACGGGGCCCATCTCGACCAGATAGTCGGCTTCCGCCAGTACGCGCGTGTCGTGGTCGACAACGACCACGGTGTTGCCGTCATCCACCAAATCGCGCATCACGCCTACCAGGCCGCCGACATTGGCAGGATGCAAGCCAATCGAGGGCTCGTCCAGCACATAGAGCACGCCCGTCGATCGGTTACGCACCACGCGGGCGAGCTGCACGCGCTGACGCTCGCCCGTGGAGAGCGTGGCACCGGCGCGGTCGAGTGAAAGGTAATCGAGGCCCAGATCGACCAGTCGACGGGCCGTGCTCAAAAACGAATCGCAGATATCCGTCGCCATGGGCTGCATCTCGGCCGGCAAGGATGCGGGCACCCCGCGCACCCACTCAATCGCCTCACCCAGCGTCATAGCCGCGGCCTGCGCCAGATTGATACCGCGCACCTGGGGATGGCGTGCGGCCTCGGAGAGACGCGTGCCGCCACAGTCACGGCATGGCCCCTCGCGCAAAAAGCGCGCCACGCGCTTGAGGCCCTTGTCGTCCTTAACCTTGGCGAGCGCATTCTCGACGGTATAGACAGCGTTGTAATAGGTAAAATCGAGCGGCGTGGCGCCCTCGCCGTTTTTGGGAACGTAGAGAATGTGCTTTTTAACCGCCGGACCGTGGAACACGATGTCGCGCTCTTGAGGCGTGAGCTGGTTAAACGGCACGTCGGTGCGCACGCCCATCTCGCCGGCTACCTGCTTCATCAGATCCCACATGAGCGTACCCCAGGGAAGCACCGCGCCTTCGTTGATGGTCTTTGACTCGTCGGGCACCAGGCTCGCTTCGTCCACCTCGCGCATGACACCGGTGCCGCCGCAGGTAGGGCACGCACCGCCGCTGTTAAAGGCAAGGTCCTCGGCACTCGGCGCGTAGAACTCGCGGCCGCATGCGGGGCACGTGAGCGACAGGCCCGCAGCCACGTTAAGGCTCGGCTCCACACGCGCCCCGCAATGTGGGCACACGTGATGGGCACAGCGGCTAAAGAGCAAACGCAGACTGTTGTTGAGCTCGGTCATGGTACCAAAGGTCGAGCGCACGCCTGGCACACTGGGACGCTGATGCAACGCGAGTGCCGCCGGTACGTGCAATACCTCGTCCACCTGGGCGTGCTCGGCCTGCGTCAGGCGACGTCGAGTATAGGTGCTGAGCGCCTCCAGGTAACGGCGCGAGCCCTCGGCATAAAGAACTCCCAGCGCCAGCGAGCTCTTGCCCGAGCCCGACACGCCGGCAATGCCCACGAGCCTCCCCAGCGGAATATCGATATCGATGTCCTTGAGATTGTGGACACGTGCACCGCGCACCTCGATAGCCTGCGGGCTCATCTTCTGTTCCGTCACCTTTATCACCCTACTCATGCCATAAAACGCGGTCGCGGATATACTCGCCCAGCATGGGCACGGTAAACCGCACAAGGCCGTATCCGGCGGCCTCGATGACGCGCTCGCGAATCAGGCTTGCGCGATATTTACTCGCCCAGCTCTGGGTACGGTCGCAGCGCTCAATGATATCCGCCGTGCGCGTCGGCTTGTCCTCGTCAACCGCCATAGCCTCGATAAAGAGGCGCTGAGGGCTGCGCAGACCGTAATACAGAGGTGCGTCAACCGCTTCGTAGAACTCGGAGACGGCATCCGCATGGCCATTCTCGACATCGCGCCTTTCGATGACCTGCGAGCCACGCCGGACAGCAGACCGCCACATGTAATAGCCCACCAGCTGAACCATATAGGGATGCCCCATGCTCTTGCGCGCCGCAAGGTCCGCCGTCTCCGCGTCAACGTAAAGACCAGCGTCTTTGACCGTCTGGATATACGAATCGCGCACTTTGGGCAAAGATATTGCCCCCAACGTACGCTGCTGGGCACGCCGCAAAAACGTCACGCTCGGCTCTTCGAGCAGATCGTCAACCATACTGGGCAAGCCGGCGAACGCCAGCGCAAGACCGCGCTGGTCGCTATCGGGCAAGCCCGTGGCATCCTGGTCTCCGAGCACCTGCTGATAGAGGACGGCAAGAGCCGCCAGTTCCTCGATAGACACCGATTGTGCCTCGTCAATCGCAAACAAGACGCCCTTGCCCGGACCGAGCTTCTTGAGACGCTCGTTGACCAGCCCTCGCAATGTCTCGCCTTTTGCCCGCGCCGCCTCGACCGACATCCGGCCAAACGACGGCCCAAACTCCATTGACGTCACAACGGGTTTATTCGAGCGAAGCGCGTCGGCCAAGCGGTCGCACAAACCAAGCGAAGCGGAATCGGAGACAACCGCCCATCCGCGCTCGCTGGCTAGACGTTGCAGCTCCCGCAGGAGAACCGTTTTGCCACAGCCGCGGTTTCCCGTAATGAGCATGAGCCTGCCCGGCGCTCCGGCGCCGTTGTCGAGCCCTTCCTCAAAATCTTCGATGACCGACTCGCGACCGATGAGTATCGGAGGCCGCTTACCAGCTGTGGGCTTAAAGGGATTTGGATTCATATCGGCCTCCTCGGATTGGCAAACCCTGGTAACAGTTATACCAACTTATACCGAGTTATACCAATAGCATGTGACAGAGGAACTGTCCCTTTGTCACATGTGGCCGAAAAACTCGGCGTCTGCTGCTCGCCAGGGGCGGAAGGTGGCGGGATCGATCTTTACGTGCGCCGCGGCGGGTACGTCGTACCATTTGACCGTGTAACCGGCGCCGTGAGAGCAAAAGACCGAATCGGGCGTGTTGGGCAGATCGGCCTCGGGCTCATAGGCGGCCGTCACGATGACGCGCTCGGCATCATGGCAAGCCGCATAACCGGCGAACTCCAGGTACAGATGACCGCGCCCGCTCGTGTAGGCAGCCACCTCCAGCGCGTAATCCTGCACCTCGGATGCCGGCACGCGACCCACAAGCTTCGCTCGGTCTCCCGCCATCGTCGGCGGCTCGTACTCGGCACCCATGCGTGTGGCATCTGACAACGCCCGGCCCACGCACTCCCCCGGCACCTCGAGCTCAAAGTGGTACCACGGCTCCAGCAACACGTCTGCGCCGACCTCGCGCGCCTGCATCAAACCCTGGCGAATCGCGCGATACGTGGCCTGGCGAAAATCGCCGCCCTCGGTGTGTTTGGTATGCGCGCGGCCGCCCGTGAGCGTAATGCGCACATCGGTGATGGGCGAGCCCGTCAGCACGCCCAGGTGGTCGCGCTCCATAGCGTTGGTGAGTGCCAAACGCTGCCAGTTAAGATCGAGCTCGTCGGTCGAGGTCACGGTGCCAAACTGCACACCCGAACCCGCCGGCAACGGCTCCAGGCGCAGATGCACCTCGGCATAGTGACGCAGCGGCTCAAAGTGGCCCACGCCCTCGACCGGCCGCGAAATAGTCTCCTTATAGAGAATGCCGCCGGGCTCAAACGCAACCGAAAGGCCAAAGCGATCGGCCAACACCCGCTGCACGACCTCGAGTTGCACGGCGCCCATCAACTGCAAATGGATCTGCTCAAGATGCGTATTCCAGCTTACGCCGAGCATGGGGTCTTCGTCCGCCAACTCACTCAGCGCTTTAAACACCGCATGAACGTCGTGTTCGCCCGGCAGCACCGTATAGGTGAGGACCGGAGCGATGACGGGCGCATCGCCCGCGGGCTCCGTGCCCAGGGCGTCCCCTGGGCGAACGTGCGCAAGACCCGTCACGGCGCAAATACCGCCAGCAGCAACTTCTTGGGCAAGCTCATACTTCTCGCCGTTATAGATGCGCACCTGATCGACCTTCTGTTCCCACGCCTCGGCACTGGAATGCCCGCTGATCATCTGTTTTGCGCGCAGCGTGCCGCCGGTCACTTTAACCCAAGCCAAGCGCTCGCCACGATCCCCGCGGCTGACACGATAGACGCGCGCGGCAAACTCCGGGAGCCACGCCTGCTCACGCATCAGCGCGCATATGCCGTCCGGCAGCTCGTCAACGCCTTGGTCCTTGAGCGCCGAGCCGGCAAAGCAGGGAAAGAGCTTGCGCTCGGCAACCATGCGCGACAGCGTTGCGACAGAAAGCTCACCCGCTTCAAGAAACTCCTCGAGCGCCGCTTCGTCCAACGCAGCAGCGTCCTCCTGAACGGCGCCGCCCGCCAGCAGCTCGTTGGCATCCAGGCAGCCCTCGGAAAGACGCTGCCCGAGTTGTGCCAGCAAAACATCGCGGCCGGGATTCTCCAAATCGATCTTGTTGATGAAGATGAACGTCGGGATGTCATAGCGTGCAAGCAGGCGCCACAGGGTTTCGGTGTGCCCCTGCACGCCATCGTTGGCGCCCACCACCAGAATCGCGTAGTCCAGGGCACGCAGTGTGCGCTCCGCCTCGGCAGAAAAATCGACATGGCCGGGAGCATCCACGAGCATGACGTGGGTATCGCCGTGGTCGAGCACGGCCTGCGACGAGAAAATCGTGATGCCGCGCTCGCGCTCGATCGTGTTAGTGTCCAGATGCGAATCGCCATCGTCCACGCGGTCACGCTTGCGAATGCGGCCCGCGTTGAACAGCATGGCCTCGGCCAACGTGGTCTTGCCGGCATCGACATGCGCCAAGATTCCAACGACCGCTTGCTTCGACATGGCTCTCCTCTTATTGCAAGCCCATCGCACGCGGCAACGGGCGTTCACGCTCCACACTGGATGATACAATTTACGGGCCGGTGGGCGAAGCGGGCCCTATCCCCCGACCGAGCTCATCGCCCCGCGTTGCCGCGCGGCGATTTTCGTAGGTTCGCGCCTTGCGAAAGCCGGCACCTCCCCTTTTTGTCTGCCCGGGTTCATCTGGGGCGGTAACAATGCGAGTCCCACAACGACGCGTTTTACCAAAAATAGCCCCACTCGGGGCCATTTTTTATTTGAGCTGGGTGATGATACGTGCCTTGGCTCCTACGCCTCGCGCAGCCAATCAAACGCGACACGCGCCGTGCCGTCGGACACATAGACGATACCGACACGCTCGAACCCCGCCTTGGCGATGGCGCCCTGCATGGGCAAGTTGTCCTCGTGCGTGTCAATACGCAGATGGTCGGCGCATTCCTTGGCAAAGGCAAACATCGCCGCCGCGATACCGTGCACGGTGCCGTCGGATGCCACGCGATGCAGCACGGCATACGGAGTGTCGCTGCGCCATTGACCGTCCTCAATCACGTCATAGCACTCGTCCGGACCCGGTAAAAAGGCAAACGTCGCCACCACGCGGCCGTCGACTTCGCACACGTAACTGCCACCAGCGGCGATATCGGCAGCCAGCTGCTCGGCCGAAGGCGTGCCCTCGGGCCACTGCGTGGCGTTGCCATGCGCGCGCATAAAGGCGCGGGCCGCGTCATAGATAGCCATGACGGCGGGAATGTCGGTATCGAGGGTTTTTCTGATCATCACGCGGCGACCTCACGTTTATTGGTATCACTTTGATTGAGCAATGATACCAACGTTTGGAGAGGAGCGCGAAGCAGATGGGGAGCAAAAAGCGAGCCGCCTGGTCAAAAGCCAAAAGCGAGTTTTTGGGCGCTGCCACCGGCGGCGATATGAGCGACCTGTTTGCACGCGAGGACGAGCGCCGCGACGCCCTGGACGCCGAGCGCGACGAGGCTTGGCGCTATAAGTCGTGCGAGCGCAAAAACCGTTACGACACACGCGCCGAGGCCGAAGCCGTTATGGCCGACTGCGAAAACCGTGGACGACGTGGTTTGGCCTGCTACAAATGCGAATACTGCGGCGGGGGGCACCTGACGTCGCACCCTTGGAAATAGGCCCCGCATCGGCGCGGCGCTCACGCAGCGGCACGGCACCGACACATCGCCGGCCATCGCGCGCAGGCTACGGGCGCGGCGGCACCAAAACATCGTAACGAACGGCCTTGCCCGCAAGCTGATAGCTCGGCTTAACGCCGGCAAGCAACGGCCCCTTCACCGGCCGCTTGATAACGACCTTGCGCGGACGTACCGCAAGCGCAGCCTCGACCAGCGTCTCCTCATCGGCGCACGGCTGCTCCAAATGGTGCAAGAGCTGGAACTTCTTTTTAACCGCCGCACTCTTGGTGCGCTCGGGAAACATGGGGTCCAGATACACCACATCGGGAGCCGCGAGCTCACCGCGCTCGATCAGCTCAGCCGTATGGCGAAGGCCGGCAATGCTATCCTCGCCCGCATGTAAGCGCATGCGCGCCACGGCAGCCGCAAGCGCCGGATCATCTGCCGCGCGATCCAAGGCATCCTTGAGGAGCGCCGCGATCACGCAATCCTGTTCATACAGATCGACGGTAAAGCCCGCGGCGGCCAGCAGCAGCGAATCCTCGCCAAAGCCTGCCGTGGCGTCAATCGCCCATGGGTTCTCGATGCCTTTTGTGCGCGCAGCCTTAACCAGCAGCTCTTGCTGCAGACGACCCTGCTTGAGCCGTGGAAGCATGCGGGCAAAATCGGCACGCAGCTCCATCGCGCCGTCGGTGAGCGTGAGGCCCTCGGGTGTCCTGGTTAACTCGAGCCCTGCCGCCCGAGCAACAGAAAAGGGATCGACGACGCCCATGGGTACTCCTTCACAAGCAAAACGAATACGTGAGCGCCGTTTATGTCGGCACCCAACCGTCCGCTATTGTCCCACATGCGACATGGCCCACAGCATCCCAATGCAAAGCACCGCCATCAATCCCGTGCATACGGCAGCGATCACGGAATCGCCCATGCGCCTTCCCAACGACCGCGGCTCATGCACTTGCCCTGCTCCGTACATCATGGCTCCTCCTTGAGACCAGCTCTTACCATGGACCCATCATCGCAGCGCCGCGCATACGCTGCCATCGATTTGGCTTACGCCCAGCTTTCCTTTTTGAAAGGTTGGGTTTGGCTGCGCGGGGTCAAAGCGCTTTCAGGCGCATGCATCGCCGCGTTGAACTACAATGTGCTTCACCATATGTGCAGTACATTGGGTGCGCCAAGTTGGCGTACTCGTATCGAAAGGACCAGCCATGAGCTTCACTCGCAAGACTCTCAAAATCCTTGCTCTCATCTACTTTGTTTTGGGCATCGCCAGCCTCGTCACCGCCGGCGTCGGTATCGCGACCGGCAACCTCGATTCCACGTACGGGTCGAACGCCATGCTCGCCGCGGTCGTGCTGGTCGCCAAGGGCCTCATCGATCTCGCCGCGGGCGTTGCGGGCATCAAGGGCGCCAACAAGCCTTCGCAGGTGGATGGTGCGTTTAAGCTCGGCATCGTTGCCGCAATCGCCACGATTGCGCAGGCCGCGCTCACGCTTCCCGCGCTCGGCGGCAGCTCCGTCAATATCGTCGCCTTTGTCATCGTGGTCTACGACCTGTTCTTTGTTCAGCAGGCACACGCCGTTAAGGCCGAGAACAAGGACCGCCTGTAAGCGCTCGCTTCTCATAACCTCTGCAGCCAAGCAACTAAAAAGGGCCGATCGCGCATCTCCGCGGTCGGCCCTTTACGTTTGCCCAGACAAAACCTACCAAAACAAACCTGTCCCTTTTTGGCAGGTTGTTAGCTGTGGCGGTACTCGGCGATGATGAAGTCGATGTCGGTTTGAAGGGTATCCAGGTTTGCCAAGCGCTCTTTGTCGGCAGGGCGCGTGCGGTAGTAGTACGGCGTCATCTGGAACACCGCCTCGATGTCGGCCTGGGTCTGGAGCGTAATATTCGCAGATACCCGCTGCGTTCCGACCAACTCGAGCTCGGTAGTCTTCGGCAGCTTCTCGTCGTTAAGGTACGGCGTATCGTAGAGCACTTCCTTAAGCCCAAACAGATGACGGGCACCCGGCACCACGGTGTAGAGCGAGCCCTCCGGCGCCAGCACGCGGGCAAACTCGCGCTCGTTAAAGGGAGCGAAGAGCTCGGTCACCATATCGAAGGCGCCATCGGCCACAGGGATGTCCTTCATGTTGGCTACGAAATAGGTCGCATCGTCGCGCTTGGCGGCAAGGCGCACCATCTCTTTGCCCAGGTCGAAACCGTAAGCATCCACGCCCGGCACCGCGCCCATGGCGCTGGTGTAATAGCCCTCGCCGCAGCAAATATCGAGCAGCGTCATGGGACCGCTCGTAGACGCAGCACGCCCAGACACCTGCTTGCGCACCAGCTCGACCATCGCATCGCGCAACGGCGCGTAGTATCCACGGTTCAGAAAGTCACGACGGCTGCGCGCCTGTGACTTGGGATCGCCCATGGAGTCGCCGCTCTTGGACGAGCGCAATAGATATAGATAGCCCTCGCGCGCACGGTCAAACCGGTGTCCGCCCGCGCATGCAGCACCGCGTTCGTCATCCACCAGCGGCTCATGGCAAACGGGACACAACAACATGGCAACTCCTTAGCGCGAACAACACAACGCCCACCATTGTCGCACGCCTTCCCCGCCTAGTCATTGGGGACGTTCTTGAATGAGTAATCGTTTTAGAACGTCCCCAATGACTAGGCGATTAGGAGTATCATCGTCTGCGCAAATAAGCACAAAAGAGCATGTTAGAGATTGAGAGCGTATGGCTGACACCGTATCTAAGCACATTGACATGACCACCGGATCGCTGTGGCGCAATGTTCCCCTGTTCGCCTTCCCTGTGGCCGCCACGAGCATCTTGGAGCAACTGTCGAACCTCATCGCCACGGTCATCATCGGTAACTTCTCGGGCGACCAGGGAACCCTCGCCATGGCGGCGGTCGGCTCCAATGTTCCGCTTACCAGTCTTATGCTCAACCTGTTTATTGGCATGTCGCTTGGCTCCAACGTGGTCATCGCCAACGCTATCGGCCGCAACGATCAGAACATGGTCAAACGCGCCGTCCACACCTCGATTCTTATGGCACTTGTGGGCTTTGTCGTCATCGCACTGGGCGAGATCTTTGCCGAGCCCATGCTCGCCGCGCTCAACGTTCCCGCCGAAACCATGCCGCTCGCTTCGCTCTACCTACGCGTCTTTTTGCTCAGCATGCCCTCGATCTTGCTTTACAACTTTGAGGCCGCGATCTTCCGCTCCGTCGGCATCACCCGCATGCCGCTGCAGGCGCTTGCCGTGTCCACCGTCCTCAACATTGGCCTGGACCTCATCTTTGTCCCCGTACTCCACTGGGGCGTCGCGGGCGTCGCCATCGCCACCGCCATCGCCTACACCGTCAGCGCCGCTACGCTCTTTATCCGCCTGCTCAAGACCGACTCCGTCGTCCGCGTCACCCCGCGCGACTTAGGCTTAGACCCCGTCGCCCTCAAGCGCATCGTCAAGATCGGCCTGCCCGCCGGCATCCAGAGCGCCGTCTTTGCCGTCGCCAACATCATCATCCAGTCTGCTATCAACAGCCTGGGCACCGAGGTCATGGCGGCATCGAGCGCCGCTATGAGCTTGGAGTACGTATGCTACAACCTGCTCAACAGCTTTAGCCAGGCTTGCACCACCTTTGTGGGACAAAACCACGGTGCCCGCCAGATCGACCGCTGCACCAAAACGCTCAAGGTCTGCCTGGTCGAAGGCGGTATCGTTGCACTCACCACGATCATCGTTATTGTCGGCCTGGGGCGCGAGATCTTGTCGCTGTTCAACAGCGATCCCAACATCGTCTCGATCGGCTATATCCGCGTGTGTTCGATCTTCCCGGCGTACGCCTTTAGCATGTTCTACGAAAACATGTCCGGCTACCTACGCGGCTTTGGTATCTCGCTCACGCCCGCCCTCATCACCATGATCTGCGTCTGCGGCATCCGCTTCTATTGGGTGTTCTGCGTGTTCCCGCACTTCCGCACCTTTGCGAACATCATGATGGTCTACCCCATCAGCCTGGGCACCACGGCGTTCTTTATGGTCGTGGCGGTACTACTTTGCCACCCGGCACGCACCTATCGCGCCACCCAAGCCAAAGCGACAGCCCGCTAGACACCGCACTCAACGCCACGCCAGTCATTAATTGACAATATGCGAGCTCATATAGTCGATAAAGCGCCTCGTGGCGATAGGCATGGTATCCCAGCTGCGCCAAGCTGCCACTACGTCGCGCGAGGGAGCATGCACGATGGGTCGCACACGAATATCGGCTCGCATGCCCTCCACAGTACGACGGTAGAGCATGCTCACGCCTAGGCCCTCCTCCACCATCGCCATGATGGTGTAGTCGTCAGTCACCTCACTCGTCACGTGCGGCGACAGCCCATGTGTCGCAAATGCATCGAGCACCAGGCTCTGTTCGCCCTCATCCAGCAGCACAAAGGGCTCGGACGCCAGGTCGGCGAGCGTCACCTTTTCCTTTGCCGCCAGCGGATGCGCAGCCGGCAGCAGCGCCACCAACTCGTCGTGATAGACCACACGCTTCTCGAGGCCTGCGGTAAACCCGCGCGCCGTAAAGCAAAAATCCACCACGCCGTCGTGCACCCACTGAGCGTTGCGCGTGTAATCGCCCTGCTTGAGGGTAAAGCGTACGCCCGGGTGCAGCGTACCAAAGTCGCGGATCACACGCGGCAGCACGGTACGGCTCACGTTGGTAAACGTCGCGATGCGAATATCGGTCGACGAAAGCCCCAGCAGCTCCTGGCGCTTGCCCTCGAGCTCGGCCTCGGCGGTCACAATCTGGCGCAGGAACGGCAGATACTGCTTGCCATCGCGCGTAAGCGAAACGCCCTGCTTTCCGCGCTCGATAAGCGTGGTGCCCAGCTCGCGCTCGAGCGCCTTGACGGCCTGGCTCACCGCACTTTGCGTATAGCCCAACTCGTCCGCCGCACGTTTCAGACTGCCGCAATCGACCACCATACATACAATCTGATACCGCGATGCCATCGTGCCTCCACATCGATGTAGCTGTAAAACGTTTTGCCAGGACTTTTCCCGCCAACATTAGCATTTCTTAATCATACTGAAGATACATTCGCTTTACTACATCCACATCTGGGAGCAGAATCCTTTTTGCGAAACCGTTCTGTAACAAAAGGAGTCCCATGGATCGCAAAAAAGCAATCGCGCTCTCATTTTCTGTTCCCGTCGCATGGGGCTTTTCGTACCCCCTCATGAAGATCGGCATGGACAGTATGAACGCCACGAGCATCGTTGCGCTGCGCTGCATCATCGCCTTTGTGGCTTGCCTGCTGCTCTTCCACAAGCGCGCTTTCCGCATCAACCGCGACCTTATGGTCCGCGCTGCCATCATCGGCGCCATTATGGCAACCGAACTCACCTGCATGTGCCTGGGCTCCAGCCTCACCTCCGCCTCCACCGCCGGCTTTTTGCAGAGCCTGACGGTCGTGATCGTGCCGTTTGCCAACGCCGCCCTGCTGCGTCGTGCCCCCGAGCGCAAAGTGCTCGTCGGCACCGCCATCGTCACCTGCGGTATGTTGCTGCTCTCGGGCGCCGACTTCACCAGCCTGAACCCGGGCGCGCTCATCATGCTGCTCTCGGCCTTTATCTATGCCGGCCACATTATCATCGCCAAGCGCTTTGTCGAAGAAGTCGATCCGCTGGCTCTGGGCGTTTGGCAGCTGGGCTTCGGCGGCTTGTTCTCGGGTATCGCCGCATTTACCTTTGGCGGCTTCACGCTTCCCAGCACGCCGAGCGAGATCGTCGTTATCGTTGCGCTCGCACTCATCTGCTCTGCCTACGGCTTTATCACCCAGACGCTCGTGCAGCCCCACGTGCCCGCCGAAACCACTGGCTTCGCCTTCTCGCTCGAGCCGGTCTGCTCCGCCGTCTTCTCGTTCTTCCTGGTCGGCGAGGTCCTGAGCCCCATCGCCTTCTTTGGCGCCGCCCTCATCCTCACCGGCGTCATGATGGCAACCGTCGAGCTTCCGCGCCTTCGCGCACATGGACAGGCTCGCATGGCAGGAGCGCCCGAGCACGTCTCGTAGACCCCACTCCTTATGCAGCCGCGGCATAAAGGCAACCGGTGCGCCTTTACAATAGATGCCAACAGAGCATCTGCCATAAAGGAGCCCCATGGACACCGCAACTCGCGACCGCAACATAGCAACTTGGTTGGGCGATGCGCCGCAGCAGGTACGCGACACTACGAACCAGCTGCTCGAGCGCATCGCCCTTTTGCGTGCCGAGCAGACCATCTACCCGGCACAAGACGACATCCTCAATGCCCTCGCCTACACCCCGGCCGACCAGGTCAAGGTTGCCATCTTGGGTCAAGACCCCTATCACGGACCCAACCAGGCCATGGGACTGTCGTTCTCGGTCCCCGCGACGCAAACCAAGTTGCCGCCGAGCCTGCGCAACATCTATAAAGAACTCAAAGCCGATCTGGGTTGCCCCATTCCCGCCACGGGAGACCTAACCCCATGGGCACAACAGGGCGTCCTGCTTCTCAACACGACGCTCACCGTGCGCGAGCATGCCGCCAACTCGCACGCCAAGCTGGGCTGGAGCACCCTGACCGACTACATTATCGAACGCTGCTGTCAGCTGCCCCAGCCGGTCGTCTTTTTGGCATGGGGCCGCTTTGCCCAGCAGATGGTCGAGGGCAAGCTCGCCGCGACCGGCGCAGGCAAGGAAAGCGGCAAGTTCTGCCTGGCCTCCACACACCCTTCGCCGCTTTCGGCAAACCGTGCCACGGCAGAACTCCCCGCTTTTATGGGATCGCGCCCCTTCTCCGCTGCCAATCGGCTACTCGAACAGCACGGCTCGACCCCCGTCAACTGGACTTGCCTCGGCTAAAAATCGATACATAAAAAACGCGCCCGACGGCTTTCCGCCGGGCGCGTTTCCTATTCGGGCCAAATAAATTGTGTGCGGCCGGCCTCGCCGCCATCGATCAGCAGGCTCTGCCCGGTCATAAACCGGTTGGTCACGCCCACAAAGTAGATCCACTCGGCGATCTCTTGGGCGGAGGCCCAGCGCTTAAGCGGCGTGAGCTCCATAATCTGGTTCCATAGGTGCTCGTCTTCCATCACGCAACGGTTGAGCGGCGTGATAACGCCGCCCGGGTCCACACTGTTGGCAATGGCCTGCGGTGCCAGGCGGTTTGCAAGGTTCTTGGTGTAGGCGATAACGCCGCCCTTGCTGGCGGCATAGGCGGGAAACTCCGATCCCGTATGCCCGCTCGCCGACCCCACATTGACCACGGATTTGATAGCCGGCGCCGGCTTGGCGGCAAGCCCCTCCCCCACAAAGGCGTAGCGCTCGGTCACGTTGATGGTGCCACACAGGTTGGCAGCGATGTCATCGGCCGAATCCTGCGTACCGGCAACGTTCACGATTACCTGAAGCTCAAGGTCGCCTGGAAACGAGTCAGGCTCGCGGACATCAACGATCAGATGGCGGTAGCGCTCGTGTTCGATCGCCGCCGGCAGCAGATCAAAGCCCACGACCTCGTGGCCCTCGTCCAAAAAGCGCTGCACGCACGCGGCTCCGATACCGCCCGAAGCGCCCGTGATCAAAACCCGCATACTTGCTCCTTAGGCGGTTGCGTGGCGCTCGAGGTACTCGGCGCCCACATTCTCACGCTCCCAGCCACGCACGACCTTGTAGCCCACGGGGCTCAGGAAAACCTCGCACAGCAGCTCGGCAACAGCGCCGGTCAGCGAGCACATAAGGACCTGCACCCAAGTCCAACCAAAGAACGTGTGGCTCACCACAATAGCAAAGACCAGGTTATCGATAAACTGGCCAACACCCGTAGACACATAGGAGCGGAAGGCAAAGCTCGCAAAGTTATTCTTTTTGAGCATACGGCCGAGCGACTGGTTGAGCGTGGAGTTAACCACGGCAGAAACGAGCATTGCCAGCGAAGAGCCAAGCACCACGTACCAGGTGCCGCCGATGGTGGCGTTAAGGGCAGTGTTGACCTCGATCATGCTCGTGTCGTAGTAGGCGCCCCACATGCCAGGCGTGAGCGAGCATGCCCAAAAGCACAGGCTCACGGCGAGGTTGACTGCCAGCGCGAGGATAGAGATTTTGATGGATGCCTTGGCGCCAAAGCGCTTGCAGATCATGTCCTGGCACAAAAACGAAACCCAGCTCACCACAAAGCCGCAATCGAGTGCCAGATACGGCAGGCTGATGAGCTCTTTGTTGGCCAGCAGGTTCATCATGATGACGCTCACGAAAAACAGCGAAACCGTTGCCGCGGGAATGCTCCGCAACAGGACCTTGTAGTCCTCCATGACCTTCTTGATCATTATGTACTCCTTTGGTTTTAGGTTTAACGAGCAGGATATCGGACCCGAACTGCTCGGACGCCCCGGTCTTGAGACGACGGTGGGTATGATAGCCGCTCACACGGCATCAGGCAAGCAAGCGGCGCGGCAGCCCCGCAGGGCCACCGCGCCGATGCGTTAAAAGGCTACGTTGCCAAACTCCGACAGGATAAGGTCGGGGTTGTGGTCGGTTGCCCAATCCACGTTCCACGGGCTCGTGAACAGCAGCAGCTTACCGCCGCGCATGTCCTCGACGCGCAGGGTGTCGCGCGTGAGCGAAAGGCCCGGGATATCGATGGTATCGGGGTCGTTCTGGATCCAGCGAATGTCCGTATAGGGCAGCGGCTGGCGACGGACCTCAACACGGTACTCGGCCTTGAGACGGCGCTCGAGCACCTCAAACTGCAGCACGCCGACCACGCCCACGATGACGCTCTCCATGCCGGCACCCAGCTCGCGGAAGATCTGGATGGCACCCTCCTGGGCAAGCTCCTCCATGCCCTTGACGAACTGCTTGCGCTTGAGCGTGTCGACCTGCGTAATACGAGCGAACATCTCGGGGGCAAACGTCGGGATCTGCGGATACTGCACATGGCGCTTGCCGGAGCACACGGTGTCGCCGATACTAAAGATACCCGGGTCGAACAGGCCCACGATATCGCCCGCGTACGCCTCGTCCACGATGGCGCGGTCATCGGCCATCATCGACGTGCCCGTGGCAAGCTTAAGCTTGCGGTTGCCCTGCACGTGGAAGGCGTCCATGCCGCGCTCGAACTTGCCCGAGCAAATGCGCACAAAGGCGATGCGGTCACGGTGGTTCTTGTCCATGTTGGCCTGAATCTTAAACACAAAGCCGCTAAAGTCATCGCGACAGGGATCGACCGGTTCGCTGGTGAGCGTATCGGTGTAGGCGCGCGGCGTCGGGGCCAGACGCAGGAACTCTTTAAGGAAGGGCTCCACACCAAAGTTGGTGAGTGCCGAGCCAAAGAACGCCGGGCTCAGCTTGCCGCAGGCCACGGCATCCAAGTCGAGCTCGTCGCCGGCGCCATCGAGCAGCTCGATGTCGTCCATCAGGTTCTTATGGTTCTCCTCGCCGATAAGCTCGTCCATGGCGGGGTCGCCCAGCTCGGCCTCGACCTCGGCAACCTTCTTGGTGGCGTTGGCATGGCCGTCGCCCTCAAAGGCGATAACGCGACGGGTCTGGCGATCGAACACGCCGCGGAAGTTGCGACCGCTGCCGATCGGCCAGTTCATGGGATACGTATTGATGCCCAGGACGTTCTCGATCTCTTCCATGAGCTCAAACGGATCGCGGGCCTCGTGGTCGAGCTTGTTCACAAAGGTGAAGATGGGAATGTGGCGCAGCGTGCAGACCTTAAAGAGCTTTTTGGTCTGGGCCTCGACGCCTTTGGCGCCGTCGATGACCATGACCGCGGCGTCGGCGGCCATAAGGGTACGGTAGGTATCCTCCGAGAAGTCCTGGTGGCCGGGGGTATCGAGGATGTTGACGCAGGCGCCGTTGTAGGTGAACTGCAGCACCGAGGAGGTAACGGAAATGCCGCGCTCCTTCTCGATGTCCATCCAGTCCGAAACGGCATGCTTGGCCGAGCTCTTGCCCTTGACCGAGCCGGCGGTCTGGATGCTGCCGGTATAGAGCAGCAGCTTCTCGGTAAGCGTGGTCTTACCGGCGTCCGGGTGGCTGATGATCGCGAATGTGCGGCGCGACGAGATTTCATCCGACAGGCTTGCCATGCGGATCCTTTCTTGCATTGAGTGCATTACGTCGTTGTAACCGTACTATTGTAGCCGCGAAATCTCGCTCTAGGGCGCCTATCAGGACAAATTCATCAGTTGGGGCCTGGGTAGCCGGCCCAATCCGAATTTGTCTCTTGCGTAACTGTACATAGTGTATATATACTGTGCTTACCGGTTATATACACGTGTAGCCCAACAGCTAAGGAGCCGCTGTGGACATCATCCTATCCAATTCGAGCGACAAGCCCATCTACGAGCAGATCTCCTCGCAGGTCAAAGCGCAGATCCTTTCGGGCGCACTCGCTGCAGGAGCCAAACTCCCCAGCATCCGTGCGCTCGCGAGCGACCTCGGCGTGAGCGTCATTACCACCAAGCGTGCCTATGCCGACCTGGAACAGCTCGGCTTTATCTGCACCGTGCAGGGCAAGGGCTGCTTTGTCGCCGAGGGCAACCAGGAACTCTTGCGCGAAAACCAGCTCTGCCATATCGAAGAGCTACTTGCGCAGGCCGCCACACAGGCCGAAACCCTGGGCGTCACGCGCGACAAATTGCACGAGATGCTCGACCTTGTAGCCCCCGAAACCATGCAGTAGCCATCTGCAAGAAAGGCTATACCATGCAAAACTTGCTAGAACTCAAAGGCGTCTCACGCCGCGTAAGCGACCGCTTTTCGCTACGCGATGTCACACTCACCGTGGAGCCCGGTCAGATCGTCGGCTTTGTGGGCGCAAACGGCGCCGGCAAAACAACGACCATTCGCGCCGCGCTCGGGCTCATAAAGCTCGATGCCGGCGAGGTGCACCTGTTTGGGCAGCGCTGCGACGCCGACGCGCCCGGCGAGACACAGCGCCACCTGCGCTCCCGCGTAGGCCTTGTCCTGGACACGTGCCCCTTCCCCTCCACGCTCAAGGTGGGCCAGATCGAGAGACTCGTAGGCCCGGCGTACCCCACGTGGAGCTGCGAAACGTTCGCCGGGTTCATCGACCGATTTGGCCTCGATCCCAAGGCAAAGGTCAAGGACCTCTCCCGCGGCATGGGCATGAAGCTGCAGCTCGCATGTGCGCTCAGTCACAATGCCAAGCTGCTCGTTTTGGACGAAGCCACCGCGGGCCTCGATCCCATGGCGCGCGAAGAGCTGCTCGACGAGCTGCTCGCCTTTGTTTCCGACGGCCAGCGCAGCGTGCTGCTCTCGAGCCACATTACGTCCGACCTCGATC
Source organism: Collinsella sp. AF23-2 (assembly GCF_003459245.1). Classification (GTDB taxonomy): domain Bacteria; phylum Actinomycetota; class Coriobacteriia; order Coriobacteriales; family Coriobacteriaceae; genus Collinsella. The sequence continues at coordinate 22,974 of NZ_QRVG01000026.1, forward strand.
GCGCCGCCGACCGCGTCATCTGCATCGATAACGGCTCGATTGTGTTTGACCTGCCGCGCGAGGACATTACTGACCGCGCCGGCATCGCCCACTGCACGCAAGCACAGGCCGCAGAGCTCATGGCTTGCGTCGAAGGCGCCCGTGCTGCCCGCCACGCCTATAGCGTGGACGTGCTCGTGCCCAACCGCCGTGATACGCTCGAGGCTTTCCCCGAGATTCCCTGCGATCGGGCAACCATTGATGATTATCTTCGCCTCATGCTGAAAGGGGCTTCGAAATGAAACGCGCCTTTATGTCCGAGCTCGTCATCGTTCGCACGCTTATCCCGAGTATCGTGGGCGTCGGCCTGTTCATATTCATCGCGCTGACTCTCGCCAACGCATCGGATGGTGATTCCGGCATGAGTGCCGGCGCCTGTGCAGTCAGCGCCATGTCGCCCATCATGGTCATGAGCTCGCTGGCCGGCTTCGACAATCAAAACGGATGGGAGCGCTATCGGGCAACGCTGCCCATCTCGCGCAAAGACATCATCTGCGCACGTTACCTGTGTATCGTTGCCTTCTCGGCCATCATGGCATGTGCGGCTGCACTGTTGAACATCGTCACCATCCCAATCTTCAATAACGCAGGTATTCCTTCGACGGGACAGGCCGTATTTGAGATCGCAATTGCCTCGGCAGCCTCGATGCTCATCTCCCTCATGATGGTGTTTTTGGCGCAGCCGCTGTTCTTTCGTTTTGGACACATGGAGGCGCTGCGCCTGTCCGTTGGTCTGTTTGCCTTGCTCGGATGCCTTGCCATGGCCACGCTGAGCTCCTCCAACCCCATCAGCAACTGGCTCATGTCGATTGCCGGGGCAAATCCCGATCCCGCCGTTCTGGGCTGTCTGTGCGCAGGAATTGCCGTGCTGGCCCTCGCGCTATGCGCAATCAGCTGCACCGTCAGCACCAAGGTTTATCGAGTACACGACCTGTAGGCACGCGAGTCTCAATCCACGAAGGACGCGATCGCCCCCGCCGCAAATCCGTGACAAATGGCATATCCCCGGCACGCGCTATCGTGCTACTTGCGCAGCGGCTTGGGCAGCGGAATGCCTGCCGCGATGACGGCGGCGATGATCATGCAGACAATGCCCTTGAGCGGGAAGCACATGAGCAGCAGGCCCACGACCATGACGGGCTGACGCATGACGGCACCCATCGTCGAGGCGGTACAGACGGCGACGCAAAAGACCGGATCGGCGCCCGTAAGGACGGCAAGGCCGTAGCCCAGGCTCACGCCCGAGAAGATAACGGGGAAGAAGTGACCGCCGCGCCAGCCCAGGTTGATGAGGGCGGGCGTCAGCATGGCCTTGATAAGACCAGTTGCAATGAGCACACCGGCGGGAATGGTCATATAGGTCTCCATGAGCACGTCGGCCTGCGTCTCGCCAGCAAACATGGTGTAGGGCAGGACCGTGCCGCAGATAGCGAGCGCCAAACCGGCCAGCATGGCCTTGACGACAGGGCGCTCCCCTATGGCGTGGGCCAACGCCTCGCTCGCGTGCTCCGAGACAAAGTACAGCCAGCCACAGGCCGTGCCGACGAGCGCCAGGGGAATAAGCCAAGCAAGCTCGAGGTTGCCCACCTGCGCGGCCTCGAACCTCGGCATACCCATGCCGCCGCCCACAAGCTGGCCAAGCAGCAGGTAGGTGCCCAAACCGCCAGCGATCGCGATACCGTAGACCACGGTCTTTTGCGCCTTGGGAAGCTTGATGGTGATCTCGTCAGACGCGGACTCATCGTCATTGGCACCCTGACCGTCAGCACTTCCGGCGAGCGGCGCCACAAAGCCAAACACGGGCGCGGTAAAGAGCGCCGTCAGGGCAGCCTGGGTGCCCAGCAGCGTGAGCTCCCTAAACTCAGCTCCAAAGCGACGCATGCGATCGCCGACCCAGCTGCACAGTCCCGCGATAACGCCGGTCAGGCCGGCCTCCGGTCCAATACTTCCGCCAAACAGCAACGGCAGCAGCGCCGCAATCGACAGCTTGCCCAGATTGTCGTACGGGTAGCGACCGTCTTGCTTGACCTTGGTCATGACCTGGTTGAGGTCGTCGGTCTTGGCGCCCGTCATCTTTTCGTACAGGCCAATCACCAAGCCGCCCAGCAGGCAGACAAAAAACGGGTACGGCAAAAAGCCAAACGGACCGCTGGCGAGTTCGGGCGAAGAGGCACCCAGCATATGCGGGACCTCGGTCCACAAATAATCAATGCCGTGCTCCATCGCAAAGAAGAATAGCCAGACTGCAGCACCCGCGAGTGCACCGGTCACGGCAACGCTGACCAAAAACAGCGCGCGGTTTGTGGGTTTGGCAAGGTTATCCATCGGGTCCTCCCGTGGTCAAAATCGACAAAGATACGTTTTATTGTAGAGCGAGCGTTGCCCGAACGAGCCAACCGTCTGCACCGCAAACGGCACCATTGGGAGTCATAGTGGGGCAGGCTCAAGACTCATCCATTAATAATCGAGGCAATCTCGCGCAAATCGTCGGCAAAGTAGATGCCGTGCTGGCGCTGCGGGCTCGAAAGTCCTTTATCAATCATGTGCTCGAGCAGCGCCTTAAGATCGTTGTAGTAGCCCCCGAGGTTGCACAGGATGCACGGCGCACTCAAGTGCCCCAACGACACGGCGGACATGACCTCGGCAATCTCCTCGAGCGTGCCCGTACCGCCCGGGAAAGCGATGAACGCGTCGCCGAGCTCGATCATCTTGGCCTTACGCTCGGCCATGTCACTCGTCACGATGAGGTCGTCAATACCGTCGTGTTGAAACTCTGCCTCGATAAAAAAGCTCGGCTCAACACCCGTCACGTGTCCACCCGCCTCGAGCACGCTATCGGCAAGCGCGCCCATCAGGCCCGACTTGGAGCCGCCGTATACCAGCGCGTGGCCGTTGGAGCCAATCCACGTGCCGAGCTCTCGCACTGCAGGCAGAAACGCCGGGTCGTTGCCGACGCTCGCGCCCAGGTACACCGTGATGTTCATATGCAATCCCCCTCGTCGTGACGCGCGGCACCCGTTCTATCGTTGCCGGCGACGGTACTCGCGCACGCGGCGCGACAGGTCAGCGAGCTCGTCACGATCGAGCTCTTCCAAATGCTCAAGATCGTCCATAAAGCGCGCCATGGTGTCCTTTTGGCGCATCTTGATGAGCGTATTGCAGTAGTTCACCGCCACGCCCGTGAGCATGGCGATGTAGAAGATGCTGATGACGCTCAAAACGACAGTGATAGCGCGGGCAACCGGCGTCTCGGCCGGGATATCGCCAAAGCCGATGGTCGATACGGTTTCAAAGCTAAACCAGAGGCCGTCGCCAAACGTAAGGGTCGTGGGCTCGGACAGCCAGACGGCCGTCGAGCACAGCAGATAGAAGACGAGAAACAGGCCCGTGATGCGCGCAAAGCCAGCCTGGCGCAAAACATCGGCAAGCGTCCTCAACTTGTTCATCGCGACCCCTTTTCCCAGACGCCCAATCACATTCGCTCGGTATTGTCCCACAACCGGCAGTTGGGGACGTTCCTTTTGTGCCGGCAGAAAGGGACTGTCCCCAAGTGCCGGGCGGGACCGTTTAGCGGCTCAGCTGCCGACTAAGCATGCTGAGCTGGTATCCTTATGCGAAACTGTCTCAACTCGATAGGATTTCATGTGAAACCTTCCGCCGTCCTTCGCTTAGCCCTACGCCGCACCCTGGCTGTCGCGCTTGCCGCACTCACCGTGCTGAGCGCCGTCATGCCTGCCCCCGCCTTTGCCGCCGACTCCGACCAGCAGGTCAAGACGGTCCGCGTTGGCTGGCTCGTCAACAACAAAGGCTTCCAGGAAGGCACGCCGGGCGAGCGCCTCTCGGGATGGGGCTACGAGTACCTCCAGACCCTCTCGTATTACACAAAGGGCTGGCAATACGAATACGTTAGCGGCACCTTCTCCGAGCTTATGGACATGCTCGAGGCAGGCGAAATCGACCTCATGCCCAACATCTCGTATTCGGCAGAACGCGAGCAGAAGCTGCTCTTTTCCTCAAATCCCGAGGGCACCGAGCGCTACTATATCTACGCCAGGCCCGACCGCGACGATCTGGCCAAGGGTGACCCTCAGGCGCTCCAAGGCCTCACCATCGGCTGCAACTCTGGCGTTATGCAAACTATCGTCGGCCAGCAGTGGCTCGCCAACGAAGACGTTACCTGCACCTATAAAGAAATCGACACCGGCAGCGCCCTCTTTGAGGCGCTTGCAGACGGCGAGGTCGACGCCGTCATCATGAACGACACCATTTCGTCGCCCGATGCGTCACCCATGTTCTACGTAGGCTCGAGCGACTACTTTTTTGCCGTTCCTAAAAGCCGCCCTGACCTGATGAACGACATCAACGCCGCCATGACGACCATCGCCCGCGATAACCCGCGCTATAACGAGGAAGTCAAATCGAGTTACTCGACCCAAAACAGTGGCTCGTCATCGCTCACCGGCACCGAGACCACCTGGCTCAAAGAAAACGGCAATACCATCACGCTCGGCTATCTTAAAAACCAACTTCCCTACTGTACGCAAAATGACGACGGCGAGATGGAAGGGTCGCTCGCCTCGCTTGCAACGACGTTGCACGACAAGTTTGACATTACGGTCAAAACAATCGCACTCTCGAACAACAAGCAAATGATCAAAGCCCTTTCCAACGGAACCATCGATGTCGCCCTACCGTTGTTTCGCGACTACTGGCTCGCCGAGCAGACAGGGGTCATCCAGTCAAACTCGATGGGAACGGTTTCGCTGACCGCCATTCACAGTGGCAAAAACCTGAACAGCGACCTTAAGAACATCGCTTGTACAAAGAGCACAATCGTTAACCGTTTTGAGCTCGAAAGTCTCTTTCCGAACGCAACGGTAACCGAGTATTCGAATGACGGCGAGGTGCTCAAAGCCCTCAATGAGGGGAAGGCACGTTGCATCATTGTCCCCAGCACGCGCCTGGAAACTCTCCGCGACATCTACGACATCGAGGATTTCGAAACACAGGAACTCACCAACACGGCGCAACTATCGTGTTTAATTTCGCGCGGCAAGCCCGAGCTGCTGGGAATCATCAATAAGGGCATCGTCAATGCAGGTGAATCGCTCTCTGCAAACAGCTATTTCCCCACATCGTACTCGGCGCAAGAATCGGATGCGTTCCGACTTCTCTACCGCAACCGCATCGTCATTGCGGCAGTCGTCATCTGCATTTTGCTCACCGGCATCGTCATCCTTGTCTGGTCGCTTTACCGCGCACAGGAGGAACGGCAGAAAGCCGATGCCGCCAATGCCGCCAAAACCGCTTTCCTCACGCGCATGAGCCACGACATCCGCACGCCGCTCAACGGCATCCTGGGCCTTATCGAAATTGAGGAATTGAGAGAAGGCGACATGCAGGTCGCCCGCGAAAGCCGCGCCAAGGCGCGCGTTGCCGCCAATCACCTGCTGTCACTGATTAACGACATCCTCGAGATGGGCAGGATCGAGGAGCGCAAAGTGACGCTCGAGCACGAATCATTCAACCTTAAAGAGCTGTGCGACAATGCGCTCGTACTGTGCAAGCTCCGCGCATCGGACCGCGGCATAACCATGCTCGACACCAGCGAGCCCTACGCTCATATGACCCAATCCGCTGTCAAGAGCCACAATGGCC
>NZ_QRVG01000027.1 GCF_003459245.1 Collinsella sp. AF23-2
CATTGTGGCTCTTGACAGCGGATTGGGTCATATGAGCGAACTGCGCTTTTGCGCGCTCAAACAGTTGTTTGTGACCGCGGCGGTCATCTCGCTCGAGACCACGGTGCTCTCGGCCCTACCGCTGGGCTTTATCAACCTGATGCACGGGTATTTTCGTACTCTGTGCGTGGGCTATGGCCTGTATGCCGTGGGCAATACGGTGATGCTCATCTTGCTGTACTTTACCGACTACAAGGGGGCCGTGCTGGCCTCGGGGCTGTTTGCCAGTGTGGCCGGGCTGGCGACTGCCGTGTCGTTGCTTTTGCCGCAGCAGTTTTACGGCTTTGGCTTTTTGTTGGGTGCGGCGGTGTTTTTTATCGTGGCGCTGCTGCGGCTCGATACCTATACCGCCAACTTGCCGTATCGTATCCTGAGCCAGCAGCCCATTGTGGCGACCGACAAGACGGGCTGGTTTACCGAACTTGGCCGGGTGCTCGACCGTGTTGAGCAATGCTACGAGGACAAGCGCGCGGGCGGTGAGCCGCGCAGTGCGTTTGAACGTATGGTGGTTCGCCTGTATCAAAAACATTGGGGAGGTTCTGATGATCGATAAGTTGATGTCTCGCCGCTGCCTGATCGAGGCGGCTGCCGGCGCGCTGTTGCTTTCGGGCTGTTCGTCTCAGGACGAATCCTCGACTAAAAAGGTCAAAAAGCAGGACAAGATTAAAAAGGCCGAGGCCTCCGACCAGTCCAAGCACCTGCGCGATAAAGACGAGCTGTACGAGGTCTACGACGACTCGGGTATTGTGACCATGTATCTGACGGTCTCGCGCGGCAACAGCTCCGAGAATACCGACCACAGTTGGGCCGAGATCAACACGTACTCGGTGTATGACTATGCCGACATGGGCGTGACGCGCTATCAGGTTATGGGCCTGCTGCAGCCGGGCGACGAAGACGGCCCGGTGGCCGGCGAGGTTGGCTATGGCGAGGAAGCGCCCAATGCCACCGTGCAGGTGCGAGGTCAGACATCGAGCATGAACTCGCAAAAGAATTACAAGGTGGAGCTCAAAAAGGGCAAGGGTACCTGGCGCCAACAGCGCGCGATTGCACTCAACAAGCACATGGGCGAGGGTATGCGTTTTCGCAACAAGATGGCCTACGACCTTATCCGTGGGATTCCCCAGATGATGGGCCTGCGCACACAGTTTGTGCATCTGTGGGTGTGCGACCAGACCGAAAAGTCCAACGACACCTTTGAGGACTACGGCCTGTTTACGCAGGTGGAGCAGCTCAACAAGACGGCGCTTAAGGCGCACGGCTTGGATAAGAACGGGCATCTGTATAAGGTGAACAGCTTCGATTACCATCGCTACGAGGACACCATTAAGCTCGCCGACGATCCCGACTACAACCAGGCAAGCTTTGAGGGCATGCTCGAGATTAAGGGCGATTCGGACCACACCAAGCTCATCGAGATGCTCGATGCACTCAACGACGAATCGCAAAAGATCGATGACGTGCTCGACACCTACTTTGATACCGAAAATCTGGTCTATTGGCTGGCGTTTCAGATCCTGACGGGCAACTGCGATACGCAGAACCGTAACTGCTATCTGTACAGCCCTCTCAACTCAAATACCTGGTACTTTTTAGATTGGGATAACGACGGCATGCTGCGTAAGCTGGAGCTTTCTCTTACCGGGTTTTCGGACTACGCGAGCTGGGAGCGCGGTGCAAGCAACTACTGGGGCAACGTACTGTTCAATCGTGCGCTGCGCAGCAAATCGTTCCGCAGCGAGCTCGACCGCGCCGTCAAGGACCTGCGTTCGTATATGACCGAGGCATGCCTGAGCAAGATGATCAAGCACTACCGCGAGGTTACTGAATCGCTAGTCTTTGCTTCGCCCGATATCGACCATCTGCCTGTCACCAAGGACCAATACGAGCAGATCGCCGCGGCGATTCCCTCCGAGATCGAGGAGAACTACAAGAGCTTTCGCGAGAGTTTTAAAAAGCCCATGCCGTTCTACATCGGCGTGCCGCAGATCGATAACGGTAAGCTGCGTATTAACTGGGATGCGTCCTACGACTTTGAGGCGCGCGACATTCGCTACACTGTGGAGCTTGCTCGTGACTATGCCATTAGCGACGTGGTCTTTAAGGCCGAGGACGTGCTGCTTCCCGAGGTGACCTGCGATGCGCCCGATGCCGGCCAGTATTTTGTGCGCGTGCGTGCCACCAACTCCGACGGTTATAGGCAAGATGCGTTTGACTACTATGTGACCGACGACGGCAAGCACTACGGCATGAAGTGTTTTTACGTGCAAGACGGCGGTAAGGTCGTGGAGGACACGTATGAGGAGGGCTAGCGCGCTGCTTGAGCGCTTGGCGGCTCCGCCTGTGCGTACCACGCAGGAGCGTTACCGCCACGAGCTCAAATATCTCATTAACGAGGGCGAGCACTCCGCGCTTGCCTGTCGCATGGCGCCGGTTTTTAAACTGGACAAGCATGCGCGGGCGGGTGGTTACACCATTCGCAGCCTGTATTTTGACGACTACTGCAACTCGGCCTACGAGGAAAAAGACGCCGGTATTCTCATGCGCAAAAAGTATCGCGTGCGCATCTATAACGGCAGCGACAAGGTGATTAAGCTCGAGCGCAAAAAGAAGTTCGGCAGCTGGATCTACAAGGAGGACGCGCCGCTCACGCGCGGCGAGTTTGAGCAGATTCTGGCCGGCGACTACGACTTTTTGCTGAGGAGCCCCTATCCGCTCTGCCGCGAGTTCTACATCGAGTGCATCTGCAACATGATGCGCCCGCGGACCATCGTGGACTACGAGCGCGAGCCGTGGGTGATGGATGAGGGCACCGTGCGCATTACGTTTGACATGAACGTGCGTGCCGCGGTGGGAAGCTTCGATATCTTTGACGCGACGCTGCCCGCGCTGCCGGTCCTGGAGCCCGGCAAGCTGGTGATGGAGGTCAAGTTTACGGAGTTTTGCCCGCAGCTGGTGCGCGATATGGTGCCGCCGGGCGCAGTCGAGCTTACGGCGGTCTCCAAGTACTGCCTGTGCTACGACAAGACCGCCTACCTTCGCGGATTTAACTACTGGGAATCGGATTTTGGGAACCGAGGGGATATTTAGACCATGAGCACCAGGGACTTTTTTAAGAACTCCGTTTTGGAGGCGTTTGGCCAGGTCGACCCTGCCAAGATCGGCCTTTCGCTGCTCGTGGCGCTCGCCATGGGCATCCTGATCTATTACGTGTACAAGCGCTTTTTTACCGGCGTGGTGTATTCGCGCAGCTTTGCCGTGACGCTCGTGGGCATGTGCGTGCTCACCTGCATGGTCACGCTCGCGATCTCGACGAACGTGGTCATCTCGCTCGGTATGGTCGGTGCTCTGTCTATTGTCCGCTATCGTACGGCGGTCAAGGACCCGCTCGACCTGCTGTATCTGTTTTGGGCTATTACCACGGGCATTACGGCCGGCGCCGGCATGTATGCGCTCGTGGGGCTCACGGCGGTGGTGATCGTGGTGATGATCGCCGGCTTTGCGAGCCACCAGGACAAGTCGCGCGTGTACATGATGGTCATTCACTACACGGGCCAGACCACCGGCGACGATATCGTGCGTGCATTTGGGCGCACCAAGTTCACCGTTAAGTCCAAGACTATGCGCGGCGACAAAGTCGAGATGGCCGTGGAGGTATTCTCGGACGGCGTGGACATGCCCTATGCCGACGCGATTCGCACGCTCGATGGCGTTGAGGACCTGACCCTCATCCAGTACAACGGCGAGTATCATGGATAACTATGTTCCGGTGTTCTAACGAACGCCGGACCGCTCGACGCTGCGCGGGCATCTGCCGGGCGATCTGCCGCTCAAACCGTCGCTCGCGTACATGAAGTACGCTTCGCTCCTCTTTCGCGGCACCTCGCCACGGCAGCTGCCCGCTCGCTGACGTTTGCTCGACCAGGATGGGCATATTTGGTTCGGTTTAAATTGATTTATTATGCCGACTTGGGCTGGGTATGATGGTGCAAACGATTGCAAGATAAAGGGGTGCTCGTGGTAAAGATGAAAGATGTGGCCGAGCTAGCGGGCGTTTCGAGCGCCGCCGTCTCGCGCTACCTCAACGGTGGATATATCTCGGCGGACAAGGCCGAGCGCATTAAGCAGGCGATTGAGCTGACCGGATACGTGCGGTCCAACCAGGCCCGCGCGCTGCGCACCGGCTCCACCAAGCTCATCGGCGTCATCGTGCCCAAGATCAACTCGGAATCCGTGAGCCGCATTACTGCGGGTATCGGTCAGGTGCTCGGTCGCCGCGGGTACCAGATGCTGCTCGCGAATACTGACAACGTGGCCGAGCGCGAGCTCGAGTATCTCGACTTGTTCCAGAACCACCCGGTCGATGGCATCGTGCTCGTGGCAACCATGATTACCGATGAGCACCGTGCGGCCATTGCGTCTTGCCGTGTACCCATTGTGCTGATCGGCCAAAACGTCGAGGGCGCGGCTTGCGTCTACCATGACGATTACGAGGCTGCCTTTGAGCTGGGCCAGGCGCTTGCGACGCATGTTGAGGGCAAGATTGCCTATATCGGTGTTACCGAGGAAGACCGTGCCGCCGGTTACGACCGTCGTCGTGGTTTTGAAGCTGGTCTGGGCGCCGCGGGCGTTGTGCTCGATCCCGATTTGATTCGCTGCGGGTCCTTTACCCTCGATTCCGGCTATCGTGCGTCGCGCGAGCTGCTGGGCGAAGTGCCGGATGTTTCGTTTATCGCGTGCGCGACCGACACTATGGCGGCCGGCGCCCTGCGCGCTCTTGACGAGGCGCGCGGCATGGGCGAGGGCGTGCGTCGCGTGAGCGGTTTTGGCGACAACGCATTTTTGCGCGCGCTGACGGGCGGCATTCCCACCGTGCATTACGGTTACCTGACCAGTGGCGTCGAGGCGACCAATATGTTGCTCAACACGCTCGATGGCGTGGAGGGGGAGAGCGGCCTCAAGACGCTCAAGCTCGGACATCAGCTGATGAATGTCTAGGCTTTGGGCATGTCTGCCGGCCTTTGATTCCCTGTTTTTGGCTCAAAACCACCTTTCACCGTCAAATATCTACCGTTTACCGCTAATGAAAACGATTACAGCTATATATAACTGAAAACGATTACAGTGTAAGTGTCAAAGATGGCCGGGTGCAGATGCGCCCGTTGGAGGAAAGGGAAGTCATGGACTACCGCAAATCAGCCCAAGAGGTGCTCGACAACGTCGGTGGCGCCGACAACGTTGTTTCGGCCGCACACTGCGCCACGCGTCTGCGCCTGGTGATTGCCGATAACGCCAAGGTTGACAAGGAGGCCATCGAGAATATCGACGGCGCCAAGGGCGTCTTTGAGGCCCAAGGCCAGCTCCAGATTATTTTTGGCACTGGCACCGTCAACAAGGTCTACGAAGAGTTCATCGCGCTTAGCGGCGTCGAGGCTGCCACCAAAGCCGAGGTTAAGGAGGCCGCGGCACAGCAGCAGAACATCTTTATGCGTGCCATTAAGGTGCTCGGCGACGTTTTTGTCCCCATCATCCCCGCCATCGTGGCTTCGGGCCTGCTGCTGGGAATCATGAGCGCGCTCAACTTTATGGCCTCCAACGGTTTTATCGCGCTCGACACCAATAACTTTATCTACAAGATCGCCGACCTGGTCTCGGGCACGTCCTTTGGCATTCTGCAGATCCTGATCGGCTACTCCGCGGCTAAGGCCTTTGGCGCTAACCCGTATTTGGGCGCCGTCGTCGGAGGTGCGTTCATCAACTCCTCGCTGCAGAGCGCCTACACGGTTGCCTCCGAGGGCGTGCAGACCATGGTCACCGTCATTCCCGGCGTGTACGGCTTTGAGTGGGTCGGTTATCAGGGCCACGTTATCCCCATCGTTATCGCCTGCGCCATACTCGCCTTCCTCGAGAAGCGTCTCCACAAGGTTGTCCCCGAGATGTTCGACCTCTTTGTGACCCCGCTCGTCTCGGTGTTCGTTACCGTGCTCGTGACCTTCGTTGCCGTCGGTCCCATCTTCGTGTGGGCCGAGAACGCCATCCTCGGTCTGATTCAGGCCCTGCTCACCCTGCCCTTTGGTATCGGTTCCTTTATCGTCGGCCTGTTCTATGCCCCCACGGTCGTTACCGGTATCCACCAGATGTACACCGCCATCGACCTGGGTCAGCTCGCCCAGTACGGCGTAACCTATTGGCTGCCCATCGCCAGTGCCGCTAACATCGCCCAGGGTGGTGCCGCACTCGCCGTTGCCTTTAAGACCCGCGATGCCAAGATCAAGGGCCTGGCGCTTCCTTCGGCCCTGTCCGCCTTCATGGGTATTACCGAGCCTGCCATCTTTGGTGTGAACCTGCGCTTCTTTAAGCCCTTCATCGCCGGCTGCATCGGCGGTGGTTGCGGTGCCCTGGTCTGCGCGCTTACTTCGCTGGCTGCCTCCGGCACGGGCGTTACCGGTATCTTCGGTATCCTGCTGTGCCTGGCCCAGCCCGTGCAGTATGCGATCATGTTTGCGGTTGCCGCGCTGGTTTCCTTTGCCGTCTCGTTTGTCCTGTACAAGGATGAGCCCAAGGCTTCCGAGCAGGCGTAAGAGCTTTTGATTGAGGGGATGCCCGCGGGTTGTATGCTCGCGGGCGTTTCCCGTATCCGGTGCCGATCTCTGGTGCCTTGTTACTTTCGATCCGTTAGGACTTTGATATGTCTAATGCACTTGGTCGCGACCTTGCAAAGTTGGTTGCCGCGGTTGATGCTGCCGCCTCTGAGTGTGGTCATGGCGCGTATGGCCAACACTTCCATATTATGCCGCCGGCGGGTTGGCTCAACGACCCCAACGGTCTTTGCCAAGCGGGCGGCGTGTTCCACGCTTATTTTCAATATGCGCCCTTTGATGTCGAGGGTGGCGTTAAGGTCTGGGGCCATGCGACGAGTCGCGACCTTATGACGTGGGATTACGTTGGCGCCCCGCTGCTGCCCGACGAGTCGTTCGATTGTCACGGTGTGTATTCGGGCTCCGCGCTTGCCGAAGACGGTCGCATTCGCGTACTTTATACGGGCAACGTTAAGCTTTCCGATGCGGACGGCACGTACGATTACGTCAATACCGGTCGACGAGCCGATACCGTCTATGTGGAGAGCACCGACGGCCAGGCGTTCGGCGCCAAGCGTGTGGTGCTGACTTCCGAGGATTATCCCGAGGATTTGACCTGCCATGTGCGCGACCCCAAGGTGTGGCGTGACGTGGACGGGCGTTATCACATGGTGCTGGGCGCGCGTCGTCGCGTCGACGGTCCGCATGTCGAGAGCCGTTTTTGCGCCATGCATGGCGAGGGTGCCGGTCGCGATGTGGGCGAGATCTTGGTGTACGGCTCGGCTGACATGCTTAGTTGGGAGCTCGAGAATCGCGTGTCTACGCCCGAGCGCTTTGGCTTTATGTGGGAGTGCCCCAGCTATATCGAGCTCGATGCGAAAGGCGGTGCACCGGCGAAGTGGCTGTCCTTCTCTCCCCAAGGGCTCGAGAGCGGTCGTTGGGACCGCGGCAATGTGTATGCAGCGGGCTACATGCCCGTTACGGGTGACATTACGGCTGGCAAGGACGCTTATGATCTGGGCGAGTTCCGCCTGTGGGACGCAGGTTTTGACTTCTATGCGCCGCAGGAGTTCACGGCCGAGGACGGTCGCCATATTCTAATCGGCTGGATGGGCATGCCCGATAAGCCGACCTATGGCAACGACCCCACCGTGGCGTGCGGCTGGCAGCACTGCATGACGGTGCCGCGTGAGCTTACGGTCGGTGCTGGCGGCGTGGTACTGCAGCAGCCGGCGCGCGAGATCGAGCACCATTATGCCTCGGTGCGTGTGGGGGAGGGCTCGTTGGAGGTTGCCGGCGATACCTGCTTTGACGTTATTGTTGCCGGTGTCGACGGCGCTTTTAGTGCGACCGTTGATGGCGAGCTGAAGCTGGCGTTTGTGCCCGCCGAGGGTGAACTGCCCGCGCGCTTTGAGATGCGCTTTACCGACGAGGCCCGTACGGCGGCCGGCTGCGGTCGCGCGGTGCGTTGGGAACCGGTCGACGAGGTTCGAAACGTACGCATCGTCGGCGACGCTTCTTCGGTTGAGGTGTTTGTAAACGATGGCGCGCTCGTGTTTTCGACGCGCATCTATCCCGAGGCCTATGGCGTGACCGTTGACGCCGTCGGCGCGAGCGTGACCTACCACGCGCTCAACATCTAGCGATTCGCCGCATATCGGCGCTATACTGCAGCCGTTGCCCACGATGCGGGAAACACCCGCATCGTGGGTTTTTGTTTTGAAGGGACGGTGCCGTGTGGATGTACAGCAGCTAGAAGAGGCTTGGGCTTTGAGGGCCGGTGCGCGTGAGGCGCGTCTTGTCTCGGCCTCGCATGTGCCGGCGGCGCTGTCGATGCTGGGGATTGTGCGGCCCGGCGATCGCTTGGTGGCCTTTGCGGACGACTTTGCCGATGTGTTTGCCTGCGGCTTTGATGGCTGCGATGTTGCGCTGGTGGGGGAGCCCGCGGCTGCGGCGTTTGCTGCTGCGTCCGAGGGCTTTGATGCTTCGTTTGATGCCGAGGGGCCGCACCTGTGGTGGTTCGTCAACTCCATCGGCGGGTTTGGTCTGCGTGTGCCCGACCTTCGCGCTCTGGGCCGCGCGTCTCGTGAGTCGCACGCGCTGCTGGTTGTGGACAACACGGTGGCGTCGGCTTTTGGCTGCGATCCACTGCGGCTGGGTGCTGCGCTGTCGCTCGAGGCGCTCGATCGCGCGTGCGCCGGCAAGGCTCCGCGCAAGCTCGTTGCCGCTTCGGTGGCACGCTCACAGCTCAAGCGCCATCGCGTGGATGCCGCTGCCGAGCGCGCGCATGTCCTGCTTGAGGGCTGCGGATTGGCTGCGCTCGACTTGTCCTCCGATGAGGCTGAGGTTCTAGAGCACGAGCTCGACACACTCGACACCCGCATGCAGGAACACTTCGACCGTGCACGTGCGCTGGCCGAGTATTTGGCTGCCAATGAGATGGTGCGCAACGTGCGTTATCCCGGGCTGACCTCGCATCCCGACCATGCCATCGCGACTGGCATCCTGGAGCACGGTTTTGGCCCGGCAGTAGAGTTTGACCTGATGGGCTACATTGCGGGCGAATTCTTCAGCATGCTGCCGGACGAATTCCGCACATCGCCTGCCGGCGGCCCAACAACGCGCCTTTCGGCCCCACGCGGCAAGCAGGGGAGCACCATCCGCCTCTTCGCCGGCACCGACGACCCCCTGGTCGTAGCGTCCACCCTAGACAACGCCCTCCGCAACTAGCTAAATCATCCTCGACTCAATAAGTTGCGGTGAAATATGGATTGATTTACGGCTTTAACCGCATAAGTCCCTATTTCACCGCAACTTATGAGAAGAGATTGTGCGGCTAAAAAGCCCCGTCCCAAATTAGCTACTCTTTGATGCTGGCGATGAGGGCGTCGGCGCGGGTTGCTATGACGTCGTTGATTTCTGCCTGCAGGGTTTCGTAGACTTCGATGGCGCGCTTGCCGGCGGGGGTGAGCGATGATCCGCGGGCGCCGTCGCGCTCGATGAGCTTGCAGTCTAGCTGCCCTTCAGCCTCGTTCACAATGCGCCAAGCCTTGGAATACGCCATGCCCATGCTCTTGGCGGCACGGTTGAGCGAGTGGTCGCGGGCAATACCCTGCAGCAGCAAGACGCAGCCATGGCCAAACACACCCGGCAGATCCTTGTCGCACGCTTGAATGACCAACTTTGCCGTCGTCTTGTACTCCATGTGCTCCACGTCTTTCCGCTAAAGTGTTTGCTGGGCAAACGCAAAGCCTGCGTCAAACCCTCGTGTGCTCTTCTTAAATCATGCATTGTAGCAGTCAAAGTGCGTTAAGATACTTCCCCAGTATTGGGCGCCCAAGGTTGGGCTGGGTCCTACGAGGCCTGCAGCCGACCGGTCGCATGGAAAAAGGAGAAACATGGCTACGTTCTTTCCCGGTGAGTCCCACACGTTTTCGGAGTATCTGCTGGTTCCTGGTTACTCGTCCTCGCAGTGCATCCCCAACAACGTCTCTCTTAAGACGCCGCTAACCCGTTTCAAGCGCGGTGAGAAGCCGGCAATCACCCTGAACATCCCCATGGTTTCCGCCATCATGCAGTCCGTCTCGGGCGTCGACATGGGTGTCGCGCTCGCTACCGAGGGTGGCCTGTCCTTCATTTACGGTTCCCAGACCCCCGAGTCCGAGGCCGCTATGGTCAAGGCCGTTAAGGATCACAAGGCTGGCTTCGTTCAGTCCGATTCCACACTGACCCCCGACATGACCATGGAGCAGGTCATCGAGCTCAAGGAGAAGACCGGCCACTCCACCATGCCGGTTACCGACGACGGCACCCCCAAGGGCAAGCTCCTGGGTATCGTTACCAGCCGTGACTATCGCCCCAGCCGCGATGACCACCAGAAGAAGGTCGCCGAGTTCATGACCCCGCGCGAGCAGCTCATCGTGGGCGACAAGAACATCAGCCTCAAGGTTGCAAACGACGTCATCTGGGACAACAAGCTCAACGCTCTGCCCATTGTCGACGACAACGATCACCTCATGGGCATCGTCTTCCGCAAGGACTACGACAGCCACAAGACCAACCCCAACGAGCTGCTCGACGGCGATAAGCGCTACATGGTCGGCGCCGGTATCAACACCCGCGACTATGCCGAGCGCGTGCCGCTGCTCATCGAGGCCGGTGCCGACGTCCTATGCATCGACTCTTCCGAGGGCTTCAGCGAGTGGCAGAAGCGCACCATCGAGTGGATCCGCGCCAACTACGGCGAGGACGTCAAGGTCGGTGCCGGTAACGTCGTCGACGCCGAGGGCTTCCGCTTCCTGGCCGACTGCGGTGCCGACTTCATCAAGGTCGGTATCGGTGGCGGCTCCATCTGCATCACCCGTGAGACCAAGGGTATCGGCCGTGGCCAGGCCACCGCGCTGATCGACGTCTGCCGCGCCCGTGACGAGTACTATGAGGAGACCGGCGTCTACGTGCCCGTGTGCTCCGACGGCGGCATTGTCTACGACTACCACATGACGCTCGCCCTTGCCATGGGTGCCGACTTTATGATGCTGGGCCGCTACTTCGCCCGCTTTGACGAGAGCCCGACCGAGCGCGTCAACGTCAACGGCCAGTACATGAAGGAGTACTGGGGCGAGGGTTCTGCGCGTGCCCGTAACTGGCAGCGCTACGACCTGGGCGGCGCCGCGAAGCTCAGCTTTGTCGAGGGCGTTGACTCCTACGTTCCCTACGCCGGCTCCCTCAAGGACGGCGTGGGCGGCACGCTCTATAAGGTCAAGTCCACGATGTGCAACTGCGGTGCCCTCTCGATCCCCGAGCTCCAGGAAAAGGCACGCCTGACCCTGGTAAGCTCGACCTCGATCGTCGAAGGCGGAGCCCACGACGTCGTAGTCAAGGACTCCCAACAGAGCGTAACGTATCGATAAGATAAGACCTGCACATAAAGGTTGAGCCTCAACCACGTTATTTAGATAAAGCGAGATGCCTGCAAGTCGCAGGCATCTCGCTTGTTGTATTTGCTATCATCAGTCGAGTTAACGATGTGGCGGGGCGTTCTTATCTTTGCTCGCTGCAAGTTCCGCACGAGCCGAAGAGCACTTAATGTGCTCTTCGTGCGAGCAGGACTGTCCGCAGCAGCGAGTAAAGGTAAGAACGCCCCGCCCCAACCCAGCTAACAAAGGAGCTGATATGTGCGATTGCACAGATCATAAGGATGAGATCCCCGCCTACGACGCGCAGGCCATTGAGTCCCGGTGGATGAAGGCGTGGGACGACGAGAACCTCTTTGCCGTCGACACCGACGCCACCAAGCCCAAGAAGTATGTGCTCGAGATGTTCCCGTATCCGTCGGGCGACCTACACATGGGCCACGCGCGCAACTACACCATCGGCGATGCCATGGCCCGTCAGGCCCGCATGCGCGGCTTTGACGTGCTGCACCCCATCGGCTTTGACGCCTTTGGCCTGCCCGCTGAGAACGCCGCCATCAAGCACAACACGCAGGCTGCCGCCTGGACGTATAAGAACATGGACCAGGCGCTCGCCACGATGAGGCGCATGGGCTTCTCCTACGACCTGGATCGCACCGTTAAGACCTGCAGCCCCGACTACTATCGCTGGGGCCAGTGGATCTTTGAGAAGATGTGGGAAAAGGGCCTGGTCTATCGTAAGAAGAATCCGGTTAACTGGTGCCCCACCTGCAAGACCGTTTTGGCTAACGAGCAGGTGACCGAGGGCAAGTGCTGGCGTTGCGGCACCGAGCCCGAGAAGCGCGACCTTGAGCAGTGGTACTACAAGATCACCGAGTACTCCCAGGAGCTGCTCGATGACCTTGAGAAGCTCCCTGGCTGGCCCGAGCGCGTCAAGCAGATGCAGGCCAATTGGATCGGCCGCTCCGAGGGTGCCGAGGTCGACTTTACCCTGTGCGACGCCGATGGCGAGCCCATCGAGGGCGACGAGGGCAAGATCACCGTCTTCACCACGCGCGCCGATACCCTTTTTGGCGTCTCCTTCTTTGTCCTGGCTCCCGAGTACGCCCGTCTGCACGAGCTCGTCGAGGGCACGGAGTACGAGGCGGCCGTCACCAAGATCGTTGAGGACTCCAAGCACATTTCTGCCGTCGAGCGTGCCCAGGGCACTCTCGAGAAGCACGGTGCCTTTACCGGCCGCTACGTGGTGAACCCCGTTAACGGCGAAAAGGTCCCCGTGTGGGTTGCCGACTACGTCGTGGCCGATTACGGCACCGGCGCCGTCATGGCCGTTCCCTGCGGCGACCAGCGCGACTTTGAGTTTGCCCGCAAGTATGATCTGCCGATCGTGCCGATCATCCTGGACGACGATGATCGCGCTGCCGTCGAGGCCAGCGGCGAGACCATCGATACCTTCCATGCCGAGACTGTCGACTGGGAATGCGCCCACGCTGCCGAGGGCACGCTGGTCCAGTCGGGCAAGTACACCGGCATGCGCGGCGGTAAGCACTCCGAGGGCGAGTCTGCCATCGTGGCCGACCTCGAGGCCATGGGCTGCGGTCGTCGCAAGGTCGAGTTCCGCCTGCGCGACTGGCTCATCAGCCGCCAGCGCTATTGGGGCAACCCCATCCCGGCCATCCACTGCGAGCACTGCGGCATCGTGCCCGTGCCCGAGGATCAGCTGCCGGTGACGCTGCCCGAGAACCTGGACCTGGGTGCCGGCGAGACGCTTGCCGAGTGCAAGGACTTCTACGAGACCACCTGCCCGGTCTGCGGCCGCCCGGCCAAGCGCGAGACCGATACCATGGACACCTTTACCTGCTCCAGCTGGTATTACCTGCGCTATACCGACCCGCACAACACCGAGCTGCCCTTCTCCCGCGAAGCCGCCGACCGTTGGATGCCCGTCGATAACTACATCGGCGGCATCGAGCACGCCATCCTGCACCTGCTCTACAGCCGCTTCTTTACCAAGGCACTGCGCGACCTGGGCCTGCTGAGTGTGGACGAGCCCTTCACCAACCTGCTGTGCCAGGGCATGGTCAAGGACGAGAACGGCGACACCATGTCCAAGTCCAAGGGCAACGTCGTGCCCCCGAGCTCGGTCATCGAGCCCTACGGCGCCGACACCATGCGTCTGGCGATCCTGTTTATCGCCCCGCCCGAGAAGGACTTCGACTGGGATCCCAAGGCCGTTGAGGGCGCCAACCGCTTCATCAAGCGCGCCTGGCGTATCGTGTGGCAGCTCGTCCAGTCCGGCGACGCCAACGTGGCCTTCGACAAGTCCGCGCTCGACGAGGTTGCGATGAAGCTCTATCGCGAGCGTCACCGGACCATCGCCAAGTGCACCGAGGACTTCGATCGCGGCCAGTTCAACACCGCCATCTCGGCCGTCATGGAACTCGTCAACGCGGCGAGCGCCTACCTCAACGCCACCGAGGGTGCCGCGCGCGACAAGGCCCTGTGCTACGGCGTGGCTAAGGACATCGTGAGCGTCCTTGCCCCCATCTGCCCGTTCTGGGCCGATGAGCTGTGGCATGAGGCACTCGGCTGCGAGGGCAACGCCTATACCGCCGCCTGGCCCGAGTTCGACCTGGCCGAGTCCATCGAGGACACGGTGCAGATTGTCGTGCAGGTGCTCGGCAAGGTTCGTGGCCGCATCGACGTAGCCCGCGATGCCTCCAACGAGGAGATGCAGGCTGCCGCCGAGGTCGCTGTCGCCAAGTGGACCGAGGGCAAGACGGTCGTCAAGGCCATCTGCGTGCCCGGCAAGCTGGTCAACCTGGTGGTCAAGTAAGCGCTGCGTGTAAAGCTGGCATGCAATAAACGAGGGACGGTCCGGTTGGGTCGTCCCTCGTTTTGTGTTGTATGCCCTGCTTAGTCAGTGCGTCGCACCGTCTTCTACGGGATGTGTACTAGGTCCCTAAAGTAAACGTTGCCCGTTGCCTCTTCGAACATCCAAATGTTGAGGTAGATGTCGTTGAGGTCGTTGTTCACATCAAAGTCGGGGTCGTCGAAGGTGCCCACAAAGGTGAGCATGGCGCGCGTTTCCTCGCCCGCTGCGACCTGCTGGCGCATGCGCACGTCGCAGACCTTACCGCTGACGTAGGCATAGGAGTCCGCGTCGCCAAACATCATGTCGACACCGGTATTGTTGGTCACCGTAAAGACGAGCGCGGCGTCTCCGTAGCCGTCGGTGTCCTTGCCCACGCAGGTAACATGGACGTTTTCGTCTGCCTCAAGGTCGATGGGGAACTGTTCTTGGGGGTCGGGACCTAGGCCCTGGGGATCGTCGATGTCTTCGTCTATTTTGTCGAAGCTTACCGGGGGTTCGGTTTTCTCGATGGCTTTGGTGCTGCCACGATCCGGTTCGCATGTTCCGGTTTTGCCATCGATGTTGTTGCAGCCCGTCAGAGCGAACGAGCAGGCAGCGACGACGAGCGCGGTCGCGCAGAGGGTGCCTAGGCGTTCCATGGATCCTCCTTGCCGTAGAGATGCTGGAAGGTTGTGCGGTCAATGCGTGCGGCAGGCTTTCTCGCTACAGAATGCCTCTCGGCTCTAGTCTGGCCGATGTGCGCCCAGGGATGGAATGCCCATAGGGCCCGATTCGGTCGGCACGCTGGGACGCATGGCCCGTTTTGGGACTGTTGAGGGCGCGCCGCATGGGGTTCCTCGGTCAATTGTCCCATTCTTGTGGAGAACCTGTGCGCACGCTGACCTGCAGATTCGTACTGTGCTTGCGCGTTTCCGCAGCTATTGGTATAGTTTGCTTGCAAATGAAGTTGTAATTGAAAGAAGTGGGGTTTCGGCCCCGCTTCTTTTTTGTATGGATGGAGGTGCCGCAATGGTCAAGACCAAGACCGAGCAGGCGATCATCGACGCGCTCGAGGCCGTCGCTCCCCAGCACGATGTCGACATCGTCGACGTCGAGCTCGTGGGCGCCACCAAGGCCCCCTGCGTGCGCGTGCGTATCGAGGGTGCCGAGGGTCAGAGCCTGTCTCTCAACGACGTCACGGCCAACACCAAGTGGGTCGGCGATGTGATTGAGGAGCTCGACCCTATCTCTTCGAGCTATACGCTTGAGGTGTCGAGCCCGGGCATGGCGCGCCCGCTGCGCCGCCCGTGCGACTTTGCCCGCTTTGTGGGCGAGAACTGTGAGCTCACCTCCACCGCCACTGAGGGCCGTCGCAAGTACGCCGGCAAGATTGCCGCTGCGACCGAGACCGACGTGACCCTCGAGCTCGAGGACGGCGAGTCCGTCACCCTCGATTTCTCTGATGTTAAAAAGTGCAAGTTGAAGCCCACCTACGACTTCAAGCCCGCGAAGGAAGGAAAGTAAGATGGCAGCATCCGACATGATGTCCGCCCTGATGGAGCTTTGCCAGGAGAAGCACATCGACCAGCTCTACCTGATCGACCGCCTGGAGCAGTCGCTCGCCAAGAGCTATGCCGAGATCCTGCATCTTGAGTGGGGCGCCAAGGTGACCATCGACCGCACCACCGGCAAGATCTACGTCTACCGCCTGGAGCCGATCGACGATTCCATGGACGAGGAGGGCAACTTCACCGAGTTCGAGGAGATCGACGTTACCCCCAAGAACACGAGCCGCATCGCCGCCCAGCACGCCAAGGCCGAGATCAACGCTATCGTGCGTAACTCCGCCCGTGAGCAGATCTACGAGGAGTTCTCCGGCCGCATCGGTGACCTCATCAGCGGTACCGTGCTGCAGTCCACGCCGGACTTCACGATCGTCAAGATTCGCGAAGGCGTCGAGGCCGAGCTTCCGCACTTCGATCAGCGCCGTTACGAGAACGAGCGCAACGAGCGTCCGATGGGCGAGCGCTACCTGCACAACCAGCATATCAAGGCCGTGATCATTGACGTTCGCGACCCCAACTCCAACCTGCAGCCGGTTCGTGGCGAGCACAGCCGTCCGCCGATTGTCATCTCCCGTACCCACCCCGAGCTCATGCGTCGTCTGTTTGAGCAGGAGGTGCCCGAGATCTATGAGGGCACCGTCCAGATCAAGTCGATCGCCCGCGAGCCCGGCCAGCGTTCCAAGGTCGCTGTCCACTCGCTCGACGACCGTCTGGATCCCGTGGGTGCCTGCGTCGGCCCCAAGGGCAGCCGTGTTCGCGCTGTCGTGGGCGAGCTCCGTGGCGAGCGCGTCGACGTCATCCTGTGGGATGCCGATCCTGCCGTCTACGTCGCCAACGCCCTGTCGCCTGCCAAGGTCACCCGCGTCCTCATCGACGAGGAGAAGGCCTACGCCGGCGTCATCGTGCCCGACGACCAGCTGTCCCTTGCCATCGGCAAGGAGGGCCAGAACGCCCGCCTCGCCGCGCGCCTGACCGGCTGGCACATCGACATTAAGTCCGAGACGCTTGCCGCCGACATCCTCAAGAACGTTCCCGTTCACGAGGAGCCCGCCGCCGACCTGATCGGTGACGAGGAGGACGAGGACGTCCGCCGCTGCGAGTACGTGTCCGAGGACGGCATCCAGTGCCGCAACCAGGCCCGTCCCGGCTCCCGTTTCTGCGGTGTCCACGACACCGACGCCTTCGATGATGCGGAGGACCTGATCTAGCGCGCGGTCGCGCCGGGCAGGTCCCGGCGCATCTCCCACGCTCGTTCAGTCTCTAGGCACCCAAGGTGCCAGAAAGGGTAGGTGAAGTCATATGGCAAAAGTCCGTGTGTCCACCCTGGCCAAAGAGTTCGGCATGACCTCCAAGGAACTGATGGGTCATCTCGCCGATATGAAGATTCCCGCTAAGTCCGCTTCCTCCACCTTGGAGGACGCTTATGTCGCCATGGTCCGCAAGCAGCTCGCCTCGGTGATCGAGGCCCGCGCTCAGGAAGTCGAGGCCGCCAAGCAGGCCGAGGAGCAGGCAGCTGCCGCCGAGGAGGCCGCACGCGCTGCCGAGGCCGAGCGCGAGCGCATCGCCGCCGAGAAGGCCCGCGAGGAGGAGCGCCGGCAGTTTGCCGCAGCCCAGGCTGCCGAGGAGGCTGCCCGCGCCGAGGCCGAGGCCAAGAAGAAGGCCGAGCAGGAGCGCCTTGCCCGCGAGAAGGAGGAGGCTGCCCGCGAGGCCCAGCGCCGCGCCATTCCCGCTTCCGACTCCGGTTCGCGCTTCCGTTCGCTGCTCGACCAGATCGCCGCACAGGAGACCGTGCTCAAGGAGAAGAAGGACGCCGAGGACAAGGCCAAGGCCGAGCGCGCCGCCGAGCGCGGTAACCGTCGTGGCGGCAACAACGACCGCCGCGGTGGCCGTCGTAACGATCGCAACGCTTCCGACAACAACTCCGAGCGCAACGCCTCCGAGAGCCGTCCGCACAGCCATCGCACCAACGCCAGCAACAACGTCGCTGCCGGCATGGACTTCCCCAACCCCGATAAGCAGGGCAAGGGCAAGAAGCGCAAGGGCGGTCACAACAACGAAGAGGACCACTACAGCCGCATGGCTCGCGAGGCCGAGGAGTACAGCCGCGAGAAGGTCCTCGAGGAGGCCCGCGCTGCCGTCGAGGAGGCCTCTCGTGAGTCCACCGGTCGCCGCAAGAAGCGCAAGGAGAAGCGCGAGCGCGAGGCTGCCAAGGCTCAGGAGGAGCGCAAGATTGAGGAGGCATTGGCCCAGGGCGTGAACCCCGAGGAGCTCGACGCCATCAAGGTTTCCCAGGGCGTTACCGTCCAGGAGCTCGCCGAGGCGCTCGACGTTCCGGCCAACGACATCATCAAGCGCCTGTTCCTGCTGGGTACGCCGCTCACCATGACGCAGTCCATGTCCGACGACCTCGTCGAGCTCGTTGCCGACGACTTGGGTCGTCAGATCAAGATCATCACCCCCGAGGAGGAGAACACCTTCTCGTTCTACGACGATCCCGCCGACCTTAAGCCGCGCGCACCGGTCGTCACCGTCATGGGCCACGTCGACCACGGCAAGACGAGCCTCCTCGACGCCATCCGTCACACCGGCGTTGCTGCCGGCGAGGCGGGCGGCATTACGCAGGCCATCGGTGCTTCGCAGGTCATGATCAACGACCGCAAGATCACCTTCATCGATACCCCCGGTCACGCCACCTTTACGGCTATGCGTGCCCGTGGCGCCAAGGTGACCGACATCGTCATTCTGATCGTGGCTGCCGACGACGGTGTCATGCCCCAGACGGTCGAGTCGATCAACCACGCCAAGGCCGCCGGCGTACCCATCGTTGTCGCCGTCAACAAGATCGATAAGCCCGGCGCCAACCCCGACCGTGTGCGTCAGGAGCTCACCGAGTACGGCGTCATCCCCGAGGAGTGGGGCGGACAGAACATGTTCGTCAACATCTCGGCCAAGCAGAAGATCGGTATCGACGATCTGCTCGAGACCGTGCTGCTCCAGGCAGATGTGCTCGAGCTCAAGGCCAACCCGGACACCTTTGCCTCCGGCAACGTCCTCGAGGCCAAGCTCGACAAGGGCCGCGGCTCGGTTGCTACCGTGCTCGTGACCCGCGGTACCCTGCACGTGGGCGATACGCTGGTCGCCGGCCTTACCTACGGCCGCGTCCGCGCCATGCTCGACCCCAAGGGCCGCGCCGTCACCGAGGCCGGTCCCTCCGACGCCGTCGAGATTCTGGGCCTGCAGTCCGTGCCCAACGCCGGCGACGAGTTCCGCGTGTTCGAGGATGAGCGCGAGGCACGCGCCCTGGCCGATGAGCGATCGCTCAAGGCCCGTATCGAGGAGCAGAGCCGCGTCAAGCACGTCACGCTCGAGAACCTCTTCGAGACCATCGCCGACGCCGAGGTCAAGGAACTCAACCTGATCATCAAGGCCGACGTCCAGGGTTCCATCGAGGCTCTTCAGGACTCGCTCGACAAGATGGATCAGTCCGAGGTTCGCATCAACACGATCCACTCCGCCGTTGGCGCCATCAACGAGACCGACGTCGTCCTGGCCGACGCCTCCAACGCCATCATCATCGGATTTGGCGTCCGTCCCGACGGTAAGGCCCGCTCCGCCGCCGAGCGCGAGGGCGTCGAGATCCGTTGCTACGACGTCATCTACAAGTGCCTCGAGGAGCTCGACGCCGCCCGTATCGGCATGCTCAAGCCCACCGAGGTCGAGGTCGCCACGGGTACCGCGACCGTCCTGGACACCTTCAAGGTGCCAAAAGTCGGTATCGCCGCCGGTGTCCGCGTCGAAGAGGGCGAGATCGCCGCGACCGATTCCGTGCGTCTGGTGCGCGACGGTATCGTGGTCTTCAACGGCAAGATCGCCTCGATGCGCCACTACAAGGACGAGGCCAAGAGCCTCAAGAGCGGTTCCGAGGGCGGCATTGGCCTGGAGAACTTCCAGGACATCAAGCCCGGCGACCAGATCGAGGGTTACCGCATCGACCAGGTTGCCCGCACCGAGTAGGGGGTAGCGCTATGAAGCAAACGCAGGCAACCCGCCGTCTGGGCGAGCAGCTTCGCGAGAAGCTCGGTTATATCCTGCTCTTTGAGGTTTCCGATCCGCGTCTCGACCTGGTTACTTTGACTGCGGTCGAGGTCGCGGTGGACCGTTCGTTCGCGCGCGTGTACGTGTCGTGCGATGCGAGCCGCTACGACGAGGTCATGGAGGCGCTCGCAAGCGCTAAGGGCCGCATTCGCAGCCTGTTGGCTCGCTCGCTCGATTGGCGTGTCACGCCCGAGCTCGATTTTCGCATCGATCGCTCGACCGATGAGGCCGAGCGCATCACGCGTGCGCTGGAAAACGTTCCCGCCACGCTTGCGATCGAAAAGGACGAGGACGGCTATCCGATAGCGGATGCCGCCCAGGAGGCAGCTTTAGATGACTAATTCCGCCGACCTCGCTTCGTGCGAGTCTGCAGATATTCAGCGACGCATCCTCGAGCTCATCGAGGGTGCGTCCTCCATTGCGATTTCGGGACATACTTCTCCCGATGGCGACGCCTTGGGCTCCGTGTTGGGTCTGGGCCTTTCGCTCATGAAGTTTTTCCCCAACAAGGACATTGCGCTGCTGCTGGCAGACGATGACCCGGTTCCGCGCATCTACCGCTTTATGGAAGGCTCCGATCGCCTGGTGCCGGCATCTGCGTACACCGGCAATCCGGACCTGTTCATCTCGGTGGACGTACCGGTCGTCGAGCGCCTCAACAACTCGGCCGAGGTGCTTCGCCGCTCCAAGCATGTGGTGTGCTTCGATCACCATCCGGCGCGTGAGGAGTTTGCCGAGCTGAGCCTGAGACGTGTCGAAGCTGCAGCTTGCGCCATGATCATCGACCGTTTCTTGGACAATTGCGGCATTGTCGCACGTGATGGCGTTGCGACCTGCCTGCTGTGCGGCTTGGTTACCGATACCGGCCGTTTCCAGTACCAAAACGCCGATGCCGCCGCGTTCCATGCGGCCTCTCGTCTGGTTGCCCACGGTGCCGATCCGGCGCGTGTGGCACTCGAGGTATACCAGAGCATGCGCGTTGAGTTTTTGCACCTCAAGTCTATCGTCATGGGCCGCATCAAGACGGTGGCCCACGGGCGCGTCGCGTATAGCTACGCGTACCAGAGCGACCTTGAGGCTTGCGGTGTCACCTCAGATGAGTGCGACGGACTGGTCGATGTGGTGCGCTCGGTGATGGGCGTCGAGGTCTGCCTGTTCCTGAAGGGCATTGAGGGCGATACCAAGGTGCGCGGCAACCTGCGCTCCAAGGGCGACCTCAACGTGTCCGAGATTGCTGCTGCCTTTGGCGGAGGCGGACATCCCGCTGCCGCCGGTTTCTCCAACAACGGAACGATTCTCGAGACGCTCACCATGGCACTTCCCATGCTGGCCGAACTGGTTGGGGAGGATCCCGCTTCGGTGACCGTCGAGCTTTAACTTTTTGGATGGTACATGGCTCGTCGTACGCCTTCTCAATTGAATATGCTGCTCGCTGTCGATAAGCCGGTGGGCTGCACGTCCCACGATGTGGTCTCGCAATGTCGGCGCGCCCTCCATGAGCGGCGCGTCGGCCATGCCGGCACGCTCGACCCTATGGCATCGGGTGTCATGGTGGTGGGCGTGGGCCAGGCCACCCGTCTGCTGGGCATGCTCACGCTCGATACCAAAAGCTATGTCGCCGACATTTCGTTTGGTGCCGAGACCAATACCGATGATGCGGAGGGCGAGGCGGTCCGCACAGTGGCTGTTGCCAACGAGCTCCGCGATCCTGCCTATGCCCGTGAGCACTTGGGCGCCATGTTGGGTCCGCAGATGCAGGTGCCGCCGGCGTTTTCGGCTATCTCGGTCAATGGCGTTCGCGCCTACAAGTCTGCTCGCGAGGGCAATGCGGTGGACCTACCTCCGCGCCCCGTTGAGGTTTATGCCGCCGACCTGATCGCCGTGGGCGGCGAGGGTGATACGTGTGTGTGGACCGTGGCGTTCTCGGTGAGCAAGGGCACCTACATTCGTGCGCTCGCTCGCGACCTGGGCCGCGCCTGCGAGAGCGCCGCGCACATTTCCGCGCTGCGCCGCACGGCCTCCGGTGTTGTTTCCATTGGCGCCTGTCATGCGGTGGAGGAGCTTTCTCCCGAGTCCGCGGCTAGCTTTGCTCTGGATCCCATTGCAGCCCTGGGCGCCACGCGTGTTGACTTGCCGGGCAATCTTGCCGACGACCTCCTCTGCGGCCGTCGCATTCCCGTTGGGCGTGCGCTTGCGGGCTTCGATGCCTCGAAGGCGCTGTTTGCGTTGGTACTCGATGGGGGACTCAAGGCGCTCGCCCGCATTGAGGGTGGCCGCTTTGTTATGGAGCACGTGTTTCCGCAGGCAATCGGCGGTGTTCGATGATGTTGTCCGCTCGCGAGCTCGCGCGTATCTTTTTTGCGGGCGAGTCGGACGAAGCTCGCATCGTTACTGCCGATGCGTTTGATGAGTGTGAGCACTTGGGTGCCGCATCGATTGCCATCGGCGTGTTCGACGGCGTTCACCGTGGACACCAGGAACTCATCGAATCGCTTGTCCGTGATGCCCGTGCCCATGGCTGTAAGGCGGTCGTGGTTACCTTCGATCCCGACCCGGACGTTGTGGTGAGCCCTTCGCCCGCTCAAAAATTGATGACGACGGCCGACCGTCTGCATGCCCTGGCTCAGACCGGGGTCGATGCGGTGGTGGCCGTTCCCTTTACGCCTGAGGTTGCGGCGCTTGACCATGTTGATTTTCTTTCGCTGGTGTCGCGTCTGGTTGACATTCGCTCGATTCGCGTTGGTAGCGACTTTAGGCTGGGTCGCGGTGGTGCATCTGGTGTTGCCGAGATGCGCGCCTGGGGTGCCGAACACGACGTTGACGTGTATGGTCACGACTTGCTTTGCGAGGGCGGTGAGGCCATTTGCGCCACCCGTATCCGTCATGAGCTCGGACAGGGCCATGTGGAGCTGGCTGCTGAGTTACTCGGCCGTCCATATATGGTGCGTGGCGGTGTTATTCGCGGCCGTCACGAGGGTTCTGGCATGGGCTTTCCCACGGCAAACCTGCAGGTTCCCGACGGTATTCAGGTGCCTGTCGATGGCGTGTATGAGGGTCTGGTGCTGGTCGATGACACCGCGTGGCCCGCTGCCGTGAACGTCGGACTGCCGCCGACGTATGCCGACGATGCCGCTTCGGCGCATCTCGAGGCTAATTTAATTGGTTATACGGGCGACCTGTACGGCGCTTCCGTTTCGCTGGCGTTTACGCGCTGGCTGCGTCCGTCGCGCGTGTTCGATTCGCTGGATGAGTTGATCGCGACCGTCGAGGGTAATATCGAAGATATTCGTCACAACTTGGGCGAGCAGGGGGTGAGCATCCGTGATTAGCGATGAGGAAAAAGACCAGGTACGCGCTGCGTCCGACCTAGTCGCCATCGTGCAGGAAACGGTTGAACTCAAGCCCCGCGGCCATGAATTTTGGGGTTGCTGCCCCTTCCATGGCGAAAAGACGCCGTCTTTCCACATTATCCCCGCCACGCAGGTCTGGCACTGCTTTGGCTGCGGCGAAGGCGGCGATGTCTTCACCTATATTATGAAGCGCGAGAACCTGAGCTTTCCCGAGTCAATCCGTTATTTGGCCGATCGCGCAGGTATTGAGCTGCACGACACCGGAGATCGCCGCGAGCGCGGTACCAAACGTGCCCGCATCTACGATCTGTGCGCCGAAACCGCCCAGTTCTACCACACCATGCTTATGCGCGGTAAGGACGGCCGTCCGCGCGAGTACTTTGCCAGCCGCGGCATGGGCGGCGACGTCTGCCGCCGCTACTGCCTGGGCTTTGCGCCGGGTCGCAATGCGCTGGTGTCGCACCTGTCCCAGGCGGGTTTTACCCCGCAGGAGATGATCGACGCCAACGTTGCCGTGAGCCGCGGGCGCGGGCAACTAGCCGACCGCTTCTACGACCGCGTGATGTTCCCCATCTTTGACGAGCAGGGTCACAACATTGCCTTTGGCGGTCGCATCATGGGTGACGGCCAACCCAAGTACCTTAATACCGCCGAGACGAGCGTGTTCCATAAAAAGCGAAACCTCTACGGCTTTAATTGGGCCAAGGAGTATATCGTCGCGCAGGATACCGCCATCGTGGTGGAGGGATATACCGACTGCATCGCCTGCTGGGAGGCGGGGATTAAAAACGTTGTCGCTACGCTGGGCACCGCGCTCACGGAGCATCACGTCAAGACGCTCACCCGTTTTGCCAAGCGCATTGTGTATATGTTCGATGGCGACGCCGCCGGTCAAAAGGCCGCCCGTCGCGCGATTCAGTTTATCGAGCAGGATTCGATGGACCTGCGCTGTGTGGTGCTGCCCGACGGCAACGACCCCATGGAGTTCATCACGGCGCACGGCGGAGGGGAGCTGCAGAAACGCATCGACGCTGCTGAGCCCCTCATGGACTTTGTCTACCGTTCGCTGCAGGAGTCGAGCGACATCACCACGCCGGGCGGTCGCGCCAAGGCGCTGGAGGATGCTCTCACGCTCATCTATCCGCTTCGTGACAGCTATATGATCGATACGTACTTTATCCAGATTGCCGATCTGCTCGGTTTGGATCTGGAGACAGTGCGTGCGAGCTCGGGCCGCGTGTTTCGCGATGTCGCCAAGCGCGAGGATGCGGAGCGCCGCCGTGAGCAGAACTATGAGCGCCAGAGGGCACGGGCCGAGCGCCCCGGAAACGCAGGCGGTCGGGCGTCTGGTTCGCAGGGGGCGCCGCGCGGCGCCTGGACGTCGGGCGCGACGCCGCCGGTCTCTGCGCCGGTCGAGGAGGAGCCGTACGACTACGTCCCGCTTGATGCCTATGGCGCTGCACCAGTGGAGGTCGTTGACGACTTGCCGCCAATCGATGTGCCCGATGGTGTGGGCGCTGTGCCTGTTGCTGATGGTTTGGGCGCACCGGCTGCGGCGCCGATGGTTCTTACCGATCTAGAGCGCAAGTCCTTGGCAGGGGAGCGCGAACTGTTGACGATGCTCACGAGCTACCCCGACCTGTTCCGCACGTATGCCGACCGCATCTGCTCCATCGAGTGGGTTGACCGACGTCACGAGTCCATCGCATGGGCCGTTCTGGCAACGCCGCCGGGAACCGATCCTGCAGCCTGCATGGATGCGGCGCGCTCGGTGTGTCCCGATGCGGCAACGCTTGTGAGTGCCGGGCGCATCTCGGCGACGAGCAAGCATCCCACCGAGACGAACATCGTGTTTATGCTCGATACGCTCGAGCTCTACACTATCAAGCGCCGCATGCGTGCTGCACAGGCCAGGCTGCGCCAGGACCGTTCACTCGATGATGAGGCCCGTCGCGCGCTGACCGTTCAGGCCGGGCAAGATTCGCAGCGTCAACGCGAACTGCAAAAGTCGATCGGCGGCGTGGCGGACCCGTTCCGTTTGATCGGCCTGGAGGCCGCAGGCACCGAACAAGCCTAGATGTTGTGGTCAACCAGCGTATTCTCGCCTATATCCAGTCCTCTTTTTGGGTATAGACGTCAATGTGTGTGCTAAAGTATTGAGTCCTGTGGACTATGAAGGGAGAATCTGTGCCAAAAAAGACTGAGAGCACGGGTACTGGGCTGGAATCCTACGTTGCAAAGCTCATGGGCAACGGCTCAAACAGGACTTCGGTAACCGAGGACGAGATTCAGGTCGCCCTGAAGGATATCGATGTTTCTGACGAGCAGCTCACTGCGGTATATTCCGCGCTGCGCAACAGCGGCATCCAGATTATCTCCGCGAGCGGTAACGACGACGCCCCCATGGACGTCGACGATGACGATAACGATACCGATACTGACGATTTCGATGACGACGACGAGCACGATTCCGGTTCGCTCGACGATCACGAGCTCAAGATGGCCCGTCAGGCCGACGCCGAGATGGGTTCTTCCAAGAGCAAGAAGAAGCGCACCGTGCGCACGTCCCGTTCGCGTTCGCGCGTGCGCGGCATCGATGCTTCCACGGTGATGCTGACCGGCGACCCGGTCCGTATGTACCTCAAGGAGATCGGCAAGGTCGACCTGCTGACCGCCTCCGAAGAGGTCGATCTGGCCATGAAGATCGAGGCCGGTCTCGAGGCCACCGAGAAGCTCGAGGCTGCCGAGGCAGGCGAGCTCGAGCTCACGCGTGCCGAGATGCGTCGTCTTACGCGCATTGAGAACGTAGGCCTCGAAGCCAAGCAGGCACTCATCAGCGCAAACCTGCGTCTGGTCGTCTCCATCGCCAAGCGCTATGTCGGTCGCGGCATGCTGTTCCTGGACCTGATCCAGGAGGGCAACCTCGGTCTGATCCGCGCCGTCGAGAAGTTCGACTACCAGAAGGGCTTTAAGTTCTCCACGTATGCCACGTGGTGGATCCGTCAGGCCATCACGCGCGCTATCGCCGACCAGGCCCGTACCATCCGTATTCCCGTGCACATGGTCGAGACCATCAACAAGCTCGTCCGCGTGCAGCGCCAGCTCCTTCAGGACCTGGGTCGCGACCCGACCCCCGAGGAGATCGGTGCCGAGATGGACATGAGTGCCGACCGCGTCCGCGAGATCCAGAAGATTTCGCAGGAGCCCGTTTCGCTCGAGACCCCCATCGGCGAGGAAGAGGATTCCCAGCTGGGCGACTTTATCGAGGACTCCCAGGCCATCGTTCCGCCCGATGCCGCCAGCTTCTCCATGCTGCAGGAGCAGCTCACCCAGGTGCTCGACTCGCTTGCCGATCGTGAGCGCAAGGTTATCGAGCTGCGCTTTGGCCTTGTCGACGGGCATCCCCGCACGCTCGAGGAAGTCGGCCGCGAGTTTGGCGTCACGCGCGAGCGTATCCGCCAGATCGAGTCCAAGACCTTGGCCAAGCTCCGCCACCCGAGCCGCAGCAGCAAGCTGAAGGACTACATCGAGTCATAACCTCGCAAGCAAGAAGCGCCCTCAAGCACATCCGCTTGGGGGCGCTTTCATGTGGTCATTGGGGACGTCCCCAATGACTAGGTGGTTGATTTCCGATCTCAGCCGAACACATTGAGCAAATAGG
>NZ_QRVG01000028.1:0-206 GCF_003459245.1 Collinsella sp. AF23-2
CATTGTGGCTCTTGACAGCGGATTGGGTCATATGAGCGAAAGCCCGCCAGAGCGAGCAAGGTGCCTTGAAACGAGGCGGCATTGACCTTCTGGTCATGCCGCCGAAGTTGAAAGGCAGATTGCCGCCCTGGCGGGTTTGCAGCGTCAACTAGTTACGCGATTTGGTAAAACCGCGTAACCCAACTAGAAACGGTTGCCGCGGAAGC
>NZ_QRVG01000028.1:216-24979 GCF_003459245.1 Collinsella sp. AF23-2
CCCTGGCGGGTTTGCAGCGTCAACTAGTTACGCGATTTGGTAAAACCGCGTAACCCAACTAGAAACGGTTGCCGCGGAAGCCGCCACCGTTGCGGCCGCCACGGTCGCCACCGCGACCGCCGCGGTCGTTACCACGGTTGCCGCCGAAGCCGCCACGGTTGCCACCGCGATCGCCATAGCCACCACGGTTGCCGCCAAAGCCGCCGCGACCGCCACGGTCGCCGCCACGGTCACCAAAGCCGCCACGGCCACCGCGATCGCCACCGCGGCCGCCGCGATCGCCAAAGCCGCCGCGACCGCCACGGTCGCCGCCACGGCCACCGCGCTCGTCACGGCCGCCGCGAGGACCGCGGTCCTCGTCCAGGCCCATGGCGACGAGCGGAGCGATAACCTTATCGAGAGCGGCCATCAGCTCGGTGGCCTCCTCGTAAGAAAGCTCGGGCAGGAGCTTCTCCTTCTTGTTGGCAAGCTCGGTCAGGCCCTCAGCGGCATCCTCGGCAGCGAAGACAACGATCTTGCGCATATCGCCCTCGGCGTCGTCGATGCGGCCGACCAGATCGGCAGCCTCGGCCTCGGCCATCAGACCATCGAGCTCACGGAGGCGCATGCCCAGCAGGTCGGACATTTCCTTCTGCTCCATCTTGGGCTTGAGGTCAAGAAGCTTGATGGCGCGCTCGATGTTCGCCATGCGCTCGGCCTTGGCCTCCTCCTCCTTGGAAATAGCAAAGCGACGGCTACGCAGCAGGCGGGCGGCCTTCTGCATCTTGTCCATCAGCTCTTCGTCATCGTAATCAACGGCGGCCTCGACAACCTCGGCCTCCTCGGCGGAAACCTCGTCAGCAGCCTCAACCTCAGCAGCTTCGGTCTCCACGGTCTCGACTGCCTCGACCTCGGCAGCCATGGTCTCGTTCTCGGTCTCGTTCATGATCTCTTCGTTCTCAGACATGAGACTCCTTCTTGGCCCTCTCGGGCATCATCGCCCCATTCGCGGGGCCCGTCGCGCACTCTTTGCGCTTTATACATTCATGCCTCTCGGCAAAACGTCCATTAGTTTATGGTGTCGCCATCCAATCTAGCTGCAGAATCTATGTGCACACATTAATGCGACATGTGCGACTCGCGGCGAGCGTACACCAGCGACACCGCGAACCCGACAACGGCAATCACGGCCGCCACGCGCACGGCGGCTGCAAATCCTATCGCCTGGGCAACGTCCGACGCAACGCCCGCGGCGCCAGCAGCCACCGCAGAACTCGAAAGCAGGCCGATAAACAGCGACGGACCAAACGACGCGGCAATCATGTTCCACGTGTTGAGCAATGCCGTTCCGTGAGGATGTTCAGCGGCAGGCAGCGTCTCCAAGCCGGCCGTTTGCGAGGGGCTCAACACCAAACCGACTCCGGCATACACCACAACGGTCAGCGCCACGACGACGCCGATGTTCATGCTTGCCGCCGTCATCGAGATGGCAGTCTGTCCCACGGCAATCAGGGCAAAGCCGACCGGCAGCAGCGGCCATGCGCCACGGGCGTCCATCACGCGTCCGCCCACAATCGAGGTCACAGCGTTGCAGGCAATTGCCGGCAAAATGAGCAGGCCCGCAACAAGCGCGGTCATGCCGTATGCGCCCTCAAAATAGAGCGGCAACAAAACGCTCATCGAGAACGTCGTCATCATCGACACCACCACAAGCAAGCACGCAGGCCAAAAACGAACGCTCGCCATGGGACGCACGTTAAGCACCGGATGCTCGAGCTTGAGCTGACGAACCGCAAACAGGCCGAGCAGCACAACGGCGGCAAAAAGCGTCACGATGCCGGCAATCAGATTGGTCGAGAACTCGCCTACGGAATACACAAATGCCGTAATGCCGGCAGCGAGCAAAACAACCGACAGAATATCAAGCGTGGCGTTCGAGCGCTCTCCGACATTCTGAACAAGCTTTACGCCCGCCGCAGCGACCACAATGCCGCCCACCAGCGGCACTACGAACACCGCCCTCCAGCCAAACAACGTGCACATAAGACCGCTGATCACAGGTCCAAACGCCGGCCCCAGCGTAATGCAGGCACCGCCCAGGCTCAGATACAGACCGAGCTTCTCGCGCGGCGCGCAAGACAACACCACGTTCATCATGAGCGGGAACAAGATGCCCGATCCCGCAGCCTGCAAAATACGACTTGGCAGCAAGACGGTAAACGTTGGGGCGACCAGGCACAGGACTTCTCCGGCGACCAGGCATCCACATGCGAAAAACAGCAGCTTGCGCGTCGAGAAGCGACCGGAAAGAAAGGCCATGATGGCCGTAAAGATCGACGTCACGATCATGTAGCCCGAAACAAGCCACTGCGCCGTGATGGCACTCACCGAAAAGGCCGCCATGATGTCGTGCAACGCCACGTTAATGATGTTCTCGTTAAACGCGGCAACAAAGGCCGCGATATACATTACGGCGAGAAACGCCGAAGTGGCCGATGGCGCTACTTGAACTTGTTGCTGAGATTTGCTCCCCATGCATTTCCTTCCTCTTGGAACGACAGTCGTATCGCCCCAGAGGAACAGTCCAGGGCGAGGATGAGCCCTAGACTTACGCCAGACGCCGCACGCGACGAGTCTGGCAACATGGTCCAACGTCGAAAGATTGTAACGCGAACGCGCAGCTTTCCTTCCGCGCTATTATTAAAAGTCCACGAAAGCATGAGACATGAGGAGCCCGCCATGATTAAGCCCATCATGAAATCCGAGTTCTTTTTGCGCCTGCCTTCCGAAGACGCGGGCCCCGATGACGCCGTGACCGGGCAGGACCTCCTGGATACGCTCCATGAGCATGAGCACGAGTGCGTGGGCCTCGCCGCCAACATGATTGGCGTGCGCAAACGCATCATCTGCGTAAAGGACGGCAACAGGACACTCCTGATGTACAACCCTCAAATTCTTGAGCAGGTCAATGCCTATCAGACGAGCGAAGAATGTCTCTCGCTGATCGGCGAGCGCCCCTGTACTCGCTATCGCCGCATTAAGGTTGAGTATTTGGACGAGAATTTCGTCCACCGCATCAAAAACTTCTCGGGCTACACCGCCGAGATCATCCAACACGAAATCGACCACTGCAACGGGATTGTTATTTAGACAGCCAGGGTAACGATGCAGGTTGAGCACACGACAGCAAGCGAGCCGCATTTGCGCCAAGGTGACGTGAAATGAGAGGGCGCTGACCTTCTGGTCGCGCCCTCGAAATTGAACGTCAGATTGGCGTGAATGCGGCTCGCGCAGCGTCAAGTGGTCCGCCGTTCGGTAGAACGGCGGAACTAATTAGCTCTGACGGTAATGGTCGAAGAAGTCGGCGAGGTCTTCGAGGGACTCTTTGAGTACTTCCATGCGCGGCAGGTACACGATACGGAAGTGGTCGGGCTCAGCCCAGTTGAAGCCGCCGCCGCGCGTGATCAGGATCTTCTTCTCGTGCAGCAGGTCAAGGGCGAACTGCTCGTCATCGGTAATGTTGAACTTCTTCACATCCATCTTGGGGAAGATGTAGAACGCCGCACGCGGCTTAACCACCGAGATGCCGTCAATCTTGTTGAGCGCCTCATACACAAAGTTGCGCTGCTCGTAGACACGACCGCCCGGGCGGATATAGTCGTTGACCGACTGATGGCCGCCGAGCGCCGTCTGGACGATCGACTGAGCCGGCACGTTGGAGCACAGACGCATGTTGGAGAGCATGTTGATGCCCATGATGAAGTCGCTCATGCAGCGCTGGTTGCCCGAAAGCACCATCCAGCCAATACGATAGCCCGCGATCATGTGCGACTTGGACAGACCGCTAAAGGTGACGCAGGGCAGATCGGGAGCGAGCGAGGCAATCGAGACGTGCTCGTAGCCGTCCATGCACAGGCGGTCGTAGATCTCATCAGCAAAGATCATCAGCTGATGCCTGCGTGCAACCTCGACGATGCCCTCGAGCACCTCGCGTGGATAGACGGAACCCGTGGGGTTGTTGGGGTTGATGATGACGAGGGCTTTGGTCGCGCTCGTGATCTTGGACTCCATATCCTCCAGGTCGGGATACCAATCCGCCTGCTCATCGCACAGATAGTGCACGGGATGACCGCCGGCAAGGGTTGCGCACGCCGTCCAGAGCGGATAGTCGGGGCTGGGGATCAGAATCTCGTCGCCATTGTCGAGCAGCGCGTTCATCGAAAGCTGAATGAGCTCGGACACGCCGTTGCCCGTGTAGATATGCTCCATCTGAACGTTGGGCAAGCCCTTGATCTGCGAATACTGCATGATCGCCTTGCGCGCGGAGAACAGGCCACGCGAGTTGGAATAGCCTTCGCAGTCGGGCAGCTGCTGGCGCATGTCCTTGATGACCTCATCGGGCGTGCGGAAACCGAAGGGCGCCGGGTTGCCGATATTGAGCTTGAGGATGCGCTCGCCCTCGTCCTCCATACGGGCGGCCTCGTCGACGACGGGACCGCGCACGTCATACAGGACGTTATCGAGCTTGGCGGATTTAGAAAAAGTACGCATGGTGGTGCTCCTTGCAATTTGAGCTGAGGGATGGGATTCGGGCCTGGAATCGTTGCGGGGAGATGATTCCTCGCCTTGGTCGGCGTCACCGGCGAGCAGCCAGGTAACATCGACCTCCAAAATACGGGCGAGCAGCTCTGCCACATCGCGCCGCGGAATCGTCTTGCCGCTCACATATTGGCTCATCTGGCTCTTGCCGAGTTTTTTGCCGAGCATCTCCGATGCGCGGATCACGTCCGACTGGCGAACGTCGCGATCGGACATAGCCTGTCGCAGACGATCGCTAAACGTCTCTTGGGCCACTAGAACCTCCTTGCTGGCAAAGTTCAATTTATACAACACGAATTGAACCTGAGTTCAATTTAGGCAGCAGTATAACGCCGTGCTATTTCGAAAAGTTCAATTTTAAAAATAAAATGAGCAAGACCTCGAAATTTATCCCAAGGCGATAACGACGTGCACGCATTTAGAGGTATTCGAGGAAACGAGCGGCGGCAAGCGAAACATCGGCCGTTCGATATATGGCGTTGATCTGCCGATGGGGATGCCCTTCGAGCGGACGCACAGCAACATCAAACTGGCAGCGACGCAAGATGAGCGCGGGAAGAATGCTCACGCCCAAGCCATCCTCGACCATAGCCATAATCGCATAGTCATCCCAAGTCGACAGTTTTGAGCGCACTGACAGCCCCGCCCGACGGAATAGCGGCGTAATCTCATCATCGGTACCCCGTTCCAGCAGAATAAACTGCTCGTTGGCTAAATCGGCAAGAGAAACGACCTCCGCCGTGGCAAGCGAGGAGTCCGCTGGCACCACGGCCATCAACTCGTCTTGCACCAACGGTCGCGACGCCATGCCGGCGCCACGTGGCTCGCGCGGAATAAAGCCCAGGTCGCAGCGGCCTTCCACCACCCATTGCTCAATCTCGGAGTAATCACCCATCAGCAGCTCGTAATCGACATCCGGATGATCGGCGCGAAAGCGCGCAATCACCGGCGGCAGTACATGGGTCGCCACACTCGAAAACGTACCAATGCAGATCTTGCCGCGCATGAGCCCACGCATCTCGTCCACATGTCGCTGCAGGCGGCCAAACTCCTCGCAGAGCGCCTCAACCGCCGGCATGATCTGCCGCCCATCGGCAGAAAGCACCACACCCTCGCGGCTGCGGTCGAGCACCTTAAAACCCCAATCGGTCTCAAGGTCGCCCACCATGCGGCTCACGCCCGACTGCGAATAGCTCAGCCGCTCGGCGGCGCGCGTAAAACTGCCGGCCCGCACCGTCTCGAGCAGCACCTGCATCTTTTGAATATTCGTTTCCACGGCACCCCTCCACCTTTACATGAGTTTTTGTCATGTTATCCATGCATTATATTCGCTTTTCTTCTAAAGCCAGTTCACCCATAGTGAACATGCTCGGATATAGAGGGGATGTCAGCACATGAACAACGGATTGTTTACGTACTTAGCAGCATTGCTATTGTTTGGCTCCAACGGCATCATCGCCGCTGCCATCGCGCTGCCGAGCTCCGATATCGTACTGTTGCGCACGTTTTTGGGCGCTCTCACCCTTGCCGCCGTCCTCTTCATAACCAAGCGCCATAACCTGCAGGCTCCGTCTCGCCCCCGCGAGGCCGCAGCGCTCATCGTCTCGGGCGCCGCGCTGGGCGCCAGCTGGATTTTTCTGTTCCGCGCCTACCAGACGATCGGCGTCGGCGTATCCTCGCTGCTGTACTACTGCGGCCCCATCATCGTTATGGCCCTCTCCCCGCTCATTTTTGGCGAAAAGCTGACCGGCAGCAAAATCGCCGGCTTTATCGCCGTCGCCTGCGGTGCTTTTCTCATTGCAGCGCAAGGTCTAGGCGGCAATATGCCCATTGCGGGCATCGTCTGTGGAATCGCCTCGGCCTTCTGCTATGCATTGATGGTCATCGCCAGCAAGGGTGCGCCTCACATCGAGGGCCTCGAGAACTCCGCACTCCAAGTGAGCGCCGCCTTTGTGACCGCACTGGCCCTCACGCTCATCACGCAGGGCGCTCCCTCGTTCCTGTCCGCCGGCGTCGCCGCCAGCATTGATTGGCGCGCCGTCGCTATGCTCGGCGTCGTCAACACCGGCATTGGTTGCCTGCTCTACTTTAGCGCCGTCGCCAAGCTGCCCGTTCAGACCGTCGCCGTCGTCGGCTACCTCGAGCCGCTTTCGGCGGTCGTGTTCTCAGCCGCCCTTTTGGGTGAAGCCATAACACCGGTCCGCCTGATGGGCGCCGCGCTTATCATCGGCGGCGCGATTTTTTGCGAACTCGCCGGCAAACGCGCAAACGCCAAGGCTGGCATCGCCCAGATAGCACGTGCTTAAAAGCCCCTGCTTTGAAATGCTACCTGCGTAGATAAATAATCCCCAGCTGAGGATTATTGTCTAAAATAACCCGATGTGCCAAACTGCTCTTGTATGTATAAAGACGGCATAAAGTTTTTTGTCCTAGACAGATAACCGGATGTCTAAGGGAGTCCTCGTGGCACACAACAAACTGGAGGCAAACCTCCAAGACCAGCGCGGGCAAGGCGGGCACGGAGCCATCCCCCTCTCCGCTGGCATGCTGCTCGTAACGCTCGGCGTCGTCTATGGCGACATCGGCACGAGCCCCATGTACACCATGAAATCAATCGTCGCCAACAACGGCGGCATCGGTACCGTCAGCGAGGACATGATCCTGGGCGCGCTTTCGCTCGTCATCTGGACCATGACGCTCGTGACCACGGTCAAGTACGTGGTAATCGCCATGAAGGCCGACAACCACAACGAAGGCGGCATCTTCGCCCTGTTCAGCCTCGTACGCAAGGTGGCACCATGGCTGATTCTGCCCGCCATGATCGGCGGTGCGGCACTGCTTGCCGACGGCATCCTCACCCCCGCCGTCACGGTCACCACAGCCATCGAGGGTCTGCGCACCATCGAATGGGGCCATGCGCTGCTGGGCGACGGGCAGACCAACGTCATCATCATCACCATCATCATTATCTGCGGCCTATTTGCCATGCAGCGCGCCGGCACCTCGTCAATCGGCAAGCTGTTCGGCCCGCTCATGACGCTGTGGTTCCTGTTCCTGGCAGGCGCCGGTCTGTTCAACATGCTCGGCAACCTGTCCATCTTGCGCGCGCTCAACCCCATCCGCGGCATTATGTTCCTGTTCTCGCCCATCAACCATTCGGGCATTATGGTGCTCGGCTTTGTCTTCCTGTCGACAACCGGTGCCGAGGCACTCTACTCGGACATGGGCCACGTGGGCAAGGCAAACATCTATGCATCCTGGCCATTTGTTAAGGCGGCCCTTATCCTCAACTATCTGGGTCAGGGAGCTTGGCTACTCGCCAATAACTCCAACCCCCAGATGCTCGCGATGGATATCGTCAACCCGTTCTATATGATGCTCCCCGAGCCCCTGCGCCCCTTTGCCATCGTGCTTTCGGCCGTGGCGGCCATCATCGCCTCACAGGCGCTCATCACCGGCTCGTTCTCGCTGGTATCCGAGGCAACGCGCCTCAACCTTATGCCGCACCTGCGCATCCACTACCCCAGCGACACCAAGGGCCAGCTCTATATTCCACTCGTCAATAACATCATGTGGGTCGGCTGCATCTTCATCGTGCTGCTGTTCCAAAACTCCGAGCGCATGGAGAGTGCCTACGGCCTCGCCATTACCGTGACCATGCTTATGACCACCACGCTTTTGACGAGCTATATCGCCGGCATTCTCAAGCACAAGCTGGGCGCCTGCGTCTTCGCCCTGCTCTTCGGCGCCATTGAGCTGTGCTTTTTCGCCTCGTGCCTCACCATGTTCTTTGACGGCGGCTATGTGATGATCTTCTTGGCCGCACTGCTGTTTGGCCTTATGTATGTGTGGCGTCGCGGCACCGCCATCGAGCGCACGCAGACGATCCTGCTGCCCGTCTCCAAGTACATCGACCAGCTCAATCGCCTGCGCAATGACGAGACCTATCCCGTGCTCGCCGACAATCTGGTATTTCTCACCAACAGCCCCGACCCGCTCACACTCGACCGCGACGTGCTCTATTCCATCCTGGACAAGCACCCCAAGCGCGCCAAGGCATATTGGTTCATCAACGTGCACGTTACCGACGAACCCTATACGCACGAGTATTCCGTCGAGACCTTTGGCACGGACTTTTTGTTCCGCGTGCGCCTGGACCTGGGCTTTAAGGTCAACCAGCGCGTCAACGCCTATCTGCGTCAGATCGTCGGCGACCTGATGGCATCGGGCGAGCTGCCGCCGCAACATCACACCTACTCCATCTACGAGACGCGCGGCAACGTAGGTGACTTCCGCTTTTGCATGCTGCGCAAGATGCTTGCCCCCGAAACGGACATCAACCGCAATGACCAC
This sequence comes from Collinsella sp. AF23-2, assembly GCF_003459245.1. Taxonomy (GTDB): domain Bacteria; phylum Actinomycetota; class Coriobacteriia; order Coriobacteriales; family Coriobacteriaceae; genus Collinsella. Next base: position 9,148 of record NZ_QRVG01000028.1, read on the forward strand.
CGCGTGATGGCCATCAAGTACGCCGTCCGCCGCGCCTGCGGAAGCCCGGCACGCTGGTACGGTCTCGAGAACGCGGCCATCATCATTGAGTACGTACCGCTCTTTGCTCGCATGCGCCCGGCCGTCAAACTTGTGCGCACCCAGGTGCCGCTCGAGGTTCAGATCGAAGAGGCCGAGGAAATGGAGGTCGACATCTTCTCGGACGACTTGGTCAACGGCAACGAGGCCGGCAAGAGCATGAACGTCGATCCCACCGAGCTGCTCGAGAGCGTCGCCGATACGCCCGAACAGCAACTCGACGGACTCGAGAGCAACCAGTTCAACGACGCCAACTTCTAACACGCCACCAGCCATTGGCGACAACGGCCTCGCATCTCATAAGAGGTGCGAGGCCGTTTTATGTCGCAACGAACCAGTGAGCTACGAACGGCGCGGCTCGGGAACCACGAGCCTATCGGGGCTCGCGCCCTCGGCATCCATCAGGCTCACGTAGCGAATCGACGGATCCCCATACATCGCGTAGTAATAATTGCCCGTGCGCGCGCTAAAGCATCCGGTGTAGATAGTCTTCTCGAACTTGCCATCGCCCATCCTGGACGCTCCCTCGATCATCACCACGCCCTCGAGTGAACGGAACATGCGGACGACGTTTTCGGTCTCGCTCTCCTTTTGCGGGTAATTGGCATTGAGGTACGCCGCCTTTACAAAACGGCTCGGCGAATAGCAGTCACCCGGAATACCGCGCATGCCGGCACCCGCGCCATAGGGCTTGAGCTCGGCGCCACGCCATGTCGCCGTCTGCGGAAAATCGCTTGTGGCCGTGATATAGGTGCGCAGGTTTTCCATGTGCCACGGGAAGGTAGGCTGATTGGCAAGGGTGTCGACCGGATCGTCGTATACATGCAGGCCGTCAGCCATCATCTCGACCACGATGCTACGCTTGCTGTCGCCGATAATCCAATGAAGCAGCGACACGCCCAGCCCCTCTCCGGCAGATTTGGCGACAATCACCGTGTCGCACAGCGCGGCCTCGACCTCGTCGACCGTCGAAAACGTCGCTGCCACCCACAGGGGAAACTCATAGGCTGCGATATTGGTCTTGCCGTCGACAGGGTCCTCGGCATACTCGGCATAACCCGGGAAATTGAGACCCGCCACGGCGAGGCCCGCATCGTTGCCGCAGTCGAAGAACATAGGGTAGTTCTTGTAATCGATGCACATGCCGATTACCGCGTGTGCCGCCGACGCATCGTCGATAAACGAATACGGGATGTGGAACCCGCGCGGCATCACGCGAACCTGTTGTCCGTAGTCAAAGCTCCAGTCGAGGTTGCGGCCTAGATACATGTGGCCAGAATTATCGGTAAATCGAATGCTCGTGCACATAGCGCCTCCTAGCTTTACGTTCCTGCTAAGGTTATTGTCACCAAACAAAAAGGCGCTAAACACAAAAGCCCGGACATGACAACAATGTCATACCCGGACCAAAAGAGACGAAGTGCGGTGCTTTGGTCCCCTTAGACCAACTTTCCAAGACAGTGGTCGATCATATGCTGGACCATCTGCGCCTCGAAGCCCACAAAGTCCTGCTTGCGCTCGCGCATCTTGCCATCGACGATCTGGTCAAAGGCAACCTTGCACTTGATATAGCGCGTGGACTTGGTGACCTCCTCGTGCGTCAGGCAGCTCTCCTCCATCTTGCTGGCGCCCAGGCCAAACACCAGACGGGGGTTGTAGAGCACGTGGGGCTCGCCGGCGTCGTCCAGGTAGACGCAGACCTTCTTGGTAACGCCAATCTGGTTAGCGGCAAGGCAGCCGGCATCGTCGAGCGACTTGATGGTATCGATCAGGTCCTGAGCAACCGACTCGTCCTCGACGGTCGCAACCTCGCAACGCTGGGACAGGATAGCCTCGTCGTGGCAAAGCTCTTTAATCATACGTTCCTCCATAGGGGTCGTTGTAACCGCTTAAGTATACGGTACCCACACATTTTCATGCGATAAATACCGTCCGTCTGTTACAAAGCGCCGAACATCAACATGCGAGGAACAGCAAGGTTGTAAAGACGATATAGTAAGTGAGTTCGTGTCAATCGGCCTAAACTCGGGGCCGAACAAGGAAAGGGTATGCATGGACGAACTGTTTCACGTCAGCGAGCGCAAGTCCACAATCGGGACCGAACTTCGCGCTGGACTGACAACATTCCTGGCGATGGCCTACATCATCGCCGTCAACCCCGCGGTGCTCTCGGGCGCCGGCATCGATGCGGGAGCGCTCGCCTGCGCCACCTGTCTGGGCGCTGGCATCATGACCATCTGCATGGGCATCTTCGCTAACCGCCCGCTCGCCTGCGCGTCGGGCTTAGGCGTCAACGCGATGATCGCTGGAATCACCACCACCGTCTGCGGCGGTGACTGGCACGTGGCCATGAGCGTCATCTTCCTTGAGGGCGTCGTCATCTTGCTGCTCGTGCTTTGTGGCCTGCGCGAGGCCATCATGGACGCCATCCCGGTTGTCCTGCGTCACGCCATCTCGGTGGGTCTGGGCCTGTTCATCGCCATGATTGGCCTGTGCGATGCCGGCATTATCACCGCTGGCGCCGGTACACTCGTCGGTCTGGGCGACATCACCTCCCCCACCTTCATCGTCGGCATTATCTCCATCCTGGTGACGGTCGCCCTCGCCTGCCGCAACGTCCCCGGCTCGTTGCTCATCGGCATCGTCGTCGCCGTCATCGCCGGTATCCCCCTAGGTGTGACCCATGCTCCGACTGGTATCATCGCCCCGCTCGACTTCTCGAGCATCGGTGGCCCCATCGCCGACGCCGGCGGCGTGCCCGCCATCGTCAAGGTCCTTACCGACCCCGCGCTCCTCGTCATCTCGTTCTCGCTGCTCATGAGTGACTTCTTCGACACCATGGGCACCGCGATGGCCGTGGCCAAGCAGGGCGAGTTCCTCACCGACGACGGCAACGTCGAGAATATCAAGGAGATCCTGATCGTCGACTCCGCCGCCGCTGCTGTGGGCGGTTTCATGGGCGTCTCCTCCATCACCACCTTCGTCGAGTCCACTTCCGGCGCCGCCGACGGTGGCCGCACGGGCCTCACCTCCGTCACCACCGGCGTGCTGTTCATTCTCGCCGCGTTCTTCTCCCCCATCGTCACCATCGTTTCCAGCGCCGCCACCTGCGGTGCTCTGGTCTACGTTGGCTACCTCATGATGAGCGAGGCCTCCGAGATCGACTGGTCCGACGTGTCGCAGGGTTTCCCGGCGTTCATGATTGTCGCCGGCGTGCCCTTCACCTACTCCATCTCTGCCGGCATTGGCCTGGGCTTTATCGCCTACGTGATCGTCGCGCTCTTTAAGGGCGAGGCCTCCAAGATCAAGCCGCTCATGTGGATTGCAGCCCTTGCCTTCCTCGTCTACTTCTTCGTGGCGTAACAGCATAGCCTGCTAAAGCAAAACAACAAGGCGCGGAGTCGCATCGAACGGCTCCGCGCCTTTCTTTTAGCGTCTGCCCCCGTGCCAGCGTGCGACAATTGAGGCTGTCAATATCACAACACCGAGAGAAGCCTGCCTTGGAAGCGCATCATAAGCAGATAACCGTTTATTCAGAGTGTGTGGAAGGCGCGCCCGTCATCTACCTCCCCGTGGTTATGGGCGACGGTAGTGAAGTCTACGAGCGCTGCCAAGAGCTCGACTGCCCGCCATTCACCCTTGTCGCCATTGGAGGGCTCGATTGGAATCGCGAGCTGAGCCCCTGGGAATGTGAGGGAACTATACGAGATGCCAAGCCCTTTGGTGGACAGGCTGCTGGTTTTCTTGACGAGTTGTTGAAGCAGATAATCCCCCAGGCCGAATCATCGCTCCCGCAACCGCCCGCCTGGCGCGGCGTTGCCGGCTACTCGTTGGCGGGTCTTTTTGCACTGTGGGCACTTTGGCAAACAGATGTCTTTGAGCGCGCAGCGAGTGCATCGGGGTCGCTGTGGTTCCCCGGCTTTATCGACTACGCGCGCGAGCGCACGATGACAGCTACGCCCGACGCCGCCTATCTGTCGCTCGGTAAAAAGGAAACCAAGACGCCCAACCGCATGATGCGGCACGTACTCGACGATACGTGCGCGATGGAAGAGCTGTTTATCGAGCGTGACATTCCAACAACGCTGGAGCTCAACCCCGGCAACCACTTTGCCCAAACTGACCTGCGCATGGCGCGCGGCATCCACTGGATACTGACGCATTAAAAATGGCGTCCACGCGTACATACGCATGGACGCCATTTTTAATTTGGCTGAACGCAGCTACTATTCAGCAGTCTCCTCAAGCTCGGAAGTATCAAACTCAAAGTCATTACCGGGCAGGATGGCGTTGAGCACAATGCCCACCAGCGAGCCCACGGCAAGGCCCGAAAGCGAAATCGTCACGCCGCCCAGCTCCAGCACGATGGCACCGGCGGTACTGTAGGCAATGCCGAGCGAAAGCACGAGCACCAGAGCCGCAACCAGCACATTGCGGTTGTTCTGGAAATCGACCTGGTTTTCGATAAGGTTGCGAACGCCAACGGCGCTGATCATGCCGTAGAGCACGAGCGACACACCGCCGATAACGCACGCCGGCATGGCTGCGATGACCGCAGCGAACTTGGGGCAGAACGAGAGGACAATGGCACAGCTCGCGGCAATGCGAATCACGCGTGGGTCGAACACGCGCGTAAGCGCAAGCACGCCGGTGTTCTCGCCATACGTCGTATTGGCGGGGGCGCCAAAGAGCGAAGCCAGAATCGTGGCAAAGCCGTCGCCGAGCAACGTGCGATGCAGACCAGGATCGGCGATGTAGTTACGCTCGCAAGTGGAGCCAATGGCGGAGATATCGCCAATGTGCTCAATCATGGTCGCAAAGGCCAGCGGCATGATGGTGATGATAGCCGTCGTGGCAAGACCGCTATCGAACTGCGGGCCAAAGAGCGCAAACACGGTGTTGTCCCACACGATGGGCAGACCGACCCACGGAGCGGCGGCAACGCCCGAAAAATCAACCTCGCCGAGCGTGGCGGCAACGGCATAGCTCACCACAACGCCCAGCAGAATCGGCACGATCTTGACCATGCCGCGACCCCAAATGTTGCAGATGACGATCACTGCCACAGCGACAACGGCAACAAGCCAGTTGGTCTGGCAGTTGGCGATAGCAGAGCTTGCCAAGATCAGACCGATGGAAATGACGATGGGGCCGGTCACCACCGGCGGAAAGAAGCGCATGACACGCTTGGCGCCAAAGGCACGGAACAGCGCTGCCAGCACCGGATAGAGCAGACCGGCGCAGGCAACGCCCAGGCAGGCGTAGGGCAAAAGCTCGGTCTCGCCGTTGGGCGCGATGGCGGCATAACCTGCGATAAAGGCAAACGACGACCCCAGGAATGCCGGCACCTTACCGCGCGACAGGAAGTGGAACAGCAGCGTGCCCAAGCCGGCAAACAAAAGCGTCGCCGAAACCGAGAGACCGGTGAGCACGGGCACCAGCACGGTGGCGCCAAACATGGCAAACAGGTGCTGTAGGCCGAGCAGGAACATGCGCGGGCGGCCGAGCGACGATGCGTCGTAGATGGCATCGGCGGCAACGGGCGTCGAAGGCTGGGACATGTGAGTCCTTTCGAATGGAAGGGCGATCGGGCATATCGGATAACCTGCCCGAACGATACGATCCGAACCATTGTACGCGATACGCCATGTCTCGCACGCGCCGTCACCTGCGAACGCTACTGCTACTTCCAGACACGCTCGGCAATACGCTTGACCAGCGCGATCTTCGCCCATTGCTCGTCCTCGGTCAGCTTGTTGCCAATCTCACAGCTGGCAAAGCCGCACTGGGGCGACAGATACAGGTTCTCGAGCGGAACATACTTTGCAGCCTCGTGAATACGCTCGACGATGGCATCCTCGTCCTCAAGCTCAGCGGCCTTGGTGGTCACCAGGCCCAACACGACCTTCTTGCCGGGAGCAACGTACTTGAGCGGCTCAAAGCCACCGGCGCGCGGCGTATCGAACTCCAGGTAAAATGCGTCGACATCCTCGCGTGCGAACAGGTACGGCGCGATGGGGTCATAGCCGCCCTCGAAGGCATAGGTAGAGTGGTAGTTACCACGGCACACGTGCGTGTTAATGACCAGGTCGTCGGGCTTGCCCTCGATGGCGGCGTTGTTGAGCGCCACGCCCAGCTCGCTTACCTTTTGCAGGTCGACCGGGCTCATGCCGGTTTTGGCGACAAAATCGGTATCGCAGTAGATGCCCCAGGTGCAGTCATCAAACTGGATGTTGCGGCAGCCTGCTGCGTACAGGTCGGCGATCACCGTGCGATAAGCGGCTGCAATGGCATCGGCAAGCTCCTCATCGGTCTTATAGACAGCGCGCAGGCTCTCCTGCTGGCCGTCGCAGCGATCGAGCGTGACCTCAGAGAACGTCTGGATCGGTGCTGGAATGGTTTGGCGCGCGACCTGACCCTCGCCCTCGAGCGCCTTAACAAACTTGAAGTGCTCGACGAAGGGGTGATTCTCGCCGCTGATAGGGCCGGTCACCACGGCGGTATCAGCCGTAGTCTCCTCGTCGTGGAACATATAGCCCGTACGCGAGGTACGGCGTACAATGCCGTTGAGCCCCCACATAAAGTCGAGGTGCCAGTAGCTGCGGCGGAACTCGCCATCGGTGATAACCTGCAGGCCGGCAGCCTTCTGCTTGGCCACTAAGTCGTGGATGGCCTCGTCCTCGACGGCCTTAAGGCCGGAAGCGTCGAGTTTACCCGCGACATAGGCGGCACGGGCGTCCTTTACAGCCTGCGGACGAAGAAAGCTGCCGACGATATCGGCGCGAAACGGCGCGTTCGGTTGAATCGAAGTGCTCATAGATATCTCCCTTTGCATTGGTTGCTTTACTGGGACAGAGTATGAGCGCTCATATGGCCATCGTAAAATATATGTTTATAACAGTTTGATATAGATGCTTCCTATATCAGTTGGGACTGCCATAAAGAGATTTGACCTGTACAGGACGCAGCAGTCTAGATGTGCTGACGAATCGCGTCGATATAGGCCTGCCCGTAGCGCGTAAGTGTCGTGTTCTTGCGCGTGATAATGCCAATCTCCATGTACTCGTCTACATCGAGCGGAATCGAGATAATACCGGGGCCGTTAAGTTCATGGCTGATCACGCCCGAACACACCGTGTAGCCGTTAAGGCCCATGGCCAGATTGAACAACGTCGCACGGTCGCGCACGCGGATATTCTTGCGGCGCTCAAAGGTCGAGGTCAGTTCCTCGGAATAGTAAAACGAGTTGTAGCTGCCCTGCTCGTAGGACAAAAACGGATAGTCCTCGAGATCTTCGAGCGTCACGCTGGCGCGGTCCGCCAGTGGATGGTCGGCGCACACGAAGACATGCGGCGTGGCGCAGAAGAGCCCTTCGAACACGAGCTCGTTGGCCGCCAGCATGCGCTCGATGACCTCGCGATTGTGCTCGGACAGGTACAGGATGCCGAGTTCGCTTTTCATATGCGCGACGTCCTCGATAATCTCGTGGGTCTGCTCCTCGCGCAGGGTAAAGTCGTAGCGCGCGGCATCGAACTCGCGGATCACGTCGACAAACGCATTAACGGCGAAGGAATAATGTTGGCAGCTCACACTAAAGTGCGGCACCTGCTCGGATGCGCCCTTGTACTTGCCCTCGAGAAGGTCAGCCTGGTCGAGCACCTGGCGCGCGTAGCCCAAAAAAGTCTCGCCTTCCTCGGACACAATGACGCCCTTGTTGGTGCGCTCAAAGATGTGCACACCCATCTCGTTTTCGAGATCGCGGATCGATGCGGTAATCGAAGGCTGCGACACAAAGAGCCGGCGCGAGGCCTCGGTGATGCTGCCGCATTCGGCAACTTTGACGACATACCTGAGCTGCTGAAGCTTCATGGCTGTCTCCTTAGCTGTTCGTGAGATTCGCGTCGGCAGTACCCGGCAGGCGCATAAACGGCGGCATCTCCCCCGTCGCGGCGCAGGCAGCAATCTGATGCAGAGCCCCGGCGACCGCATCATCTGCCGCGGCGCCGATATGCCAGCGCGCGGCAGCCGTGACGGCCTCGTTGGCATTGGCGACTGCAACGGAGTTGGGAACGGCATCAATCATGGGCAGATCGTTATCGGAATCGCCAAATACGGCCACCTCGTCGGGCGTCAGGCCCAAAGCGCGCGCCAGCTCCAGCGCAGCGCAGCCCTTGTCCCAACCGTCCGGAAGGATGTCGAACAGGCGCACTCGGTTGTTGGGAAACACAAGCGAGAGTTCCGGCACCTCAACGGCAACGCTCTCGCGTAGCTCCGCGAGCTCCTCACGCGAACGGGCACTCCAGATATTCGCCTTAAACACCGGCGCGTCATCGACGATGGGACGACACGGGGCCTCTTCGCCTTTGAGCCACGCATTGCCGCCCGACTCCATGGCGCGACGAACGCGCTCGGGATCGCTCGTCACGCAATAGGCATCGTTATTCCAAAAGTCATCACCCAGGCTGTAGACCTTCAAGTACGTATCGTCGGTCTCTTGCTCCAGGTAGTCTGCCAGACGCATCAGGGCATCGTTGTCGGTCGCGCGCGAAGCGACCGCCTGACCGTCGACAAACATGACCTGGCCGTTGCAGAACGCGCCGGTCGAAAAGCACTCGGAACGATTTTTGAACATCCAGCCCATCGCGGACGGCTGGCGACCCGAAACCGGGCCAAAGTGCAGACCCGCCGCCTGCATGGCATGAATGCCCTCAATAGCGTAGTCGCTGGCGCCGTCATGCCCGGCCGGAATCAGCGTATCGTCCATATCGGTCAGCACAAGTTTGATCATAGGGTCCCCCAGTCGTTTTCATCGTAACAATTGTACCGATGCGCTAGTATAGGGAACAACAGATTCGATGCGGGAGTGCCGGCGGTGCAAACCACAAGGCTGAGAGGGCATGGGGCCCAATCCTTTGAACCTGTCAGTTAATGCTGGCGTAGGGAGCATGCCGACTTTACAGGGGCGCTGTCTATGCACAGCGCCCCTTTTCTATGCCAAGGAGGCATGTGCAGTGATTGATTCGGAACAGCTTAAGCAACATATGGTCAAGGCCGTGGAGGTGATTCGCGCCACCAATCCGATGGCCGGTTCCATCACCAACACGGTGACGATCGACTTTGTCGCCAACGCACAGCTCGCCGTGGGCGGATCGGCCGCCATGGTCTATCTGCCCGACGAGGGCGAGGCACTCGTTGCCGGCGGCGGCGCCATCTATCTCAATATGGGCACGCTCTTCCCCATCTACGAGCAGACGATTCCCCGAGCGGCCAAGGCGGCACACGACGCCGGCAAGCCTTGGGTGCTCGATCCGGTGGGCCTGGGCATCGGTAGCCTGCGCACCCAGCTGGTAAACGAACTCAAGCAGTACAAGCCCGCCATCGTGCGCGGCAATGCCTCCGAGATTATCGCGCTTGCCGGCCTGTGGAGCCTCGAGGGCGAGGCGGCCGATCTGAGCCGCGTACGCGGCGTCGATACCACCGACACGGTCGACGCCGCCCGCGATGCCGCCGTGGCGCTCGCCCGCTACACCGGCGGCGCCGTGGTCGTCTCGGGCGAAGTCGACCTGATTACCGACGGCACGACCGTGGCCAAGTCCCACGGCGGCAGCCCGCTCATGTCCAAGATCACCGGCTGCGGCTGCTCGCAGGGCGGCGTGCTGGCCGTGTACGCCTGCGCCGCCGACCCGTTTACGGCAGCCGTCTGCGGCACCGCCGTCTACAACGTTGCCGGCACGCGTGCCGCCGCCGTTGCCGATGCCCCGGCAAGCTTTAAAGTCGCCTTTATCGACGAGCTCTACCGCGCGACCGCCCAGGACATTGCCGACAACCAACTCGAGCTCGAGGAGGCATAAGCCATGTCCGAGCCCGCAACCAATGCCGGCATGAACACGCTCGTTGCCGTAGCCATCGCCCCGTGCGGCACCGGTGACGAGCTATCCGCCGAGGTCGCCGAGGTCGTGCGCGTCATTCGCGAGAGCGGCCTCCCCAACCGCACCACCTCGATGTTCACCGAGATCGAGGGCGACTGGGACGAGGTCATGAAGGTCGTGCGCGACGCGACCTTTGTGTTGGCGAGCAAGGGCATCCGCACCGAAGTCGTGCTCAAAGCCGATATTCGACCCGGATTTACCGACACCATGACCGGCAAGCTCGAGCGCATGGAAGCACAGATCAAGAAGCAGGAGGAAGCACGATGAGCATCCGCGACAACCTTGATATCTCGGCCTATCTGGTACTCGGCCCCGAAAACACGCTGGGACGTCCCGTGGGCGATGTGGTGGCTCAGGCGCTCGACGCAGGCTTTACCTGCATCCAGGTGCGCTCCAAGGTGGCAAGCGCCCGCGAGATCATCGCACTGACAGGCGATGCCGCGCAGGCTATCGCGCAGGCCGGCAAAACCGGGCAGGTCGCGCTGCTAATCGACGACCGTCTGGACTGTGTGCTTGCTGCGCGCGAGCAGGGCATTGCCGTCGACGGCGTGCACGTGGGCCAGAGCGACATTCCCGTCGAGGTCTGCCGCAAGCTTCTGGGCCCCGATGCCATCGTGGGCCTTTCGGCCCGTTGCGAGGAGATGCTCGAGTACGTCAAGACCGCCGACATGAGTCTGGTCGACTACCTGGGCATCGGCCCGCTCCACGAGACCGAGACCAAGCGCGACTGCGGACGCGCAGCCGATGGTTCCATCATCACCAAGAGCTTTGAGGACCTGGCCGCACTCCACGCGGCAAGCCCCGTGCCCATCGTGGTGGGCGGCGGCGTTAAGACGGCCGACTTGCCGCAGCTCAAGGCCACCGGCGTCGACGGCTTCTTTGTGGTGAGCGCCGTCTGCAGCGCCGATGACCCCTACGCCGCGGCCAAGGAGCTTGTCGACACCTGGCAGCAGGCATAGGCATAGGCCGAGCAGCTGATTCGCGGCCTCATATCTTCAATAGCGGAAAGCGCATCCCGGTTCGAACGTCCATTCCGGGATGCGCTTTCCGCATGCGACCCTTACTCCGCCAGATACGCTTCCAGCGCGGGCAAGGTCGACTCCGCGTCGCGACGGCCGATCTGGTAGATGCGCTCGAGCTCATCGGGCTCGCGGCACAGCGACGGTACCTTCACCGATTCGCTCGGCCGCACCACAAAGATCTCGCCAGAGGCCTCGCGACGTGCCAGGTCATCGAGCGTGGCATTGTAGACCTCATGCCGATGCTCAAGCGCCGCAACAAACTCCGGATAGTGACGGAACACGCGCCGCAGCATGGGCATCACGCTGTTAGGCTGCTTCACAAAGCCCGCCGGCTGCGTCAACACCACCACATTGCGGTCGTAGCCCTGTGCAAACAGCCAGGCGCTGGGAATAGAATCAGCCACGCCACCATCCAGATACTTATGCCCGTCAATAGCAACGGGACGCGTCGCCACAGGAATCGCAGACGACGCCCGGATCCACTCGATATCGTGCTCGTCGCCATAGGGCAGGTCGTGGTAGACGGCCTCGCCCGTCTCGATATCGGTACACACGCACGTAAATCGCATGGGGCAGGCGCGATACGCTTCCAAGTCGATGGGGTCGCGCTCGATAGGTACCTCGTGATAGGCAAACTCGGCATTAAACATATCGCCGGTGCGCAACCAACTCGTCACGCTCGCATAGCGCTTGTCGGCACAATAGGCCTTGTTGTAGCGAATGGCGCGGCCAATCTGGCGCGATTTAAAGTTGTAGCCAAAAGCCGCACCCGCCGAGACTCCCACCATATGGTCGCAGGTCAAGCCGTGCTCCATCCATACGTCGAGCACGCCCGCCGTATACATACCGCGGTAGCCGCCTCCCTCGAGCGCAAGTCCCACCGTGCGCGTCGTATCTGGCTGTGTCATGCGACCATCTCCATCCCGCAAATTCAAACGGAACAAGTATACCCGTCAACATATACCGCCCCAGTCGCATTTCCGTCGATCATCGCATCGTCGCGCTACCGATTGGCGAATAATAGCCGCCCGCGGCAGGGGCACCCATATACAATCCTCTATTGTTGTTTATACTACTCAGCAGCAATCAGCAGCGAACACGAACCGACAAATAAACCCAACGACGCAGCAAGGCGGAGGCCTGGATACGCGCAAGGCGTTGAGCAGCAACGCGTGTGCACAACGAGCTCGCCCGACGCAATCCGCCCCGACTTCAGAAAGCCGCTTGCACCATGGATACCGTCAGCAATTACACCGAAACGCTCGAAAAGACCGTCCATGACCTTCTCAAGCGTCAGGAGGACCTGATCAGGACCGCCTTTACCGACCAGCTTACCGGGCTTGGCAACCGTGGCGGCTTTGCCCGTTCCCTCGAGGAGCTCTGGGAGCAGGACACCCCCGTTACCATGGCGTTCATCGACATCGACAATCTCAAGCACTGCAACGACGTCTTTGGCCATGACGAGGGCAACCGCTATATCTTGCAGGTAAGCCTCTATCTTAAGCTGTATATGAAGGTGGACGAAGCGGCATTTCGTCTGGGAGGCGACGAGTTTGCCATCCTGTCTACGATTGCAACCGAGGACGACCTCGCCGAGCGCCTGGAACACTGCCGAACGGCTCTGCTCAAAAACAACGATTCCGAGATGCCCCACTCGTTTAGCTACGGAGTGGCACACGCCGACCCTGCCCTGAGCGAAGCCTCCAATCGTATGACACTCGATGCCGACCATCGCATGTACGACTACAAGCTACGTCATGCCATGCATCTTGATCGACGTAATATCGCGCAAGTCCACACCGACGACTTCGAAATAAGCGACCGTATTTTCGACGCCTTTTCGATGCTCAACGAAGGCCGTTATTTCTTTATCGAGAACTTGGACAAGGACCGCACCCTTTGGTCGCAAGGTGCCTTGCGCGATCTCGGTCTTCCTTCGGAGCACATAGACAGCTGCCGCGATTTCTGGAAGACGCGCGTCCATCCCGATGACCTCGAGGCCTACGCCAACGACATCAACCAGATCTTTAACGGCTCCAAACACCGCCGTGTCATGCAGTACCGCATGCGCAATGCCACGGGTGACTACGTTCTCTGCCGTGCTCGCGGGTTTCGCATCGACGGCGGCGGAAATGCCCCCTCGCTCTATGTCGGCGAGCTCGTCAACCACTCGCTTGCCGAGACCGTCGACGCCGCCACGGGCCTTGGAACGCAGCGCATGTTGCTCAACGCTATCGATGCCTGCCGTCGCGACTGTTGCGAGACGGGGCTTATAGCGGTGCGCGTTCGCGGCACGACAAAGCTCAACGAGCTTTACGGAGCCGAGGCTGTCGACAACATGCTCGCCGAATACGCAGGCCGCATGTTGTCGATCACCCGTGGCAGGAGTCGCGTCTACCGCTCACGAAGCGTCCAGTTTGTCGTGCTCAGCAACGATTTGGACCATGAGGCGTTCGAGCAACTGGTCCATCATCTAAAAGAGGCCGTTTTCGCTCCCGTTCGAATCGCGGGCGATACCATTACTCCCGTCTGTCTTGTCGTCCCGGCCTTCTACGAGCGCCTAGCCAACCAAGCGACCGCCGTTTTAGGCGAACTCGACCGTCGCCTTCGCACGGCCGGCGGACTTGTTCCCAACGACAGCCTCCCCATACCCGAGATAGAGCGCAAAAGCGCCATCGCCGAACGCATCGATACGCTCACAGGCCTCTGTCGACCCAGCGAGTTTATGCGACGCGCCAACGCATTTCTCCAGACAAGGCGTGACGGCGCCTGGTGCATCGCCACCGTCGACATGGGACACATGCGACTGTTCAACGAATGGCACGGACAGGCCGAGGGCGACCGCATGCTCGCCGACGTGGGCACGGTCCTCAAGGATATCGAGAATGCCGACATGGGCGTCGCAGGATACTGGGGCCAAGACGACTTTTGCATACTCATCCCCTTTGAGCACGACACCGTCCATCAAATCTATAACAGCGTTCGCGAGGCCGTGGCCAAGCATGATGACGGCGTGGGTTTCTGGCCGTCCATGGGCGTCTACCCCATCGACTCCAACGAGGAAATCACTATCGATGCGCAGGCCAAGGCCATGTTTACCAATCGGCGTGCAAAAAACGACTTTAAGGAGCGCATTGCCATTTTCCGCCCCGAGGAGTACGAGCGCGAAATCTCGTTCCACCGCACGCTGACCGAATTCCAGTATGCGCTCTCAAACGGCCGCATTACCTACTACCTGCAGCCCCAGGTCGACATGGAAACCGGCGAGATCACTGGCGCCGAAGCGCTCACGCGCTGGATTGACAAGGATGGCTCCCTCATTTCACCCGTCACCTTTATCCCCGCTCTCGAGGAAAGCGGTTTTGTGGTGACGCTCGACAAATACGTTTGGCAGGGCGTTGCCTCGTGGCTGCGCGGGCGCATCGATCGAGGGCTTCGCGTGGTTCCGATCTCGCTCAACGTGTCGCGCGTGGATATCCTTGCCTGCGACGTTGCCGAGCATATGGGGGCACTCGCCGACCAATACAATCTGCCGCCCGAGCTCATGCGCATCGAGATCACCGAGACGGCTTATACGGGAGAGTCCGAAGCTGTGGATAAGCTGACGGCCGACCTGCACAACCGCGGCTTCTCGACCTACATGGACGATTTTGGCACCGGCCAGTCCACGCTCGCGATGCTCAAGAACGTCAACGTCGACGTCATCAAGCTCGACCGCACGTTTGTGCCCGTCGACGGCGATCAAGGCCGCAGCGTGCAAATCATTTCATCAATGCTCGAGATGGCGCAGTCGCTCCATCTGCCCGTTGTGGTCGAAGGCATCGAGACAAATGAGCAGGCAAACATGCTACGCCAAATGGGCGCCCGCTACGCTCAGGGCTTCCTCTACTACCGTCCCATGCAGGCGGAGGATTTTGAGGCACTGCTCGACGGTGGCGACAGCAACTAATACGCTCGTGCGCAAACGCCACCGTCGAGGGAGCGTTTGTTCCCATGAGCTAACTAATACCCCAATCTAAACCGAATTGGGAGTAAGATACAAACCATTGTTCCATCCAAGGAGGTCATCCATCATGAACGAGTCGTATCGCCTGGGCGAGCAATCAATCATCGCTCATCTTCAGCGACTTGCGAACGGGGCCTCAACCACCGAGCTCGATGTTGCCGCGCTGCCCCCGGAGTTGCGTGCCATTGGTGAGCAACTGCAGAAAACGCTCGCCATCCTGCAACAAGAACGCGAGCTGCTTGAGCACGGCGCCTATATCGACTCGCTCACCAATCTTGGCAACCGTGGCGGACTCGACCGCCATGTCGATCAGCTCTGGCGCAAAGGCACCCCCTTCACCTGCGCCTATATCGATATCGACCGCCTTAAGCATTGCAACGATAAGTTTGGCCACGCCGAGGGCAATCGCTACATTCTGAGCATCTGCCGCGCACTCACCGAGACAATGGAGCACGATGAGCTGCTGTTCCGTATCGGTGGAGACGAATTTGTACTTATATCCCCCACGACAGACGAAGCCGAGCTCGAGCAGCGCCTGGAGCGGACGCGTGCCAATCTTATCGAGGCAACATCGGACGGCAAGGCGCCCATGATCGCCAGCTTTAGTTTTGGCTGCTCGCGCGTCGACCCGCTTGCAGGCGATACGCGTCGCCAGATGACAAAGGACGCCGACCGCAAAATGTATCGCTACAAGCTCATGTACCGTGTGCAACAACCGGAAGAAGGCGATGCGCCGCAACGCCCGGTCACCGAACAACCCATTACAGTCTGAAATAGGCCATCGATAAATTTCGATG
>NZ_QRVG01000029.1 GCF_003459245.1 Collinsella sp. AF23-2
TCGGGGCCGTGCTCGCCGTTGCCGGGCGCCTGCCGCTTGGGCCCGCTCCGCTTGCGGCCGCCTGGGCGGGCATCGTGCTGGGCAGCCTGCCCCCCTACGCGCTGGGGCTCGGCGTGGCCCTGCGCCTCGGCCGCAACGCCGCCATCGGCACCGGCGCGGCGGGTATGCTCCTCGCGTTCTTCTCAGTGGGCGGACTTGCGCACGGCCTCATGACCGGCGAGCTCACCGGTGCCCTGGCGACGCCCCTGAGCTGGGTGCCGCTCGCCTGGCCCGCGCGCCTGGGGTCGCTCGGGGTGGAGGCCTTCATCGACGCAGCACGCGCGGCGGGCCCACTCCTCACGACTGCGCTCGCTGGCCTCGTGCTCACCCTGGCAGCCGACGCCGTCCTTCTCGCCTGGTTCTGCCGCTTCGAGGACGGGAGGGCAGATGCGTAGAAAGCCGCTCGCCGCCATGCTCGTCCTCCTCTCCGCAGCGCTCGTCCTGGGCGGGAATGCCCTGCTCGACGCCGGCTGGGGGTCGGCGCTGCGCTCGATCGCCGACCGCGTGCTGCCCAACCCTGAGATCGCCATGTGGGCGCCCGCGCCCGAGCCCGGCAGCCACTTGAGCTCCTACGCCGACGCCACCGGGGCGGGGGCAAACTACGTCTACCTGGTGGACGCGGCGGATGACAGGGGCAATGTCCGAGAGCTCCAGCTCATCTTCTTCGGGCGGGAGTCGGACGGCGAGGGCTGGCTCGAGATCGAGGCGCGCGGCGGCTCGGGCGTGCGCTACCGCGCGTGCGACGCGGCCGAGGCGCCCGAGGCTGCGCGCGGGGCTCTGGACCGCTGAGTGCGGCGCTAGTACAATTCCGACGAGAGTTTCAGGAGGTCAACATGGCGAGGATACTGGCAGTGGATGATGAACGGGCGATCCTCGACGCGCTCGCGCGCGTCCTCGGCCGCGACGGCCATGAGGTCGTCAGGGCGGCGGACCCGACGGCGGTCCCGGGGATGGACCTCTCGCGCTTCGACCTCGTGCTCTGCGACGTCATGATGCCGGGGCTCGACGGCTTCGAGCTCGTGCGGCAGATCCGTCCGGACTTCGACGGGCCCATCGTCTTCCTGACCGCGCGCGTGGCCGAGGAGGATGCCGTGGCCGGCTACGGCCTGGGCGCCGACGACTACGTCCGCAAGCCCTTCGGGGCCGCGGAACTGCGCGCCAAGGTCGCGGCCCATCTACGCCGTGAGCGCCGGCCGCGCTCGCACGCCCTCTCCTTCGGGGAGGTGCGGATCGACCTCGGGGCGCGCGACCTCGCCGTGGGCGGCGAGGCCGTGCCGCTCACGCCTACCGAGTACGCCATCTGCGAGTACCTCGCCCGCCACCCCGGGCAGGTCATGAGCCGCGCGCAGATCCGCGAGGCGGTGCTCGGCTGGGAGAGCGACGCCGACGACGCGGCCATATCCATGCAGGTCAGCCGCGCCCGGAGGAAACTCTCCGAGGCCGGTGCCGATCCGATCGCGACCGTCTGGGGGATGGGGTACAAGTGGCAGCTCTGAGGATCGGGGCGCGAGGTCGCGGGGGCATGCCGCTCTCCTTCGTCATCGCGCGCTACTTCGCCTACGCGTTCGCGGCGGTCGCCACGGCGTGGCTCGCCTCGTTCATGGCGCTCTCCGCGGCGATCAACGCGGGCTTCGTCTACGAGGCAAGCTGGGGGCCGGCCAATTTGCGCGAGGTCGCGGAGGGCCTGGCACGCGACGGCGTCTGCGGACAGCAGGACGTGCCGACGGCGTACCGCTACCTCATCCTGAATAAGGACGGATACGTGCTGATGACAGACCTCGATGGCACGCGGCTCGAGGACGCGACGGAAATGGCCCGTGCGGCACTCGCCGCGGATCCGGGCACAGTGGAGATCGAGGGCGGGGGCTCGGGCCTCACCTACGCCGCGTTCCCGCTCAAGGGCGGCGGGGCCTGCGCACTCGTCAGCGAGTACCTGCCGCAGTGGGTCTCGCGCGATCTCGCCAGCCTGCTTCCCAACCCGCAGAACCTCATGCTCGTCGGCGCCGCTGTGGGAAGCGCGCTCGCGCTCGCGCTCGTGGCGCGCCGTGCGAGCCGCGTGATCTCGCGCAAGATGGCGCCGCTCGCGGAGGCGGCGGGGCGCGTCGGCGCGGGGGAGCTCGACTTCGCGGTCGGCAGCACCAACGTGCGTGAGGTGAACGACGTCCTCGCCGCGATGGACGCCATGCGGGCCTCCCTCGCCGAGTCGCTCGAGGCCCGCTGGGCCGCGGAGCGGGGGCAGCGCGAGCAGATGGCGTCGCTCGCCCACGACCTCAAGACGCCGCTCACCGTGCTGCGCGCCAACGCCGACTTCGTGGCGGAGGAGCTGGAAGACGAGAAAGACGCCGACCTCGCGGCCGCCGCGCGCGACATAGCCGGCAGTGTCGAAAGGCTTGACGGCTACGTGCGCCTGCTCATCGAGGCGTCGCGCGGGTCCGGCGGGGCGGAGAGGGCCCCCATGCGGCCGGCCGAGCTCTGCGAACAGGTCCTCGCCGAGGCCGCCCAGATCGCCCGGGCGCGAGGCGTGACGCTCGACGCAGCCACGGGCCCCGCTGTCGCGGGCGCGCCCGAGGCCCCACTCGACCGAACCACCCTGGCGCGAGCCGCCGCGAACCTCGTGGCCAACGCCGCCGAGCACGCGCGCTCGCGCGTGGTGGTCTCCTGCGACGTCGCTGGTGGATACCTCGTCATCGAGGTCGCCGATGACGGACCGGGCTTTTCTCCCGCCGCCCTCGAACGCGGCTGCGAGCGCCTCTTCACAGACGACTCCTCTCGCTCCTCGCGCGACGGAGGCCGCCATTACGGGCTCGGCCTCCACGTCGCCTCCGAGGCCGCGAGCGCCCACGGGGGCTCCGTCTCGCTCGCCAACAGCCCCTCGGGCGGCGCGGTGGCCACCATCGCGGTCCCCCTGTGCGGGGCCTGACGACTTCCTCGATGTCTACCTCGACTGCGATATGTCGCTCGCCGAGGCCGCGACGAGATGGTGTTGCGTCTGCCCCGCTTGGTGCTTCTAGCTCAAATTTGATCTGATGTAAGGCCCGTGCAATCCTGCATGGGCCTTCCTTTTTGCAATTGCTCGACCGATTCGTGGCTTGAAACACATATTATCGAGTTAAGGAGACATGGGGTCACACAGCGGCTCTCAGAGCGCCTGCCGCACTCCCCCGCCATTACCTCTGCGGCGTCATCGTATAGAGCCCATCCTGTTTGGCGTTTCGTTGCAACAGCCCACTTGTCCATCGATCAAGTGAACTACTGGAATAAATACAGCGACACGCTTGTACGTTACAGTCGCTATATCTGCGTAAATCGCCGCAATAAATACAACCTGTACTCGGCTGTATACCAGCTACGCGTATGTAGATTCATATCGCGTTAATAAATCGGCTCAAGAGCTTGCAAAACGCGCAAGTAACCGCAAAAGGCGATTGTCGCGTAGGTAGATTTTTGGCACCCTGTTGCTTAATCAAAATTAAGCAATTGCTTAAAACAAAAAAGGTCAGGCACTAAGTGCCTGACCTGCAAACTTCTGGTCGGGACGACTGGATTCGAACCAGCGACCCCTTGACCCCCAGTCAAGTGCGCTACCAAGCTGCGCCACGTCCCGAAGCTTTTGTTTGTTGCTCTGCTCTCGCTCGCAACAGGGAGTATATTAACCCGAAACTTTGGCCTTGTGCAAGAACTTTTTTAATTATTTTTGAGCAAGTCCAAAATTGTATCTGCGAGCTGGGGTTTTGTTAGCACGGGAAGTTCCTGCGTCCCTGCTGTGCTCACGATCCAAGCTTTATTGGTATCAGTTCCAAAGCCCGAATCGGCGCGCGTGACATCGTTGGCGATGATCGCATCGCAGCCCTTGCGGGCCAATTTACGCTCAGCGTACTCCACAACGTTATCGGTCTCGGCTGCAAAGCCAATCACGCACCGCTCTCCCTTTTGGCGCGAGAGCTCAGCCAAAATATCAACGGTCTCGACGAGCTCGATGCGATCCAGGCGCTCGTTGGCCTTTTTGAGCTTATGGTCGGCAGGGGCCGGGGGCGTGTAGTCGGCGACGGCTGCCGCGCAAATGGCAGCGTCGGCCGTCTGGAAGGCGCTCAGCGCCGCCTGCAGCATCTCTGCGGCGGTCTGCACGCGCACGCACTTTACGCCGCGGGGAACATCGAGCGACGTCGGTCCCAGCACGAGCGTGACGGCGGCTCCACGGCGGGCGGCCTCCCCCGCCAGGGCGATGCCCATCTTGCCCGACGATCGGTTTCCAATAAAACGCACGGGGTCGATCGGTTCGTGCGTAGGACCGGCGGTGATCACGATGCGCTTGCCCGTCAGGTCTTGCGGCACGG
This sequence comes from Collinsella sp. AF23-2, assembly GCF_003459245.1. Taxonomy (GTDB): domain Bacteria; phylum Actinomycetota; class Coriobacteriia; order Coriobacteriales; family Coriobacteriaceae; genus Collinsella. The sequence goes on from NZ_QRVG01000029.1 coordinate 4,374, forward strand.
GATTGAGCACCTCGCAGATGGCTTCGACGATGTCCTCGGGCTCGCTCATGCGGCCCGTGTCCACGTCGCCGCAGGCAAGGTAGCCACTACCGGGCCCAACCACGTGCACCCCGCGGTCGCGCAGCGTGGCCATATTGGTTTGGGTTGCCGGCGCCTTCCACATGCCATTGTTCATGGCCGGCGCCATCACGACGGGTCGCGGCGTGGCGAGTAGCGTGGTGGAGATGAGGTCGTCGGCGATGCCGTTGGCCATCTTGGCGATGATATTGGCCGTCGCGGGCGCCACGATCACCAGATCGGGTTCCTGCGCGAGTGAAATGTGGTGGATGGGGTCGGAGGGGTCGTCGAACAGACCCACGGCGACGGGCTCGTTGGTGAGCGCACGGAAGGTAAGCGGCCCCACAAACTCGGTGGCATGCTCGCTCATAACGACCTTGACGCGCGCGCCGCGCTTTTGCAGCAGGCGCACGATATTGCACGACTTATAGGCGGCGATCCCGCCGGTAATACCCAGCAGGATCGTTTTTCCCTCAAGTTGCATTGAATTGTTGGGCGCCGCCATCGTTTAAGCTTCCTTGCTCGGGAGCACCAGCAGACGGTGGCAGTACGGGCAGTGCGTAATCTCGCTACCGTCGTGGTTGAGATCGCTCATGGACGATGCTTGCAGCGCGGTGTGGCAGACCGTAGGGATGTTGCCCTTGATGGTCTCGACGGCCAGGCCGCGGAACTGCTTGAGCAGGCGCTCATAATCGGTGAGCACGTCGGTCGGCAGCGTAGCGGCAAGGGCGGTGCGCTCCTTGGTGGCGGCGTCAATCTGGGCCTGCAGGTCGGCGGCCTTGGCGCGGGCGGCCTTGGTATCGGCCTTCACACCCTCCTCGAACTTGGCGATGATGGCCTGCGCGCGAGCCTCGCGGTCGAGCGCCTCCTTATGGGCGACGACGACATCCTTGCGGGTGTGCTCGATCTTGTCCAGACGCTTTGCCAGGGTGGCGAGTTCATTCTCCAGGTCCTGAACCTCGCGGTAGTCGGAACCATCGACGTGACGCTTCTTGGCAGCCTCGATGGCGTTGTTGGTCTGAATCTCGGTGGTGTTGAGATCGTCGAGCTCAATGTCCAGATCCTTGCGCTGGGCGTAGAGCTTGGTCATCTCGGACTTGAGCTTCACATAGGTCTTGCGTTTGGAAGCGAGCTCCTTGAGCTCCGGCATATTGGCAAGTTCGCTCTTGTTGCGGGCGAGCTCCAAATCGATCTGTTGCAGCTTGAGTAGCGTAGCGCCGGCGCTCATAAGTTCTCTCCTTTTGTCATAGTCCACCATTGGCAAGGGTTCAGTATTTTAATCGTATGACGGGGGTCGACCCCGGCGTCAACTGCAGAGTTCATCAAGATATCCACGAACGGCTCTTCGGAGCGGTCGTGGCCGAGTAGTATCACGCCCAGGCCACGCAAGGCAAGGTCCTGCGCCACGTGGTAGCCAGCTTCTCCAGTCACAATAACATCTGCGCCTGCGGCGATGGCAAGCTCACCAAAATCGCCGAGGGAGCCGCCCAGAATGGCAACGGTGCGGCACGGGTGCTCGGCTTCGCCCCATACGCGCGGGTCACTGCCATAGGTCGTGGCGGCACGATTGGCGAGATCGCGCAGCGTGCACGGGTCGTTGAGCGTTGCAAGTGCGCCCAGGCCGGTGGCCTCGGGGTCGTCCACGTGCTCCAGTGAGCTCACGGGTGCGGCACCCAGCAGCTTGCTCAGGCAGACACGGGCTTCGTGCGAGCGGTCCAGGTTGGTGTGGAGCGAGATAATGCTCACCCCGCAGCGGGCAGCCTCGTAGAGGGCCGCACTGCACTGGGGTCGTGTGGCATCCGCCGGACAAAAGGCCTCGGGTGCCTTGATGTATATGGGATGATGCGTCAGCAGCACGTTGGCGCTTGCTTCTTGGGCGCGGCGAACATTAGCCTCAGTCGCATCGAGTGCGCAGGCAACGCCGGTGATCTCCGCGGCCGGATCGCCAACGGAGAGTCCTACGTGGTCCCAGGGCTCGGTGTCCGTCTTGGGATAGCGTGCCAGTAGCGCGCGCTCGAGCTCGGCGACGATCATGCGGCACCTGCGATCGAGAGCAGCGTCTGGGCAAACTCGTCCAGATCGTCCGGATTCACGCGGTCGTCAAAGGAAATGCGCAGTGCACCTAGTGCCTGCTCGCGACCAATGCCCATGGCGCTGAGCACATGGCTCGGGTCCATGCTGCCGCTCGAGCACGCCGAGCCGGCCGAAACCTCAAAGCCGGCGGCGTCGAGCTTGATGATGAGTTCCTCTGAGTCCATGCCGTCAATGTAGATCGATAACATGCCGGGCAGACGGTCGGCTTGCGCGTAGTCACCCATGGTGGCGTGAATGCGCGGATGGGCCGTAAGCGTGGCGTAGAGCTTGTCGGAAAGGGCTTGCAGCTTCGCGCGCTCCTGAGCCACATGGGGCGTCAGAGACGAGGCGGCAGCGGCAAAGGCGAGCTGCGTGCGCAGGTCTTGCGTGCCGGCACGACGACCGGCCTCCTGTCCGCCGCCGAAGATGCGCGGGCGCAGCGGCGTGCGGCTCTTAAGGTAGAGTGCGCCAGATGCCACGGGACCGCCAATCTTGTGGGCTGCGACGGACATGGCGTCGACGCCCAGCTCGGTGACATCGAGTGGAATATGCAAGTAGCCCTGGATGGCATCGGTGTGGAACAGGGCACCTGCGGTGTGCGCAGCTGCGGCAAGCTCGCGGATGGGCTGCACCACGCCGGTTTCGTTGTTGGCGACCATAATGCTCACGAGCGCCACGTCGTCGCCTAGCAGCTCGACAAGCGTGGCAGGCTCAACGTAGCCCGCGCGGCAGGGCTGCACCAGGTCGACGGTAAAGCCGGCGGCACGCAGCAGCGGCAGGTTGTCCAGAATCGAATCGTGCTCGATGGCCGAAACGATTACGCGACCGCGCTTGCGATCGCGCTGACGAGCGCCCTCGGCAAGACCGAGCAGCGCCAGCTGGTTGGCTTCGGTGCCGCCGTTGGTCAGTACAATCTCGGACGGGCGGACGTGCGCGCCAAAGCTGCGGGCGATCTCGCGACGTGCAACCTCCAGACGCGCGGCAGCCTTGCGGCCGAGCGAATGCAGCGAGTTGGGGTTGACGCCGGCAAGCTCGCTGTCGTCGTACTCGCGCTGCGCAAGGAGCGCCTCGGCGCGCATTGGCGTCGAGGCGGCATAGTCAAGATTCACGGGTATGCGGTTTTGACCTGCGGTCATAAGGGTTTATGCCTCCTGTGCGGCCTCGTTGCCCAGCTTCTGCAGCAGCGCAACCTCGGCAGCGGGATCTTCGGACTTAAATACGGCGGAGCCGGCCACGAGCACGTTGGCGCCGGCCTTGACGACCTCGGCGATGTTCTTGGAAGAGATACCGCCGTCGACCTCGATCAGGGGCGACACGCCGTGGCGCTCGCACATGGCCTTGAGCTCGTGAAGCTTTGCGATGGTGCCCGGGATAAAGCTCTGGCCGCCAAAGCCCGGGTTCACGCTCATGAGCAGTACCATATCGACGACGTCGATGATGCTCTCGAGCACGCACACGGGGGTGGCGGGGTTGAGCACCACGCCGGCCTTGACGCCGCGCTGCTGCAGATGCGTGAGCGTGCGGTGCAGGTGCGTGGAAGCCTCGTAGTGCACGGTGATCATGTCGGCACCGGCGTCGGCGTACCAATCGACCGTCTCGTCGGGGTTCGTCACCATGAGGTGCGCGTCGACCGGTACATCGGTGGAGCGCTTGACGGCCTTAAGGATGTCAACGCCAAAGGTGAGGTTGCCGGTAAAGTGACCGTCCATAACGTCGAAGTGCACGTAGTCGGCACCGGCGATCTTGTCGAGTTCGCCCTTGAGGTTGGCCATGTCGGCCGAAAGGACAGACGGAGCGATTTTGATGGAACCCATGGTAGAAGCCTTTCTGCGCTAGTCGGTGAGTCCGTAGAACTCTTGAGAAGGGACGCGATCTGTGAGAATCTCGAGCGCCCTATCCAAAGTAACACCGTTGTAGAGCGTTTGCTCCACGGCAAAGGTGAGCGGAATGTCTACGCCCAGTGAACGGGCAAGCTCACTGACGCTGCGGGCCGCGACGGCGCCCTCGACCACCATATGCGTACGTGCCTGGTACTCGTCGAGCGAGATGCCGTGGGCAAACTCGTAGCCAAAGGTGCGGTTGCGCGAATGCTCGGAGGTGCAGGTGGCAATGAGGTCACCCATGCCGGCAAGACCCATGCAGGTCATGGCTTGACCGCCGCGGGCGTGCACCAGACGGCTGATCTCGGCCAGGCCGCGCGTCATGATAAGGGCAAGCGTGTTGTCGCCCGCACCAGAACCGGCGGAAATGCCGCACACGATGGCGATGACATTTTTCATGGCGCCGCAAACCTCGACGCCGGTCATGTCCTGCGACAGGTAGATGCGGAAGGCCGTGGATAGGAGCAGGTCCTTAAAGGTCTCCCCTACCTGTGGATCATTGCTGGCGATGACGGCGGCAGAAAGCCCGCCGCGGCAGATCTCCTCGGCATGGTTGGGGCCCGAGAGCGCCGCGACACGCGACTCGTTGCCGATCTCACTGGCGATTACCTCACTCATAAGCAGGCCGGATTCGGGCTCAATACCCTTGGTGAGGCAGAGTGCCGGGGTGTCGGCGGCGATGAAGGGTGCTGCCTGATGGCATACGCTGCGCAGGTGCGTGGAGGGCACGGCAAAGATGATGGCCTCGGCGCCGTCGAGCGCCTGCGACAGGTCCGTGGCGGCGACAACGTTGCCGGGCAGCTCGTAGTCCACCAGATACCGGGGATTGCGGTGCTCGGCATTGATGCCGGTGGCCGTCTGCTCGCTATGGGCCCACATGGTCACGCGCTCGGCTCGCTCGGCGGCGAGGCCGGCGACGGCGGTTCCCCAGGAGCCGGAGCCAATCAGCGCAACATTCATGACTCTCTCCTACTTATCGTCGGGCTCGGTGACGCGCTTGGTAAACGAGAGCTTGGACTCCTTACCGGCCATGAGCTTTTGGATATTCGAGCGATGGGCCCACACCACGGTGATGCCGATCATCGCCATGCAGAACTTGAGGCCCAGGCTGCTGTACGGAAAGACCGCGCAAGCAGCGATAGGAAGTCCGATGGCCGCGGCAAGCGAACCCACTGACACATACTTGGTGATGGCGACGGCTACGATAAACATGCCCAGCAGCGACAGGCCAATAGGCCAGTACCAGGCGAGGATGACACCCAGACCAACTGCGATACCCTTGCCGCCGTGGAAGTTGAGATAGGGCGAGAAGATATGGCCCCACACGGCTGCCAGGCAAATGACACCGAGCATCCAGTCGCCGGGGGCTCCGGGCGCCATGATGTTCGGCGGAAATCCATAGCCCACGCTCGCGATGAACGGACGGGCGATGACAACGCAGATGGCGCCCTTAAGGCAGTCGAGCAGCAGCGTGAGCGCGGCCACCTTGGGGCCGGCTACGCGCAGGGCGTTGGTGGTGCCGATGTTACCGGAGCCCGCCTTGCGAATGTCGGTGTGGTTAAACACGCGGCCCAAGATCAGGCCAAACGGAATCGCTCCGATAAAGAACGAGACCACGGCGCAGATGGCGGTCAGCAGAATCGGATTATGCATCCTTTTGCTCCTTCTTCCTAAAGAAGAGTCGAATGGGCGTGCCGGCAAAGTCGAAGGTCGAGCGCATGCGGTTCTCCACGTAGCGCTGGTAGGTGTCGTTGACCAGGTCACTGTGGTTGACGAAGAACGTGAACGTCGGCGGGTTGACGCCCGTCTGGGTCACGTAGTGCATGCGCAGGCGGCGCTTGCCGTCCACCACGGTATGACCGAACTCGCGCAGGTCGGTGAGGAACGCGTTGAGGCGCGAGGTGCTAATCTTCTGCGAGCGCGTCTTTTCGGCGGCGTCTACCATCGCCCAGATCTTCTCGACGCTGCGGCCGGTGAGAGCAGAGATGCGCAGGTACTGGGCCCAGGGAGCCATGACGCCCAGACGGCGGTCGATGGTCTCCATGCAGGCCTCGCGCTTACGGTCGTCGTCGAGCAGATCCCACTTGTTGAGCAGCACAACGATGGCGCAGCCGCGCTCGATGGCAAGACCCATGACCTTCTGGTCCTGCTCGGTAACGCCCACGGAGGCGTCGACGACGAGCAGCGCCACGTCGGCGCGGTCGATGGCGCGCAGGCCGCGGACCATGGAGTAGTACTCGATGTTCTCGTACACGGTGCTCTTCTTGCGAATGCCCGCGGTGTCGACCATGCGGTAGTGCTTGCCGTTACGCTCGACGACAGTGTCGATGGCGTCGCGCGTCGTGCCGGCAATGTTGGACACGATAGAACGGTCGGCGCCCAGGATGCGGTTGAACAGCGACGACTTGCCGGCGTTGGGGCGGCCGATGATGGCCACGTTCAGCGCGTCGGGGAACTCATCGGCGACCTCGTCTTCTTCCTCGGGAAGCAGGGCCACGATATCGTCGAGCAGGTCGCCCGTGCCATGGCCATGCAGGGCCGAGAGCGGCGTGGGCTCGCCGATACCGAGCGAATAGAACTCCCAGATGCTGTCGTTTTCGCGATCGGGGTTGTCGAGCTTGTTCACCAGCAGAAAGACCGGCTTGTCGCAGCGCTTGAGCATGCGGGCGACCGACTCGTCCTCTTCGGTGACGCCGGTGCGGCCATCGACTACAAACAGGATGACTGCGGCTTCCTCGGCGGCGGCGAGCGCCTGGTCGCGGATGGACGTGGCAAAGACGTCGTCGCTCTTGAGCGGCTCGATACCGCCCGTGTCGACGATGGTGAACTCGCGGCCGTTCCAATCGGCCGTGTGATACGAGCGGTCGCGCGTGACGCCGCGAGACTCGTGGACGACGGCGTCCGAGGTCTGGGCCAGGCGGTTAACGAGCGTGGATTTGCCCACGTTGGGGCGTCCGACGACGGCGACGATAGGTTTCATCTGCTCTCCTTTAATGGGTAGGTTCAGTGGAAGTGTTAGAGTCGGCAGGCACAATGCCAAGGATATGCTCCAGGGTATCGAGCAGCTCATGCGGCATGGTTGACACCACATGAACCTCGGCGCCGCGACTGGTAAGGCTTGCGAGTAAATCGTCACGATGATACTCGTCAAGCGTCATGCCGTCAGCGTTGAACATGAGCTTAGGCACAAAGAGCATAACCCCCGACAGATCTTGGGGCAGCTGCTCCAAGATGTCACACGCGACGATGAGGCCGGTCACGTCCACGTTGCCGCCAAAGTAGCGGTTCTTGATGGCCGTGACAGTGCCGGCGAGTCCCTGGGGCGACTCCACAAAGCGGGCCACCGTGTCGCGTGCGCTGGCGCCCGAGAGGCACAGCAGATGCTGGCTGCGGGCGGCGATGGCCTCGCGGACGCGGGCCAGACGCTCGGTATAGGCGGCAAGCACGTCGTCGGTCTCGTCTAGATACGAGCGGATCATGCCGATGCCGTCGTAGTACTGCGGGTAACCGTCGTAAAAGTCTGCCTCTGGAGGATCGATGCCGGCGTCCAGATAGAACTCGTCGCTCATCTGGAAGGTGTGGCGGCCAAAGCGCTCATAGGCGCGGTCCTGGAACGGTCGGATCATGGCAATGGTCTCGCGCGCCAGTTCAGGCTTGTCGCTGTATGACCAGCTAAAGCGGTTTTGGTGTTTGGTAAAACCGAGCGGCACAATGCCCAGGCTTGTGATTTGCTCGTGCTCCTCGCAAAAGCGCAGGGTCTTTTCCAGCTCCTCGCCGTCGTTCATGCCGGGGCACAACACGATCTGCGCGTGAATCTCGATGCCGGCGGCCATGATGGTCTCGAGTACGTCCATGCCTCGCTGGGCGTTACGGCCCATCATACGACGGCGGACGTCGGGGCTCACAGCGTGGACCGACACGTTCATGGGACTCATGTTGCGCTGGATGACGTTTTGCACGTCCTCGTCGGTGAGGTTCGTAAGCGTGACAAAGTTGCCTTGCAAAAAGCTTAGGCGATAGTCGTCGTCGCGAATATAGAGCGTGGAGCGGCCGCCCTTGGGGAGCATGGTCATAAAGCAGAACACGCAGGCGTTGACGCAGGTACGCATGCCGTCGAAGATGGGGCCATCGAACTCCAAACCCCAATCCTCGCCGGGAAAGCGGTCGAGCTCGACGGGGGTGACGGTGCCGTCGCGCGGGTCGAAAACCTCGAGGTCGACGGTATCATCGTCGGCCTCCCAGAGCCACACGATCATGTCGGTGAGCGCCTCACCGTTGACCGTGAGCACGCGCATGCCCGGCTCGATACCCACATCCCACGCGGGCGATTCGGGACGCACGTTCTTTACGAGCGCGCCCTCACCCGGCTCGGGGTCGCGGCTGCGCCCGTAATCGGCCACCTCGGCGGCGTATGCGGGTACGGTCTGGTCCATGGTTAGCGGCAAAGCTCCTTGATGCGCTCGACGGCGCGCTCGATGTGTTCTTGCGGGGTGGAGGCTCCGGCGGTGATGCCGATGTGGTGAGCGTCGGTAAACCACGCGGCTTGGAGCTCAGAAGCTTTCTCGATGTGATACGTGCGCTCGCAGGCGTCTGCGCAAATCTGCGCCAGGCGGCGGGTGTTGCCCGAGTTCTTGCCGCCCACGATGACCATGCAGTCGCAGCGGTTGGCAAGTGTGGCTGCTGCCTGTTGACGCTCACTCGTGGCGGCGCAGATGGTGTTGATCACGCGCAGCTCCTGCACGCGCGGGGTGATAGCAGCCACGACCTCGGCCAAGTTCTGCGCAGTCTGGGTGGTCTGCACAACCAAGCCCACTTTACCCTTGAGCGACAGCGCGTCCGCATCGGCAGCGCAGCTCACGACCTGCGCGTCATCGCCGGCGTGGCCCAGGATGCCCTCGACTTCGGGGTGGCCCGGCTCGCCCACGACGATCACGCGGTAGCCCTCGCGCACCAGGCGCTCGGCCGCCACGTGGACCTTCTTCACGTAGGGGCAGGTGGCGTCGACGACGTTAAGGCCACGCTCGCGAGCGGCATCAATGACCTGCGGCACCACGCCGTGGGCGCGGATGATCACAGTGCCCGACGTGGCGTCGTCCAAGGTGTCGGCCAGACCGACGCCTGCCTCGGCGAGCTCGCGTACCACGATCGGGTTATGGATGAGCGGACCCAAGGTATGGACCTGAGTGCACTCCCCTGCCTGCGGCGCAGCGGCCAGCGCCATATCGAGCGCACGCTGTACGCCGTAGCAGGTGCCGGCGTGGGCAGCGATTTCGATAGTGGGGGCGTCTGCCTTGCCGGGCACAGCCTCGGCGGTGTTCATGACTTCCTCGTCCATGGCTAGAACCTGCCCGGGTGCTCGGCGCACAGGTCATCACGCATGGCGTAGACGCGACTCATGGCTTCGGACTCAAACCAGGCTAGGCGCTCCTTGCGCTTGAGCTCGACAGGCGCGTCGGAAAGCGAAATTAACTTGCCGGCGCGGATCCAGCACTTTTTGGGGCGCATGATCTTTTTGCCCGCAGGCGTAATATCGGACCAGCCGCAGATGGCGAGCGGGTTGACGGGTGCCTTACCCATCTGGGCGATGAGCGCAAAGCCGCCGTGGACTTCGGGCTTGATCTCGCGCGAGCGGATGCGCGTACCCTCGGGGAAGATCAGGACGTCCTCACCGCGCTGCAGCGCATGCTGGGCGGCACGCAGGCACTTCATGTCGGCGGTGCCGCGCTCGACGGGAATGCCGCCCACGCGGCTAAAGGCCCAGCGCACGATCTTGCTCTTCGCAAACTCGGACTTAAAAATGGGGCGAATGCGGCGGCCGCCAAAGAACAGCGCCGTCTCCACAGCTAGGAGCTCGGCCATCGATGTGTGGTTGCAGATGACCACGCTGCCGCGGCCTTCCTGGCGCTCAAACAGCAGGTCGCTGTCCTCGACCTTCCAACGCCACATGAGCTTGGAGAAGACCCACAGGATGCCCATGACCACGGCGACGGTGCCGCGGATGAGCGCCGGGAACTCGGCGTAGGGGGCGTTGTAGTAATCCTCGGGCGTCTGCTTAAACAGGCGCATGGGCTACCTCCTTTGGTTGATGAGGTCCTCGATGATCGAGACGACCTCGTCGATGGTGTGGGCGGTGGAGTCGACATGTACCGCGTCCTCGGCGGGAACGAGCGGCGCGACCTCGCGGCTGCTGTCGAGCTTATCGCGCTGCTTGAGGGCGTCGAGGGTCTCGTCGACCTCGGCCTCAAGCTGCTCTTCGGTGAGCGGCTGGGCGTCGTTTTGGTGGCGCTGCAGCACACGGCGACGGGCACGCTCGCGCGGGTCGGCGGTCAGGAAGACCTTGACCTGTGCGTTGGGGAACACGACGGTTCCGATGTCGCGACCCTCGGCGACGATATCGCGGTCCTCGGCGGCGCGGCGCTGGTGGATGAGCATGGCGGCGCGCACGCCCGGGTAGGCCGAGACCTTGGACACGTTGGCGTCGACCTGCGGGGTGCGAATGGCGGCCGATGCGTCCTTGCCGTCGATGGTCAGGCGCGTGTCCTCGCCGGTGCCGTTGGTAAAGCGGATCTCGATTTGCTCGGCGAGGGTGTCAATGGCCGCCTCGTCGTCCAGGTCGATGCCGCGGTCGAGCGCGGCGAAGGTGACGGCGCGATACATGGCGCCCGTGTCGAGCTTGTTAAAGCCCAGCTGGCGGGCAATCTCCTTGGCGATGGTGGACTTGCCGGAACCGGCGGGGCCGTCGATGGCGACGATCATGCAATGCTTCCTTTCGGTGGTTGACGTGCTGGTATGGGACGCGGGCGCTGGGGCTTTGCGATTGCCTAGCTCGTGTAGCGCTCGCGGTAGGTGTTGCGCTTGGGCGCGGAGCCGTGGCTACCGTGGTGACGCGTGCGACTCGCGGTGTTGGTCGCCGGCGCGGCGCTGCGCTTGGAGCTGGCCTGCTTGGGCGGGATACCGCCGTCTTTGAGGATCTGCACCTCGCGGTCGGTGAGCTCGCGCCACGAGCCCTTGGCCACATCCTTGAGCTCCAGGCCGGCAAAGTTGCAGCGGTGCAGGCGGATCACCGGGTGGTGAATCTTGCTCAGCATGCGCTTGACCTGGTTCTTGCGGCCTTCGCGGATGATGACCTCCACGGCGGTGGTGCCGGGCTTAACGCCTTGCGGAGCTACGGCCTCGGCCTCGCGCGCGTTAATGACGCGGCAGATCGCCGGCTGGCACAGGCCGTCATCGAGCTCGATGCCGCGGCGGAGTGGTTCTAAGTCGCGATCGGTCAGGTTGCCGTCCACGAGCGCCTGGTAGGTCTTGTAAACATGCTTGCTGGGGTGCAGCAGATCCTGCGACAGGTCGCCGTCGGTGGTAAAGAGCAAAAGGCCCGTGGTGTCGCGGTCCAGGCGGCCCACAGGGAACAGGCCCGGAAAGCGGTCGCGCGGGACCAGGTCGGCCACGCAAGGGCGCTCCTGCGGATCGCTCATGGTGGTGAGGTAGCCGGTCGGCTTGTAGAGCATCAGGTACACGGAGCCCTGGTTGAGCTTGACGGGCATGCCGTCGACCTCGATATGGTCGTGGTCGACGTCGACCTTGGTGCCCAGTTCGGTCGCGATCTGGCCGTTGACGGTCACGCGGCCGGCGGTCATCAGGTCCTCCGATCCGCGGCGGCTCGCCACGCCCGCGCGCGCCAAAAAGCGCTGCAGGCGCATGGTATGCGGGTAGACGGGCTGGGCGTCGGTTGCGGGTACTGCGTTGCCCATGGCACGCGTCTCCCCTACTTCGTTAGTCCTCGTCATGTAAATCCTCCGAGGTCTCGTCGACGACCAGGGTTTCCAAGTCCTCGACTGCCTCAACATCTTCAACATCGGTATCGAGCAGTTCGCGCTCTTCGTCCAGGTCATCGGCCTGCTCCTCGAGCGTGGACTGAATGCTACGACCGCTCAGGCGCTCGCGGATAAACCGGCGCGACTGCTCGTCGGGGGCAAACTGCTCCAGATCGGGCAGGTCGCGGGTGGAGCGCAGACCGAACTTTTCCAAGAAGGCGTTGGTCGTGCCGTAGATGATGGCCTGACCGCGCTCGGGGTCGCGGCCGAGCTCGCGCACCAGGCCCTTGTCCACGAGCGACGCAATGACGCCGTCGGAGTTGACGCCGCGGATGCCCTTGACCACCTCGCGCGTGACTGGCTGGTGGTAGGCGATAACGGCCAAGGTCTCGAGCGCCGCCTGCGACAGCTTTTGCGTGTCCCAGCTCAGCACATAGGCCTCTACCACATCGTGGTAGGCGGGGTGCGTAAACAAGCGCCAACCACCGGCGACCTCGCGCAGCTGAAAACCGCGGTTAGCCTCCTCGTACTCAACTTTGAGCTCGGCGAGCAGCGATGCGCACTCGCCCGGGGCGATATCCAGTGCACTTGCCAGCGCGGGCGCACTCACGGGGTCGCTCGACACCAGCAGCAGCGCCTCCAAGGCGCCTTTGAGGCTGTTTGCCTCCAGCGTGGAAAGGGTTGACATGGTTGCCGCTCCTATTCGGTGAGCTCGGGGCCCTCGCCGGGCACGTATGCCTCGGCGCCCTCGACGCGATTGATTTGAATGGTTCCAAAGATTTCGTCCTGGCTCAGGGTAAGCGAGCCGCGCTTGGCGAGCTCGAGCATGGCCAGGAAGGTGACGACAAGCTGTTCGGTGGTGGCATCGCCGTCCAACAGCTCGCGGAAGGTGCAGGTTTGGTGAGCCATGGTAAAGCGATCGACCGAGGCCACCGTCAGGTCGAGCGGCACGCGATGCGGTGCCACGTGCTCGGCTTCCAGCAGGAAAGTCTGGCGCTTGCCGTCCAGGTCGGCGCAGATGACGGCGAGGCCGCGCAGGGTAATGCCGGCCAGGTAGTCGGGCATAAGGCCAAGGAATTCGGGGTCGGGGCCGGCCACGCGCGGATGCATGCGGCTCTCGGCCTGCATCCGCGCGCCAAGGGCTGCCGCCGCGCCTTTAAACTGCTTGTAGGCAATCAGGCGCTGGATCAGGACCTCGCGTAGGGCGTCCCCGTCGAGCGCGCTAAGTTCTTCGAGGTCATCGTCGATCTCGTCATCGTCATCGGCTTTGCGCGGGGCCTCTTGCGGCACCAACGAGGCGGCCTTGATGTCCAAAAGGGTTGCTGCGACCAGCAAAAAATCGCTCGCCACGTCCAGGTCCAGCGCCTCGATGCGCTCGGCCTCGGCAAGGTACTGCTCGGCCACCTCGCTGATCGAGATAGCGCCGATATCGACTTTTTGGCGGGTAACCAGCTGCAGCAGCAGGTCGAACGGTCCGCTGTAGACCTGCGTCGACACGCGATACGACATCTTCGACCTCCTTTGACGGCGCCTTCGCGGCGCGGTTTGGGTGCATGTTGCGACCGATTTGCACGGTCGATTTGTAAGTTTACCCTAGATACCGGCGATTGCGAAGGTGAGCAGCTGCTCTGCCAGCGGATACACGGTAACGTCGAAATACCGGCCGATCACGTCGATGCCGGTCCACATGGGCAGCAGGTACAACACCAAGATGAGGATGGGCATGGCGTATTGCTGCAGGCGGTAGTAGCTGGCGAGCGCCTTGCCTTTGAGGAGCGGCACGATGATCGACGAGCCGTCGAGCGGCGGGATCGGGATGAGATTGAAGAACGCGAGTGACAGGTTGACCACGATGAACGTGGCGCCGAAGTTCATGATCTGTGATGCTACGGCAAAGGACATGCTGGTGTAGAGGTTGCCGTACGTTGCGTGCATGAGGGCGGCCGCGAGGCACGCGAGTGCGATGTTCGATGCGGGGCCGGCCGCACTCACCAGGACCTCGTCACGCTTGGGGTGCTTGAGGTTGTTGAGGTAGACCGGCACGGGCTTGGCGAAGGCGAACACGGGACCGCCGGCCGCGAGCATGAGCAGCGGCAGGATGATGGTGCCAAACGGGTCGATATGGTTAAGCGGGTTGAGCGACACGCGGCCGCGCGAACGGGCCGTCTTGTCGCCGAGCGCCCAGGCCGCGGCGGCGTGTGCGCTCTCGTGGATCACGATGCCCACGATGACGGCGACGGCGCTGGCGAGCAGGTTCATGATGTAGCTGCTGGACATGGCGCTCCTCTAGCGGACGCGACGCGAGGCGCGCGTGAGCAGGTAGTCGATCACAAACAGGATCACGGCGACGATGGCGTAATCCAAGCGGAACACACCGCCAAAGGGCGACGTGATGACGCCGTAGCCGGCGATGGCGCTCGGCAGGGCGCGCGAAAGCTCGACGACAAAGCCGACGATCTGCAGCTTGGCGGTGAGGCCGCTAAAGCACAGCAGCACGGTCATCGCGCTCATAAAGATGCCGCAGATGCGACAGGCGATGGCGATGATGCTCATCGCCACGGCAGCGGCCTTACGAGAGTTCACGCGCGGTCTCCTCTTCGATCTGGGCGGAAAGCTCCAGCCATTCGTCCTCGAGCTTGGGTAGCTCTTGCTTAAGGCCGTTATATTCCCCCAGCGCGGCGTTGAACTTATCCTGATCGGCATAAAGTTCTTCGCTCGCCATCAATTCCATAAGCTCGTCATAGCGGGCGCGCTTTTTGTCGAGCTCCGTCTCGATCTTCTTGAGCTGGTTACGCACGCCCTTGAGCTTTTTGTTGAGCGCAGCGCGGGCTTGGGCCTCGGCGCGCTTTTGCTCCTTGGTCTTTTTGCCCTCGGCAGGCTTGGGGGCGGCGACGGGGGTGTCGGCCTGGGCAGCGCTGGCCTTGGTGGACTTGGTCGTGGCCGGCGCGCTCTCCGTGGACGCCTCGGCGGCGGCGCGGGCCGCGAGGTCCTCACGCTTGTAGAGGTAGTAGTCGTAGTCGCCGTCGTAGACCGTGACCTTGCCGTCGCGAATGTCGATGATGCGGTTGGCCACGGCGCGCACCAGGTGCTCGTCGTGGCTGATCAGCACGATGGTGCCGGGGAAATTTTGCAGGGCGTTCTCGAGCATGTCCACCGAGTCGATGTCTAGGTGGTTGGTGGGCTCGTCCAGGCACAGGAGCGCCTCGGGGGCCACGAGCATCTTGGCCAGGGCCAGACGCGCTTTTTCGCCGCCGGAGAGGACGCGAACCTGCTTCTCGATGGAATCGTTGTCGCTAAACAGGAAGGCGCCCAGTAGGCTGCGCTGCTGTGGCACGGTCCACTTGGGCGTGACGGTGTCGATCTCTTGCAGGACGGTGTTGGACTCGGTCATGCCCTCGAGCGCGTGCTGGGCGTAATAGGCCACGCCCACGTTGGTGCCCAGGTCGCGGGTGCCGGTGGTGGGCGGCTCCAGTCCGGCGATGATCTTCATGAGCGTGGACTTGCCGGCCCCGTTGGGGCCGACGAGCGCCACGTGCTCGCCGCGGTAGAGCTTGAGGTCGATATCGCTGTAGATGTGTTTGTTGCCGTAGGACTTGGAGACGCCCTCCAGGCCCACGACCATATCGCCGGAGCGCGGTGGGTCAGGGAACTTAAAGTCGATGTGCTTGTGGCCCTCGGGTAGGATGACAAGCTCCTTTTTGATCTGCTCGATCTTGCGGATGCGCTCCTGGGCCTGGGCTGCCTTGGTGGGCTTGTAGCGGAACTTGTCGACGAAGACCTGCATGTGGGCGATGTCGCGCTCCTGGGCGGCGCGCTTGGCGCGCATCTGCTCAAGGTTGTCCTCGCGCTGCTTGAGGTAGCTGCTGTAGTTGCCGGTGTAAGTGGTCACGCGACGATTTTCGAGTGCGGCGACGTGGTCGACGCAAGCGTCCATGAAGGCGCGGTCGTGGCTGACGATGAGGACGGCGCCGTCATAGTTGGCTATAAAGCCGCGCAGCCACTGGACGCTTTCGAGGTCCAGGTGGTTAGTGGGCTCGTCCAGAAGCAGCAGGTCGGGATGGCGCAGGAAGAGCTTTGCCAGCGCAATACGCATCTGCCAGCCGCCGGAGAACTCGGAGCACGGGCGTTCAAAGTCGGTGACTTTGAAGCCCAGGCCGGACAGGATTTTGCGGGCGTTGCTCTCGAGCTCGTAGCCGCCCAGGTGCTCAAAGCGGTCCTGGACCTGGCCGTACTCGTTAAGGAGCGCGTCGACGTCCATGCCCTGCTCGGAGAGCTCGGTGATCTGGGCCTGCAGCTCGTTGGCACGCTCGCCCATGCGGCGGATTTCCTTGGCGGCGGCCATGACCTCGGCGAGGATGGTGGTGTCCTTTTGCTCCAGGTTGGTTTCCTGCTCTAGGTAGCCTACCTGGCAGTCCTTGGCGTACTGGACCTGGCCGGAGTCGGGACTGTCGATGCCCATGATGATTTTGAGCATGGTGGTTTTGCCGGCGCCGTTGGGTCCCACAAGCGCGAAGCGCTCGCCGGGGTTGATCTGGAAGGACGCGCCGCTAAAGAGGACGCGTGCGCCGAAGCTTTTTTCGATCTTGTCGACCAGGAGGATCATGCTGCCGCCTTTGACCTTGTGTGCCTATATGAAAAAAGGCCCCAACTTGCGTTGGAGCCTCATTCAATGCTCGGGTGGAGACGAGGGGGATCGAACCCCTGACCTCTTGACTGCCAGTCAAGCGCTCTCCCAGCTGAGCTACGCCCCCGTGCGAAGAAGTACTATACGGGAACTCGGACCACGATGCAAGGACATTTTTGGAAAAATTTTCGCGAGTGTCGGCGCGCACGGGACCGCGCCAGCCCGCGGGGCGCCTGGCCCCCGCACAGCCCGTACGCCGGCCGACTTGGCGCGTGGAACACGACGCGCCCCGTTCAACAGGGTTTTCCGTGCGCCGCCAGTCCCATTATCGGGTCCGATTGCGAAGCGCCCCTCCCCAGCGCCTCAGAACCATGCCGGTTTACTACGATAAATCAGGAATGTCCAACCACGCACGCCTTTTCGTGCAACCGGCGGGCTACCTACCTGCGGTTTTGCAAACGGAGAACACACGGTGCTCGGGGGTCGCCGATTCGTCGTAGTAAACCGGCATGGTTTTGAAATGGCATCAGGTTGATTTCACGCAAAAGTGTGTTGGAGCCCTGAATTAAAGGCCTTAAATTTTTTAGATCGCGTCTTTTCTGCGACGCGCCTAGAATTGCTGTTGATTAGCATCGGGCTTGATCTTGCGTTGTGCGACTTGCTCGTGCATGGTAGTATTTCACGTCGTGAAGCGAAGAAATTAGGTCTGAGTTGCCTTTGTTAGAATTGCGTTCACTGTTCATAAGGGCTCTTGGCGCAACGGTTAGCGCAGGGGACTCATAATCCCTGGGTTCTGGGTTCGAATCCCGGAGGGCCCACCAGAGAGTTTTAAGGCCGGGCGTTACGCCTGGCCTCTTTGTTATTGGTGCTGCGGACTAGCTTTGCCATCCACAGACGTAAAGTTATTAACATTCATATTCATGATTAACAATGGATATGTAGCCAAGATGCTGCCCAGCCAACAGATGTGTAAATCGATTAATATGAAAATAGGCCCCAACTTGCGTTGGAGCCTAGTTCAATGCTCGGGTGGAGACGAGGGGGATCGAACCCCTGACCTCTTGACTGCCAGTCAAGCGCTCTCCCAGCTGAGCTACGCCCCCGTGCGAAGGAGTACTATACGGGAACTCGGACCACGATGCAAGGACAATTTTGAACAATTTTGCGGCGCGTGGAACGGGTGTGGGGCCGAAAGGACCCACGATGCCCGATCCATCTGGTTGCTTAATAAACAGACCGGTTTACTACGCTGATTCCCGGATTTCCGACCTCACGCTTACTTTCGCATAACGGGCAGGCGATCTACCTGCGGTTTTACGAGCGGCGAATTCGGTGTGCTCAGCCACACTCAATCCAACGTAGTAAACCGGCATGGTTTTAAAATGGCACTTAATTACTAACAGCATATAAAGTATTAAAATTGCTCACATTGAAATTATTTCTTACCAATACCAAGCCAATTGCACAGAACGTTGGCCCGCAATCTGGTCTCAGCGCATCTCATCGCCTCGGTTTTTGGTTTGTAGCACAACTCCAATCGCTCACACACACTGTGAATGATGGCATCAAGCTGATCGTGATCATTGAGCATGTCATGGGTTACAAGAAATACGTCGTATCCCATGCTTTGCAATGCTGTCATTCGGGTGGCATCGTGGTCAAGCACAGCGCCCGATCCATGAATAACCTCACCTTGAAGTTCGATAATCACGGCCTTCATTGTTATTGGGTTTACGATGACGATATCGCCGTAACAGATTTTCTGACCTGCGATTTTCCGAGCTGAATTCGACAGCGGTGTTAGGTCGTTGACGAATATGTTTTTAAACTCCGCTCCGCCGGCACGCCTCGGTTGACTCAGCAACATGATTCCAGCAACTTCTAGCGGGGATGCAGCAATACCCATTACCTGCTGTGCGGCTTCGCAGAATTGCTTTCCCCACATCTCGCCCTTAACCTTCGCCGCAAATCTATGTAATTCTTCTATTTCAATAAGAGGCTTTCTCATCCAAAGCGATGTGCCCTTTCCGTTAGTTTTATTTCCGAATCCGTCATCCCGCTGCCTCCTTTGATCATGCTCGCTGTCCTTCTGGTGCACCCGAGCATAGACTCGCTTCCATGGGGCCTCGTCTTGGTTTTCGTCTAGTTCAAACAGACTTTCTGTGGTGTACTGCTCTTCTTCTGATTTTGCCCGCTCAAGTGCCATGTCAACCGCGGGCGATGGTTTAAAAACCGAGAACCATCCGCAAAATTCGTACATAGCCAGAACCAGATCGCATGAAGAAACGCTTCGAGTCATGGTGAATAGCGTATTAAGAGGGTCTGTGACGCTAAAGCCCATGCCCGTGTCGATGGAAACCTTCTCCGTATAGGCGTTGTTCCATCGGATGGTCCGTCTTGTCTTGGAATGCAGGTTGCTTCGTGTTGATGCTGCTGTGATGACTGGCGTCTTGAGAACTTCGGTTACAAAAGGGGCATGGGATAGAGCTCGCCAGCCATCTTCGGAGCTAGGTAAGCGCGGGTAGAGGTCGCGCACCTGCGGTGGGCAGCGCCAATAGCGGAATGCAGTATTTGCGCAGACGATTTCGTCCATTTGCGCCTCCCCTGGTTTACGGCCTCGGGCCGTGCGGATTGCGGGTAAGGTCGATTATCTACTGGCACATCATGCGGGTAAGTACGGGAAGCTGACCAAACACTGACCAAAAGCTTGACGCAATCCGTTGAAAAGCCGCCATAGGCATGAACGCGCTGGTACAAGCTGTGAGCCAGTGGTCTCTGTCTCCACAATTGCACATAGATTACGCAGGGAATTCAATGAATGAACACAGACGCATTTTGCAAAACGCGCAATGACGACACCTAAGGTGAATTGCGTAACATATAACGCCTTAAGTGACTTCGCTTCGATTTTAGTGTCAAAAAGAAAAAGGCCAGAAGCTTAACACCTCTGACCTGCGCTTTTGATGGTGGGCGATACAAGATTCGAACTTGTGACCCCATCCGTGTGAAGGATATGCTCTACCCCTGAGCCAATCGCCCGTCGCCTTTCGGCAAAAGAGATACTAACATAGCCGCGCGAGGTTTTCCAAGAACTTTTTGCCCCCGATTTTAAATTCGTGCGCGTCCTTGATTATCGACTTCATTCGAACACCTCCCACATTCATC
>NZ_QRVG01000003.1 GCF_003459245.1 Collinsella sp. AF23-2
GGGGCCCGTTCAGGCTGTTGCGCTGAGATTGAAAATCAACCAGTATTTTCTGCATTGCAAAGGTTTTTGCCCTAAATGGTCGTATTTCTCGGTGGGCGGCATACGTAAACGGGGGCATTCCGCATAAAAGCGAAACACCCCCGTAACAATCGCTCTCCATGAGCAGGGCACGTTAGCAGGCCCGAAGCTCAAAAAGATGCGCTACAGGCGCTCGCGAACCGCCTCGACGACGTTGTCCAGATCGGCGAGCACCTCGTCATGGCTCTGCATGTCGCGCACTTTGACCTTGCCGGCGGCAAGCTCGTCGCCACCCAGGACCAAGATGAGCTTGGCGCCTACCTTATCGGCTTGCTTAAACTGGGCCTTGAGCGAACGACCCTGATAGTCGGCCTCGGTCACGATACCTGCGGCGCGAAGCTCCTGCGTAATGGCAAAGACGTTCTGGCGCAGCTCCTTGCCTGCGTTGGCGACATAGACGCACGGGGCCTCCTCGGCACCCAGATCGCTGCCAAAGGCCTGCAGGGCCAGCAGGGCGCGCTCAAAACCGACGGCAAAGCCGACGCCTGCCGTGGGCTTGCCACCCTCGAGCTCGACCAGGCCGTCGTAGCGGCCGCCGCCGCCGATGGAGCCGACGCCGGCGCCAGGGGCCTCGACCTCAAAGACAGTACGGGTGTAGTAGTCCAGGCCGCGCACCAAGGTGGGATCCTCGACATACTCGATACCGGCGGCATCCAGATAGCGCTTGACTTGCTCGTAGTGCTCGCGGCACTCGTCGCACAGGTTGTCGCCCATCAGCGGAGCGTTGGCCATGATCTCGCGGCAATGGTCGTTCTTGCAGTCGAAGGCGCGCAGCGGGTTGAGCTCGGCGCGCTCGCGGCACTCGTCGCACATCTCGTCGGCGTGGTCGAGAATGAACTGCTTAACCTGCTCGCGATAGGCCGGACGGCACTGCGCATCGCCCATCGAGTTAATGAGCAGACGGAGCTTGGAAAGATCGAAGCCCAGGCGCTTGTAGAACTCCATGAGCATGATGATGCACTCGGCGTCTGCCGCCGGATCGGGAGCGCCGAGCCACTCGATGCCCACCTGGTGAAACTGGCGCAGGCGACCCTTCTGGGGACGCTCGCCACGGAACATGGCCTCGGCATAGTACGCCTTAAACGGCGTGGAGCCCTGGGGCACTAGGTTGTTCTCCACGACGGCGCGCACCACACCGGCCGTGCCCTCGGGACGAAGGGCCAGGCGCTGCTTGGGCTTAAGCTTGGTGTCGGTGCCCTCGGTAAAGACGCGCTCCAGGTTGGCGCCGCTAAACACGCGGAACATCTCCTTGCGCACGACGTCGGTCGACTGGCCGATACCGTGGACAAACACGTCAACCTGCTCGATCGCGGGCGTCTCAATGGGCTTAAAGCCAAACGGCTCGAACACGCCGGCAGCAATCTGCTGCATCTTTTGCCAGGCGCGCATCTCGGCGCCGATAAGGTCGCGGGTTCCCTCCGCCTTCTGTGCCTGCATGGGCAAACACCTTTCTTTTGTATCGCGTCATAGGTAGTGGACATTATACGGCACAAACACAAACAGCGGCGGTGCGTCTGACCGAACGAGGGTATGGGGACTCGTTCGGCCTGACGCACCGCCGCTGTTTGCGATCCGCTTTCCTCCGTCCCCTTCGGATCACGTGATCTGTTGGGGACGGAGGAAAGCGGATCATTTCGTAGGCCCGTAACCGCCTTGGAAACCGAATGATGGTACGAGCATCTATTCGGCTTCCAGGGCGGCCACAAACAGAACGGGGCAAACAGAAAAGAGCACGTAGACCTGCCACAGTTCACCGACAAGGCTCATGCCGGCAAGAACGGCAGAGGTGGCGATTACAGTGAGGGAGCCCAAAACGCGACCGCTTACTTTATCGGCAACATGACCGATCACAAGTGAGCCGATAACGCTCACCACGGTGGAGATGGCGTTGGAGATGTTGTACTGCGCAAGCGTGATGCCCAGGTCGCTGACGACGAGCGGCTGAAACAGGCTCATGCAGTTAACGAAAATCGTGTAGCACGTGGCCATGATGACAAAGCCGGAAGCCACCACGAGCCAGCCGGGGAAGAACTTACGCTGCTGGGACATACTGCTCCTTTTTAAACAAACGAGTAGCAAGATTGGGTGCTACCGGTGGTCGGCGATGTAGCCCAAAGCGACTGCCGCATAAGCCGCGGCGCCAAGGGGAAGCTCGGCATCGCTAAAACGTGCCTTGGGATGATGCTGAGCAAAATGCTCGTCCGTATCAGTCACGGCAGCGCCCACGGTAAAGTACGCACTCGGGATCTCACTCGAGATCAACGCGAAGTCCTCACTCGCCATGGCGTGGAACAGCGGCAGGAAGGTGGCCTTGGGCAGTGTCGCACCCACATAGCCAAGTGAAGCCTGGGTCATATTGTCATCGAGTACCAGCGGTGGAACATCCGAGAGCGTCTCGATAGTCGCCGGCGTACGATAGGTCGTGGCAACGCCTTTGACGACCTCCGCGATGCGGGTCTTGAGGTGCTCCATGAGCTTGACGTCGAAGCCACGCAGCGTTCCCTCGAGCACACAAGTGTCGGGGATGACATTTGCGGCCTGACCGCCGGCGAACTTGCCAACGGTAAGCGCGACCTCCTTGGCCGCCGGCACCTCGCGGGAGATGAGCTCCTGAAGCGCCAGATGCACATGGACGCCGGCCGTGATGGGGTCGATGCAGATCTCGGGGCTCGAGCCATGGCCGCCCTTGCCCTGAAGCGTGACGCGAAAACCGTACACGCCCGAGAGCGCCGGGCTGCCGTAGAGCACCAGGCCAAGCGGCGACTGGCTATTGACATGCATGGCAAAGGCGGCCTGGGGGCGT
Organism: Collinsella sp. AF23-2; assembly: GCF_003459245.1. Taxonomy (GTDB): domain Bacteria; phylum Actinomycetota; class Coriobacteriia; order Coriobacteriales; family Coriobacteriaceae; genus Collinsella. The sequence goes on from NZ_QRVG01000003.1 coordinate 2,882, forward strand.
GGGCTCTGCAGCAAACCGTCGACGATGGCAGCACGGGCACCCTCAAAGGTTTCCTCGCCCGGCTGGAACAGCAACTTAACCGTGGCGTTGGCGTCGAGAAGCTCGGACTCGCGGGCCTTGAGCATACGAGCCGCACCAAGCAGCGCCGTCGCGTGCATATCGTGACCGCAAGCATGCATGCAGCCATTGGTGGATGCAAAGGGCTCGCCGGATTCCTCGGCAACGGGAAGGGCATCCATGTCGCCGCGGAGCATGATGACCGTACCGGCCTGCTTGTCCGTGCACGTACCGTTACCCCGAGCAGCAGCTGCCGCGCCGGCACCGATAAGGCCAACGACACAGGAGCCGTCGACAAGCACGGCATAGGGAATATCCATCTCGTCCAGACGCGCCTGGATAAAGGCGGACGTCTGCGGAAGGTTGTTACCCAGCTCGGGCATCTGGTGTAGATCGTGTCGCCACACAGCAAGCTCGTCTGCAAAAGTCTGAGCTTCTGCAACAAGACCGTCACCGATAGCGGCCTGCGCCGCTGCGGTAGCCTTGGGCGCTGGTTGCGGTTGAAAATCGGACAAAGCTGGTGCCATAGATGCCCTCCAGTAACGTTTTTGCAGCAAGCACTTTGATAGCATAAAGTGCAAGGTACAACTTTAAGGGCGACGCATAAAAAATGCCGCCCCGGGAGGGCGGCGCAACAAGTTGTTTACAATTGCGGGCGCGGCTTTTTGCGCAAAAAATCGAAGTGAGTCTCACTCAAGATAATCGACAGGAAGATAAGCACGAAGCCGGCGAGCAGGCGCGAGGTGAGCGCCTCCCCCATCAGCAGCACCGAAAACAACACGCCCGAAGGCGACTCCATCGAAAGGAGCAGTGAGCCCGTCGAAGCCGGGACATGCGCCAGGCCGACGTTTTGGATGAGCAGAGCCACGCATGTGCAGCCCACCGAGAGAAACGCCATCACACCGATAAAGTTCGGCGTCCACACGGACAGAGGCGCCTGGGTCTCGAATAACAGCGACGAAACCAGGCTCAGCACGCCGTTGCCCACAAACATCCAAAACGTGATAACGTTGATGTCCATTTTGCGACCGTACTTGGCGGTCACCGCCATCTGGATGGCGAAGAAGACCGCGCCTGCCAGCGTAATGACGTCACCGATGTTGAACTCGACGCTATCGAGCGCCACCAAGCCAATGCCCGCCAAGCACAGCAGTGCCGCGCCCAGGTTATAGCGGGTGAGTTTTTCTCCGCTCAGAAAATAGCTCGCGAACGGCACGAGGATGCAATACGTGCCCGTCAAAAAAGCATTCTTGCCCGCCGTAGTATATGCCAGACCGACCGTCTGCAACGCATAGGCCGCCCACATGAGCACGCCCATACTCAGGCCAACGATCAGATTGCGAGCGTTGAAATGTGCAGTGATGCGCTTGTGGAAGACGGCAAACATGACCAACGCTGCAGGCAGAAAGCGTACATAGAGCAGCTCGAACACCGGAATGGTGCCGAGTGCGTCCTTCATAGTGGTAAAGGAGTAGCCCCAGATGACCGCCACCGAAAGTAGCAAAACTTTCCAGAACAGCGGGGAGCGTGCGCCGGCGCCCCTGGGAATACCGCCCGCGCCCAAATCCTCACGGGCCACAGGGCTATCGGGCATGTTTTCGATTTCGTTGGCAGCGTATTGGGCCATGGAACATCCTCACACTCAATCTGGGCGTGGTGTCCGCACGCGTATGGCTGCGTGCCGCCTCATGGTCAAATAAAAACGGGGCGCACCGGACCCCCGGCACGCCCCGCTACTGTAGCAACAACCAAGCAGCCCACGCAATCCAGCCCACTAAAGCGTCGGCAGAGTAAACCTCGATGTTTCGTCGATGTCACGCTGTTGCACTAAATAAGTTTCGTGCTTTCAAGCTTTTCGATGATCCAGTCGTTGGCTTTGATGACCGGGCGGCGGAAGATGACGCCCAGGGCCAGCGACGGAATCAGATAGCTCGCCAGAATACCCAGCTCAACCCAGTACTCCATATGGTAGGCGCCAGCCATGGCGGCATGCATGGCGTTGATGCCGTGAGTGAACGGCAAGAACGGATAGATCGCCTGGAACACAGGGCCGGTCATCTCGATGGGGAACGTGCCGCCCGAACCGCCGACCTGCATGACCAACAGCACGACTGCAAGCGCCTTGCCGATATCGCCAAACGAAACCGTAAACGTGTAGACGATATTGGAGAACACGAGACTCGCGACCCAGCCCGCTAGCACAAACTGCAGCGGGTTGTCGCACTGAATGCCAAAGAACAGAATGTCGCCCGCGCACACGAGCGTTGCCTGCAGCAGAGCCAAACCGCCAAAGAACAGGTAACGACCCAGATAGATCTCGTGCAGGCGCACGGGGATGAGCTCGTTGATAAGCTCATCGTCAACCGAGACCTTCATCATGGCCGCCAGTACGATCGAGCCGACCCAGAGCGACAGAATCGTGTAGAACGGCGCCATGGCCGAACCGTAGTTGCGGATCGGATAGACCGGCTTACGGTCGAGTGCGACAGGGCCGGAAAGCGACACGGCCAGACCCTCGGGATCATTGCCGATCATCGTCTTGATCGTGGCTAGATCATCAGACATAAGGGCACCGTCGAGCTCGTCCTTAAACGCGCTGATCTTGCCCGACGCCTCGCCCAGCTGATCGGAAGCCTTGTTGACCAGCTTTGCAGCCTTAGAGAGGCCCTTTGCCAGCGAACCGGATGCGTCGGTCAGGTCGTCTACGGCACTATCCAGATCGCCCGAAATACCATTCAGTGAATCCAGAACCCCCGAGACGGTCTTCTTGAGCTCTTTGGCCTTGACCGAAAACGTAGAGTCGTAGTCAATCTTGGCGCCCGAGATACCAGCCTTGGCATCGGCGATGGCCTGATCGACCTCGGCACGCGATTTGTTAACCTCTGCCATACTCTTCGTGAGCGACGTCGCGATATTCGTCAGCTCATTGGCATTGTTGCGGTACTCCGTTGCGGTTTTATCAAGCTCGGCAGCCGCGTCCTCAAGCCCTGCCTTGAGCTTATCGTTACTCACCTGGCCAGCAAGACTACGGAGCTCATTCGCCGTGTCATCAATCTCGTCGGCACGTTTATTGAGTGACGCTGCGCCATCGTTGAGCTGAGACACCGTAAGATCGACGTGCTGGTTTGCAGCGTCGAATGCCTTTGCGAGCTCGGTAGAAACGTTATCGAACGAACCCGCGCTCCCATCAATAGCGGCATCGATCGCATCGCTGGCGGACTTGAGCGCTTGCTCGGAATCGGCAATACCGCTCTCGGCATGCTGCATGAGCTGCTTCACCGACTCCTCGGTCGATCCGGACTGCTTGAGCATGCCGCCCGCCGACGTCAGCGAATCGGCCGTGGAGCTCAAAATGCCCGCAAGCGACGTTGCGCTGGCCTGAACGTCCTGCAGGTCCTGGACCGAATCGCCGAGCGTCGAGGACAGGTTGGCGATAAAGTTGCTGACCTGGTCGGTGCTCATGTAATCGAGCAGGCTGGACACCGTCTTAAGACCGACGCTCGTAATGGTCTCGGTAAAAGATTCGTTAACCTGGTTCTGAACGGCGCTCGAACCCTTCTCGGTCACGATCTGCGCGATGGCGTTGGCCTTCTGGTTCTCGTAAAACTCGATATCGGCGTGCTTCACGTCGGTCGAGAAAAGCGTCATCATGTCAGCGCTAAACGTTTTGGGGATAACGACGGCCGCATAGTACGCACCCGACTTTACGCCCTCGATAGCTTTATCGCGATCGTTAAGCACAACCCAATCGAAGCTCTCGTTGCCGCGTAGGGTGGCGGTCACGTTTTCGCCCACGTTAACCTCGACGGGGATCAGATCGCTCTCGTAACCCTCATCGGTGTTGACCACGGCGATCTTGAGGTTGCCGGTGTTGCCGTACGGATCCCAGCTGCCGGCGATGTTAAACCACGCGTACAGACACGGCACGATAATGAGGCCCATCACGACAACCAAGCCGATTACGGAGCGAGACACGTTTTGGACATCGCGCTTAAACAGATGCAGGATGTTCTTCATTTATGCCTCACCTCCTTTGGAGTGCTTGCCAAGCGGGGTGGTATCTCCATCATTTGTGGCTGTGCTGTCGCTGCCCTGAGATTTATGGTGCGAGCCTATATGCGGCAAGCGGCCCGTGGACTGATCGCCACCCTTGGCATCACGCTCGCTGGCGTTGAGGCCAAACATGCGGCGGGCGGCAGGAATGGCGGCCGTGTGCTCGCGCATCTCGCGACGCAGGTCCTCATCGGAAAGCGCCGAGATGCGCATCTGGGTATTGAGGCTCGCGCGGATATATTCGATATTGATAAGCCAGCCGCAGATGGCAATAACCGAGATGATCCAAATGACAAGCAGGATGATCTTGCCGTTATTGTCGATATCGAGAACCGTCGACAGGACAAAGAGCAGGACCTGAACGCCCACCACGGCGGCAAAACCGCCCTTGATGTAGTACGGGTAGCGATGTTCAAAGGCGACCGCATGATCGAGCAGTTCGCGACGGTACGAATCGGAATCGAGCACGACGCGCATGGCCGTTCGCAAGGAGTAGCGCTCGCGCGGCAGGTCGTTAGACTCGCAAATCATCATACCGGTCGTGGAAAGCTGTTTATCAAAGAGCAGGTTGAGGTTGAGCAGCAGCGGACGCAGCTGCAGGCCGATAAAGAGCGCCACGATCAAGAACACGCCCAGAATGCACAGGTTAAACAGGTAGTTGAACGAATACATGCCGCCGACCGTCTCACGCAGCAGATTGATGCCATAGGTAAAGGGCAGCAGCGGGTGCAGCCACTGGAAGAAGCCGGGCATCATCTCGATGGGGTACATGCCCGACGAACCCGGGATCTGCACGATGACAAGAATGACGCCGATTGCCTTGCCGATATGCTTAAACGTAGTGGACAACGCGTAAATGATGTTGACGTACGTAAATGAGATGGCGATGCCGCCCAGCACAAATAGGAGCGGACTGACGCACTGTACACCAATGACAAGATCTCCCACCGTAACGATAATGGCCTGCAACGCGCCCAGGATCACCAGGAGCAACCAGCGGCCAAAGTAGCCCTGACGCGCGGTAAAGCTGCCAACGCCTTCGCGATCGACCTCGAGCTTGTAAATGGCGATGAGCACGTAGCCGCCCACCCAAAGCGCCAGATTGGTGTAGAAAGGAGCAATGCCCGAGCCGAAGCTCTTAACCGGATAGATCGACTTGGAGGTCAGCTCGACCGGAGATGCCATGAAGTCAGCAACGTCATCGACGTCGACGCCCATCAGGTCGGCCAGCTCGCCCATGGACTCGGAGGTCTGCAGCGCCTCGATGTCGTTGGCGGCGGTGGCGAGCTTGTCCTGGACCTTGGCAAGCGAGGCGTCGGTCCGGGACAGCGTGGTCTTGGCCTGACCGAGCGTAGCGTTGAGTTGCGAAAGTGTACCGCGCGCACTTGCAATAGTAGGCGTGAGGCCAGACACGATTCCCGTCAGATCACCCGAGACGGCGGCAAATGAATCAAGCGCGCTCGAGGCCTTCGGCAGCGCGTTTTGACCCAGGTCCGTCTGGGCCTGGCCAAGGTTGGTCGCACCGGTCTGGATTGCGTTATTGATAGCGTCGCTGGCACCCGAGACAGCCGCGGCGTCATTCGCCATGGCGCTCGACTGTGCAGACAGACCGTCCTTGATGCTCTGAAGCTTTTCATTCTGCTTGCGGAGCAAATCGATGGTCGATACAATGCGCGCGTCAATTTCCTTGGAACCTGTCGACGTGTCATTGACGAGAATTTCCAAGTGCCCGATAACGGCCTTATTGTGGTCGATCGTCGCCTGGAGAGACTCGAGCGAGTTGTCGATGCGGGTGGTCGTAGATGTGATCGTGCCCGTCAGCTTGCCAATCGCAGCGTTCGCGGAGGCTGACGTCTTGGTGAGCGCAAGGCTGCCTTCCGAGAGCGCCTTGGAGAGCGAGGCGACAGAGTTACCCGCCGTGGCGCGAGCCTCGCCCAGCAGGTCGTTGCCCTGGGAGATCGCCTGCGTCAGCGACGGCGCCTGACCCTGCAGACCGGCAAGTGCTGCATCTGCCGAGGCAATGGAACCACTCGTCTTATCGATGGCGGCATTCATGTCGTCAATCGAATCGCGCACTTCGCCCAACGTGTCAGAAGCCTCTGATACCGAACCGGCCAACGAATCCTGAGCCTGGGTTGCCTTGTCCTTTAAATCGACTCCGGCATCCTTGGCAATACTGGCAACGGTCTCACCCACCGTGGAGACGAACTCCGAGTTAATCTGCTGCTCGATGGTGTTTGCACCGGTGTCGGTAACCTTGGGTGCAATAGCGCTCTTTTTCTCATTGACGTAGTACGTAAGCTTGGGCTGATGGTAGTTGCCGTCGAGCATCGAGACCAGGTTATCCGAGAAGTTCTTGGGGATTACGATGGCCGCATAGTACTCACCGCTCTCGACGCCCTCCTTGGCGTCGGCCGCCGAATCGACGAAGGTCCAGCCCAACTGATCGTTCTCCTTGAGCTGATCGACGACCTTATCACCCGCGTTGAGCTCACCCACCAGGTCGTTTTGGGTGCCCTGATCGTTGTTGGCGATGGCAATCTTGATACCCTGAGTGTTCCCGTACGGATCCCAGTTTGCCACGATGTTGTACCAGGCATACAGCGAGGGAATAACGCACACGCCGAGGGTAACCACCAAGGCGACGGGGTTCACAAGTAGTCGCTTAATGTCGCGCTTGAATATCGCAAAGGAGACCTTTGCATCGGATAGTTTGCTGCCGAGACTCACGCTTGGGCCATCCATCCTGTCGTTGAATCAAATCGTACTATCGACAACCATTGTACGTAGGCGCTTTAGCGTCTCAGGGCACAATGGTATTGAGTTTTGCGGGTAGCAATATACTACGAAGACGAATTAACGTACAGTTGTACAGTATCTTAAATTTCAGCAGGTCACAAAACCACAACCCGCACAAATTAGCAATTCAAATAGCATCGGGGACGTTCTTAAACGACTAGTCAAACAAAAACGCCCCCAATGACTACTTAGGACCACGAAAGCGTCGCTGGTTGAGCATAAGTAAGCGAAAACGCCCCTAAGCGAGCAAGGTGACGCGAAAGAGGAGGGAAGCGTACTTCGGTACGCGACCGACGATTGAACGTCAGATTGCCGCTTAGGGGCGTTTGCAGCGTCGAGCTGTTACGCGGTTTGGTAAAACCGCGTAACTACCTAACTACATCAAGTTGCAGACAGCCGCCGCGAAGGCCACGGGGTCCTCGGGTAGAATGCCCTCGACCAGCAGGGCCTGATCGTAGAGCAGGCCGGAGTACTGCTTGATCTTGTCGGCGTCACCTGCCTTCTGGGCAGCGACAAGCTTGTCAAAGACCGGGTGCTTGGCGTTGAGCTCGAGCACGCGCTGGCTCTTGGGCATGCCGTCGGGCGCGCCCTCGGGCCCCTTCTGGAGCACCTTCTCCATCTCGAGCGAAAGCGGACCCTCGGTGGTGATGCAAGCGGGGGCATCGGTCAGGCGCGCGGAGACGGCAACTTTCTCGACCTTGTCACCGAGCGCCTCCTTCATAGCGCTAAAGAGGTCCTCGTTTTCCTTGGTGGCGTCCTCGGCCTCCTTCTTCTCGTCCTCGGTCGCCAGATCAAGATCGCCAGTCGCAACGTTCTTGAGCTCCAGGTGACGATCCTCGACCTCGGGCTCGGCACCGTCGGCAACGGCCTTTTCGGCAGCCTCGCGGGCGGCGTCGTCCTCGTAGATCTTGGGCATATCGGCGGCCACGTACTCACGCATAGCCTGGAACGTGAACTCATCCACATCCTGCGTCAGCAACAGCACGTCATAGCCGCGCTCGAGCACGCCCTTTACCACGGGCATCTTGGCCAAGCGCTCACGCGAGTCGCCGGCGGCGTAGTAGATGGCCTTCTGATCCTCGGGCATGCCCTTGGCATACTCGGCCAGGGTGATCATCTTCTGCTCCTTGGCAGACCAGAACAGCAGCAGGTCGGCGAGCTCGTCGGCCTTCATGCCGTAACTCGAGTAGATGCCGTACTTCAGACCGCGACCAAAGTTCTCAAAGAACTTCTCGTATGCCTCGCGGTCGTTGTCGCGCATGTCCTCAAGATCGGCAGTGATCTTCTTCTCGACACGCTTGGCAATGGCCTTGAGCTGACGGTTCTGTTGCAGCGTCTCACGCGAGATGTTGAGCGTCACGTCGGCAGAGTCCACGACACCGCGCACAAAGTTGTAGTAGTCGGGCAGCAGGTCGTCGCACTTCTCCATAATCAGCACGTTGGAACTGTAGAGCGCCAGGCCCTTCTCGTAGTCCTTGCTGTACAGATCGAACGGGGCGCGACCCGGCACAAACAGCAGCGCATCGTACTCAAGCGTACCCTCGGCATGGAAGCTGATAGTGCGCGCGGGATCGTCAAAGTCGTGGAACGTGGACTTGTAGAACTCGTTGTAATCCTTCTGCTCAACGTCGGAGCTGCGCTTTTTCCAGATCGGCGTCATGGAGTTGATGGTCTCGAGCTCCTGGTAGTCCTCGTACTCGGGCTTGTAGTCGTCGCCGGCGTCCTCGGGCTTGGGTTTCTGGCGGCTCTTGCTCACCATCATCTGAATCGGGTAGCGCACATAGTTGCTGTACTGCTGAATCAGGCTCTTGAGGCCCCACTCGGTCAGGAAGCGATCGTAGGTCTCGGCCTCGCCGTCGGCGTCGAGCTTCTCGTTCTCGCGCAGCGTCAGGATGACATCGGTGCCGTGCTCGGCGCGCTCGCCGTCTTCGATGGTGTAACCCTCAAGACCATCAGACTCCCACACGTGAGCGGTGTCCTCGCCATAAGCGCGGCTGACGACCTTTACGTGGCTGGCGACCATAAAGGCGGAGTAGAAGCCCACGCCAAACTGGCCGATGATGTCGACATCGGAGCCCTGTTGCTCGGCGTTCTCGGTCTTAAACTCCTCGGAGCCGGAATGGGCGATGGTGCCCAGATTGCGCTCGAGCTCCTCGGCGGTCATGCCAATGCCGTTATCCGAGATGGTAATGGTGCGGGCGTCTTTATCAAAAGAGACGCGAATAGCCAGGTCGCCCTGGTCGAGTTTGACACTCGGGTCCTGCAGGCTCTTAAAGTTGAGCTTGTCGACGGCGTCGCTCGCATTAGAGATAAGCTCGCGCAGGAAGATTTCCTTATTGGTGTAGATGGAGTTGATCATGAGGTCGAGCAGTTTTTTGCTCTCGGTCTTAAATTGACGCATGTGCAGTCCTTTCGCGCTACCCCCGTCCGCAAAAACGGCCCGGTTGCCCGAGCCGCATCGCAGACCTGCTATGTCCAGACTTAGATTTTATAACCCATTAGCGCGCATATATACATACGGAATCGAAAAACTGTATGTCCAAACGCTCTGATACGCCAATTGCCAAGGAGTGTCCCCGACTGCCGGCAGGAAAGGAACGTCCCTATCTGCCATCTACGCGCTTGGCCATCCAAGCATGGGGCTGGCCCTCGTCTTCGTAGTCCACCGGGGCAATCTGCGTGTAGCCCGCCTTGGCATAGAGCGGCAGCACGTATTCCTGCGCATGCAGCTTAATGAGCTTGGCGCCGGCATCACGCGCGCGCGTATCACTGGCCTCGACAATCTTGCTCGCCAGACCGCGACGGCGCATGCTCGGCAGCACAGCCACGCGCCCCATAATGTAGGTCTCCCCCGCCGCGACGCCTTCGTCCAAGTCGCACGCCGGCGACACCGGAGCCTCCGCGTCAGCCGCACGCTCAAGCTCTTCGGGAAACACGCGCGAGCAACCGGCAAGCTCGCCGTCTACATAGAGCGTCACATGAATGCAGTTCGGATCCTCGTCGATAGCGTCAAACTCGTTCTCGTAGCCCTGCTCGTCCATAAAAACGACGCGGCGCACCAACGCCGCGTCATCAAAGCATCCCGTCTTAAGTTGGATATCCATGGCTGCCCTTTCATTCAATGCGAACGTTAGGGACAGATTTTAGCGAAAATGAGCTCCGCGCACGCTAAACTTCGCGCGAGCCTTCGCCAGGCAGTCGTAATGACCCACGTTATGGGCATCGCTCGCGATGAAGCTGTACAGGTTCTGATCGAACAGGCGCTGTGCCGGCTTTTTCTCGCGACCAAAGCGACCGCCGGCAATAAAGTCCGCCGAAGCCTGCAGCTTGCAGCCCATATCGACCAGGCGCTCCGCCACGCTTACATCCTTTTGAACCGCACGATAGCGCTCAGGATGAGCGATGATCACCTGGTAGCCACGGCACTGCAAATCGTAAATCGTGTTCTCGTACTCTCTAAACGCATACGCATCGGCATGCGTCGAAAGCTCGAGCAGAAACTCGTTGGTCCCATCGAAATGCAAGTGATCCGCGGCATCGATACCAAGCTCAACGAGCTTTCGATGGTTGACCTCGAAGCCCATCTGGAGCGGAAAACCGTCAGCGTTATCGCGCAGCAGCTCAAAGGCATCCCACATCTTGTCGTAATCAAAATAGGGATCACGGCAGTGAGGAGTGCAAACGATTCTGGTTACACCGGCCCGCTTGGCAGCCTCGAGCATCGCCAAGCTCTCTTCGAGATCGGCGGCGCCGTCGTCTACACCCGGCAAGATATGGCAATGAATGTCACGCATAGGTCAGCCTTAATCAACTAAACGTTTGCTCGGTTGGTGAAGATGCCCTTTTTGGAAGTGCCCTGATCGTCGGAGCCCTTCTTAACCTTCTTACCGTCCTTGGTGTAGTAAGAATAGTAGTACTCGCTGGTCTCGGTCTCACAGTAATTCATGACGGTACCGATGAGCTTGACCTTCTCGGACTTCTTAAGCTGGGCGATAGCGTTGAGCGCCTCTTCGCGCTTGGTAAAGTCCTCGCGCACCACGAACAGCGCGCCGTCGGTCAGGCTGGCAATCTCGGCAGCATCGATGAAGGTGCCGACCGGAGGAGCATCGAAGATGACGTACTGGAACTTAGCAGACAGTGCCTTGACCAGCTTGGCAAAGCGATGGGAGACGATGATGTCGGCAGGATTGGGAATATGCGGCTCGGCATCGAGGAAGTAGAAATTCTTCTGACCTGTCTCGACAATCGCCTGGTCGATAGAAACCTGCTCGGACAGGACTGCATAGAGTCCGCCGCGGGAGCGGACGCCGAGCATATCGGCAAGGGACCTGCGACGCATATCAGCCTCGACCAGCAGGACACTCTTGCCGCTCGTGGCGATTGCCTGAGCAAGATTAATGGAAACCGTAGACTTGCCCTCGTTGGGAATCGAGGAGGTAACGGTGATGGTGCGAATGGGGTCGTCCACGCTCGCAAAGCGGATGTTGGCCAGAAGGGTCTTGGCGGCATTCTGCACAACGAGCTTATCGGTGTTCTTTGCCTTAGCCATGCCTATTTACCACCTTTCATAGCCGGAATTCGGCCAACAACGGGAATACCCAGGAGCTCTTCTGCCTCTTCGGCACCGCGGATGCGGGTATTGAGCATGTCTGCCAAAACGACATAGGCAACTGCGATAAAGATACCGGCGAGGAACGCGACGGCAATATACAGCGTGCGCTTGGGGCCGCTGGGGGCTTCGGGGGTCTTAGCCTCGTCGATAACGTTGATGCTCTGGGCAGCGCCGACGTTCTGAGCGACCGTACTCACCGAGCTGGCAATGGCCTTTGCGACCTCAGCCGTCTCCTTGGCATCGGTGCCGGTAACCGAAAGCGTAATGACACGCGTGGTGGTCTCGGAGGAAACAGACACCTTGTAGTCATCCAAATCGGTGAGGCCCAGTTCTTTGGCGGCGCCGCTCTTAACGCTATCGCTATCCAGCAGCGTGGCGATATCGTTGGAAAGCATCTGGCTCGCCGAGAGATCGTTGTAGCTCATCTGACCGCTATCGTCGGTCTTGGCGAGAATGTACATGCTCGTCGTCGCGGTATAGGTGTTGTCCATCGCAACGAAGGACACGATGCCCATGGCGATCGCGCAGACCACCGGAAGGGTGATGACCAGCTTGAGGTGCTTCTTCAGCAGCTGGAACAGTTCGAGAAGGGTCATGCAGCTTGCCTTTCATTTCCCCAGTTCGGATTGACAAAACTGTCCGTATGTTATCGCATCTTTTTACCGAGACCAAACTCTATACATAAGAAACAGGCTCTCCTGTAAAAATGTCGGAAGCAATCGTAAAATTGCACAACAACGCCGCACCCGAAAGTCAAATGCGGCGTCTACATCATTATCTATGTTGTATCGCTATGCGAATGGCTCGTCCTGCTGTATGGGAAACGCCACCGTAATGGTGGTTCCCACGCCCAACTCGCTCGATAGATCGAGCGTGGCGTGATGATACAGGGCCGCATGCTTGACAATGGCAAGCCCCAGGCCGGTTCCGCCGCGTGCCTTGGACCTACTCTTGTCCACGCGATAGAACCGCTCAAATACCTTGCCCTGTTCTTCAGGCGCGATACCGATTCCCGTGTCGGCGACAGCGAGGAACGGATGGCCTTTGTCGTTGGTGCCGCACTGCAGCGTAACCGTACCGCCGGGCCGATTGTAGCGGATGGCGTTGCTTGCCAGATTATAGATGAGCTCGTCGACCAAGCGCGACACGCCTTCGATGACCACAGGCTTGGTCTCATGACTTATCGTCACATTCACCTGACGGGCGACCTGTTCAAGACGCTGCTCAACCGCGTAGATCGCACGCGAGAGCTCAATAGGCTCCGTGGACCCAATGGGCACTGCCTCGCCTTCAGTTGCACGTTCGGCCTCGTCCAAGTTAGACAGCGTAAGGATGTCGTTGACAAGCGCTGCCAAGCGGCCCGCCTCACGATAGATGCGACCGCCAAAGTTGCGCAGGTCGTCCTCGCCCTCGACCATGCCATTTGCGATGAGCTCGGCATAGCCCGAAATCGCCGTAAGCGGCGTCTTGAGCTCATGGGTGATATTCGCCGTGAACTCGCGGCGCATACGGTCGTTGTCCGCTAGCACCGCCATTTGGCGCTTGAGTTCCTGGCGCTGCGACTCGATGCGCTCAAGCATGGGGACCATCTCGGCATAGGCGTGCTCATAGCTACGGCGTGGGTGATCCAAATCCACCTCTTGCAACGGCGCGATGATGGCACGGGACTCACGGCGCGCCATAAAAAACGAGAGTACTGCACCCGCTGCTGCGATAAGCAGCATCGGCGCCAGCATCGACAGCAAAATCGCCGCAACGCCAGGCTGGGCCTGCGCCAAGCGAACGACCTGGCCGTTATCAAGGGTGACGGCGCGATACAGCATAATCTCGTCGAGTGTAGAGCTTGCGCGCTCCGCGGAACCCGAACCACTCTCAAAGGCCTCGATGACCTCGGGGCGATCGCCATGGTTGGGCAGTGTGGAAGGCGACGCCTCGTTGTCGTAGGCAACAGATCCGTCCTTATTGATCAGCGTGATACGAAGATCCTCGCGATCGAGGCTTCGCAAGAACGGAATGGGCTCCTGCTGCTCGTCGAGGGCGGCAGCAATGAGCTCGGTTTCCTGCGCCAGATTGGCACTCGTGGCATCCGCCAAAGTGTTTTGCACAAAGAACGCACCCAGCACCGTAAACGCCACGATAACCGCCATGGCGCAGACAAAGATCGTCACAAAAACGCGGTGCGACAGCGTATGTTTTCCCTGGGGGGCGAAGACCACGGGTTACTCCTCCGATGCGGTGGCCGCGGTGTCGTCGCCTTCGGCACCATCACCGGCAGAAGGCTCGGCCAGGCGATAACCCACGCCGCGCACGGTCTCGATGGCGCTGGCATGCTCGCCCAGTTTTTGGCGAAGCGTCTGCACGTGCACGTCAACGGTGCGCGAACCGCCGTCGAAGTCCCAGCCCCACACGCTCTGCAGCAACGACTCGCGGGTAAAGACCACGCCGGGCTTGCGCATGAGGTACTCGAGCAGGTCGAACTCGCGCAGGGTGAGCTTAAGCGGCTCGCCGGCAACGGTCACCTCGCGATGGCTAGGCGAAAGCACGATGTCGCCCACGCTGAGCACATCGCTCGCCTGCTTGACCATGCCGCCGCGACGCAGCAGTGCGCGGCAGCGGCTCGCAAGCTCCATGAGCGAAAACGGCTTAGTCAGGTAATCGTCGGCACCGCCATCGAGCGCCATCACCTTGTCGAGTTCGGTGTCTTTGGCGGTAAGCATCATGATGGGCACCGTCGCCGTCAGGCGATCGGCACGCAGGCGACGCATAATCGCCAAGCCATCGGTGTCGGGCAGCATGATATCGAGCAGCACAGCATCGGGCACCCGTCGCGCCACGGCAGCTTTAAACTCGCCATCACACGAAAAGCCCTCGGCCTCGATTCCCTGCTTGCGCAGCGCGTAGACTGTCAAATCCCTGATGTTGTCATCGTCCTCGACGTAATAGATCATGTTGAACCCCTTTGCGGCCGATATGACCGCATCTTAACCCTAAAGGCACCTGTAAAAGACAGCGTCAGCCAAAACGCCCCGTCAAATAATCCGCGGTGCGCGGATCGGACGGATTCTTAAAGAGTTGCGCGGTGGGCGCGTGCTCCACCAGCTCACCCAGCAAAAAGAACGCAACCGAATCGGAAATACGCGCGGCCTGCTGCATGTTGTGCGTCACGACCACCAGCGTGCAGGTCTCCTTGAGCCCGCAGGCCAGCTGCTCCACCACCAACGTCGACACAGGGTCGAGTGCCGAAGTCGGCTCGTCCATCAGCAGAATGTCGGGCTGCACGGCAAGTGCGCGGGCGATGCACAGGCGCTGCTGCTGTCCACCCGAAAGACCCAGGCCCGACTCTTTGAGCTTGTCCTTGACCTCGTCCCACAGGGCAGCGCGACGCAGGGAGTCCTCGACCAGCTCATCGAGCACGGCGCGGTCGCGCACACCCATACCGCGAGGACCGTAGGCGACGTTGTCGTAGATGCTCATGGGAAATGGGTTGGGGCGTTGGAACACCATGCCCACGCGCTGGCGCAAACGGCAGATGTCGCAATCGCCCAGGATATCTTGACCATCGAGCGCAATCTTGCCCTCGATGCGGCAATCCTTGATGCCGTCGTTCATGCGGTTAAAGCAGCGCAGCAACGTGGACTTTCCGCAGCCCGAAGGCCCGATGAACGAGGTGATCTGCTTGTCGCGGATCTTGATATTCACGTCCTTGAGCGCATGGTGGTCGCCATAGAACAGGTCGAGGCCCTCGACGTCGATGCGCGTCGGCGAGGCGGCAAGATCCTCTGCCGTGGGGCGAGTCGCATCCCCAACCTCGCGCTCATGCGCGGCCTCGGCCTGCGCTTCCATGAGTTCTTCAAGCTCCGTGGGCTCCACAGCCGCAGCAGCCGTCATACCGCACACCTCCATATCGATATCAATTCAGCAGTATCGATAGTAGGAATCGCGGCTCATACGCACGTGAGCACATTGTCAAGTGTTTGTAAGGGCACGCTAGCTATGCGGCGGGCAGCTCGATGGTGAATATCGTGTGTTCGGGCGTCGATTCACATGCAACGGTACCGCCGTGTGCCGCGATGATCTCCTTGGCAATAGCAAGGCCCAAACCGGCACCACCGCGATTGGTCGCACGCGCCGCATCCAGGCGATAGAACTTCTCAAAGATCACCTTGAGCTTAGCCGCAGGGATAGGATCGCCCTGATTGATAAAGCGCACGCGCACGCCGCCATCGTCTTGGCGCCTGGCCTCAATCGTGATAGTCGAGCCCTCATAGCTATAGGCGACGGCGTTTTTCATGATGTTGTTAAACACGCGGGCCATCTTATCGCCATCCACGAGCACCGTCAGGTCCTCGCGAATATCAACCTGGGCTTCCTTATGTTGCTCGTTGAGGATGGGATAGAACTCGTCAGCCACCTGAGCCAGCAGCAACCCCAGATCAACATAGCCGCGCGTGAGCACGATATCGTGGAAGTCAAAGCGCGTGATATCGAAGAACTCTTCGATGAGTGCATCGAGCCGGTGCGCCTTGTCGAGCGCCACGCCCGTAAAGTGCGCACGTTGCTCAACCGGCAGCTCAGGAGCCTCTTGCAGCAGCGAAAGATAGCCCACCACACTGGCAAGCGGGGTGCGTAGGTCATGTGCCAAGTACGTGACCAGATCGTCCTTGCGATGAGACTCGTCACGCAAGGCCTGTTGCACCTTGCGCTCGCGATCGCGCACACGGTTGAGTGCGCCCTCGACCTCCAGGAAGTCGCCGTCGATGTTGTCCCAGGTGTCGGGGTGATCGATCAGGCGATCTTGAATACGAGCGGCCAGCACACAATCGGCATGCTGCTCGCCCTGCTCATAGCCCTGGTAGTACAGGGCGCGGCCGCAAAAGAACAGCACGCACACGGCAAGCGCCAGCACAAAGCCAAGCATGTTGAATACAAAGCCGGCATCGAACAGCACCGGCCCTTCGATGCCGCCGAGTGCCATGGCGCCAATCGCCAACGTCATGGCCCACGCGGTACCGCCAATCACCACGCAGCGGCGTACGATTTCAAATCGATCGATCAGCAAAAAGCCGACAAGCAGCACCGCCAAGATTCCAGCGATGTTATCGATGCCAATCAGCAGCAGGCTCAGCAAAAAGAGCAGCACCGTTGCAAGCGCGCGGTTGTCGACGACCGACCTCACGTATTCAAAGAGTCGATTGGGCACCTCGAATGCCTGCCTATCGTCTTTTGTCATATCCACTTCCCCACCATCAAAGGCGTTGTTCGATTATGTAGCCGACGCCCCAGACGTTTTTGATAAAGCGCGGCTTTTGAGCGTCGTCACCGATCTTTTCGCGCAGGTGGCGAATGTGCACCATCACCGTATTGTTGGAGCCGGGCATAAAATCCTCGTTCCATACCGCGCGGAACAGATCCTCCACGGCCACCACACTGCCGCGATGCTCGGCCAGATACAGCAAGATGGAATACTCGATGGGCGTGAGGCGAACCGGCGAACCGTCCACTGCCACGGAACGAGCATCGCGGTTGATCTCCAGGCCGTCGAGCTGGATGGTCGGCGACTCGGCCGCCTGCGAGCGGCTACCGTAGCTGGTGTAGCGGCGAAGCTGAGCGTGCACGCGCGCGATGAGCTCCAGCGGACGGAACGGCTTAACCACGTAATCGTCCGCGCCAAGCGAAAGGCCCTCGATCTTGTCTTGCTGGGCATCACGCGCCGTCAGCATGATCACGGGATAGGTATGGCTGGAACGGATCGTACGCAGCAACTCAAAACCATCGATATCGGGCAGCATGACATCCAGCAGCGCCAGATCGAACTCCTGCTCCAAGATTGCCTTGGCAGCATCGGCCCCGCTATAGGCAATCTGGACATCAAAGCCCTCTTTTGTAAGGTAGATACCAACCAAGTCGGCGATGGCCTTCTCGTCATCAACTACCAAAATGCGCTCATTCATGCGTGCTCCTCTCGCGCTCCATTATGCCCGAGTCGACGCACGCCACACACAACAAGCGTGGGTGATTAAGTCGGCCTTAAGCACCCTTGTGCCCGTTCGGGCGCGGATGTGGGCCACGCACGCACGCGATGATTGCCGACGCCGGCAAACGATATACTCTAGTTCCAGAAGAGACCATCCCGTCGAAAGCGAAATCTGTGAAGCCCCTCACCTCTTTTGCACAGCGCTCAGCCCAGCTTGCCGCCGGCTTTGTCTGCGCTATCGCCCTTGCCGCTGGCGCGCCCACCGTCGCCGGCGCCCAAGTGCTCACGACCGACAATGTTTGCGGCAAAACCGCCGATGCGCGCGGCATCACGGCCGAAAACCTGCCCGATATCGATGCGACCAATGCCCTCGTCATGGGCAAAGACGGCACCGTCTACTATGCCCGCGACGCTGACAAACAGGTCAAGATTGCCTCGATCACCAAGGTCATGACCGCAATCCTAACCGTCGAGAATTGCAAGATGGACGAGAAGATCACGGTGAGCAATGCTGCCGCCACCGTAGGCAACTCGACCGCCGGCCTGCTCGAAGGCGACGAGCTCACCGTGGAGCAAGCTCTGCGCGGTCTGATGATCCCCTCGGGCAACGATGCCGCCATCGCGCTTGCCGAGCACGTGGGCAAAAAGATCGACCCCAAGACCAAGGACGCCGTGGCCACCTTTGTAAAGGCCATGAACGAGCGCGCTAAAAAGCTCGGCTGCACGGGAACGCTTTTTGAGAATCCGCACGGTCTGGACTTTGATGAGTGGACCGGCGACATGCACTCTACCGCGCACGATGTAGCCCTGATGATGCAGGAGGCAATGAAGAGCGATACGTTCCGCGAAATCGTGGCGAGCGATGATTCCTGGATTGAGGTTACGGGCGCCGACGGTTCCGACCATTCTCATTCCATGGATACACACAATGAGCTGCTGGGGCAGGACGGCAATATCGGCGGTAAGACCGGCACCACCGACGATGCCGGCTATTGCTTTACGGGAGCCTACAACCGCGATGGCGACGAGACCTACACCGTCGTTTTGAACTCCAGCACCACCGACCAGCGCTTTGCCGACACGGCCGCCCTTGCCAACTGGTACTACGGCCACAAGGTGACGGTTGCGATCGCCAACACGCAGGAAAAGACCACCAACGGCAATCCGCTCATCGCGCGCATTAGCCAGACCGATTGGACGGACAAGACGATCGATGCCACGCTCGCCGACCCCGCAGCTCAGGCAACCGTCTTTTCGCTTGCTGGAGAGGTGACCGAGAAGGTTACCTACGATGACCTTTCGGGCACGGTGCATGTGGGCGACAAGGTGGGCAGCGTGACGCTCAAGCAAGACGGCACCAAGATCGCCGTCATGGATTTGGTTGCCGACGAGGAAGACTCGGGGCCGAATCCCATTGAGTGGCTCCTTGTAAAACTCGACCGCTTGGGCCGCCGCATCGACAACCGCCCACTTACGGCAGAAAGCGAGACCATCGCCAAGGCGCCCGAGGTGTAGGGCTGGGGGAACATTACATTTGAGATTGGAGAGGCGTCCAACGGGGCGCCTCTTTTTGAATACCTCTTAAACGGGATGCGTCAGAATCACCAAAGCGACATTGCTAGCCGTTTACCTTCGCTGTGTCTTTTCGGACCTTGAAAACGGGTCCACCGGGCATGCTAGTAGATCCTTTCGACCTCCTTGGTCAAGGCCCTGAAAAGATCCCCAGCTGAGGGGTCTGCCCCAGGACACAGCGATTGCCAGGCACCCGTTTCTCCGATGGTGCCCGCACTCGTCATAACAAGATCGTCGCTCCGCCTGCGAATGGAGACACTAACGGAGCGGCCATTATGGAACCCATGGATATCGACTTTATTTATGCGCCCATCAGCTAGATAACTAATCATGACATTGATGCTGTCACCATACTCCGGCAATTCGAAGCCGTGGGAATCCATCAATAGCTTCACATCCTGATGGTAAATGCGGGCCTCGACGACATTCTTGGGCATTTTCCCCGTCTTTGTTGGAGAGCAAAAGCTGATGCTTGGCTCCTCTTCGCTCATGCCTCGGTCAAACCTAAGCATGCACGGGCATACCGACTCAATGGTTCGCAAGGCGTCCGCCGCGACCTTTTCCTCGGTAAACATCTCCACGTCGATGCCGTTTTCTTCCATATAGGCACGGTTTTTACGTTGAAGCTCTAGCCGAGCCGCAGCCTCCCCATCTCCACGCTGTTCCCAATTTCCGGAGTCGGCGACATTTCGATCGAATGTAGAATCAACGGAACATGGCGCTTGCTGTTGAGTCGGATCACTGTCGCCGAGACGCCTTAGCTCGGAGCGTCTCATCAGTAGTGTCACAATATCAAACAGCCAACCAAATCCAAAAAGGCCAAAGGTAAAGAGATATAGAAAGAAGCTACCCCACATCCGTGCATACGCCCTATGAGCGCCCGACCACCCAAGAAGGAAGCATAGCAAAAGCGCCTTGTTTGCCCTGTCAACCGACGTAATCTCTCGAGTGAGAGATTTCTGTTCAGGCTTCGCCAAAGGTGTAATTTCATGCGATGAAACAGTAATTGAGGACGTCCTTGACGCCGAGCTCCGAGCGCCTGATTTAGCAACGGCGCGAGCGACATCCCCAACTCCGACGGTCGTTCTGCTGTATACGGCATTGTAAGCAGCCTTCTTCGGATTTTTGATCCACCCCATGCCCTTCTTACCATAGCCGGGGATTATCGCCCGCCTTACCGCGCGCTTCGCTCTGCCGGTCGTTCTTGCCTTGAGTGATGTCTTTAGATTCGGCTTACGCAGCCCGACCTTTACCATATTTCTACTCCATCCCCTCGGAACCCCACACCGGGGTGCACGAGCACGCCTGGGTCTCCCCGTTTTCAAGCGCCCCGTGTTTGCCTAATGTTCACGCCCTTTCGGACTCTAATCCCCAGCCGCCATTCTTGATAATAAAAAAGGGCCCCAAATGGGACCCTTCTTCAAAGTCATACTGGCGGAGAGCTGGGGATTCGAACCCCAGATGCCCTTTTAGGGCATACTCGCTTAGCAGGCGAGCACCTTCGGCCTCTCGGTCAGCTCTCCGTAACAGCCGTTCTATAGTAACCAAACAGCCGAAGTTGGGCAAGGGGAATTTTGAGGCGTTTCCTCTTTTACCTCTCTTTTACCAGTAAACGTCTCAGTCAATCATCTCAATCTGTAACATCTGCAGGCCGTAATCCCCTCCAGATGTTACAGATTGAGACAAAGATACAAGGACGGCCCCAGCGACAGCGCGGACAGCCCATTCTTTATTAGTCCTCTCGAACGGTCTCCAACAGATAATCGCGCATGTACGGAATTGCAAACGAAACGCAGCCATAGCCCGCGGGCTCAATCAACCCCGCATCGATCAGACGCTTGCGATATGACCCAACTTTGTTCGCCGACAAACCCATCTTCTTGGCGATATCGCCGTTGGCGATATCGACGCCCTCGCATTGAGCCATCGCCGCGAGATACTGAAACTGCCGTTCCGACACCCTGCGCAGCGCTGGGGCAATCACCATAGCATTAAAGCTATCAAGAGCCGCCTGGATACCCTTACGAGCCGCCTCTTCGCTCACACTCTCCGCCCCACTGCGCGCAGCAACCTGCCAAGCGTAATATCCGACCAGCTGGACCATAAAGGGATAGCCTGCCGAAGCTTTTGTTAATAGCTCAGCGGCACCTTTGTCGAGCTCCTTGCCCGCTCGTCTCATCGTATCCTCAAACGATCCGCCAACTTCAAAATCGGAAAGCCGAGTAAGTTCAACATGTTTGGCTCGCTGAAGGAACGTCAACGTATCATCCACCACCACGCCATCTACCGATGTCGGCAGCCCGGCGAAAGCGAAAGCGACATTCGCTCCTTGGCGAATCAAGAGCTGCATCTCATTGCCTAGCTCGCGCATTTCCTCAGTTGAGGCATCCTGGATCTCGTCGAGCGTAATGAGCAGACCACCGCGCTTCGCAGCATCGTACATCGCCTCGCCCAGATGAGAGGCCGACTTCGACATCTCCATGGAGCCAAGGCTGACCCCTAAAATCGATGGGGAAATCGAGATTGATTCAAGACGAACGTTTCGCTGCAGAGCCTCGAGGATTCTATTGCAAAAACCAGCATTGGAGGCAACGTCAACGACCTCGAATCCTTTTTTGCGTGCAAGGTCACCCAATGCATTAAGGAGCACCGTTTTACCTGTGCCTCGGACGCCCGAGATGCGCATGAGTCGATCGGGGGCACCAGGACCATTCTCAAGAGCCTCGGCAAAGTCATCCAAAACAGTGTCCCGTCCGATAAGCTCAGGCGGATTCATGCCCGCCGTTGGCTTAAAGGGGTTAACAGCTTTCGTCATTCTGCCCTCCTCTGCTAGTTTTAACAACTTTAACAAAGTTTAGCAACTTTAGCAGAGTTTAACAGTTTTAGCAGGCTCGGCGGCTTTATGCCTTACCGATCCTGCCGGGTCCTCCCGCCCGCGCCGATACAAATAGCGCAGTGCGGCCCCTCTATATCGCCCCTACCCCAGCGAGCGACTGAGGGAGCCGAGCTCATCGTTGCCCATGGTGCGCCACATTTGGAAGATGCAGACGCGCGCCAGGAAAAAGAAGCCGTTATCGACCAGCTGCACGGCGGCATCCGCCAGCTGGTTGGTCACGGCGGACACGGGAGGCAGCTCGAGCCCGGCCTTACGGATGGTCTCAACCGCATCCTCGAACGTCGGCGGCTCATTGACGCCCATCTCGTTCATAAGGCCCTGCATTTCTTCCAGCGCGCTACCACCCGACTCCTCGCCGCGCGGCACGAGGCGGTAGCACGCCAACGCGAGCTCGAGCTGGTCGCAGTTCCAATAGGCAAACGCCAGACGATAGAACAGATAACCGATTGCGGAACGGTCACTGGCAATGCGCAGGCCGTGGCGCGCCACCTCGATAATCTCGTCAAAGCGCTCCAGGCGCGCCAGCACGTTGATGAGCGCAAAGTGCGACTGCATGGACGAGCGAGCCAGATCGTAAAGACGACGCACCTCGGGCAATGCCCGTTCAAAATCCTCCTGCTCGGCGTAATAACTGCAGATCTCGTGCTGGGCAAAGTACAGCGCATCGGGAGCACGCAAAATACGAACGGAGCGGTCTTCCTCCATTACCGGCAGCACCATGCGTACCAGCTGGTTGTCGCAAAACTGCGTCTGGACCGGACCCGTTGCCAAAAGCTCGGCAACGGCACACTTGGCCTCCAGCTCCTCAACAAGACGGGAGAAGCCCTCAAACGCGCTTGCACGGTCAACTTTTGCCTGCTCGCGCAACTCAACGACGCGCGCCACATACGGGTCATCGTCCATCTCCATGACCTCGAGCTCATCAGCCGTATCGGCAAGCAGCAGGTCGCGCAACGCCGGCGGCAGCGAACGGTGGTCGTCACGCGGGCGAACGTGAACCTCCGCAGGCTCAATCGCATCCGGCGCATCCGACTCATATGCCTCAAGCATGCGCTTGCACGGCATATCGTCCATATCCATGCTCTCAAGATCCTTGGCGACAGGCACGCAATTGGCCAGATAGGCCGCACGCCCAAAGGAATATGTTGCAATGACGCGCTCGCCCTGCTCGCCGTCGGGAGCCGCAATCTGAACATAGCAGCGCGCAATGCAGGCACCTGCGGCAAAGCAAGCCGCTGCCAGCGTAAGCGCCACGCGCGCGTCGTGCTCCGCGGCCCAAATCACACGCGCGTTCTCGTCCAACTCGCGCCAGACATCCTCCTGAGCGTCGTATTCACGCTGTGGCATGGCATCCACGACAGAGTGCCCAAACCGAACGAGCATAATCCCCTCGGCAACGTTTGCCCGATAGGTATAGTCGAGCCGTGTGACCACGTTAAGCGCCTCGACGATACGCGCGAAGCGGGTACGCACATCCCACTCACCGCCCGGCTGGCAAGCTACCGTTCCGGGTTTGCCCCACGGGTTGTCGCTCGAGGTCGTATCGAGCAGTCGGGGAACATCGTTGGTTGTCTTGGCGATATGCCACGCATCAAAGAGCGCGCAGCCCTCAAGGCTCGGCGAGGATGCCGCGGGGACCAATCCAGCCCCGATGCGCTCAAGGATGCCGGAGAGGCGGTTGAGACGGCACTCGATGGCAAGCAGCATGTCAATCTCGTCCTGGTCCAGCAGGCTACGATCAAAATTGAGATAGAACAGCTTTGAGCGGTCGATGCGCGCTAGGCTCATTTCGGACTTGGCAGCAATGGTGCGCAGGCGGGGCAAGTCGATCTCGCTCATAAGAGCGGCGGCATAGCGCTCGATACCGCTCGGATTCTCGGCATGGTCAACACGGTAAAGCAGCGTCTCGATAGCATCGGGGAGCGGTGCCGTGTCAAAGCCCAAAAACACCTCGACCGGCTCGGGCAACTTTACGAGTTTGATCTTGTCGACAACGTTTTGCATGTCTACATCGAGACCGTCGACGCCCGTCGTGTTCGCAAGAGCGCTTTCGGAGTTGGCAAATATCACGTAGCGCAAGAACATCGAGGCCATGAACTCGCCGTAAGGAAGGGCGCGGGTCGAATTCCATGTCTCGTGGTCGGACTGCTCGCGCATGGGGCCTTCGGGAGAGCCGGCAGTTCGCGCACACGCGCGCATTGCACCGTTAGCTTCCCTCACCATAATCTCGCCAATACTGGAATCGGACTCGTGAAGGACCAGCTCCATGTCAGGGTCCTCGGGCAACGGTACTTCCCGAACAGGGCGGTCAACCTTATAAACCTTGCCCGACACGCTCACGTAGCCCAAGAGCGATATGTGAGTTTTGCCGACGAATTCGACGACATAGCACGACTCTTTGGGGTCCTCGCCAAAGACTTTCCAGACAACACCATATGAGCGCCCCGCAGGCTGCTCTGGCATCGATGGAAAACGCTTTTTGGGGTCGAGAAACCTGAGCTTGTATGTCGGACGCTCTGCCACGAAATATCACCCTGATCAGTCGTTGAAAGAAGGAGTGGTCGCGGATGGGCCGCGACACCTACTCGGAATCTTACACGAGTCGATAAGAAATAGTCTCCCGCGGACGGCGGCGCACGATTCCAGTCGAGCTTCTGGTGTCGAATGCCGCCATAAAAGAAAAGCCCCCGTTACCGGAGGCTTTCGATTTCAATTGGTGCGGCGTATAGGATTCCGCGCATCCGCTTCGCGGATCCGCACCGGCTTCGCCCGCCTGCCGGCGCGCTCGCCCGCTCGCTACGGACGCTCCGCGTCCGCTTCACGCTCGCGCCTCGACCGAGGTTCGAATCCATGGGATGCCGGCGTAAAAGAAAAGCCCCCGTTGCCGGAGGCTTTAAGTTCAAATGGTGCGGCGTATAGGATTCGAACCTATGACGTTCTGATTCGTAGTCAGACCCTCTATCCAGCTGAGGTAACGCCGCGACTTGTTGATTATTATGCACATGGACTGAATAATGGTCAAGCATTTTTTCAAAAAAAGTTATTGAATTTAGTTTTTACTCATTTGGAGGGCTTGGTGCGATCTTCGATGCCTCGCGATATAGAAGAGCAGTCGTTGTTGGGAGCTTTAAAGTCTATTGGTGCGACGTATAGGATTCCGCGCATCCACTCCGGCTTCGACCGAGGTTCGAATCTCCGCAATGCTCCCATATAAGAAAAGCCCCCGTTGCCGGGAGCTTTAAAGTCAATTGGTGCGGCGTATAGGATTCGAACCTATGACGTTCTGATTCGTAGTCAGACCCTCTATCCAGCTGAGGTAACGCCGCAACGCACGGATTATTATGCACGCGAGCCCCCGATGGGTCAAGCGACAATTTGAAAAAATTTTACGGAGTGGTGATTAGGCTGTTCACACCCCGACCGAGGTTCGAATCCATGCATGGTTGCCATAAAAGAAAAGCCCCCGTTGCCGGAGGCTTCAAGTTCGATTGGTGCGGCGTATAGGATTCCGCGCATCCGCTGCGCGGATCCGCGCCGGCTTCGCCCGCCTGCCGGCGCGCTCGCCCGCTCGCTACGGACGCTCCGCGTCCGCTTCACGCTCGCGCCTCGACCGAGGTTCGAATCCATGGGATGCCGGCGTAAAAGAAAAGCCCCCGTTGCCGGAGGCTTTAAGTTCAAATGGTGCGGCGTATAGGATTCGAACCTATGACGTTCTGATTCGTAGTCAGACCCTCTATCCAGCTGAGGTAACGCCGCGACTTGTTGATTATTATGCACATGGACTGAATAATGGTCAAGCATTTTTTCAAAAAAAGTTATTGAATTTAGTTTTTACTCATTTGGAGGGCTTGGTGCGATCTTCGATGCCTCGCGATATAGAAGAGCAGTCGTTGTTGGGAGCTTTAAAGTCTATTGGTGCGACGTATAGGATTCCGCGCATCCACTCCGGCTTCGACCGAGGTTCGAATCTCCGCAATGCTCCCATATAAGAAAAGCCCCCGTTGCCGGGAGCTTTAAAGTCAATTGGTGCGGCGTATAGGATTCGAACCTATGACGTTCTGATTCGTAGTCAGACCCTCTATCCAGCTGAGGTAACGCCGCAACGCACGGATTATTATGCACGCGAGCCCCCGATGGGTCAAGCGACAATTTGAAAAAATTTTACGGAGTGGTGATTAGGCTGTTCACACCCCGACCGAGGTTCGAATCCATGCATGGTTGCCATAAAAGAAAAGCCCCCGTTGCCGGAGGCTTCAAGTTCGATTGGTGCGGCGTATAGGATTCCGCGCATCCGCTGCGCGGATCCGCGCCGGCTTCGCCCGCCTGCCGGCGCGCTCGCCCGCTCGCTACGGACGCTCCGCGTCCGCTTCACGCTCGCGCCTCGACCGAGGTTCGAATCCATGGGATGCCGGCGTAAAAGAAAAGCCCCCGTTGCCGGAGGCTTTAAGTTCAAATGGTGCGGCGTATAGGATTCGAACCTATGACGTTCTGATTCGTAGTCAGACCCTCTATCCAGCTGAGGTAACGCCGCAGCGCAAGACATATAAAACCACTTTAGTTAGTTGGAGTCAAGCACAATCTCAAACTTTTTGGAGAATATGTTCCTCACGCAGCTCCGCATGCGCCAATGTCCCCCATACGATCAATCGGTTTTTCAACTACATCGAACCCAGCACCGAGCTCCCTCAAAAGCGAGCGCACCCGCTGGGCACAGTCATAATCGGCAAACGAGATGCTCAACATGCGCGCGACCTGGTTAGAAGTTCCAACACCATAGAAGTGCTCAAGGACAACAAGCGCCTCATGCGCCACAAACGTCTCGACCACATGCGGCGACTCCTCATAGCACCATTGCGTCAATGGCCCCTCACTCGTCTGCCGAACCACCAAGCCACCCATACCGGATGGCTCACACGTAACCGCGAGACGTTCCCCACCTTCATCGCTCTCAAACAAAACTACCCGCTCATCAAACAGCTCCATCGCATCCCCTTCCTCTCGCTTCTATTTAACAAAAGCATAGCAGGTAGATGCCTGTATACAGAACGTTTGTTCGTGTGTTTTTTATTGAGCTGTCCGCGCGATATGGTAAAGCTCCGCACACAAAAAGGGCGCCCCAGAAAGGAGCGCCCTTGCAAATCGCTTATGCAGGCAACCTACGCGACCGGCTCGATCTTCTCGAGGCCGCCCATGTAGGGACGCAGAACCTCGGGGATCGTGATGGTGCCGTCGGCGTTCTGGTAGTTCTCCAGAATGGCGGCCATGGTGCGGCCAGCCGGCAGGCCGGAACCGTTGAGGGTGTGCAGGTAGCGCGAGCCCTTGAAGTTCTCGGGGTCGCGATACTTGATGTTGGCGCGACGGGCCTGGAAATCGCCGCAGTTAGAGCAGGAGCTGATCTCTTTGTAGGCGTTGTAGCTCGGCAGCCAGACCTCGATGTCGTAGGTCTGACGGGCAGAGAAGCCCAGGTCGCCGGTGCACAGGCTAATCACGCGATACGGAAGGCCCAGCTGCTGAAGCAGGAACTCGGCCTCGGCGGTCATGCTCTCGAGCTCCTCGTCGGACTCCTCCGGCTTGGCAAACTTGACCATCTCGACCTTGTCGAACTCGTGCTGGCGGATGATACCGCGGGTGTCGCGGCCAGCGGAGCCGGCCTCCTCGCGGAAGCAGGGGGTGAAGGCGGTGTAGCGGCGCGGCAGGGTATCAGCATCGAGAACCTCGCCGGCGTGCAGGTTGGTAAGCACGACCTCGGCGGTGGGGATCAGGAAGTTGTCGCCCGAGACGTGATAGGCGTCGTCCTCGAACTTGGGCAGCTGACCCGTGCCAAACATGGTCTGACGCTTGACGACGATGGGCGGCCACCACTCCTTAAAGCCACGGCTGGTGTGCGTGTCAAGGAAGAAGTTGATGAGGGCGCGCTCAAGACGGGCGCCGGCGCCACCGAGAACGGTAAAGCGGCTACCGGAGAGCTTGTTGCCGCGCTCGAAATCGAGGATGTCGAGGTCGGTGCCCAGGTCCCAGTGCGGCTTAAAGTCGAAGTCGAACTCGCGCGGGGTGCCCCAACGACGGCGCTCGATGTTCTCGTCCTCGTCCTTGCCGTACGGCGTGGCCTCGCAAGGGATGTTGGGAAGGTGAGCCATGAAGTCGTACTGCTCCTGCTCGAGAGCGGTGCGGCGCTCGGCCAGACCGTCAATCTTCTCGTTGACGGTGCGCACGGCCTCCTTGGCGGCCTCGGCCTCGTCCTTCTTGCCCTCCTTCATCAGGGCGCCGATCTTCTTGGACTCGGCATTACGCGTGGCCTGGAGCTCCTCGACCTCGGTGATGACGGCACGGCGCTCGTCGTCGAGCTCGAAGAACTTCTCTCGATCCCAAGACGTCTGGCGGTTGGCCATGGCGGTATCGATGGCATCGGGGTTCTCGCGAACAAACTTGATATCAAGCATTAGATCCTCCGGCGATATACATTCCATTTAGGTTGCAACCTTGTACATGTATGGGCAAGTATATACTTATGAGCGTTTACGACCCAACCCAACTACGCAAGAAGGCACCCAATGGACGCAGTTTTTTCCTTTTTGTTTGGCACCCGCACCGGTTTTGCCATCCTTTTCGCCGGCGGCATCCTACTGTTTGCGATTCTTGCCTTTGTAATGGAGAAGCGCACCCATAAGCTCTACGTCGACCGCGGACCCAAATCCGAGGACGATCAAGACGGCTTCTGGGACTAACCCGCCAAAAAGGGACAGGTTTATTTTGGTCGGTTTTATCTGGGCAAACGCAAGCGCCCCGCAACTGGAATTGAGCCAGTTGCGGGGCGCTTTTCGCATATACGACAAAACCGCAGGAAAAACCTGCCGAAATAAACCTATCCCTAAATGGCAGGTTTTACTGGAGGGTGGCGTCGACGGCCTTGACCAGGGCACTGCGCATACCGGCGTCCTCGAGCGCGACGACGCCCTTGATGGTGGCGCCGCCGGGCGAGCATACGGCATCCTTCATCGCCGCAGGATGCTGACCAGTCGCAAGCTGCAGCTTTGCCGTGCCCAGCACCATTTGGCTCACAATGCGATAGGCATCGGCGCGCGGGATACCGTGCTTGACGGCTGCATCGCCCAAGGCCTCAATCGCCATGGCAACAAATGCCGGTGCGCAACCGCCCACGGTACCGCCCACAAACAGCAGGCTCGAATCGAGCTCGACGACGGTGCCAAGCTTTCCGAGCAGGCCGAGCACCGTGGCACGCTGCTCATCGCTAAGCGTGGAAGCCTTCTCGCAGGCGATAACACCCTCGCCCACCGAAACCGGCGTGTTGGGCACCGTCGAGATATGCGCGACACCCGGCAGGACCTTTTCCCACTTGGCGCTATCCCAAGTCCAGGCGACCGAAAGGACAACCTTGTCGGCTAGGGCATCCTTGAGCGGAGCGAAGACCTTCTCGATCATATACGGCTTGACCGCAGCGACCACGATATCAGATGCGGCGACAACCTCCGCCGCATCACGACAGGCAACCATCCCACGCGCCTCACAGCGCTCGACCAGGGCATTGTAGCGGCCCGCGCAAGCACACATGTCGCTCGCAGCCGCACCGGCGGCGATCCAGCCATCGGCCATAGCGCTCGCCATATTGCCAAAACCGACAAATCCGATCTTCATATCTCATAGTCCTCTCAGACACGCTCTTCAAAACGAAGGCTATTGTCCCACGGCATTGTTTCGTATTGCCGACCTATTTGTGATACGGCTCGCCACGGCTGATCTTGCAGGCGCGGTAGATTTGCTCCAGCAGCACCACGCGCGCCAAGTTGTGCGGCAAGGTAATACGTCCAAAGCTGAGCATCTCGTCGGCTCGTGTGCGCACATCATCGCTCACGCCGTCCGATCCACCAATCACAAAGGCGATGTCGCTGTTACCACGCAGCATAAGATCGTCGAGCCGCGCCGAAAGCTCCTCGCTCGAGCGCTCTTTGCCCTCAATGGCAAGCAGGATCACATGCGCTCGAGGCGGCAGGGCTGCAAGGATCGCCGCCCCCTCCTTGTCGCGCGCGGCATCCACGCCGCCCGCCTTAGCCGGGTCGATATCGGCCACCTCGCGGATATCCACCTTGGCATAGGCGCCCAGGCGTTTGGTGTACTCGGCGCACGCGTCCTTCCAAAAGCGCTCCTTGAGCTTACCGACGCAAACGACGGTGTATTTCACGCGCGTCTACTCCTTCGAGTCGTTTTGAACTTTGCCGGCGGTCAGCATCTGCTCGAACATCGAGGCCGACTGCGAGAAATCGCTCGGCAGCACGACCGTCGAGGTTTTTCCCGTGCGAGCGAACTCCGTCATCATCTCGGACCACTGCGTAAACATGAACAGCTGGTTAGCCTCGTCGTTGCCGACGCCCGTCTCCTGGATAATCTCGAGCGAATCCTTGATGCCCAGCGCGATGGCTTTGCGCTGGTTGGCGATGCCTTCGCCTGCCTTTTCCATCGCCTCGGCCTCGGCGGTCGCCTCGGTGACACGCTTGATGCGGTCGGCCTCGGCGAGCTCCTGCGCAGCAGCGCGCTTGCGTTGGGCGGCGTTGATGTCGTTCATGGAGTTCTCGACCTCGGTCGGCAGCGCGATCTTGGTGATGAGTGTCGACACGAGGGTGAAGCCGTAGGCAGCCATCTGCTCGGACACGGTGGCATTGACGTCCTTGGCGATGTCATCCTTCTTGGCAAAGACCTCATCGAGTGTGTAGACGGGGATGGAGGAGCGCAGGGCGTCGGTGATGAAGTCGCGCATCTGGTCGACGGGCTCCTGCAGCATATAGTAGCTCTTGTAGATGCCCGAATCTGCCGGGCCGGCGCCCATGTCATAGCTCACGTGGTACTGAGCGGAGACCTCAAGGCCAATGGTCACGTTGTCCTGGGTCTTAACGTCGATGCCAAAACCATTTTTCATGGTGCGCAGACTCACCGTGGCGGCCTTGCGGTCGATCACGGGCACCTTCACGTGGAAGCCCGCGTTGACGATACGATTGAACTTACCCAAGCGCTCGATGATCACAGCGTGCTGCTGCTCAACGACGTAGCAGGCGTTGGGGAGCAGCAACAACAGGATGATGATGGGAATCAAAAGGCTGGTAAGGGCGGCGATGATACCGGAAAACAGCATGGTCTCTCCTCTGATAGGCACACGTTGGCATTAGGATACCCGTCCAAGGAGATCGTGCATAACAAAAAAGCTCCCATTGCTGGGAGCTCTTTCAATCCATGGTGCGGGCGAAAGGACGTCCGCGTATCCGCTTCGCGGATCCGCACCGGCCTCGGCCGCCTGCCGGCGTCCTCGCCAGCTCGCTAAAAACGCTCCGCGTTTTCTTTACGCTCGCTCCTTCACAGGCTCAAGTCCCTGCGATGAGCACATAACAAAAAAGCTCCCATTGCTGGGAGCTCTTTCATTTAATGGTGCGGGCGAAAGGACTTGAACCTTCATGGGGTTGCCCCCATACGGACCTGAACCGTACGCGTCTGCCAATTCCGCCACGCCCGCGTGCAGGAATTAGAATAACGGAGCGTCACCGCGAACGCAAGAACTATTTTTGAAAAAGTTTGCAGGCATTTTCCCAAGCGGCATGCGCGATTGTTTCGGCGTCCTCACCAGTGCGATCGACACGGTCGTTAACCAGCGCGTTTGCCGTAATGGAGATCATTGCGGGCTCGCATTCAAGACCGCGGATGGGCTCCGGAGCCATATACGGGCAATCCGTCTCGAACAAAATTCGATCGAGTGGGGTTGCCGCAAATGCCTCGCGCACGTCTTCGTTGCGCTTAAAGGTGGCCGCACCACCATAGGCGATATAGCAGCCCAGCTCCACAAAGCGCTCCATCGTGGCGCGGTCCTCGCCAAAGCAGTGCAGCACACAACCGACCTGGGGCACGCCCACCTCACGAAGCACGTTGTACGCATCCATATGCGAGGTGCGCTCCCCATCCGAGTCCTCGTGCCGCAGGTGCAACTCCACCGGCACATTGCAGCGCATGGCGACTTCGAGCTGACGTGCCATGCAATCAATCTGCACGCTGTGGGGCGCCGGCGCGATATCGTCGTCATAGTCCATGTGGTAGTCCAGACCGATTTCGCCAATACCGGCGCACAAAGGGTCATCAAGCGCAGCAACAACCTGTGCGTGAACGTCGTCGGTATAGTCCGGCGCGCCATACGGATGCACGCCGGCAAGATACTTGATCTGCGGGATATCCTGCATCGGCAGAATCTCGCGCACGAGCCAGTCGCTATAGTCCGTCACGCTGCGCTTATCGGCAATGGGATCGAAGACCGTCACCAACAGGTCGATGCCTGCCGCCTTGGCACGCACGAGTGTCTCGGGCACATCCTTGCCCCAGAACGAAAGCAGATGCGCATGTGTGTCGGCAAGCGGTGCCAAGGGCACGGGACAAGCAACCGTCTTCTTTTTTTTGGTAAACGTCACGCGTTCGGCATTAAGCGTCATGGGAAAGCTCCCGGGCCAGACGGACAAAGTCGGCAACATCGAGCGTCTCGGCGCGCGTGGTGGGTGCGATACCGCAAGCCTCAAAGGCGGCATCGAGCACGTCCTTGGCAAAGCCGTTGGC
Organism: Collinsella sp. AF23-2; assembly: GCF_003459245.1. Classification (GTDB taxonomy): domain Bacteria; phylum Actinomycetota; class Coriobacteriia; order Coriobacteriales; family Coriobacteriaceae; genus Collinsella. The sequence continues at coordinate 35,444 of NZ_QRVG01000003.1, forward strand.
GCTCATGGAATTGCGGATGGTCTTGCGACGCTGAGCAAATGCAGCATCAATCACGCGGGCCACAAATTCGCGATCGAGTCCTTCGGGCACCACACCGTCAACACGGTCGATACGCACGACGGCCGAGTCCACGTGTGGCGCCGGCATAAAGCAACGCGGCGGCACCTCAAAGCGACCCGTTACCTGCGCATACAGGCCAAGCTTTGCCGTATAGCCGCCATAGGTCTTGTTGCCCGGCACTGCGGCAATGCGATCGGCAACCTCCTTTTGCACCATGACGACGGCGCGCTTGAGCGCCGGCATCGTCTGGAAAAATTGCAAAATGATCGTCGCCGCCACGTTATAGGGCAAGTTCGCGACAAATACCGTCGGCTCACCGCCCGCAGCCTGCTCAATCTGCTCCGGGCCCACCTTAAGCGCGTCGCCCATGATAAAGCGGAAGTTGGCATAGTCGGCGGCGTGGGCGTCGAGCACCGGTTCGAGCTCAGGATCGGCCTCAATGGACGTAACGCACGCCGCTTCCTGCAGCAACGCAAGTGTCAACGTACCGCAACCCGGACCCACCTCGAGTACGCGCTCGTCACCTGCAAGCTCGGCAAGCTCGCAGATACGCTCGATCACATGATTGTCGATTAGAAAGTTCTGGCCCAGGCGATGCTTGGTCGCAAGGCCAAACTCCTCCAGCAGCTCCCTTGTTGCCGTGGGGTTTGCCAAAGGCGAAGTTGTCATAGTTGCCTCCTTAGCATGATGGCGGCGTCTTGAAACGAAAGGGCATGGACCGTTGCGGCCATGCCCTTACATCTAAACAGCAAATTGCCGATATGGCGCTCGCGCGGTCTCTACGCCAGACGCGGGAACAGCGGATCGCCCTTCTCGACGGGCTGACCACCAGCAAGCAGGCCCCAAGCGCAAATGCCCTTGAGGTCGTCGGTCGCGGCCTCGTTCTCGCAGGACAGGCGGCGCAGGGCCTCGGCAGAGGTCTGAGGCATGAGCGGCATCAGCAGGTGAGCGGCAATGCGGATGGCCTCGAGCAGGTTGTAGATCACAAACGCCAGCTCGTCAGCCTTGGCCTCGTCCTTGGCAAGTGCCCAGGGCTCGGAGTCCTCGATGTAGTGGTTGGCGGCGTGGATGAGCTCCATGACCTCATCCTTGGCTCCGCCGTAATCGAGCACGTCCATCTTGGCCATGTAGCGGTCGACCAGGCCATCGGCGATCTTTGCCAGCGGGTTGTCGAACGCATCGAACGATGCGGGCTTGGCGGGCGCGCAACCGTCAAAGTACTTGCCGCTCATGTTGAGCGAACGCGAGATAAGGTTGCCCCAGCTGTTGGCCAGGTCGGCGTTGTAGACCTGCTCCATGCGATCGAAGCTGATGGCGCCGTCGGTACCGGGAACGACATCGGTCATAAAGTAGTAGCGATAGCCCTCGACGCCCAGCATGTCGATAACATCCTGCGGAGCGATGGCGTTACCGCGGCTCTTGGACATCTTCTCGGCCTTGCCGGTCTCGGCATTGCGCACGGTCAGGAAGCCGTGGGCAAAGACGTGCTCGGGCAGGGCCTCGCCGATGGCCATGAGCATGGCGGGCCAAATGACGCAGTGGAAGCGGATGATGTCCTTACCCACGATGTGGAACTGCGCGGGCCAGCGATAGGCCAGCTCGGCACGCGCCTCGTCGGTGTCGACACCGTAGCCGACGGCCGTCATATAGTTGAGCAGCGCGTCAAACCATACATAGGTCACATGGCCCTCGTCAAACGGAACCTGGATGCCCCAGTCAAAGCTCGTGCGACTCACGGAAAGGTCGTTGAGGCCGCCCTCGACAAAGCTGCGAACCTCGTTCATGCGGAACGCAGGCTCGACAAAGTCGGGGTGCTCGTCATAGAGCTTGAGAAGCTTGTCCTGGAAGGCGGAAAGCTTAAAGAAGTAGGACTCCTCCTGGACGCGCTCAAGCGGACGGTGGCAGTCGGGGCATAGATGCTGGCCGACGCTGCCGTACTCCTCGTCGCCCTTCTGGACCTGCGTATCGGTGAAGTAGGTCTCGTCAGGCACGCAATACCAACCGTCGTAGCTGCCCTTATACAGATAGCCGGACTCCTTCATGCGCTCCCACAGGTACTGCACGGCATGATGCTGGCGCGGCTCGGTGGTGCGGATGAAGTCGTCGTTGGAGATCTCGAGCTTGCTCCAAAGCTCCTTGAAGTGCGGAGCCTGGCTGTCGGTCCACTCCTGCGGCGTCATGCCATGCTTGGCTGCGGCCTCGGCGACCTTCTCGCCGTGCTCGTCCATGCCGGTCAGGAACTTGACGTTATAGCCGGCGGAGCGGCGATAGCGAGCCTGAACGTCGGCGATGATGGTGGAATAAGCCGTGCCCAGGTGCGGATCGGCGTTGACGTAGTAGATGGGCGTCGTGATAAAGAACGAAGGCTTGCTTTGATCCATGGGGTTTGTCCTCCAGAAAAACGTTGCATACAGGGGATGATTCTAGCGCAAGGGCTGGATATCCTCCATCTATTGCATATCGAGCACCATGGCATAGACATCGCGCTTGCGGCGCGAATACTTCTGAGACAGGCGCTTGGCCACCGCAGAGGCGGGCTCCCCCTCCTCGAGCGCGGTGCGGATATCCTCGCGCAGGGCATCGTCGGGATCCGCTACCGCAGCGCCAACCGGCGCGATGCCGGCCTCCTCGTCCTCGCTCGGCGGCGCGATGACCAGCGCAATCTCGCCCTTTACCTCGCCGCGAGCACGCAGCTCCTCGGCAAGCTGGTCAGCGAGCCCGCGCAAGACCTCCTCGTGCAGCTTGGTGAGTTCGCGGCAGACGGCAAGCTCACGCTGGGGAAAGACCTCCGCCACGGCCTCGAGCGTCGCCACGATGCGATGTGGAGACTCGTAGAAGATGAGTGCGCCGGGCACCACGGCAAGGCGCTGCAAACGGCGCACACGGTCGCCGTGCTTTCGGCCCAAAAAGCCCTCGAAGAAAAAATGCTCGCAGGGAATGCCGGACGAAACGAGTGCCGTGACGCAAGCAGAGGGTCCGGGAATAACTTCGACAGGCACATCGGCCTCACGCGCCGCCTCGACCAGCGCCTGGCCGGGATCGGACACGCTCGGCATGCCGGCGTCCGAGGCAAAGGCGAGGGTCTCCCCCGCCAGCAGACGGTCGACCAGGCCGGCAGCGCGGCTAGCGATCACATTCTCGTCGCAACGGACAAGCGGCTTGGAAATACCCAGGTGCATCAGCAGCTTTGACGTCACACGCGTGTCTTCGCAGCAAATGGCATCGGCGGCGGCAAAAGCCTCGCCAACGCGCGGGGACAGGTCGCCTAGGTTGCCGATGGGCGTGCCGACCACATAGAGTTTGCCCGTATGGGCGCTGTTTTGCGTCATATCAACCTATTCAATCATGCCGCGCTCGAGCGTACCGAGCGCCGCGCGGGCGTCCCATGCTGCAATGCGCTTCTCGGTCTTCCACGTTTGGAAGAACCAACCGGCAGCCGGCGCAAACGAAGCCAGCTGGTTGGCGATAAACACGCGCTCGTAGGCATTGCGGCCCTCGGGCGTAACCGACGAGTTAGCAAAGATCGCCGCGCCCGACCATTCGCCCACCAGCACGGGGAACCCAGTCGAAATCGCCTCTTTAAGCTCGCGCTTGTTACGCGAAATCGCCGTCGTCAGCCCGCGGGGGCTCGTGATGTCGAGCGCATACTCGTCGCGGTAATGGTACAGGTGAAGGTCCATGTAGACGTTCTTGTACTTGGCGCCGCGCATAAAATGCTTCCACTCGCTGGGATGCCCCGACGACGAGAAGACGACGATCTTATCCTCGGGCATATACGAACGGACGAGCTCGTAGGCATCGCGATAGAAATTGCGCAGGTAGTGAGCGGGAATGCCATCCGTCATGGTGAAGAGGCTCTTGCGAACGCTCATCTGCGGCGTGTCCAGCAGCTCAATGCCCAGCAGGCTCTCGGCCTCGCCATAGCGATCGGCCAAGCGCTCGAGCACGTCGAGTGCGACATGACGGCCGTTGGTGGACGAATGCCACTCGGCAACAGCCTCCGGCGTGGTGGGCGAATCGTTGGAATCGCCCTGGCCACCGGGCACGGTTGCCAGATCGAGCAGCACGCGGATGTCGTATTTGGCAGCCCACTCAATTGCGCGGTCGATGTAATCGACAACCGATATGTAGGAGGCATCGGACTCCTGTGAGCCAAAGGCATACCAGGGCACCGGCAGACGCACGGCATTGAGACCGATCTGCGCCATGCGACGAAAATCGTCCTCGCTCACAAACGTCTCGTAATGGCGGCGCATGCGCTCGTTATAGGCGGCGGTACCCATGGCCTCCTGTAGCTCGGCCGCGTTGGATGCACCGGTCGCCGCGTACAGCGACGGGGTCACCCAAGGCTCGGGAATAAACCAGCCAGAGAGATTAACGCCGAGTATCCTCTCCATCACTGCCCCCTTCGGATCATGCAGGTCGAACCCGCATCGTATTGCATAGGATAAGTATCGTTTTGAGTATACCCGCGTGTGCGGACAGGCGACCGAACGGTCTGTAAAGTGACGCGAAAGTGGGAGGAATGTCTGGGGCGGGCGGGCTCGGAATGGTGCGACGAGGTGTGTACGCGCGCCGGAGGCAGGCACCGGAAAGTGTGTCCCGTTCTGAGCCCTTATTCTGGGACGCAGTTTCCGCAGAACCCTACATAAAAGAAAAGGACCCCTTTGCAGAGGTCCTAGTCAATTCAAGGTGGCGGGGAAGGGAATCGCGTCCGCGCGCTGCGCGGACGGACCGCTGCGGCGCTTACGCGCCTTGCGAGCTGCGCTGGCAAACGCTTACGCGTTTACTCAGCTCCGCGCCCTCACGGGGTTCGATTCCATGTGGGAGCTGCATAAAAGAAAAGGACCCCTTTGCAGAGGTCCTAGTCAATTCAAGGTGGCGGGGAAGGGAATCGAACCCCTGACACGAGGATTTTCAGTCCTCTGCTCTACCAACTGAGCTACCCAGCCATTTGAGGTGTGCCTTGTTTCAAGGCTTGATTAGTATAACCAAGGACGCGTTCCGGTCAACCGAGAATTTTAAAAAAGTTTTTGAGCACAGCCTCGGTTCTTTAAATCGGCACGTCAGAGGCATCAGCCGGCAGCAAGAAGTTTTTCGCTCAGAGCCGCACGGGCAAACTCACTTGGAGTCATCCCCTCGGCAGCCGCCCGTCGACGAATGGCCTCCTTCATTCCCAGAGGAATCTTGACCGACAGCGTTGCCGTCCCCTCACCTGAGAGTGGGGGCCGTCCATGCACGATCCCACCAACGGTGTGTTCGCCATCCGGAAACTCTCCGCGCTCGTACGACTCGCACCACGCGTCAATCATTTCATCCGTTACAACCTGACCATTAGCGGCCGTATACGTCTTGCCCATCATCGACCCCTTTGCCGAGCCCGTTCAATCTCCTGCCAAAATTTCTTCTGGACTGGAGACAAGGCATGAATGATAAGCCCCCACGGACAAGCTCGACCGCGACAAGCTCCACGCTTCGTCCGTCTGGGAGCCATCCAATCGCAAGCCATCTCAGCGGCTCGCCCTTCGGCTCGCGACGAATGCACTCAGTAACCGCAAGCCAAGCGCTAAGCACCTGCTTTTCCGTCAGGTGCTTTTTAGCGTTGGGATGGATCTCAACATCCATGCATCTTCTCCTCCATCTTACCCAATTTCGTATGACGAAAGTCCGCTGTCGCCAATTCTTAAGCCGGCACGCGTTGGAGAGCAGGGGTCGAAACAATGATTGAAGGACGCTCTAGTACGGCCCAGGCGCCGGGGCAGGAGCACATACGCCAGGGACGTACGTTTTCGTAGCATACGAGGACATAGCCACGTGCATCGATAAAGGCGATATCGATGGGATAGGCCATAAAACACGTATGGACCGAAGAGCAGCGTGGAAACGCCATGACGAGCGGCAAGCCGTTGGCGGCAACCGGATGCCGTCCCAGCATGCCGCGCAGGCGCACGACAAACGACTCCGCCACCACAAACTCCGCCGGCGTCCAACCCAGCCTATTGAGTGCCCGCGCGTAGGCGATGTAGGACGAGACCGCGGTCACATGACCACCCCCGGGCGCCATGGATCGACCGTCACCGCGCGCTCGTGCGACAACGTTGTCGGCGCCCCCAGCGGAACGCCAGCGATGCTGAGAGAAGTCGGCCACGGCTCATAGTGCATGGTGCAGGTGTAGGTCCTAAACGTGCCGGAAAGCGAAAGCAAACCGCCATCCGATGTCGTCGCACCCTGTTCGCTCGAGACCTCGATCAGCAAGTCATAGCCTTCCATGGCATGTTGGATCTGAGCCTGAACGGTCGCGGAAGCATCGATGGAGCTGCCATCGCCCTCCCCGCTCGGCGCCACGGCATGTGCTAGCACGATATCGGGCACCACGCGATCGAAGCGTGCGACCGCACCGGCAAAGACCATGACGTTGTACACGATAAGCGCCAGAACCAGCAGGACGGGCGTGACCACGGCCATCTCGACCGTCGCCTGGGCGCACTCCTCGCACAGGCGCGTGCGGATGCCCATTACGACCCACCGCCCAGGGCACCCGCCAGTGTGGTGACATCGACGGTAAGTGGGATGGAACCGCCGCCGGGCAGCGGAATCTCCGCAAGCGTGAACGTCGTGCCGCTGATGGTGCGCTCGACTTGATATTCCAGCGCTTCGCAAAGCGCCTTGGGATCGGTCACGCCCAACGGAATACTTCGCAGCTTGTCTTGCGCTTGAGAGAGACCGGCAATGTCAGACCCCGGGCTCTTAATGACGTTGGCGGAATCAGTCAGCACCGGCTTTCGCAGGCGCAAGTCGCACGGCTCCAGATCCAACGCCGCCACGGACGCCGAAACGGTATCGCCGAGCCACGATGCGATGGAGCCCAACGCGCCGCTGCCCCCTCCTAGGCCTTTAATCATCTCGTCCATAAGTTCGTCGGCCGAACCTTGGATGTCTCCGTATCCCACAAGCAGCCGTCCCCAGACATCCATGACGCCATCGAGTACGCCGGCAACGCCACCCGAGCGTTCCTTCAATGTCGAGAAAAATCGCGAAAGCACGTTGTTTTGCGCCGTCGCCTCATCGGGCGCCAGCACCGCGGCAGAGATGGCACCGCGATCGCCAAGCCTGACTGCCGTGTTAAACGAAGAGTTGAGCTCATCGGGGCTCGAGATGGCACCCGAAACCGCAAAGGCAACCACGCCGTTGCGACCGGGAGGAGCGATACGCGGACGCTCGCCCGAAAGCGCTTTGATGGCCTGGTCAAACGCATTGCTCGCACGGTCGGTCTCGTCTTCGGTCTGACGTTCGAGCTCGAGCTCTTTGTTGCGGCATTCGACGTAGCCTTCCAGGGCGTCTTTAAACTTGTCAAAGTGATACTCGAAGCCGTTTTCGATAGAGGTTGAAGGCGCCGCAACAGCACCAAGCGACGAAACGCCAAAATGGCATTTGCTGCATTTATCCTGTCCATCGTAATCGGCAACCGAAGCAAATCCGCTCGGCGTCCCTTTCTTATAGTTAGGGCAGGTCGTCCCGTAATGCAGATACGCCTTGTCATCGTTCACGCTCGTCGGCCACACCGCATCGGTATAGAGCTCCGTCGCCCGAACCTCATCAGAGTTGCGCGGCAGCAGCGGAATATAGGAGGAAACCCTGTCTCCGTTCTCGGTTATATGTGCCCGATCGACCTCCGCGCTCGCATAGGTATAAAACGCCTTACGCGCCGCAGACTCTGCCTTCATCTCGACACTCGAGCCGTGGGGCTTCTCATTTGTCAGACGCCAATGGTAGTAGTCCTTCGCGCGATCAAGGGCAACTTGGGGCTCCCACGTAACGCTCGATGAGTAATGCGGATTTTGAACACCGGAGAGATCCGTTAGGCTTTTCGCACGCTCCCACATGCAAGAACAGCTGCCGACCGAGCCCTTGTCAGACCCACCACAATCCGCCAGCCAAGCACGCTCTTTAGCCTTCGCCGTGTCCTCAGAAGCCTTCCGCAGCTCCTCGGCCGCACCCTCTAAATCATCTGATGTGTCTTTAATGGTATCGGTCGAGATCTCTGACCCTTTGAGCGCAGCGAAGTCAGACTCGGATGTCCTGGGCACGGCAAGCGCCGTACCGGTATAGGTCACACTATCGGTATCCTGCGCCGACACCGCCTGCGTGGCACGCGCGGCGATCAGATACGGCAGGGCCGTCTCGATTTTCTGTAAGCCTTCCGATGCGCTTTTGGCAAACTTGTTGCGCGTTTTAATGATCTCGATCCCGGTGTCGACCATATTGCCGGCAACCGGCTCGGCACCCGGGATGAGGATGGCGACCAGGCCCGTCCCGATCGTGGCAAACCCCGCCAGCCCCAGACTCAAGATGCTCGCATCAACCACCGTGGCAGCCGTGTGATAGGACGACACTACGTTGGCACCCGCCAGCGCGCCACTATCAGCCGCCACCTGGGTATCCCCGGCACGCGACATGCTCCATATCGCCGCGGTCGACGAAAACAACAATGTGAGCACCACTAGGATGACCACGGCAGAAGAAAGCGTGGTATAGGCGCCGTCTTCGATAAACAGATCGACACCGGCTCGACCCATAAAGCCGCCTCGCTTGCGATGGCAGCTCGGACGGTGCGTCAAAACGCGTCTAGACCAGAAACGCTTAATCCCATGCAGCAATCCACGAATCATAATCTCCCTCCAGCCATTCGGGACGCGATTGATACGAGACATCGACCTTGAGCTCAACGTAGCCGCCCTCGGCGGTACCACCCATAGCCTGCGCAAACGCACCGATCACAGGCAACGGCTTGACCTCGCCGGAAACGGACACGGACGAGACGCCACCCGCACCGGCCCGGCCAAGCTCGATATCCCACGACAACGGCCCGCCGGCATGAAAGATCGAAACGTTGGGCACTGCGGCAAGTCGGCGGCGGGCGAACTCCTTAAGATCGTCGTCCTCCGCCGTCGTCGTGGTCATGAGCCGCGCGGTCTCGGCGGCGGCAGACTCCATGACCGCGCGCGTATAGAGCAGGCACACCGGTTGCAGCGCGAGAAGGATGAGTGTCAGAAACGTCGGCAGCAAAAAAGCGGCCTCGACCGTAGACTGCGCCCGGTCCTCGCGCGCGGCATCAATACAACGCGATGTCCTTAGCGGCCGCAGCGGCGTCGATAACCGACGTCGAGGCAACGCCATGAGATGCCGCCCGCTCAACCAGCGCCGCCAAGCGCCCATCGGTGCCGGCACGCCAAAGTCCCGCGATCGCCAGCACGATCGATAACAGCGCCACCGTGACGATGGCGTATTCGACCGTCGCCTGGGCAGATTCCTCACGCAGGACATCATGCATTTCACGATCCCTCCTTTGAGTCCGTTGCCTGCGGGCTCAGGCGCACGGCGCGCAGACGACACGAAGCATCGCCAGCATCCGCGGCAATTGTCACCATATCGACCCAGCCGCGTCCGTCGCGCACGATGGCGCCCCACACGTTTCCCTTGATGTCGAGATAGCCGCTCAGAGCAAGTTGCGCCGTGGGTACCTCGCGATAGGCACGCAGCATATCCGCCGCCGCTTCGGTCATCGGTCGGTCCTCGGACCATGCAAGCCGGACCGCAATCGCGTTGCCCTCAGGCGAATCCGTCGCAGTGCCAGACCGCTTGTCGAGCGTCCGCTGAAAGGTTTGCGCCGTGACAGCGACATCCGAATCGTCCGCATCTCGCATCTCATCTTTTTGAGACGCCACCGCCGAATCTGAGCCCAAATCGGAGGCGGTCCCAGGACGCTGCTGCCGCGCGGCGTTAAGCCCCCAAAGCACCGCCGCTATCGCCACGGTCAGGCAAGCAAACACCAGCAGCACCCCGATGGGGCGCTCGCCCTCTACAGGCTGTTGATGCCCTCGCTGATCGCATCCCATAGCTCTTTAACCTTGCCTTTAAATGCAACGATGGCAATAATCGCGATCACCACAAGTACGCCCACTAAAATGGCGTACTCGGTGGTACCCTGCGCGCTCTCCTCCTGCAACAGTTCCTTGGCATGCTGGCGAGTGTGAATCGCCCGGCAAAAAGCCCAGCTCCAAGCCTTGTCAGCAACTTCGACCATCGTGTTCATGTATTCCTCCCTACATCATCCCGCCTGCTCCCAGCAGCGGGCCCAATATGGACAGAAGCAACGCCGGCAAGATGAGCGTGCCGGTGGGAATCAACAGCTTGACGGGCGCACGCTCGATCTCGCGCTCGACCGCGGCGCGATGAGCCGCACGGATCTCGCGACTTTGAGCGGCCAGCGTCTCGGCAAGTGGGGCACCCAGGGCGAGCGCCTGCCCCACCGTGATGGCAAAGGTCTCGAGCGCTCGCACGTCCAGGTCGCGCGCGGCGGCCAACAACTCGTCCTCACGCGTGCCCACGCCCACCTGCCACGCCATGCAGGCGCGCTCAAGGCGAAGAGCCAGCACTGACCGGCGGTTGGCGCAGAAAATCTCAAGCGCCGCATCAAACGAAAGACCGGCCGAAAGACCCAAGCGCACAACATCGATCATCTCGGACACTTCGCCGAGCGACACTCGCGCCGGGCCGCCCGCTCCAACCGCGCCCTTCACTCGCGCGGTCAGAGCATCGACCACCGAGCGACCCGCGGCAGCGACCAGCACCGCCTCGCGCTTGCAGGCCCCTGCGATCTTGCGTGCATCCGCCCGATCAAAACCCGTCGCGACAAATACACTCAGGGCGCACAGGCAAGCCGCAACTGCAACCGAGGCGCTCATAGCTCCACCCGCATAATGCGCCGGATAACCACCAGGGCAACGGCGTTGAGGGCAAGACCCAGCACCACAGCGCCCGCGCCGGCAGGCGTCGCAAGACCGCGACGAAAATCTGCCGAAAGCAGCGCCAACACCGCGCACATGCCCGCCGGCATCGCCGCGACCATATGCGCAGACATGCGAGCCTGCGACGTCTTAACATCCAGGCGGCGCTTGAGCTCAATGCGCTCCCCCACCATGCTCGACGCCTCGGACAGTAAGTCGGCAAGCGGAGCGCCGGTGCGCTGAGACACCTTAAGCGCCAAGGTCACAAGCGAAAGACCGGGGGCGTCGATACGTACGAGCAAGTCATCGAGCGCGTCGGTCGCCGAGATGCCGCAATCGATCGCCGCCGCCACCCGCAAAAACTCGGTATGCACTGGCTCTTGCGCATGAGCGCCCACAAAGCGCATGCCCTGGGCCAGCGAATGTCCCGAGGCAAGCGACATGGAAAGTGCGGTAAACGCCTCGGGCATCGCCTCTTCTGCATCGTGTTGCTCGCGCCGGCTCTCAAAGCCATCCCGGGCGGCACCAACGGCAAACGGAGCAACAAGTCCCAAGGCAAATCCGAGGGGCGATAACGACACCATCGTTAGTAAAACGCAGCAGACACCGCTCGATAGCAGCAGAAACGCCAAACGTCCCGAAGCATCTTCGATCACGAGGCCAAGGCGATGCGCCGGAGCCAGCGATGCCCACGAACGGGCGATCTTTTTCAGCAGATCGTTTTCCACCAGCTCACGCGGCAGCTTCTCTGCCACCGTCTCGAGCGCCTGACGTGCCAGCTCCGCCGGCGGTACCTGCGGCACACGAGGTTCCGCCCCGCACGCCGTCGCGACAGAAAGCCCTGCCAAGCCCCCTACGACGAGGGGCACAGTGATCTCCATTCGTCCACCTCCTCTTGTGTGAGCGTCCCCGACCGCAGGCCTTCTGCGATAAACGGCGGCTCGCGGTCAAGCGTCCAGGTGCGCTCGGCGGCATCGAACGTCACATAGCGCTCGAGCTCTACGCCGCCCGATGCGGCGCGTCGCACCCCCGAATACGAGGAGACGAAGCGCCTGCCATCGGCGTGGCGCTCGGACATCACGATACCGTCGAGTGCCATGGCAATCTGCTCCTCGATGAGCTCGCTCGGCAGATCGATGCCATAACGTGCAAGCAACGTCAGACGCACCACGGTCTCCTGTTCTGAACCCGCATGAAGCGTGGTGAGCGACCCGTCGTGGCCCGTGTTCATGGCCTGCAACATGTCGCAGCACTCGGCACCGCGCACCTCGCCCACCACGATGCGGTCGGGGCGCATGCGCAGGGCATTAGTCACCAGGTCGCGGATCGTCACCGCGCCCTCGCCCTCAATTGAAGCCTCGCGCGCCTCTAGGCGCACAACGTGCGGATGATGCGCAAACTTGAGCTCGGCAGAGTCCTCGATCGTCACGATGCGCTCGCCGGTGGAAATCTCACATGACAACGCGTTGAGCAGGGTGGTCTTACCAGATCCCGTGCCTCCCGCAACCGCCAAGTCCTGTCGCAGCGACACCGCACACGACAGCAGCTGCGCATACCAAAGCGGCAGCGATCCCAACCCCACGAGCTCGTCCAGCGAGCAGATACGGTCCGAGAACTTTCGGATGGTGAGAATCGGTCCGTCAATCGCCACAGGCGGAATCACCGCGTTGACGCGATAGCCCGTTTTAAGGCGGGCGTTGACGATGGGGCTGCGCTCGTCGATACGGCGGCCAAGTGGCGAGATAATGCGGTCGATAAGCACACGGATCTGCTCATCATCCTCAAACGCATGCTCGATGGGGTACAAGACGCCGCCGCGTTCAAAGAAAGCCGAGCGGCAGCCGTTGATCATGATCTCGGTAACGGTGTCGTCCTCGATGAGCGGCTGCAACGGCCCCAAGCCCACCACGTCATCCAAAATCTCGTCGATGATGGCCTCGCGCTCGGGCGTCGCGAGATCGGTCGGCTCCTCAACATTGAGCGCCGCCTCCACCGCAGGACGCAATTCCGAGCGGGCAAGTGCCGGGTCGATATAGGCGCTGATACGCGCCACTTCGTCGTAACCCATGCGGTCCATCACGGCGCGCTTGGTGCGTCGTTTCACGGCGCGGCGACGCCCCGCATCTACAGGCGCTGCCGCCGCCGCAGCGCCGGCAGCCTTAATCCTCGTTTGCAGGCTCATCGCTGATCACCCTCGTGCGACCAGGGAAGGCGGATACGCGGGCGTTCGGTGCGCATTGCACGGTCGGCGACCATATCGCTCCAAGGGCCGACGGCGCACCCCAGTTCCACGAGCATCTCGCGCGTGGCCTCGCGCACGCTGGTCGCAAAAGCGCTGGTCTGCCCCACTGCCTCGTCAGCACGCCCAAACGCCATGAGCGCGGCGAGATCCTGCCCGCCATCGGCGATACGAATCTTGGAGCTCAACGCACAGGCAATCTCAAAGCGCATAGCGACGTCCTCGTCTGCCCCGCGCGCACCGAACCGGTTGAACACGGCGCTCATACGCGTGCGCGGCACACCTACTCGACTTGCCAGTTCAATGACGCGCGACGCCGATGCCGCGGACGACACCGCCGCATCGCCAACGACCAGGCAACGGTCGCTCGCCGCCACCGCAGCCGCCACGGCGTCGCCCCAAAAGACCGAGGTATCGATAAAGACCACGTCGGATTCGCGACGCAGGACATCAAGCAGTAGCTCCACCGGACGTGCCATGAGCTCGGCTTGCTCGGGCGCCGCGACGGGACCCCAGAGCGTAACGCCCGGCGCCACGCGCATCGATGTGGCTACGATATCCGGCTCGGTGAGCGCGCCCGCCGCCGATGGCTCGATAAGTGCCGCCATATCGCGCGGAGCATCGACGCCTAACAAGTCGTAAAGGTTTCCAAACATCAGGTCCAGGTCGAGCACGGCGGCACGCAAGCCCAACAGCGACGATGTGTGTGCCATGGCGGCAACGATCGTCGACTTGCCGCAACCGCCCGAACCCGAAATAGCGCAGATGACTGGAGCTCGATGCGGCGGAGCGGTAGCGTCTGCCGGCGGCATCGGAGGCGGCGGGGCGGGCGTCGGTGACAGCGTCCCCGTCTCCCCCGCCGCAACCACGTGCTGCGTCCAAGCCGGCATGGCTGCTTGTTCGGTCTGCGAGGCAGGCTCGTTCTGCGCAATCTGCTCATGCTGCATCAGCGACAACTCGCCGCACCCGGCAAGGCCCTCAACTTCGTCGAGTTCATCCGCCAGATTCACGCCGTGCACGTATCCCATATCTACTGCCGGGGAGTCGCCAGCATGCTGCGCCGGCCCTCCAGCGTCATCGTATACAAGGGGGTTCCGGGGGCGCCGACCATGCTCGGCTTCCGCTTTTCCATAATCATCAACACGCGGGCCTCTTGTAGCGCGAGGCGCCCCGGGTTCCCTATCAACAAAAGCATCGGGCTCAATCGTCATGCGCCGATCGGAATCAACCGCTCCCTCGCCCGCGCGCCCGTTGCCGCATATACTGTGTGCAGCGATGACCTCGGTCGCCCCCGCGCGAAACAGCCCCTCGATATCCGACGGATCGAGCGCTTCTATCAACACGACCACGCGACTCACGCGGCCTTCGGCCGTCAGGCGCGCAACAGTCTTGCGCACATCTTCGGTATCAAACAGAGACGCCGCGATGATGGCAGCCCCGCGGCGCGACGGAAACGCCCGCGCCATGGAAACCAGCCCGTCCAGGTCACCCACGCGAAGCACCTGTGCACCCGCATCACGGCCCTCGACTTCCCGCTGCAACAGCCCGTAATCGCCGCACGCGCAGCACGCAAGCCAGATCGCCTTCATCACTCGTCGCCTCCGCTCTTTTTGCCGCGCGCCGTGGCGGGAATCGTCAAGCTGACCGTTCCCTTGCCCGAGGCTCCCAGCAGTTCCTTGACGTCTTCGGGGTCAGCCGCCAGCGTCACCCATTCGATCTTGCCCTCGCGCGTGGCACCGGAATCCTCACTGGTATCGATCACGTACGCGCCGCACAGCCGATCGGTCACGCCGTCTTTTTGCACATACACATCCACGTAGCTGCCCACGCCCGTAGCACCGCCGACCGAGTGCTCGGCATCGACCGCCACCGAAACGGCGACCTTGCCCTTAGGCACCTCGAGCTTGCGGCTCTCGGCCTTGGTGTAGACATTGCAGATCACGGCGTTTTTGGGAATACGCGAAGTCGTCACGTCGCCGCGCACCTGGCGCAGCTCGGTCGCTGCGTCACGCGGCAGCAGGCTCGTCAGCCATTCCTGGGTTATGACATTGGTCTCATCGAGGGTCTCGCCCACATCGATATCGCGCGCCGCGACGCAAACTTCGACGCGATCGCCACCGTACTTGGCCAAGGTCTCAGCCTGGACCTGTTCGGCTTGCGAGCGGATCGACGAGCCGTAAACCATGCAGAGCAGAGCAGCGAGCACGCCCGCGACCAGACTGATGGCGATGCGCTTGCTCTTGTTCACGGCCGCTCCTCTCATGGCAGTGCCGGGCGAATGCCCGTACCACCATTGTCTGGGCGGTCAGAGTGCAAAGCGGCGCAATCGCAATCTTGGTTTTCGATGTCAAACCAATCGCTGACCAAAAGCTGACCAGCCCGTCAAGCTCGTGGCAAGGTTTTGGTCAGCACGTCAGCAAACTGCATGTTTCGAGGCTTTTCCACAGCAAAAAAGCCGTCTCCCGAACAGTTGGGAGACGGCTGTCATAGGAAAAATCAATTACAGATGGACATCGGGATCGAGCATTTGAGCACTCACGCGCATGGATGACGCCAGGTTTTGGAACGTTTCCAGACGCAGGCTATCGATCTGCCCGGCGTCCTCGGCCTCGCGAACGGCGCAGCCCGGCTCATGGACATGCGTGCAATCGCCAAACCGGCACGCGCGCGATGCCTCGACAATCTCGGGGAAAGCGCGCGCCAGACCCCGCTCGTGACCCACGAGCGGCAGGCTACGCAGGCCCGGGGCATCGGCGATCACGCCGGCGTCGCCCGGCAGTGCCACCATCACGCGCGCGACGGTAGTGTGACGGCCCTGATCGTCGCGTTCGCGCACACCGCCGGTCGCCAACGTATCGTGGCCCAGCAGCGCATTGAGCAGCGTCGACTTGCCGGCACCCGACTCGCCCAGAATCATGGCGCAGCTCCCGGCGGGCACGCAGGCACGGACCTCGTCCAGGCCGCGGCCCTCGGCAGAGGACGTCACGATCACGCGCACGTCCGGACCCACCAGGCGGCGCACGCGGTCCAGATCGCGCTCGAGTTCCTCGGCATCGCAGCGGTCAGCTTTGGTGAGTACCACCACCGGTTCGGCATCGCAGTCGAGCGCCAACACCAGCGAGCGCGCCACGCGGTCGAGCAGCACCTCGCCGGCACCGAGCGCCTGCACGATTAGCACGCTATCCACGTTGGAGCAGAGCACCTGACGCTCCCCGCGGGCACGGCCGCGCCAACGCTCAAAGCTCGTACGGCGCGGCAGCACGCACTCAATCACGCCCATATCGTGCCCGGGAGCGCGGCGCACCGCCACACGATCGCCCACGGCAGGCAGCAGGACCTCGTCCTCGCCGCGTGACTTGGCAAACCCCACAGCATGCTCGGCACGAAACGTGTCATCGGCAGTCGCCACCAGTGGAAACCCGCGATCCAAGCGCACCACGGCGCCAAGCTGCATCTGCTCGGGCTCCTCGGCATGTGCGCAGAAATCATCAAAGGCAGCCTGCTGGGCTTCATCGACCGGCAGGTCATCAAACGCCGGAACATCCTGCAGCGCGTCGAGCCCCGGCACGCTTGCCAGCAGCTCCTCAGCAGGTGCGGGAGCCTCGGTCGCGAGCTTCCGACGACGATTGCGCTTAGCCCGCGCCCCCGTCGTCTTTTTCTTCGCCTTAGCCTTAGCCTTAGCCACAAACGCCTCCCAGCACCAAAAATCACAACTGAGCAGGTATTTTCCCACAAAAAAGAGTCGGTCGAGCAAATGCTCGACCGACTCACACACTTTCCCTCAGCCTTTATCATCCACACGGGAGAAAAGTCAGCAACGTCACCGCAGGGCCCGCCCGCCGAGAGGGGTTTCCAAAGGGCACATCCTTTATTCAAAACGAGCGGCCGAGCAATTGCTCGGCCGCTCACCTTCTTTCCCTCAGCCCTTTTTCATCCGCGCGGGAGAAAAGCCAGTAAGGATACCGTAGGGCCCACCCTGGGAGTGTTTTCTTCTGAGCGATCCCGCAGCGCGAAGCGCGAGGACCAGCGAAGAAGAAAACACGCAGGGGCGGGCCCGGACAGGTTAACTTACTCCTTCTCGACCGCGCGCATGATCGCCTTGTAGATCTCCATCAGCGGGATGATCAGGAAGGCCAGGCCCAGGGCAGCGACAACGCCCTTGAGCTCAAGCGTCACGGGGCCAAAGAACATCTCGGCAAGCGTCGGCTGCACGGTCACGATCACCGTCAGCACCAGTGCCAGCGCGGCGGAAGCCCACAGCCACTTGTTCTGCTTCTTCATGGTGAACAGCGACGCACGACGGCTGCGCATATTGAAGCAGTGGAAAATCTCGACCATGTTGAGCGTGATGAACGCCATCATCACGCCTTCCTCGTCGGCATTGCCGGCGATCATATCGGCGATGTGGATGTAGCCCATGTCAAAGTACACGCCCACAAAGAAGCTCGCCAGCACCAGCGCGGTGATGATTAGGCCCTGGACCACGCAGTCCAGACCCATATGTCCGGCAAAGACACCGTCCTTGGCGTTGCGCGGCTTGCGCTTCATGATGTCGCCCTCGGCATCCTCCATGCCCAGCGCAAGCGCGGGGAAGCAGTCGGTGACCAGGTTCACCCACAGCAGCTGCACCGGCTGGAAGATGGTAAAGCCGATGAGCGTGGCGATAAACACCGAGAACACCTCGGCAAGGTTGGCCGAAAGCAGGAACTGGATGACCTTGCGGATGTTGTCGTAGATGCGACGACCCTCTTCGCAGGCGCCGATGATGGTAGCGAAGTTGTCATCGGCAAGTACCATGTCGGCGACGTTCTTGGTGACGTCGGTACCGGTGATGCCCATACCAACGCCAATGTCGGCGCGCTTGATGGACGGGGCGTCGTTGACGCCATCGCCCGTCATGGCCACGATCTGGTCGCGCGACTTCCAAGCCTCGACGATGCGTGTCTTGTGCTCGGGCTGGACGCGGGCGTACACGCCGTAGTCCTCGATGTGCGCGTCGAGTTCCTCGTCGCTCATGCGATCGAGGTCGGCACCGGTGATGGCCTGGCTGCGATCGGCGACGATGCCCAGCTGCTTGGCGATGGCCACGGCGGTGTCGATGTGGTCGCCCGTGATCATGACGGTGCGGATACCGGCGTCGTGCGCCTCGTGGATAGCGTCGGCCACCTCGGGACGGACCGGGTCGATCATGCCGGACAGGCCACAGAAGACCAGGTCATGCTCGAGCGCAGCGGGGCTGCAGTCGTCGGGAACCTCGGTGTAGGTGCGGCTTGCCAGCGCCAGTACGCGCAGGGCCTCGTCGGCCATGGCCTTGTTGGCCGCCACGAGCTCGGCGCGGCGCTCCTCGGTCAGGGGGACGACCTTATCGCCCTCGTAGATATGGGTGCACAGGCCGATCACCACGTCGGGCGCACCCTTGGTGTACTGCTCGTACTCGCCATCCAGGGTCTCGACGACCACGGACATCATCTTGCGGCCCGAGTCAAACGGGGCCTCGCCCACGCGCGGATGCTCGGCAGTCAGGCCAGTGAGGCCCGCCTTGCCGGCGTCGTTGACGAGCGCGCACTCAGTCGGCTCGCCCACGGCCTCGCCCAGCTCCTCGTCCCACTGAGCATCGGAGCACAGCGCCATGCCGGCCAGGAACTTCTCCTTGGGCGCAGCGAGCTCGTGCTTGACGACGGTCATCTTGTTTTGGGTAAGGGTACCGGTCTTGTCGGAGCAGATGGTCTGCGTGCAGCCGAGAGTCTCGACGGCAGAGAGCTTGCGGATGATTGCCTGGCGCTTAGCCATCTTGGTCACGCCAAGCGATAGCACGATGGTCACGACGGCGACCAGGCCCTCGGGGATGGCAGCGACGGCGAGCGAGACGGCGACCATAAAGGTATCGAGCAGGGCGGTCGGGTCGGTAAGAACGTTGCCCACGCCGTGGCGGATGATATCAACGCCAAAGATGACGACGCAGATGACGATAACCATAATGGTAAGGATGCGGCTGAGCTCGGCGAGCTTCACTTGCAACGGCGTGAGCTCTTCCTTGGCCTCGGCCAGGGCGCCGGCGATCTTGCCCATCTCGGTGTTCATGCCGGTGCCGACCACGACGGCGCGACCACGGCCGTACACGACGGTGGAGCCCATATAGCACATGTTCTTACGGTCGCCGAGCGGCACGTCATCGGTGCCCGCAGCGAGCTCGATCACGTTGGCGTGCTTCTCTACGGGCACGGACTCGCCGGTGAGCGCGGCCTCTTCGATCTTCATCGTGGCGCTCTCGAGCACGCGGCAGTCGGCCGGGACGGAGTCGCCCGCCTCGAGCATGATCACGTCGCCGGGCACGAGCTCGGCGCTCGGCAGGTGCACGAGCTTGCCGTCGCGCAGCACCTTGGACTGCGCCGCACTCATCTCCTGCAGGGCCTCGAGGGCCTCCTCGCTCTTGGCTTCCTGGACCACGCCCAGCACCGAGTTGACGATAACGACGAACATGATGATGGCAACATCGGCAAAGTCGGGCTCGCCCTTGACCATGCCCGTGAGCGCACTGATGACGGCGGCAACGATCAGCATGATGACCATGGGGTCGGCCATCTGCTCAAAGAAACGCTTCCACAGCGGTGTCTTCTCGGCTTCCTCGAGCTTGTTAGGGCCTGTCTTGGCGAGGCGCGAAGACGCCTCGTCGTTGCTCAGGCCGAGGTTCTCATCGACACCTTGGTCGCTGAGCACCTCCGCCGCGGCGGACAGGTATTCCTTTTGCATATAGAGTCCCCTCCTGGGATTCGGGCCACTCAGCAGATTGATGCCCGATCATAATTCCCAGGAGAAGGGCAAGGGCTCATCAAGGCTGCCGTGCTGAGCGGCAGTTGATAGTGGAGCTATGGTACCCCAAAGCGACGCGTCTAGCCAAAACAATCGGTTTGGAAATATGGTCCGCACGCAACGGTGCAGACCGTGTGATGCTCAACATTGGTAAAACGTTTTTTCTTCGGCACATCGCCAAACTGACATATCTCCCAGATAGCAGCGGTTGGAGTGGTTGGTAAAGATTTTTCATATACCGTTTTTCCCGCAAAAAATGAACTTCCATTTCGGCATACGGTCGATTTTTTGGGGTATTCGGTCGGCATTTCGTTATAATCATCTCGGTTTTATTTCTTATGGTTTATCTATCAGCGCAAGACGATGTCAGATGGAGGTCTGAATGTACAAGCGCACTAAGATTGTATGCACCATGGGTCCCGCCTGCGATAGCGACGAGACCATCCGCGAGATGATCAAGGCGGGCATGAACGTCGCCCGTTTTAACTTCTCGCACGGCTCCTACGACGAGCACCACGGTCGCATCGAGCGCGTCCGCCGTATTTCCAAGGAGCTCGGTCTGCCTGTCGGCATCCTGCTCGACACCAAGGGCCCCGAGGTCCGCACCGGCCTTCTGGTCGACGGCAAGAAGGTTGCCGTCAAGACCGGCGATAAGATCGTCGTCACCGCTCAGCCCACGTCCGAGGATTTCCACGGCACCGCTGAGCACATCTCCCTCGACTACCTGGCTCTGCCTTCCGAGGTCGAGAAGGGCTCCCTCATCCTGATCGATGACGGCCTGGTTGCCCTCGAGGTCGAGTCCGTCAGCGGCCAGGACATGACCTGCGTCGTTAAGAACGACGGCCTGATCGGCGAGCGCAAGGGCGTCAACATGCCCAACGTCAACATCTCGCTGCCCGCCATCACCGAGCGCGATCGTCAGGACATCCTCTTTGGCCTGACCGAGAACATCGACTACATCGCCGCTTCCTTCATCCGTGACGGCGAGTCCGTCCGCGGCATCCGCAAGCTTTGCCGCGAGAACGGTGGCGAGCACGTGACGATCTTCCCGAAGATCGAGTGCGCCCTGGGCGTCGAGAACTTCGACGAGATCCTCGAGGCTTCCGACGGCATCATGGTCGCCCGTGGCGACCTGGGTATCGAGATCAAGCCCGAGCTCGTTCCGCACATCCAGAAGGAGATCATCGCCAAGTGCAACGCGGCCTACAAGCCCGTTATCACCGCTACGCAGATGCTCGACTCCATGCAGCAGAACCCGCGCCCGACGCGCGCCGAGGTTGCCGACGTTGCTAACGCCATCTACGACGGCACCGACGCCGTTATGCTCTCTGGCGAGTCCGCTGCCGGTAAGTACCCGGTCGAGGCCGTTAAGATGCAGGCCAGCATTGCTCTCGAGACCGAGAAGTACCTCCCGGCCCACGCTCCGCTCGAGGTTCCGGCCGACGCTCACGGCACCCGCGTCGTCAACAACGTTGTGGGTATGTCCGCTGTGAACATGGCCACCACCGTTGGCGCCAAGTGCATCACCGTGCCGACGACCACCGGTCGTACCGCACGCCTGATCTCGCACTTCCGTCCCAACATGCCGATCTGCGCGTTCTCCCGCCACGAGTGGGCCGTCCAGCAGATGATCATGTACTGGGGCGTTATCCCGCACCAGGCCGAGATTACCCAGGGCACCGTCAACGGCACGATCGTCAAGGCGATCGAGACCGCTAAGGAGCTCGGCTACGTCGAGGCCGGCGATCTGACCGTCGCTACCGCCGGCGATCCCCGCATGAGTGTTCAGCTCGAGGACAAGGTCTCCTCGACCAACGTCGCTTACGTCGCTCAGGTGCGCTAAATCGCACTTGCAAGCACGCTTGCATTGCAAAAGGGCCCGGAAGGCTTTGCCTTCCGGGCCCTTTTTAGACCTTCTCCGCACCCCCGCATCATCGATTTGTGTTCAGTCGCAAGCCTCTCCGATGCCGAGCGCACCACCGAAGACGCCCTGCGACGGGAGCCGTTGGTCAATTGGAATGAACTGTTCACCGTTAAGCCGGCCGGCTAGCAGCTAGCGATCAGGGGGACTGCGGGAACGTCAGAAGCAGCAACGCGAGCCGCAAATCCCGCCTCGGTCAGCTCGATGACCTCGGTAAACGTTGCATCGAAAAACTCCTCGGTTAGCAGGCGATACGGCGGATGATCGGGCTCGCCGGGGTTTTCGCGTACAATCTCGTGCATGACGCCGATAGTCTTGAGCACATATTCTTTATGGATGGGATACTGCCCAAAACGCGTCGCAGCGGTATAGAGGCGATCGGTCGCACGCGGAATGGAAACGATGCCCAGCGTCTTGCCAAACCAGTCAAAATCGCCCTGCTTTTTAATGCGGAATTCCTCGCACGGCTTGCCGCCGTGTGCTTCCAGATACTGGTTCACACGCGTGTTCCATACCGTGTCGGCCACCAGATGCGACCAGACGCCCAGCGTTAAATCGAGCAGCGACTGCGCCACATCTTCGGACGCAAGCGAGAACTCACAGGCGCCGGGACCGACAACCGGCTCGGCATCCCTGTAGCGCTGAGGATAGTGCACGCGGTTCAGTCGCTCGCGCTCCTCGACAATCGAGGTAGCCTCAGCAGGTTCGCCCGCGGGTGCGCCTTTAAGCAGCGGCGCCACATAGGTATCCCAGAACTCGTGCTCGCGCGGCTTAGGGATAGGCTCGGGCTTTGCAAAGTGCGTAATGCGATACGGAATGGGATCGGCGATGCCAGGGACCATATAGCCCACGAAGATATCCGGAACCACGCAGCCAAACAAAAAGGCATTGCGGTCGCGCACGCTATCGGCAAGCACGCTAGCACGTGCCAGCAAGCGCTCCGTTTGAGCGATATGAATGTTCCAACTTGGCATAGCCACCCCCATAAAACCTGGTTAACTATACCATCACGGCAGAGTCGCACAGGCGGCCATACATACCCTACGCAGCAACTATTCCGCAGCACCGCTTTCGGTTCCATACGACGGCACGGGCGCCTCGACCACATGGTGATATCGATCGATATAGATGGCACGGGCCTCCAGGCGGCGCACCAAATCTTGATGGTGCGTACTCATCAAAACCGTCTTACCGGCAGCAACGTAGGCCAGCAAAAAGTTGACTACGATGTCGCACGAGTCCTCATCGAGCCCGTTGGTGGGCTCATCGAGCACTAGGATATCGGGGTTCATCGACACCACCGCAGCCAGCGCAACGCGCTTCTTTTGCCCGCCCGAAAGCTGATAGGGCGAGGCATCGACCAGATCGACAACCTGGAACAGCTCCATGGCATCGCGGACGCGGCGCTCGAGCTCGTCTGTCGGCAGCCCCATCTGCGCGGGGCCAAAAGCAACTTCCTCGCCCACCGTAGCGCAGAACAGCTGGGCGTCGGCATTCTGGAACACAAAGCCCACGCGCTGATGAAAACGCTGAGCGGCTGCGGAATCCTTGAGATATGCCGCATCGATCACGTGCCCGTCAAACAGGTACGCACCCGCGTCCGCTAGTTCAAGACCGTTGATAAGGCGCATAATCGTCGTCTTACCGCAGCCGTTGGGACCGAGTAGGGCAACGAGTTCACCACGATCGACCTGCAGCGACACACCATCGACAACCGTATGCCCCGCATAGGAGAACAGCACGTCGCGAAACTCGATGAGCGGCACGCTCTTGGCGCCAGTAGCACCGCTCGCGCCCATCACGCCATTCGTATCGTTTGCCAAAACGTCGCCCTTCCCTATCCACATCGACGGCTCGGCCGCCCGCGCTACAGCACCGCGCACAACACGGCGAGCAGCACCACGACGACCGCATAGACCGCATCGCGCCAGCCAAAGCCGCTCCGCGCGGGAGTCGGATACGCACCGGCAAAGCCACGGCAAAGCATAGCCTCGTCCATCGCGCGGCTGCATTCCATCGCCTTGATAAAGGTCATGCCCATGATACCCGCGATCGAATCGGTACGCGAAAAACCCGCAGGCGCACGACCCACACTGCGCAGCATGACCGATTCGGTCAGATCGTGCGCCGTGCGTCCCAGCACCTCGATGTGCTTGAGCGCCATATCAAACGTAAAGATGACCTCGTCGGGCAGCTGTAGCGTCTTGAGCGCCGCCGACATGCGGCTCCAGGTGAGCGTCCACGAAACGCCCAGCACGAACGACACGTTAATGAACGTCTTGAGCGCGATCTTGAGCATGGCGCCCGCGGCAGAAGCGCCCAGCAGCAGGGCAGGCAGTGCCAGAACCACCGCAAGCCCCGTGGCGCCGAGCGCCGGTACAAAGGTCGCACGCAGCCCGCGTACGGGGCGCACGGCAACGAGCACCAGCGCGATGGCCGCCATCAACATGAGGTACAGCGGGCTCTGCGTCAGACACACGCACAGGACGCAAACGAACATCCCCACCAGGCGCACCGGAGCCGAAACGCAAGAAAGGGCGCGGTCGACCATCGACCCGCCCTCGTGCGCGCCTCCACCCAGGCGAACCCGCTCAAGCAGGCTCGCCAGGTGCAGGACATTCTTTTGCATCACACGATGCCGAGCCCCCGCGGGCTCGTAACGCTCCTCGGCCGCAAGCCAACTAGGCAGCTCGGCTATTGCCATGAGCACCGCTTTCCTTGACCGTCAGCGAGACCAGGCGGAATGTGATGGTGAGCACCGCCACGCCAATCACGCCCGAAAGAATATACATCGCAGCCTGGCCGGCAAAGCCAAGGCCCTGCTCCTCGGAATAGGCCTGCAGATAATCGCCCGTGGGCAGGGCGTCGGCAAAGGTCGGGGTGTCGAGGCCGACCGAAGCCTGCAGGCTGTCGTCGCCAGCCTCCTGAACGGCGGTCGCGGCGCCCTCGGCGTCCCACTCACCCCAGGCGTCACCGGTGGCGAGCAAGCCGAGCGGCGTAGCCACGACAAGCACGGCGACCAGAATGAGCGTGGGAATCAGGGAAGTCTTCTTGGCGGTACCATCGGCGGCAAGCTGGCCATCGGCGGCTTCGGGGCCGACGATAATGCTCGGCGCCGTCTTCTTAATGAAGCCGTAGATGGCGGCCGTCGCCACGCCCTCGATCACGCCGGCAACCAGCATATGCGGGATCAACATGGCCGGAATAGCCACGGACAGCGGGAAGGGGCAGTACAGAGGGGCGCCCGAAGCGTTGGTGAAGAGCATCGGCTGAATACCAAACTCGATTGCCGCGCACAGGGCCGCCAGGCACAGGCCGACCCAACCGCTCACGATGGCAGAAACCGAGGTGCCCCAGCTCTTGTCGTGCAGACGGCTGTTGAGCGCACGGAACACGATAGCAGCGGTAAACGGCAGCACAAAGGCCATGTTAAAGCAGTTGGCGCCAAAGGACAGAACGCCGCCGTCGCCAAACAGCAGCGCCTGCAGCGCCAGCGCGACCGAGACAGCGATAGCCGCGGCCTCGGGGCCCAGCAGCAGCGCGATGAGTGCGCCGCCGACGGCGTGGCCTGTGGTGCCGCCGGGCAGCGGAACGTTAAACATCATGAGCAAAAAGGAGAACGCAGCGCAAATACCCAGAAAGGCCATATGCTCGCGATCGAGCGTGGCGCGCACTTTCTTGATGCAGTGAACCCATACGGGCACCATCGCCACCGCCATAACGGCATCGGTCTGCGGGGACAGATAATTATCGGGAATATGCATGAGCCCTCTCAATCAGAACGTTGCGTGTTACGTTTCCAACAATCCGTAACACCGACTCTGCATACTAACAAAAAGGCGCACCGCCCACAACGCAGCACGCCCTTGCAATACGTACGTTATTAACCCAAGTCCACACACCGCCCAATAAAGGGCCCATGCACTCCCAACTTTCCGGTCACCCGGAAGAAGGTGCGGTCCGCTCGCAACAAGATTAACGCAGGAACCCGCCCCCGAGAGGGGTTTTCTAAGGCAACATCCCGCAGCCGCGAAGCGGCGAGGACGTTGCCGTAAAACCCCGCAGGGGGCGGGTTCCAAACGGCAAAGATTACGAGCGGACCTCGCCGTTTACGCCCTTGCACACCTTGGTGACAATCTTCTGGTGCGCCTTCTCGACCTCTTCGCTGGTGAGCGTGTGGTCGTCTGAGCGATACGTGAGCGCAAAGGCCATGGACTTTTTGCCCACGCCCACGCGGACCGGATCGCGGTAGACATCGAACAGGCGCACGCCCTCGAGCAGCTTGCCGCCGGCGCTGGTGATGCGACGCTCAAGGTCCTCGCAAGTCACGGCGTTGTCGACCACAATGGCAAGATCGTGCTCAACAGCCGGGTACTGCGAGAACTCGCGATAGTTCTCCTGGTTGCGGGCGCCCTTGATCAGCTTGTCCAGATCGAGCTCAAAGGCAACGACGACCTCATCGATGCCCATCGCCTCGCGCGCCTCGGGGTGAATCTCGCCGACCCAACCCAGCACGGTGCCGCCGGACAGAACCTCGGCGGCACGACCCGGCTGCAAGAAAGCGTAGCCCTCGCCCTCGACGGGACGGAAGCGAACCTTCTCGATGCGCAGTTGGGCGAGCAGCTCCTCGACAATGCCCTTGCCAAAGAAAAAGCGCAGCTTGCGGTACTTCATGTTCCAAGACTGCTCGCTCCACTGGCCCGAAAGCACGCCCGCGACGGACTTGGTCTCCTTGGGCAGGCTGGCGTTTTCGCGGCCATGGAACAGGCTGCCGACCTCGTACAAGTGCACGTTGGGCGTACCGTGCGCCTCGTTGTAGGCCACGGATTGCAGCAGGCCCGGCAGCAGCGAGCGGCGCATCTCGGTCTGCTCGGCCACCAGCGGGTTCATGAGCACCACGGGGCAGCCGCGACCCTCGGTGGGCATGCCGATCTTCTCCAGGTCGCCCGGGGCGGCAAAGCCAAAGGTCGTGGTCTCGTTGAGGCCGCAGGCGCGCAGGATCTCGCCGACCTTGCGGGTGAGCTTCTGCTCGCGGGTCAGGCCGCCGATGTGGTTCTTAGCGGCCGGGATGGTCGCCGCCACACGGCCCATGCCCCATAGGCGCAGGACCTCCTCGATCAGGTCGATCTCGCGCGGCAGGTCGGGACGGAAGCTCGGCGGGGTAACCATAAAGTCCTCGCCGTCGCGCTCGACGGTGCAGCCCAGACGGGTGAGCGAACGCTCGATAAAGTCGGGCTCGATGTCGGCACCGCAAATGGCGTGCACGCGGGCCAGGCGCAGCTTAATGCTGTCGATGGTCTTGGGCGCGGGGAAAACGTCGACATAGCCGGGAGCAACCTCGCCGCCGGCGATCTCCTCGATCAGCGCGCAGGTAACGTTGGCGACATCCACGCAGCCGGTCTCGTCGACCTGGCGCTCAAAGCGAATGGAGGCGTCGGAGATCAGCGACAGATCGCGGCTGGTGTGCGAGGTGCGACCGGCGTTGAAGCAGGCGCTCTCGACCATCACGTCGACGGTATCGTCCTCGATCTCGGAATCCATGCCGCCCATAACGCCGGCCAGCGCCACGGGGCGCTCGCCGTCGGTGATAAGGCCCATGCCGGCGTCGAGCGTACGCTCCTCGCCGTCGAGCGTCGTGAACTTCTCATCCTGCTGGGCGGCGCGAACCACCACGCGGCGGTGGCCATCGCGCTCGGCAAAGGTGTCCAGGTCAAAGGCGTGCAGCGGCTGACCGGTGAGCATCATCACATAGTTGGTGATGTCGACGATATTGTTGTGCGGGCGCACGCCCAGGGCGTTAAGGCGCTTGACCATCCAGTCGGGCGAGGGGCCGACCTTCACGTTACGTACGATGCGGGCGACGTAGCGGTCGCACAGGCCCTCGTCGGCAATCTCGACGGAAAGCTCGTCGTCGGTCGCGCGGCCGGTCTCGGCCTTGATGGCGGGCAGCTCAACGTGGAAATCGCGGTCGAAGATGGCGCCGGTCTCGCGGGCCATGCCGATCATGGACAGGCAGTCGGGGCGGTTGGGCGTGATCTCGCAGTCGAGCACAGTGTCGCTCGAACCCACGTACTCGGCAAACGGCATGCCGCAGGGCGTATCCTCGGGCAGGATCATAATGCCGGAGTGGTCGCCGCCCAGGCCGAGCTCGCGTGCGGAGCAGTTCATGCCCATGGACACGACGCCGCGGAGCTTGCTCTTCTTGATTTTGACGTCGCCGGGAAGCACGGCGCCGATCATGGCCGTGACGATGTGGTCGCCGGCCTCGAAGTTCTGCGCGCCGCAGACGATTTGCAGTGGAGCGGGATTGCCGTCGGCGTCGAGGTTCTTGTCACCCACGTCGACCGAGCACACATACATGTGGTCGCTATCGGGGTGCGGGGTCTTGGTGAGCACCTTGGCGGTCACCACGTGGTCGAAGGACTCGCCCACGGTGTCGATCGCCTCGACCTCGGTGCCGGTACGGATATATTCGTCCGAAAGGGTCTTGGGATCCTCCGGAATATCGATCATGGTCTTGAGCCAGTCGTAAGAAACGCGCATCTAACTGGTCTCCTTTCATAAATGCGGCTTTGAGCCAAAAACTGCAACGGAGACGGGTTTTCCAAGTGCCGCAGATTGCCTTGAAAGAGGAGGGCCGCGTACTTAGGTACGCAACCGACGATTGAAAGGCAAGGTGCGGTGCTTGGGAAAGCCGCCGGGCCTAGAACTGATTTAAGAAGCGCATATCGCCCGTCATAAGCGTTCTGAGGTCGGGCAGGTCGTAGCGCAGGGCCGCGACGCGCTCGGCGCCAATACCAAAGGCGAAGCCGGTGTACTTCTCGGGGTCGATGCCGCAGTTGATCAGGACGTTGGGGTCGACCATGCCGCAGCCCAGGATCTCGATCCAACCGCTGTGCTTGCAGAAGTTGCAGCCCTTGCCGCCGCAGACGTGGCAGCTCACGTCCACCTCACAGCTGGGCTCGGTGAAGGGGAAGAAGTGCGGGCGGTAACGCGTCTTGCGATCCTCGCCAAACATGCACTTAACAAAGTAGTCGAGCGTGCCCTTGAGGTCGCCAAAGGTGATACCCTCGTCGACGACCAGGCCCTCGATCTGGTTGAACTGCGGCAGGTGGCAGGCGTCGGCCGTGTCGGGACGATAGACGGTGCCCGGGCAGATCATGTAGATGGGCGGCTTCTGCGACTCCATAGTGTGGATCTGCACGCCCGAAGTCTGGGTGCGCAGCAGCACGTCGGACTCGCCGTGGGCGTGAGCCTCGGGGTGCGCGACGCTGCCGGGGTTGTTGTCGACCACGTAGAAGGTATCGCGGGCCGAGCGGCTCGGGTGATCCATGGGGGCGTTGAGCGCGGTGAAGTTGTAGTAGGAGGTGTCGACCATGGGGCCGGACTCGACGGTGTAGCCGATGCCGCAGAAGATGTCCTCGGCCTCCTCGATAATCTGCTTGATCAGGTGCTGGTGGCCGATCTGCGGACGGATGCCCGGCAGCGTGATGTCGACGGCGTCGTGCTCCAGTGCGCGCTTGAGGGCGGCGGCCTTCATCTCGGTGTTGCGCTCGTCGAGCATGCCCTCAATCAGCTGGCGCATCTCGTTGGCTCGCTTGCCCATCACGGGACGATCCTCGGGGGCGAGCTTGCCCATCATGCGCATCAGGCCGGTGATGCGGCCCTTGCGGCCGAGCAGCTCAACGCGCGCAGCCTCGAGCTTGGCTGCGTCGTCGGCGCCTGCGACGAGCTCCTTGGCCTCTTCCTCGAGTTTGACCAGATCATCAATCAGACTCATGTCTTCCCTTTCGTCTCTCGCGCTCTCCGTTTGCCGAGGCGGCTGCCACCGTCTGGCGTTGTGAAAACGCGGCCCGGTTCGGTAATAAAAAAACCGTCCTCGGGCATGTGCATTGCCCAAGGACGGTTGAATTCCGCGGTACCACCTTGTTTGACCCGGCGGATGTCTGGCCCGCCGCGCCCACTCTGTGCCCCTTGTCGCGAGGCTCACGGCTTCCCTACTGGGGCTTCGCCGCCGCTGGCTGCGTGCCCGTTGAGGTCGCTGCTCGGGAGTGAACGCTTGGCCCTTGTCACCGCAGGAAGGCTCGCAGCCCATGACCTTCCCTCTCTTGCCGGCGACGCGGCGGGCAAAACCCTCTCCGTCAACGCATTGGGCTATAGGATAACACATTCTGCGTGTGCATCGCCGCGTTCCGTTTTGTTCGCACTGGGTACAAGGCGGGTAGCTGTGCAAACTGGCCGCACGCCCACCCGTGGCGCTCGACCTGCGAGATCAAGGATATAGGTATGGGAAAGAAACTCGATAAGAAAGCCAAGGCGGGCAAGAGCATCAAGAAGCTCCGCAAGCTCGAAGGCAAGCTGTGGACTCGCGAGTACCTGCTCAAGATTGCCGAGTTCGATGGAGCGACGATTGCTCCTGCCAACGGCGCAGCAGCGCGTGCCGACGCCATGGGCACGCTTGCCGGCGAGCATCACAAGCTGCTGACCAGCGAGAAGTCCGTTGAGCTCGTACGCTCGTTAGCGCGCGAGACCGTCGCCGGCGGCAAAATCGACGACCCTCAGCTGCTCGACGAGATCCGTGTGCTCGGCCGCGATCAACGTGAGGCCAGTGCCATCCCCACCGAAGAAGCCGAGGCCTGGACCAGGCTCACCTGCGAGGCGGACGCCGTGTGGCACAAGGCCAAGGCTGCCAACGACTGGGCGAGCTTTGAGACCTATGTGGATAGAATCGTCGCCCAACTTAAGCATCAGGCCGAGCTCATGGACCCCAAGCGCGATCCATACGACGTTTGGCTCGACCAGTACGAGCGCGGCCTTTCCGCCAAGAGCTTCGACGCGTTTTGCGATGAGGTCAAGGCCACGGTCGTGCCGCTCGTGCACGCCATCGGCGAGCGCGGCCAGCAGCCGGCTGCCGACTTTTTGCACGCCCACGTGCCCGAGGCTGCCCAGCGCGCCATGAGCTTCGACCTTATGAAGCTTGTCGGCCTGGACCTGGACGACACCACGCTTGCCTTTACCGAGCATCCGTTTAGCGAGGGCTTTGCCGTGGGTGATGCGCGCATCGCGACGCACATCTACGAGGACGACTGCATCTCCAACGTCTACAGCATCATCCACGAGGCGGGGCACACCATGTACGAGCTGGGCGTCAATCCCGCCTATGCGCGCACGTGCTTGGAGGGCGGCACCTCCATGGGCATCCACGAGAGCCAGAGCCGCTTTTTCGAGAACACCGTGGGTCGCAGCCGCGCCTTTATGGGCCCGCTGCTCGAGGTGCTGCGTCGTCACGCGCCCGAGGTCTACGGCGACGTCGACGAAGACACGCTCTACCGCGCCGTGAACATCGCGCAGCCGTCGTTGATCCGCACCGAGGCCGACGAGCTCACCTATCCGCTGCATATTATGGTGCGCTACCAGATCGAGCGCATGCTGTTTGCCGGCGAGGCTGCGGCCAAGGACATCCCCGCGCTTTGGAACCGCTTTATGGACGAGTACCTGGGCATTCCCGTTCCCGACGACACGCACGGCTGCCTGCAGGATACGCATTGGAGCGGCGGTTCGTTTGGCTACTTCCCCACGTATGCGCTGGGTAGCGCCTACGATGCCATGTTTGTGCCGGCCATGTGCCGCGACGGCGTCGACCTTACCGGTGCCTGCGCGAGCGGCGACTTGGCACCCGTCCGCGCGTGGCTGGGCGAGCACATTTGGCAGTGGGGCCGCGCCAAGGACGCGCCGGAACTCATCAAGGGTGCCTGCGGCATGGATTTTGACGCCCGCTACTACTGCAGCTACCTGCAGGACAAGTTCACCACGCTGTACGAGCTGTAAGGATTGACCAGCACGCCATCGCCAACGCCAACTATGTTGACGCCAATGTCTTGGCAACGTCAGCGAAAACGACCCTAAGCGAGCAAGGTGACGTGAAATGAAAGGGCGCTGACCTTCTGGTCGCGCCCTTGAAATTGAACGTCAGATTGCCGCTTAGGGGCGTTTGCAGCGTCGAGCAGTTACGCGGTTTGGTAAAACCGCGTAACTACAGAGCCTCGAGTGCGTTGGCGATGCGCTTCATGGCGGCATCGGCGGATGCTTGGTCGGGCGCCTCGGCCAGCACGCGGATAACCGACTCGGTTCCGCTCTTGCGTACGAGCACGCGGCCCTCGCCTGCCAGCGCAGCCTCGGCCTCGGCGATGGCGTTCTGCACGCCCATGTTCTCGAGCGCGGCGTCCTTGTCCGCCACGCGCACGGCCACCTGCGCCTGCGGTAGCAGCTTGCACGGAGCCGTGAGCTGCGAGAGCGTCTCGCGCTCGGCGCGGATCACTTCCATCACGCGCAGCGAGGTCATAATGCCGTCGCCCGTGCGCTCGATATCGCCAAAGATCGTATGGCCCGTCTGCTCGCCGCCCAGGCTGTAACCGCCCTCGCGCATCTTGGCATACACGTGGCGGTCGCCCACACCGCTGGTCACGGCACTTAGGCCGGCAAGCTCCAACGACTTGATCAGGCCAAAGTTGCTGGCAATCGTCGGAACCACGGTACCGCCCGAAAGGCGACCGTGCTTGTTCAGGTACACGCCGCACACGTACAGGATCTGGTCGCCATCGACCACGCGGCCGCGCTCGTCCACGGCCAGGCAGCGGTCGGCATCGCCGTCATAGGCAAAGCCCACGTCCAAGCCCTGCTCCACCACGTGGCGCTGCAGACGCTCCATATGCGTGGAGCCGCAGTCGACGTTGATGTTAAAACCATCAGGCGCGGCATTGATCACGCGCACGTCGGCGCCCAGCGCGTCGAACACCGGCTTG
This sequence comes from Collinsella sp. AF23-2, assembly GCF_003459245.1. Classification (GTDB taxonomy): domain Bacteria; phylum Actinomycetota; class Coriobacteriia; order Coriobacteriales; family Coriobacteriaceae; genus Collinsella. The sequence continues at coordinate 68,063 of NZ_QRVG01000003.1, forward strand.
GCCACCGAGGACGCCGAGCCGTTGGCGCAGTCGATGCCGATCTTGACGCCCTGCAGCGAAAAGTTCGCGCTGGCGATGAGCGAGGCAATGTAGCGGTTGCGGCCCTGCATGTAGTCCACCGTGGCGCCGATGTGGTTGCCCGTGGCCAGCGGCACCTCGCTCTTGCCATCGACGTAGTCCTCGATGAGCTCCAGTACGTCCTCGTCCATCTTAAAACCGTCGCTATTGACGAGCTTAATGCCGTTATCGCAAAACGGGTTGTGGCTCGCGCTGATCATGATGCCGCAATCGAAGCAGCCTTCCACGGTCTGATGCGCTACACCCGGTGTGGGGATCACGTGCAGCATATAGGCGTCCGCACCGCTCGCGACCAGGCCACTCACCAGCGCCGCCTCGAACATATAACTCGAGCGACGCGTGTCCTTACCCACGATGACGCGCGCCTTGCGCTCGCGGTTGGCGCCGTAATACCAGCCCACAAAACGGCCAATCTTATAAGCGTGCTCTACCGTCAGCCCAACGTTAGCCTCACCGCGAAAGCCGTCGGTGCCAAAGTACTTCATGCGCTCTCCTTACAAAATAGGGGCGAACAGATTGCCTGTCCGCCCCAAAATGGTACTCGATTATCTGCGCTACCAGAAAAACCCTACGCCGACGCGCTGTCGCGAGCCGCCTGGCATGTAGGAGTCTGACGCAGCGTAAGCGGCTTGTCCCCCGCCTCGGCTGACGTGGTCAGCGTATATGTGATCGTCGTCGTCTCGCCAGCATGCAGGTCAACGGTGCCCGAATAGAAGGGGATTCCATGCCACGTAGCGGCGCCAAGACCAAACTGGGTGCCCTCGACGGTCAGATCAGTAATGTTGCCGCCCGTCGGGGCAAACAACGAGACATTCAGACGCTCGTCGTCGCGCGCGGCATCGGGCGCGCTCGCCGCGACGTAGTCGGGCAGCTTGCCGGCCTCCTCCTGCGTCATGATGTTCGTCAGGGTAACGGTGATGCGATACGAGCATGTGCCGTCACCGTTCTTGATGCCCTGGCCAATCTGCGTATCGGCATTCAGGTACCAGTCGAGCTTGGAGAAGCTCAGGTTGTTAAAGTAGACACCAGCAACGGGATCTTCACTCGGGTCATCCGGATCGGGCAGCGAGGCGTCGATGTTCATCTCCTTGATAGCGTTCTGCTCGTCATCGTTTTTCATCCACGCGATCAGGCGGCCCTCTTCGGCACCGCGCTCAACGGCGCTGACAAGCTTCGTAACATCGACATCGCCGATACCGCCAAGGATCTTGTCGAAGGCAGCGCTGGCGACGGATGCAAAGATGCCGTCCGACTCCTCGACCGGATAGTTCCAGTACACATCGTGCATGAGGACCTTTGCGGCGTTGGTGCCGTCGACAACCGTTCCGTCGGGCAGCGACACGTTACCGACCAGGCCCAGCAGATACTGCAGGAACACCGGGTCGATACCCACGACGCCGTCAACGTCCTGGCCATATTGAGATTTCCACAGGGCTGCGACACGCTGCGAGTTGCGGGGCCAATCAGGCGAATAGGTATTGCCCGAGTTGTACAGGTTACTGTGGTTGCCGAACAGCGCCTCATCCTCTTCGTCGACGCTCTCGACTGCCTCATCCTCGCTGAGTCCAATGCGGGGAACAAACTCGCCGATCGACATCTGGCCGTCGGTGACCGAAATCAGGCCCTGCGAACCGCCAAAGCCGCCGCAGGCACGAATCTCGACGTTGTTCATGGCGTACATAAGGTAGTTGCGCGTCTGGCCGTTGGCGCCGAGCATCTGGGGAAGGACGGGGGCGACCTTCTCCGCCGCGTCAACCGCGCCGTTGAGGGTGGCAAAGCCGTCCTTGGCCTTATCGACCAGCTCGGTCACCTGGGAAATATGAGTATCGCCAATGCCCTGGATCTTTTCGTTGGCGCTCTTGAACACCTTCGAGCTGTTGGAAAGCGAATCGGCGACCGCCTGCAGCGCGGACACGTTAATCATGCCATCCTGGAACAGCTTGCCGGGCGTTGCCCGCGAGAGGTTGTCGGCCATGGGAATCAGCGCGCCGCTAGAGACATCGGACAGGGCGTCGATCATGGTGCGGGCAGCATTGATGTCGCTGCCATACACCGGGATAAACGAAGCCGCCGTCCACAGCGGGCTCGAGGTCTCCGCCTTCATGCTGTCGCAGAGCTCATCAATCTTCTTCGCGTCGTCAGGCAGCGTCGAAAAATCGCCCGACGTGACCTTGTCCTTAAGGCCACCGACGATCTCGACAGCCTCCTTCGCTTCGCTCTTTACGGTCTTTGCCGAGTTAAGCAGCATAAAGCCGCTTGCGCCAAGCGCAACGAGAAGCACCGCGACTACAGCGGCAATAATGGCGCCAGTGTGACGCTTTTTGCGCTCGCCCTTGCGATGGCGATGACGGACCAGACCGTCAGAGGTCGAACTCGACGAAGCGTCGCTACCGTAGTTCAAGCCAAAATCGTAATAATCTTCCTTGGAACCCGAGCCCGCAAACTCGGCACCGCTATCATCCAGGCGGGCGAACGTGCCAGTCTCGGAGGCGCCGGTGTAAATCGTGCCAAGGTTACCCGTAAGCCCCGCGCCACCGGCAGAGGGAGTATTGTTGGCGGCCTTGCCGGCATTAACGTTGCCGGCGGTATTCGCGGCGTTGGCAGCACCTGCGTTGTTCGCAGGTATCGAAGGGGCCCCGCTCGGCTGCGACGTGGAGGTTGCACCGCCCGCAAAGACATTCCCTCTTGCACGGCCGGTCTTTTTTGCCTTTTGAGACTGCTCGTACAGAGCGGTAAACATCGCCGTCTCGCCCGGGGACACGCGCTTACCGGAACCGCCCTGCCCAGCGCCGCCCGGCGTGCCGGCCTTACCAGCCCCGTTCGGACGCGGCGGAACTGCAGGACGGCCGCTATCGCTGCCCTTAAAGTGATTACCAGCCATAAAGAAATCCTCGCAATTGAGTCGCAATGAAAAAGTCCATAACGTTACTAGTTTATGGCATTTTGAGCATCGACAGCTAAACTCCAGACACGGACATCAATTGGCGAAAATGTGGCACAACGCCTTTTCCGTCTTGGCGGCGGCGCCAGCTACACCGTGAGGAACATCATCACGATGATCATGGCAAAGCCGATAAGGTCGGTCGGCAAAAACACCGTGCCCAGCATAACGGCGCTGGTGATGGTCGCCGAAACCGGCTCCACAGTTCCGATGAGGCTCGCACGCACCGAGCCGATGTCCTTAACGCCCTGCATATAGAGCATGTAAGCAAAAAACGAGCCGATAACCACGAATACCGCGAGCGCCTCGACGCCGGCAGCGTCGAGTGCCGGCATATGCGCCCAAGGCTGCACGAAGACGCACGAGACCACGCCCGCCGTGAGCATTGCCGAGCCCGTGACGATGGGGCTGCCGTATTCGGGCAGGATCTTGGCGGGAATCACCGCCATACACGTGGCGCTGACCGCACACATAAGGCCTGCGACCAGGCCAAGCGGCGATATGCTCAGACTGGTAGGGTCGCCGCCGGTAGCGATTAAAAAGGTGCCGCCCAGGGCCAACCCAATGCCAACGGCCTCACGCACGCGAGGCATGCGATGGTCGATCACGCAGGTGTAGCCCATAATGATGACCAGTTGCAGGCATTGGAGCACCGTCGCGGTTCCGGCATTGGTCAGGCGCACGGCCGAAAGATAACAAAACTGGTTGAACAGCAGACCAAAGGCGGTAAAGAGCAGCAGCTGCTTGCGATCGGCGGGTGTGGTCCAGAGCTTAATCAGGCGCTCGCGGTCGCGCGTAACAACCACGGCCATAAAGAGTAGACCGGCGAGAATCTGACGCACGCTCATAAGCCACAAGGTGTCGACGTGGTAGGTATCGAACAGAAAGCTCGCGCTGGTGCCCGAGAAGCCCCAAAACGAACCGCCCACCAGCGTAGCCAAGACGCCCGTGATCATCTTGCGCGTCGAAGCGCTGTTCAGGCGCTCGCGCCAAGCGCGGCGGGTGCTACGGCTGAGCTCATCGGTGCCCTCGGGCACATCAATGTTCGATATATCGGTCATCGGCACCGAAGCCCCTGCGCCTTCGACCTGCTCGACACGCTCTTTGCTCATTCCATTCCCTCGAAGCAGCCTGGAAACAATTCGGCTTACCTTACCACGGCGAAGGCACCAGCTGGAGGCTTGTCCGCTTATCGGTAGGACAATTCCGCAGACGTCTTTCCATAGCTCGATACCGCAATGGCCTTGCATTATGCGACAGTCAAATCGCGGCAGCAGGCTCTTTTGAAATGGATATGACAAAGCCCCCGAATTCCACAATGTAAGCGATTTTTAAAAATGTTCTTGCCACCGAGTTCAGGCTCCGTTATATTATCCCTTGCGCGCTTGCGCACCCTTGATCGGGCGTTTAGCTCAGGGGGAGAGCGCTTCCCTGACACGGAAGAGGTCAGAAGTTCAAATCTTCTAACGCCCACCAAATGTTCGCAGCTCAGAGGCTATGTCCTCTGGGCTGTTTTGTTTTTTGTCGCTAAATCCGCTGGCAGTTCCAACCGTCATCGCAACGTAACAACAATTCACCTGACGAATGGCAGCCAAATATATTCAATACCCCAACATCAACAATAGCCAGGCACAAAACTGCGCCGCAAGCTGCTCCAACCGCCCAACTGGTCAAAAGCCGACCATCTACTTGCCAATTTATCTAACGGCGTAACCAAGCAGTCCGCGCCGCAACTTCTCAACAAAACGCCGCGATGTCTGCGCCCTGCGGTATCCTTGAGCCACTCGCACCTGCAGCACCAAGGAGCCGCCATGCGCACCGAGCTCGATGTCCCCTTTTCGCACAAAGAAGAAGCCAAGGCGCTGGGCGCCAAATGGGACCGGACCAAGAAGATCTGGTATGTACCCAGCGGCGTCAACCCCGAGCCCTTTGCCGAGTGGCTGCCCGGTGTTGACCGATCCGACCCCTCAGCGCCGTATATATATCTAGTACTGGGCAAGCGCGAGTGCTGGAAGTGTCACAAAGAGACCTCGGTCGCGGCCTTCGGCATTCCCTATCGAATCGATGACGACAAGGGCATCGCCATCGCGCACGCGCCCAACGAAGCCGGGCACATTACCATCGACACGGCCAATGCCAACGCGCTCGCCATTGTTCCCGCTCTTGGCTGCGTGCCGGGCGAGATCCGCGACTATCTTTCTAAGCGCTGCGGCTACAAGCCCGTAGGCGCGCGAGCCTCCAAAGCCCCGTCGCTCGGCAACACGTGCACCAGTTGCGACGCGCTGCAAGGCAGCCGCTATCTGTTCGAGGAGCCCTCGTCCCCGTTTGCCCTCACTGCCATCAACAAACTGCCGGCACTGGAGTTTGTGCGCGTCGAAGTTGCCGGCGTCTTCGGCGTCCCGGCCACACGCACCGACTTTGACCAGGCGCTCTTTACCTGGGCACGCGACCATCACGCCAAGTTCCACAAGCAGCTCGGTGAGGGGATTTATTTATAGGGACAGAGATGCCTTCACAGCCAGCTCCTCCGCATCACCTATCCCTCGTCGCCGGCGTCGTACACGATATCGAGGCCACAAACAGGGCATTTCTCCTGATACACCGGCATATGAACGCCTGTCCGTTTTCTCACTTCGTCGCTAAGTCTGTCGCACGCATCGATGAACCGAATGTCGAGGCACGGTATTTGCGAGCCGCAGCAAGGACAGGCGACGACAAACGACCCGCAATCAACTTCTACGCTCGGAAACATTTTGTTGTCTATAAGGGCGCACGGCAGTTTTCCGTACTTCCCCATCGCAATATCGCCTCGCCAGCTCACGTTCGCTCCCCTCTCGCTATACAAATCAGGAAGAGCATGCACCGGCAGGCGTGTGCGAGATTGCATCGCCACGCGATCCGATCAAACAGCACGATCGTAAAAGACCGCCAAAGCCAAATTTCATCGTCGGTCGCACCCTGTCCGGCAAACTCAATATCGACGGGTATGTGCTTCAGATAACTCATGTCGGGCGCAAAACGAGGGTCCGGTCCGCCTTTATGAACAGGACCGTGCAGAACAAACCATCCGTTTTCGGGCTCGAACCGCTCAACAAACGCAAGGCCGAGCACCTTATAGCCCACCTCGGTTGCAAATATGACTCCGACTGGGACGTCACATTCCATGCAGTTGAGCATTTTACGGTTGTAATTCTGGTCTCGAAAACCAACGGTACCCGACGCTTGAACCGAGTACTTAATGACCCACGTACCATCGTCCAAATAGAGCGGAGGCACATTGTTGATGCTCTCGGTTTGCCGCTGGCGCGCTTGTACCCCGCTACCCCACTCCCCTGTATACTGATGTAGCACGTGTTTCATCCGGGCTTGTTGGACCGGGTCGTTCATGGGAGGGTCTTATGGCTGCTTCGAATCCGCCTAAGGGGAGCGTTTCTTCTTCGTCCATCAAGCCGGTTACGCGCAAGGCCGTGCGTTGCCAGCGCGAGGTCGCTTGGCTTGTCACGCAGGCGGCGGGCAGGCTTGTGGCGAGCACGGAGGACGCCAATGCTCCCACACCGAGCTTTGTGCTGGCAGCGGCGCTTGATCGAGTACGCCAGCTGGAATTCGCCGCGCAAGAAGACGGCAGCCACCTTGACTACCAGAACGCCATGGCGCCCGACCTGCAAACGTTCTGCCACATGGCCAAGTTGCCCGCCGCGCCCAATGCGCTTTCGGACGCAGGCTACATGTTTACGCTTTCGGGCGCGGACCTTATCCGCGACATCTACGCATACTGCAGCGAGCTCGCCGAGCGCAGCGTCTTTGGCACGGCAGAAATCAAACCGGGATATGTCATCAAGCTGGTTCTTAGGCTGTTCTTGATGGACGGGTTCGGGGCCATGCCGGCGTAAGCCGAGTCTTTAGCATCACCGTCGACTGGGCAACAACCGCTTTACCTTAGTGGGCGCCAATCGAGGGTCGATTATTGGGTCGCCTCGTCCACTAACGCATTTATTCCACGCGCTCTGACAGTCTATATTTGCGGTTGCGGCTTGTCGACGGCGCCGTCGGCTCAAGCTCACCCTGCTCAATGAGCGCATTGACGCGTGCCCTAACCTGGGAAACCGTGAGTCCCGTGCGCTCCGCCAGTTCGCGCGTCCCCAATTCGCCGTAGCGCTTGAGTGCCGTCATAATCAAGTCCCCGCCATGATCGACCGGCTCGATCTTTGGACGGTAAAGTACGACCTTGAACCGATCGAACCCCGGGCAGAACAGGGGCTCGGCCAGACCATGCGCGCGCATGGCATCGATCATCATCGGGATGCCCGAGCCATTGCCCTCAGCCGGCGAACCTGCGCCATCCGGCAGCGGGACAATCGACATGAGTTTCACGAGCGTCGCGTTACGGCATCGGGAGCTGCCGTCAAACAAGTTCTCGCGAGTCTTTCCCCCGTAAAGGCCGCCAGGATTCGTCACCTCGACACGATCGTCAAAGACGTCGACGGCAATCGATTGTCCACAGAACCGATCCCCGTATTCTCGATGGATTACGGCGTTGGCGATTGCCTCGCGCAGAACCTCCTCGGGAATCTCCAGCGAGTCGACACGCGAGACGCCTTGGACGGTCGAGGTTCGCCGCAAATTCTTGGCGACAGCTGCGACGGCATCCGAAATCATCTCGCCTAGGGTGCCCTCGCAGACTGTGCGGTCCATAAACCTTAGTGGCCCCGCAGCTCCCTTTTGAGTTCCCACGTGGACAGCCACATCAATGAAGAGCTTGGGATAGAACTGCTGAGGGTAAACGCCCGCGGCAAGGAGGCCGGCCTTGGTAACATTGCCCTGGAAGTCGAGGAAATTCAGACGCTCCATCTTTGTCTTCTTGTCCGCCGCACCGCGCATCGCTCGAGGCGTCAGCGAATAGGCACGCTCTATCGTGCGGTCGACCATCGACTCGTCGAGATCGCCCACACTCGTACCGGGCACCGCATCGCGATCGCTAGGACTCGTCCGTTCATATGACGACAGTGCCAAAACCTCGGTCGACGAAAGCGGAACATCTTTGTCATCGATGCGTTTGTAGCTGCCACCTTGAGCGCCCCGCTCTATGACATAGCAAGGCTTGCTCGACGGGTCGAGCTCCTCAATCGTGATGACCAGAACCACGGTGCCCTGGAGCTCCACGCGCTCAATGGTGTATTTGGGCGGATTGGCCAGCTTTCCACGACCGCCGGCATCGCCCATGCCCGCCACGAATTGGTTGAGCACTTTCTCGGTCTCAAAGTTTGTAACTGGGACAAAACCCGCGTGCTCGCTCACTCCGAGTACGATGATGCCGCCGGCGGTGTTTGCGAAAGCGCTGACCGTTTCCCATACGTCGCGGGAAAGTGTCGTGGCGCTCTCCTTGACCTCGACGTTAAGATCGTCCGAGCCCATGCGCCTTAAAGACTCGAGCAGACCGGTCAGTTCGTTTTCGTTCATCTGCACGTCCTTTCGCTCGGTTCTGCGAAGAATGCCGCGGATAGATTTCCCTCGTCTCTCAGTTATCTCTCGTAATTATCTCTCATCTTTCTGTTATCTCTCATATTAGAGATGAGTGAGAGATGAAAGATAAGATGTCTGTCATCTGTTTCATTTAAACATATTTTCGCTGGTAAAACAATCTATATTGAAACAATACCATGGTTGCCTGTCTCTTTGCAGCATTGTTATCTCTCATATTTATCTCTCATTTTTCTGTTATCTCTCGTATTAGTGATGAATGAGAGATGAGAGATACGTGAGTGATGCATGGGCCTGGACTATTGGACGGTCGGAAAATCCCTCAAACAAAAAACGGGGCCGGCCTTACGCCGAGCCCCGTTTTCAAACGGTCAGTTAGTTATCCAACGCGCGAGCATAGCAGTCAACATTACGCCGCCGCGAACACTCCCAAGCCCGTTCCGATGATGCAGATTGCGAAGATGCCCAAGATGATCCAAATGGTCTTGACGCCCTTTTTATAGAGGGCAACGCAAGCGAACGTTGCCAGCAAGGGCAGCAGACCGGGGAAGATCGAATCGAACAGATCCTGCAGGACAATCTCCGAACCACCCACGTCAAAGGTCAAAGCCGTGGACAGCGAGACCTGTGCCGCAATCATGGCGCCGATAACGGTCATTCCGAGAACACCGGCAGCATGCGTCATGCGAGACATAAGGTTGCTTTCTTCGGACTGCTGCAAAAACTTGGTTCCCAAGTCGTAACCCAGATGGGCGGCGACGATACGCGTTGCAAAGTTAATCACGGAGTAGATGAGCGCGTACACGATGGGGCCGAGCGGGTTGCCCGTCGAAGCGATGCCAATACCAATGCCGGCGGCAACCACGCGGAACGTACCCCAGTAGAACGAATCGCCGATGCCGGAAAGCGGTCCCATGAGGCCGACCTTCATAGCGTTAATCGAGGACGTGTCGAAGTTCTTATCGGCAGCCGCCTGCTCTTCCATCGAAACCGTTAGACCGGCTACAAACGGAAGCACATGAGGCGTGATGTTAAAGAACTCGGTATGGCGATCAAGCGCCGCATAGTAATCGTCGTCGTTGGGATAGATCTTTCGCAGAGGCTTCTGAATGGTGTACATGAAGCCCATTGCCATCATCTTGTCGTACGACTGCGAGCACTGGCTCGTAAACTGGCGAAGGAACATGCTCCGATACATATCGGGAGTCATAATCGCGTCCTTCTTGGCCTCTTTGAGGTCGGTGTTCTGGATAGCCATTAGAAGTCCTCCTCTTCATCTGCAGCAACCGTCTGCGGACCGGACGAGCCCTCGCGGAAGGCCAGGAGCAGCGCGACGCAAATGGCAGCTGCGGCGACGCCGACCACGTCCATCTTGAGGTAGATGACCATAATGAAGCCCAGGAACAGCCAGGGGAGGAGCTTGTTATCGCCCATGGTCCTGATAAGAAGAGCGAAGCCGATGCAGACCATGACGCCGGACGCAACGTTGAGGCCGTCCATCACAAACTGCGGAATCGCGTTGAGCGCATTGTTGATAAGGTCGGCACCAAAGAACAGTGAGCCAAACACCAGCAGTGCAGACGGAATGCCAATCGACAGCGGCACGATAGTCAGATGGTACAGATTCGCCTTGGCAAGATCGCGATTTGCCAGAGCGGTCTCAATCTTCTTGCAGGCAAAGGCACCCGGAACGGCGTAGCAGAAGTTGCGCCACACCTGAAGGAAGACGGAGACGGGAAGGGCGAGCGCGACGGCAGTTGCCGTGCCCGTACCCGTAATGACGGCAAACGCGCAGCCAAGCACGCCGGAGGCATAGACCTCGGGAGGAACCGCCGCGCCGACCATGATGGCGCCCATGAACATGGACTCCAAAGCAGCGCCGACGATAACGCCCTGCTGGACATCGCCAAGGATCAAGCCGACAAACAGGCTCGTAAACAGCGGACGACCAAGCATCGTAATGCCAAATAATTGCTCGTCCATGGACGCAATAAATGCGACCAGTGCAACTAGAAGATACTGGACAACCATTTCGATCAACCCCAGAAACAAGTCTGCAGGCGAGGCATTCTGCGCAGCTCGCCTGCAGACAACCGCAGCAATTTGAGAGGATTAGTAGTTCATCTGGTGATAGTAACGACGCGTGGTGAGCGGGTGGTTACGGACGTGCTCGAGATGGCAGCTCAGACGCTCGGTGATGGTGTAGGTGACCATCGGGGAGACGATCTTGCGGAACTCGGGGTCGCTGAACGGCAGCTCGACCTCGGCGGTGTCAAACTTGTTCACGCGGACGTTGACGCCCTTCTCGTCGGCGAGCATGTGAGTGAAGTTGTCCACGCGGTCCATGAGCTTACGGGTGTCGTCCTCGCCGTAGAGCATGATGAGGCTCGTGCCCTCCTCGCACAGCTCGATGGTGCCGTGGAAGAACTCGGCGGCGTGGATGGACTTGGTCTTGATCCACTGCATCTCCTCGAGGATGCACATGGCGTAGTCGTAGGCCTCACCCCAGAGCATGCCGGAGCCAATCACCATGTGGTAATCGGTGTCCTTGAAGTCCTCGGCCATGGCGGCGCAGCGCTCGTCCTGAGCGTCCTTGGCCTTGATGAGGTACGGAGCGATGTTGCCGAACTCCTCCATGAAGGTGTCGTACTTGGGGAAGGCGCCGGCGTTCTTGAGGAAGCGGGCGACCAGCGTGATCTGGTAGGTGTAGATGGCCTCGCACAGAACGTCGTCCTCGGCGAAGCTGAAGAACTTGTAATCGGCGTACTCGGTGGCCGGGGTGTTGTCGTTGGAGACATACATCAGCGTGCGGGCGCCCTGCTCCTGGCAGAACTTGGCAGCCTCAATGATCTCGGGGGTGGTGCCGGTACGGGTGGAGAAGACGCAGACAGAATCCTTGTTGAAGGTCTTGGGCGGGCAGGCGAGGAACTCTGCGGCGATCTCGCAGTGGACATCGACGTCGGCCGTGGTGGTCTCGACCCAATACTTCATCGGGAGCGTGTGGGCCCAGGTGCCGCCGCAGCCGATGAAGAAGATGTTGGAATAACCCTGCTCGCAGACCTCGTCCACGGCAGCCTCAATCTGAGGACGGAGAGCGAGGGCATCGCTCACAACCTTCTCGTAACGAGGCTCATCGAAATTGAACATCCCTTACTCCTAACTCACTTGGATGAACCCTTCATTCATCCCATGACGTTATAATACTTTATATAACTAACTATGCAAGAACTATTTCAGATTTTTTTGATTTTTCTTTAATAAAAAGCCCGCCGATCAAATGATCGACGGGCATAGGCATAGAGCATTGGTTCAATAAATGCCGAGCATCAACGTGTTTCCGGCTAGAAAACGTCCTTGGCAAACACCTTAGCGTCATTGGGGACCTGACGGATTTCGATGGCCACGCCATCGCCCAGGAGCTCTTGGATATGCTCGGCATCTTTCTCGGTCGCAAAGATCGCAGGGGTCGGATGAAGCGTGGTCTCAGGGGTCTTTCGGGTTCCGCCCAGATTGATCTCTTTGATGTCTTTGCAACCCTTAGCGAGACGATAGACATCTTCAATCGTCTCAGTGATGATAAACAGCGAATACTTGTCGGTAACGCCGCTGTTGAGCGCCTCGATAGCAGCGTCAACATCCTTGATGACGAGTTTAACGCCGTTGGGGCGGGCGAGCCTCAAGGCCGCCTTCCTCATGTCGTCTTTTGCCACAGCATCGCTGGCAAGCAAGATGCAATCTACATCCAAAGCGTGAGTCCAGGACATGGCAACTTGGCCGTGAATCAGTCGGTAATCAACTCTCGTAAGCTTAATCATCGTTATCATCTCCGCACGTGATAAAGGGAATGACAGGTGTGGCCCCTAGCTAGGGCTCGAACCAGAACTAACTAGAACTCTTCTTCCTCGGCGCCGGCAAGCATGTCCGCCGCCTCGCAAAGCTGAATAAACGAACGCGATCCCTCGACCGCGGCTTTGGCCTTGTCCGCATCCAGGGAGTCCAGCTGTGTAACCATTTCCACCAGCAGCGGCAAGTTCATTCCAGCGATTAACGTAAACGATCCGTCGGTCTGCCTCTGAATGAATTCGTTGTTTACAGAGCCGCCAAAGATGTCAGTCACGACAAACCAAGAGTCGGCAGGGTCCCTCGTCTCCATCCATGCATCAATCAACGCCGCGACGTCCCTTGAATCGTCATCGACATAGGCGCACAGGCACTCGATTCGGTCGTTGGTGCCCATCAGAATCTCCAGAGAGCTTTTCATGCCTTGGGCGAGATAACCATGACTCGCTAGCAATATCTTATTCATAGTTCTCCAATACCAATAGGACGTACTATATTGTCATAACAAAGTATATTAGCAATCTACCCTACTTGGTGTGTCTATTTTCCAAATCCGCGAACGGTAACAATTGGTCGGTAAATCGACCAATCTATCGCTAATTTACAAATAGAACTTCAGTCGCTCGGTGCAGTACACCTGACGGGAGATGAAAAGCGGCTCGCCACTTGGGGCATAACGTCTATCGACAAACAGAAGCAGCGAAGAGTCCAGCTCCACGTTAAGGTATGCCGCCTCGAGCTCGCTCGCATAGCAGACCTCGAGCGTACGCGTGTTGGGACCCATCTTGATCCCCTGGCGATCGAGTACCGCCATCAGCGAATCATCGAGGGACTCATGCTCCAAAAAAGAAAGCGCAGCGGAATAGCTATTGGTTTCCAGCATCGTGGGCTTGCCATCCACAAGGCGTAGACGACGACTACGCAATACCTTTTGGGTATCGTCTACGCCCAGGAACTTCGCGTCTCGCAGGCTTGGGAAGTCCCAGCCCATTTCGAGAACCCTGGTAGACGCCTGTTTGCCCGCAAGCTGGCACGAATGGGTAAAGCTCTCACGGTCGTCCGCGGCATACATCTGCGTGTCCGACGAAACAAACGTGCCCTTGCCACGGGCCCTCTCAACAAGCCCAGCATCTTCCATTTCTTTAATTGCGGAGCGAACCGTTATTCGGCTCACGCCAAATTGCTCGATAAGCTCCGCCTCGGTCGGGAGCTTATCTCCCGGGCGGTACGTGCCGTTGGCGATCGAATCAGAAAGCGCACGAACAATCTGTTTGTACAGGGGGATAACGCTATTTGCTTCAACCATATCAACCATACCTTTACAAGAAATCAGCAGCTTATAGATAAATGGCTTATATTGTATTAGAACTTTTTAGCACTCCACGCCATTTCCTATAATGTTTTAGCAAACGAGGGGCTATTTTGCGTAAGCGGTGTAGAGTCCATCCATTTCCGCATACAACTTCAATCTGATGGCGGTATATGCATCCGATAAGCCGATTGATTTTTATCTTCTACCTGTCTCACATTCATCCCTCGTCGTAGAGATGAATGTGAGGTGAGAGATACGTAGTTGACGCACGAGCGTGGTTATTTGGACGGTTTCTAGGCTTTTGGCGGCCGATTTCGTCCGAAAATCCACTGCTATTTGGCGGGCGTCCGAATTTCCACGCTCGTGTGTCCGAAAATCCACGCTCGTGCGGCAGATTGGTCGAAGGCCCCATATGGGTATACTCTCGGGGATTCGACTCGATTCGCCCCCGCTGGGGCGTCAAAGGAGACTGCATATGCCCACCACCTCAACCGACCCGCGCGCCGCAGCCGCCGCGCTGCTGGCACCCGGCACCACCTGCCACGGCTTTGCCGTCGAGCGTTGCGAGACCGTGCCCGAGCTCGACTCGGACGCCTACGTGCTGCGCCACACCGCCTCGGGCGCTCGCCTGCTGTACCTGGCGTGCGACGACGAAAACAAAGCCTTTGCCATTGGCTTTAAGACGCCGCCGGCCGACTCCACCGGCGTGTTCCATATTCTTGAGCACTCGGTGCTGTGCGGATCGGCTAAGTTTCCCGTCAAGGAGCCGTTTGTCGACCTGATCAAGAGCTCCATGCAGACGTTCCTCAACGCCATGACCTACCCCGACAAGACCATCTACCCCGTTGCCACCACCAACGAGCAAGATCTGTACAACCTGATGGACGTGTACCTGGACGCGGTGTTCAACCCGGCCATCTATACCAAACCCACCATTTTTGAGCAGGAGGGCTGGCACTACGAGTTGGACCTGCCGGAGGGCGCCGAGGGCGAGGGCGATGGCAGCGCCGCGAGCCTGCACGAGGGCACGCTGCGCTATAACGGCGTGGTGTTCAACGAGATGAAGGGTGCGCTGTCCGACCCCATGAGCGTGCTGGACGACGCCGTCAACGCCGCGCTCTATCCCGACACCGCCTATGCGCATGAGAGCGGCGGCGATCCGCGCGCGATTCCCACGCTCACCTACGAGCAGTTCCTGGACACGCACGCGCGCCACTACAATCCTTCCAACTCCTACATCACGCTCTACGGCGACCTGGACGTGGACCGCGCGTTGGCCTTTTTGGACGAGCGCTATCTGTCGCAGCCGAGTGCCGCGAGCTGCCGCATGGACGCAGCCGTTGCCGCCGGCGAGGACCCGTCCATGCTGGCGCCCAATCCGCTGGTCGTGCAGGCACCCGTGACCTGCGAGTACAAGCGCGTCGAGATGGCCACCACGCCCGAGAACGCCCTGGTGGGCCTGGGCCTGGTGCTAGGCAGTGCGCTCGACCGCAAGCGCACGATCGCGGCGGATATCTTGTTCGAGGCGTTGCTGGGCTCCAACGAGGCCCCGGTTAAGAAGGCAATTCTGGCGGCGGGCCTGGGCGGCAACGTGGTGAGCTACACCGCGGCCGAGTGCCTGCAGCCCTACGAGCTCATCATGCTGCAAAACGCGCAGCCCGGCGTGGCGCGCGAGCTGCGCCGCGTGTTCCAGGACGCCTGCCGCGACCTGTGCGAGCATGGCGTTCCGCGCGAGCGCCTGGAGGCCATCATCAGCAGCAACGAGTACGACCTGCGCCAGCGCGACTACGGTATCGCCGACGGCGTGGCCATTGCGTGCGACGCGCTGAGCACCTGGCTCTACGATGACGACGCCGCGACGCTGGCGCTCAAGTACGGCCCGGTGTACGAGGAGCTGCGTGGCGAGCTGGACGGCAGCTACTTTGAGGACCTGCTGCGCGAACTCGTACTGCAAAACGACCACATGGCGCTGGTCGAGCTGGTTCCGGTAGACGCTGCCGAGGGTGCGGAGGGCGCCGAGGCTGCCGAGCTGGCTACCAGGCGCGACGCCATGACCGATGCCGAGCTGGCCGATGTGGTCGAGCGCACGGCCGCGCTGCGTGCCGCGCAGGAGGCCGAGGACACGCCCGAGGACAAGGCCACGCTGCCGCGCCTGCGTGTATCCGACATTGGCGAGGCGCGCCCCGAGCCGCCGCTGGTCGTGGACACGACCGCGCCCATCCCCTGCCTGCGCCACGACATCCCCACCAACCGTCTGGCCTACGCCATGCAGTACTTCGACCTGAGCTGCGTCGCGTTTGAGGACCTGCCCTATGTGACGCTGCTCGGCCGCTTGCTCAAGCAGCTACCCACGCGCGAGCATTCGGCCGAGGAACTCGACAACCTGCTTGCCGGCAAGCTGGGCTTTTTGAGCTTTACGACCGAGGTCATGACCCAGCCCGACGTGGACGGCGTGCGCCCCTACCTGTTGGTGAGCGCCGGCGCCCTGTCCGAGAAGATCGACGCGCTGGCGAGCCTGCCGCGCGAGGTGTGGTCGAGCACGCTTTTGCTCGATGCCGACGCCGACCGTGTGCGCGACGTGCTCACGCAGATTCGCATTGGGCTTGAGCAGGGCTTTATCAACAACGGTCACTCGGCGGCGCTCGGTCGTGCGATGAGCTACAGCTCGTCTTCGGCCGTGGTGCGCGAGCAGCTTTCGGGCGTGGATTTCTATCTGTTCCTGCGCGATCTGCTCGACCACTTTGACGAGCGACTGGATGACCTGCGTGCCAAGCTTGCCGAGCTGGCAGGCCGCATCTTTGTGGCCGACGGCTGCCTGGCGAGCTTTACCGGCAGCGATGAGGACTTTGACGCGTACTGGGATGCCGCGGGCGACCTGGGGCTTGGCGCAGGCGACGGCGCCGATGCCGGCCGCAACGCGCTCGTGGTGCCGACGCCGCGCGACCGTCACGAGGCTTTCGTCATCCCCAGCGACATTTGCTTTGCGGCAAGCGCGTGCGACCCGCGTCGCTTGGGGCTCGACGTGACGGGCGCCTGGGCGGTTGCCGCCAACGCGCTCTCCTACGACTACCTGTGGAACGAGATCCGTGTGAAGGGCGGCGCATACGGTTGCGGATTCCGCGCGGCTGGCGAGCGTCAAACGGCGTTCTACACCTACCGCGACCCGGCGATCGATCCCTCGATTGAGCGCGTGGCGCGCGCAGGCGAATGGCTCGGCAGCTTTGAGCCCGACGAGGCCGCCTTTGAGGGCTTTATCGTGAGCTGCGTGAGCGGCATGGACGCGCCGGTGAAGCCCTACGCGCTCACCAAGCGCCGCAACACGACCTACCTGGCCGGACTCGATCCCAACGCGCGCGAAAAGCGCCGCGCCCAGATGCTCGCCGCCACGCCCGATGAGCTGCGCTCGCTCGGCGCCGACGTGACGCGTATCGCAGCCGAGTCGCCGACCTGCGTCTTTGGCGGCCGTGACGTCATCGCCAAGAGCAACGCCAACTTCAACGTAGTCGACCTGCTCGCTTAACGCACAAAGGTAGATTTTTAGGACATGCCTAAAAATCTACCTTTTTTCTGCGGCTTAGACGGGGCGGCGCAGCCCACTGCGGCGGTTTGTCTCAATCTGTAACATCTAGACGGCAATATCGGCTCCAGATGTTACAGATCGAGACGTTCCCGAACGGCACCAGCTCTTTGTCTCGATCTGTAACAGCTAGGCCCATTTATGCCGAGTTACTGTTACAGATCGAGACAAACCGCCGCAGACACCCGCCCTTCAGCAAAAACCACCCAAAGGTGTCTGTCCCCTTTGGGTGGTTTGCGAGTGGGCTGTTACTTGATGAACGGGTTCAGCCTTGCCGCCAGCGGATCGAGCTTGTACATGGTTGCAAAGCACTCACGACCATAATCGGAGTCATTGTTCCAGCTACCCTGGTCGACGTCGTACTCTGCATCCAGACGAATCCACTCCTCTGGCTTGTTCTTCTCGTGCTTGCTGCAGAAGTAGCGCTGGTACTCGACCTCGTGCTCAAACTCAAACTCGGCATCCGAACCGCGGCCGGCATACTCGTCGACCGACGTCAGGTTGCCGTGGTCGTCATAGTAAAACTCCGCATAGCCGCCGCGCTCGGAATCGATCCTGTCGAGCTTTCCGTCGCTGTACGAATAATCCACCGCGGCATACGAGTTCAGCGAGCCGTAATCGTTGCCGTGCGAGTCGTAGGCCACAGGCGAGATACTCGATATGTTGCCGTCCTTGTCATACTCGTAGCCAGCGGTGATCGTCCACCTGGTGCCCACGGTGTCGCCCTGACAGTCCAGCGTAAAGGACGTCACGCGATCCTTGTCGTATCCGTACGAATACACGACCGTCCGAGGATTGCCCGGGCTGGTATCGGTGTCGGTCACCATGTTGCCGTCCTGGTAGACATATGTGCTCGCACTCTCGCCGTAACCCGCATGGGTCGTCTTGTTGATCAGGTTTCCGTCCGCGTCGTAGGTAAACGTCGTGGTGCTCGACGAATCGCTAATGTCGGCATCGCAGTCGATGCGCGTGACGTTACCGTCAGCGTCGTACGTAAACGTGTTGACGTTCTCGTAACCGCCCGCCAGATCTTCCTCAATCTCAGAGATACGATGCAACTCATCGTGCTCGACGCTGTAGCTTACGCCGCCACCTTGCTTGACGGCAGACGTGAAGCCCGTGACGTAACCGTTCTCGTCACGCTCGATCTCGTAGATATCGCCGTACGCATCGCTTTTATCGGTGCCTTCATAGGACATCGGCAGCCACAGCTCGTCAAGCTGTGTGTCCTTAATGCCGGTAATCTTCGTATCCTGCGGCAGCGCCAACGTGGCGAGCTTCTTTTTGCCCGAAAAATCGATGCTTTTAAGGTTTTCGGCATTTTTGAGGTCGAGCTTCTCGATGTTGTCGCAACCGTCCAGATTGGCGACGGTGACATTACTCGCCGAGTTAAGCTCGACGGTCTTAAGGTCGCCGCAGCCCGAAAGATCCAGGTTGACGAGTTTGTCCCCGCCATTTTCCACACTGGTAACGTTGGGGAACACCTTGCCCAGGCCCTGCGTCGACGTGATGCCGTCCAGCTCGACCGACGTCACCGCCTTGGCCTCGTCGCGTGAGATGCGGCCGTCACCGTTAGTGTCGTACTTGGTCGAGACAAGCGCACGCATGCCGCTATCCGGGAAGGTTTTCTCATCGATTGGGGTGGTCGCGATCTGGGTGAAGTAGAACAGCGCTCCTCCGCCGACACCCGCCGCCACGGCAAGCACCGCGGCAAGGGCGATGAGGGGCTTCTTGGAACGCTTGCGCCGCGCGGGCTGCTGCACGGGCACGTATTGCTGGGGAGCGGGCGCGGCAGGCTGGGGTTGCTGCGTGGCCGCGACCTGGTCGGGTGCTACGGGCGCGCCGCAGACGGGGCAAAAGAGGGCGTCGTCGACAAGCGGCGTGCCACACGAGCGACAAAACATGGCGGGCTCCTTTCGGTTCATTCCTTCCACCCTGAAGGTAAACCCAAAAATGCAGCCCTTGTTGCGCAACATTCAGCCCAAACCACCGCAAAGGGACGCAGTTCACAGGTGTCTTTGTGTTAGTTCGAACACTTGTTCTATACGTACACATGTTCTATAGTAAGGGTGCTTGCATCGGACTTAAATTGCAACTAGGATATAGTTGCAGAATGTGAGGCGGGATGACTCGGACCGATAAACTCATCGCCCAACTGCTTAGCTGCCCTTCGACGTATCGGTATACCGATTTTTTAAAAGTCATGGCTTCATATGGCTTTGAAATGGACAACAAAGGCAAGACATCCGGATCGCGCGTTCGCTTTTACAGGCCATCAGATGGCAGGATGTTCGTAATGCACGCGCCACATCCATCTGACGAATTGACAGCGGGGACCATTCGAAACATCGTTCGATTTCTGCAGGATGTCGGAGGTAGTCATGAGTAACGTTTTGGCATACAAGGGTTATTTCGCCCCAGTCGAGTTCAATGCCGAACAGCATGTGCTAACAGGTATGGTCACCGGCATTAGGGACGCAATCGTATTTGAAGGCTCCACGGCTGAAGAAGTGGAGCAATGCTTCCACGACGCCGTCGACGATTACCTTGAGTTTTGCGCCGAAAAGGGCAAGGAACCCGAGCGGGCTTTTAAAGGCTCGTTCAACGTAAGAACGGGCTCCGAGCTCCACAAGCAAGCGGCGCTGGCAGCGGCAAAGAAAGGTGAGTCACTCAATCAGTTTGTGACTGAAGCAATCGCTGCGGCGTTGTAGCGTTTACGCAAACGTCAAAAGCACCACAAAGGGGACAGGCCCCTTTGTGGTGCTTTTGACGTTTGCCCAGATAAAACCTGCCAAATAAACCTGTACCTTTTTGGTAGGTTTGCCTGAGGAGGCCGGGATGGATAAAACCGAGTTGCGGCGGACGGTGATTGCCCGACGCAATGCTCTTGATTTGGATGTTCGAGCGGCGAAGTCTGCTGTTGTATGCGCGCGGCTTGTTGAGCTGATGGATCGCTTGGGTGCCGCGGCACCGCACACCGTTGCCGTCTATGCCGCGATGGGTTCCGAGGTCGACCCAGCCGCGTTTGCCGCTGCGGCCGCCAAACGCGACTGGCGCGTGGCCTATCCGTGCATGTTCTCGGCAAGCGACCCCGCCGCACGCGGCCAACGCATGTGCATGCGGGCAGTTGCTGCCGGCGACGCGGACGCGGCCCCGTTTATCGGCCACCCTACGCGGGCCTTCGCGGCCACGGACATCGACAGCGACCGCTTCCCCATCGTGCCTGCCGAAGCACTCGACATGATTGTTGTGCCGCTCGTGGCCTTCGATCAAACCGGCGCGCGCCTGGGCTACGGCGGCGGCTGCTACGACCGCTACCTGCCCATACTCTCGCCCGCATGCCAAATCATCGGCATCGCCTTTGACGAGCAGCGTGTCGACCACGTTCCCACCGACGCCCACGACCTGCCGCTACCCCATATCATCAGCGCCTAACCGCCGGCGCACCTCCCAACAGGCCTAGTGCTCCTCGCCGGCGCGAGCCAGGTCGTAGGGCGTGGTCTGGTAGACGTAGTAGTTGAGCCAGTTGGTGTAGAGCAGCTGAGCCTGGCTGCGCCAGACGTTGCGCGGCTCGGCGGTGGGGTCGTCGTTCGGGAAGTAATGCGCCGGCACCTGGGGGTTGAGACCGCGCTTCACGTCGCGCTCGTACTCCAGGCGCAACGTGTCGGTATCGTACTCGGGGTGGCCAAAGACAAAGAAGCGGCGGCTGTCGGTCGACTTGACAATATACAGGCCCACCTCGTCGGACACGGCCACGACCTCAAGCTGCGGCTCGGCCTCCACGTCCTCGCGGCGCACATCGGTGTTGCGCGAATGCACGGCATAGAAACGGTCGTCAAAGCCGCGGACCAGCGGGCTTTGCGGCTTCACCAGATAATGCTCGAACACGCCGCTCGCCTTTGCCGGCAGATCGTACTTCTGGATACCGTAATGATGGTACAGACCGGCCTGCGCGCCCCAACAAATGTGCAGCGTAGAGTGCACGTGCGTGGTGGACCAATCCATGATCTGGCAGAGCTCGGGCCAGTAGTCGACCTCCTCGAACGGCATCTGCTCCACGGGCGCGCCCGTGATAATCAGGCCGTCGTAGTGGATGTCGCGGATGTCGTCGAACGTGCGGTAGAACGTCTCCAGGTGGCCGGCGCTCACGTGCGTGGCCTCGTGCGTTTTGGTGCGCAGCAGGTCCACCTCCACCTGCAGCGGCGTGTTGGAGAGCTTGCGCATGATCTGCGTCTCGGTGGCGATCTTGGTGGGCATGAGGTTGAGGATGAGCACGCGCAGCGGACGGATGTCCTGGTGCAGCGCGCGGTACTCGGTCATGACAAAGATGTTCTCGCTCTCGAGCTGCGCGGCGGCAGGGAGGGCGTCGGGGATGCGAATGGGCATGGATGCTCCTTACGAGTCAGTTGCAGCTATGGTACAACGACCGGCCCCATCCGCGCGAGCACATCGCCCAGCGATGCCGTCAGCGGCCCAAATCACTCCAAAAGTAGAGATTACGGCATGTCCCAAAATCTGTGGCGCTTTAGCCTAGCAAAGTGGCAACAGGACGCTACAATGGTTCGACGCGAAAAACTCGGCCGAAAGGATACATATATGTACCAGACGCGTAAGATCGGGGTGGTCGGCCAGGGCCACGTAGGAGCACATGTCGCCAACAGCCTGCTCATGCAGGGCATTGCCGATGAGCTGTACCTATGCGATATCAACGAGGCCAAGGTGACGTCCGAGGTCCAGGACCTGCGCGACTCCCTTTCGTTTGTCCCGTACAACACCAAGATCGTCAACTGCTACGACCACTACGAGGAGCTGGCCTGCTGCGACGTCATCGTCAACGCCGCCGGCAAGGTCGCGCTGGCCGCCAGCAACCGCGACGGCGAGCTGTTCTTTACCACCGACGCCGCCCGCACCTTTGCCAAGCGCATCGTCGACGCCGGCTTTGACGGCATCTTCGTGAGCATCTCCAACCCCTGCGACGTCGTGTGCACCGAGCTGTGGCACCTGACCGGCTACGATCCCAAGAAGATCATCGGCTCGGGCTGCGGCCTGGACTCCGCCCGCCTGCGCACCGAGATCTCCAAGAAGGTCGGCGTGAGCCCCAAGTCCATCGACGCCTACATGATTGGCGAGCATGGCTTTAGCCAACTGGCCGCCTTTAAGGCCGCGACCATCGCCGGCAAGAGCCTCAACGAGCTTCAGGCCGAGAACCCCGACAAGTACGCCTTTGACCACATGGAGGTCGAGGAGCTCGCGCGCAAGGGCGGCTACGTAACCTACCAGGGCAAACAGTGCACCGAGTACGCCGTCGCCAACTCCGCCGCGCGCGTCTGCGCTGCCGTTCTGCACAACGAGCACGCCGTGCTTTCCGCCTCCACGCTCATGACCGGCCAGTATGGCGAGGAGGGCATCTTCACGTCCCTGCCGTGCGTGATCGGCGCCGAGGGCGTCGAGGAGGTCTACACGCTCGACCTTTCCGAGTACGAGCTCGAGGGCTTCCACAAGAGCTGCCAGCACATCCGCGACAACATCGCCCAGCTCGACTGGTGGGACACCGAGGCCTACGACGCAAAGTAGGCCGCTGGCTACCGCAACCTTGCGAATCTAAGCGCGATACTAAGCGGGCCGCGCCGGAAATCCCCGGCGCGGCCCACTTTTTTGACTCACGCAGCGCCCTTGCGAATCGAAGGTGAATGGTTTTCCCGTTACTTAGTACTGCTCGATGCCCATGTAGCGACGAATCTCGGGGCTGTGGTCGAACACCTTACCGCGGGCTGCGCGCAGCTCGCAGCTCATCGCGTAGAAGAAGATTGGCTCCAGGTACGAACGCACGCTGGCAGGCACGTCGCCCACGCCGTACTCGAGTGCGTCGAGCACCATGATCGTGTCGGTGTGCGTGTTGAGGAACGCCAGCGCGCGCTCCTCCATGGGGCGACACTCGCCCGATCCGAGCTGCACAAAGTAGAACACGCCGGGCTCGGTAGCCTCGAACGGGCCGTGGAAGTACTCGCCGGAGTGGATGTAGCAGCAGTGCTGCCACTGCATCTCCATGAGCGAGCAGATGGCCATGGCATAGGTCTGGCTAAAGTTGGGGCCGGAGCCCAGGATATAGAAGAACTTGTGCTGCTGGCAGAGCTCGGCAAAGCGATCGCCCAGCTCGGCGTTGACTTTCTCGCGGGCGGCGGGCAGCAGCGCGTCCATCTGCTTAAGGCCGGCATACATGTCGGCGAGCGCCTCGTAGCCCTCCTGCTGGTCGAGCAGCTCGGCAGCCATTAGCACGCCAATGCCCTGCGGGACCTCGGCCTGCGACTCGCCCTTGCCCCACGGATAGACCCAGGTGGTCCACTTGCCGTTGTCGATCTTGGAGCCCGCGTAGTCGGTCATAGTCACGACCTCGGCGCCGGCGGCGAGCGCCATCTCGCAGGCATCGACAACCTCCTGCGTATTGCCGCTGTGGCTGCAGGCGACGACGAGCGACTTCGGCCCCAGGCTCTTGGGCGCCATCAGGCAAAACTCGCGTGCCGTGTAGACCGTCGAGGCAAACGTGGTGGCCTCGCGCTTGAGCAGCTCGTTAGCCGGCATCAGGTCGATCATCGAACCGCCGCAGGCGATCCAAAAGACGTTCTCGATCTTACCCTTGCGCTCGATAATTTCCTGAATCAGATCGTGTGCGTTCACGGTGACGCTCCTCCTTGTGTGGCGGCTTTGAACGACGGCAGCTCGTACCTGCGGTCGTTCTATGTTGTCCTATTTATAACACGTGTAATAACGCCCGTGAAGTCATCTCGGCAAATTTGTTCTATGTTGTTCTATCTATGGACGTTAGATGTCGAACACGTAGCGCGAGCCCACGATCTTTTGACGACCGAGCAGCAGGGGCCGCTCGTCCTCATCGGTAAAGTATGCCTCCATATAGAAGAGCGGCTCGCCGACCGGCACCTCCAGCAGCGGGGCCGCCTGAGCATCGGCAAGCGCAATCTCCACGGTGCAGGGGTCGGACTTGAGCGGCGCGCGGCCCGAATGCTCGGCAACGAGCGCAAAGATTGAGTTATCGGTGAGGTCCTCATCGGCCAACGTCTGCAGGTAGGGATGGTCGGCAAGCACAAAGGCGTTGTTCTCGAGCATGACGGGCACGCCATCTGCCGTGCGCACGCGCTCGACCACGATGAGCTCGCAGCCGGGCTCCACGCCAAAAAATGCCGCGTCCTCACGCGTCGCCGCAACCACCGTGCGCGACACCAGGCGCGCTCCGGCCACCATGTCGTTGGCGGCACAACCCTCGGTGAAACTCTGGACGTCGCCCTTCTGGCGAATCTTGCGTTTGAGCTTGGGAGCGCACACAAAGGTGCCCCTCCCCTGCTGGCGGTTGAGGTAGCCCGCGCGCGA
This sequence comes from Collinsella sp. AF23-2, assembly GCF_003459245.1. Taxonomy (GTDB): domain Bacteria; phylum Actinomycetota; class Coriobacteriia; order Coriobacteriales; family Coriobacteriaceae; genus Collinsella. The sequence continues at coordinate 92,672 of NZ_QRVG01000003.1, forward strand.
CAGCTCCTCGATGGCACGGCGCACGGTGATGCGCCCCACGCCGTAAGACTTCGCGAGCTCCATCTCGGAAGGAATGCGCGAGCCGGCCGCGTACACGCCGCGTGCGATCTCGCCCTTTAGGTCGTCCATGACCTGCTGGTATAGCGGCACGGCGGGCACGTCAGTACGGTCGGTCTTGTTATCGGTCGCCATCGTTACGCTCCATCCCGTGCATGCTCGGATTCAAACTCTTCTATCGCCGCCATAAACTGCTCGCCAAAGGCGTCGGCCTTTTTCTCGCCGATGCCGTTGACCTGGATAAGCTCGTCGCGCGTCTGAGGACGTAGACGGCACAGGCCGCGCAGGGCCTTGTCAGAGAAGACCATGTACGGTGCCATCTCCAGCTCGGTCGAGATCTCCTTGCGGAGTGCCCGTAGGCGCTCAAACAGCTCGGCGTCGTCGCCCACGCGCGGTCGCTGATCCAGCTCGGCCTCCTCGCGCAGCAAATCCACCGCACGGCGGGCACGGGCCGAGGCCTTGCGCTTGGACGCGCGACGCTTAACGGTAAAGGCGAACGTCTCGTCCTCGACCTCGCCGGCACGCGGGCCCAGACCCACGACCGGATACTGGCCCTGCGAGGTGGCCAGGTAGCCCCGCCCGCACAGCTGGCCGATGATGTCCTTGATGCGCCCGACCGATTCGCTCGACAGCTCACCGTAGCCGCGATCCTCGTCCAGATGCATCTGGCGAATGCGCTCGGTGTTGCCGCCGTGAAGCACGTCGGCGATCAGCGACTTGCCAAAGCGCATGGGGCGCGTGGCCACATATTGCACGGCGGCGCGGGCCATGTCGGTGACGTCCTCGACCTCGAACTGTGTGAGGCAGTTGCTGCAGTTGCCGCAACCCTCGGCGTCATCCGTGGCGGTGGCGCCCGCACCAGCCGCGGCAGCATGCTCGGCCGCGGCCTCGTCGCCAAAGTAGCGCAGCATGTATTCGCGCAGGCAGCCGGTGGTATTGCAGTAGCCCTCCATCTGGCTGAGCAGACGATATCGATTCTGGAGCGCCCACGCGCGCTGCTCGTCGTCGAGCGCCTCATCGGCAGCATCGCCGCGGTCGATCAGAAAGCGGCGCATGCGAAAATCGTTGCCGTTCCACAGCAAGTAGCAGCTGGCCGGGTCGCCATCGCGGCCGGCGCGGCCCGCCTCCTGGTAGTAGGCTTCGATGCTCTCGGGCACGTTGTTGTGGATCACGTAGCGCACGTTGGGCTTGTCGATGCCCATGCCAAAGGCGTTGGTGGCAACCATCACCTGGATATCGTCGTCGATAAAGGCGCGCTGGCTTTGGCGACGGGCGTCGTTGCCCATGCCGGCATGGTAGCGGCCAACGCGAATGCCGCTGGGGCCCAGCGCCTCGGCAAGCTCGCCCGCCAGCGCATCGACCGTCTTGCGGGTCGAGCAATACACGATACCGCTCTCGCTCGAATGCGCGATCACATAGTCGCGCACCCAGGCAGTCTTGGCCTTGTCGCCCATCTCCTCGCAACCAAAGTAGAGATTCTTGCGATCGAAGCCCGTCACCACCGTCGCAGGGTTTTGCAGGCCGAGCATCTGCTGAATATCCGCACGCACGCGTTCGGTCGCCGTGGCGGTAAACGCCGCCACGATGGGGCGCTGCGGCAGGGAATCGATGAACTCACGAATCTGCAGATAGGCGGGGCGGAAATCCTGACCCCATTGGCTTACGCAGTGGGCCTCGTCAATGGCCACGAGCGGCACGCCAATGCCGGCGGAACCCGCAGCCTCCTGCGCAAAGGCCAAAAAACGCGGCTCGAGCAAGCGCTCGGGCGCCACGTACATAAGCTGGTAGCGGCCCTCGCGCGCCCGCTTGAGCACGGTGTTTTGCTGGGCCGGAGTAAGGCTGGAGTTGAGATAGCTGGGTCGCGCACCCGCCGCGAGCAACGCACGGGTCTGGTCCTCCATAAGCGACAGCAGCGGACTCACCACAAAGGTGATGCCGGGCAGCATGAGCGCGGGCACCTGGTAGCAAATGGACTTGCCGGCACCCGTGGGCATAACACCCAGCGCATCGCGACCGGCAAGGATCGCATCGACCATGCGGTCCTGTCCCGGGCGAAACGAGGTGTAGCCAAAATAGGCGCCGAGCGTGTCGAGCGCCATCTGCTGCATGCTATCGGTCATGGTTTCCTAACGTCCAAGTCATCTGCCGCCGATTATACGCCGCCACGCGGACCGGTGCCGCACGGCTGTCGGCCACGGGCAACGCAATCCAAAAGGAACGAGCGTGGGATTTTTGGACACTTTCCCAACGGCTAATCTCTTGACAAGCACGCAAACGTCGCTGGTTGAGCATAAGTCAGCGAAAACGCCCCTAAGCGAGCAAGGTGACGTGAAAGAGGAGGGAAGCGTACTTTGGGTACGCGACCGACGATTGAACGTCAGATTGCCGCTTAGGGGCGTTTGCAGCGTCGAGCCGTTACGCGGTTTGGTAAAACCGCGTAACTTACATGACCATAACGTAGCGCGATCCCACGTAGTACTGCTTACCCATCAAAACCGGCTCGTCATCGGGACCGGTAAAGCCGGCACGCAGGTTGAGCAGCGGATCGTGCGGAGCAATGCCCAGCTCGGCCGCCTGCTCGGCGTTAGCTCGAACGGCCTCGACCGTACGGTAGCCAACCGAGACAATCGGCGTTCCGCCAACACGCTCGACCTCGGCAAAAATCGACTTGTTCTCAAGATCGGCCGTCAACAGCTCACGGTAGGCGTCAAACGGCACAAAGATGTTCTCCTCAAAGATGGGCTCGCCGTCGGCCGTACGCACGCGCTTGATATGCAGCAGCAGCGCATCCTTCTGCAGGCCAAAGAACTCCATCTCGTTTTGGCGCGCCGGAACGATCTGGCGATCGATCACGTGCGCACCGGCCTTCATGCCGTTGCCGGCACACAGCGCGGTAAACGTCTGCAGCGTCGAGGCGTGAAACTGGCGGTTGATGTGCGGCGTGGAGACAAAGGTGCCGCGGCCCTGCTGCTTAACCAGATAGCCGTCGGAACACAGTTCCTCGACGGCACGGCGCACCGTAATACGGCTCACCTCGTACTGTTCGGCAAGCTCAAGCTCGGACGGAATGCGCTCCTTGGGTGCATAAACCCCTTTCTCGATTGCATCCTTGATCTCGTCATAAATCTGCTGGTAAAGCGGTGCATTTTTGGGTGCGGGCATATCTGATCACTCTTATCAAAATAGCGAAATAACTAATACGTATATAACGTCTTTTTATATGTTACATCAGTTTGATAAAACGATACACCACATACAGCAAATCCTTACTTGCCGTCGTCCTGCTGCAGACTGTCCTGCTCGCTGAGGCGCGCCTGCCTGCTGGCCATGCGCGCGGGCTTGTCGGGATCGGGTACGGCCGTGGGCATGGGCTCGTCGACATGACCGCCCCACCAGCCGCCCACGAAGTTGAGTGTGTGGAACACATTGATCACGGCGCCGGGATCAATATCGCACACCAGCTTGATAATGTCCTGGCTCTCGTAGGTCGAGACAACGGCGTGCAGCAGATACATCTTTTCGCGGCTGTATCCGCCAATGATCTCGGCGCAGCTAATGCCATGCTGAAAATGGTCAACATAGGCTGTCATGACCTCATCTGCCTTGCGTGTCGTGATCTGCAGCGTCACACGGTCGTAGCGTCGGTAGAAACTGTCGATGGTCTTGGTCGAAATAAACTGGAACACGATGGAATACGCCGCATTGTCCCAGCCAAACATAAAGCCAAAGATCGCCAGGATAGCGCAGTTAAAGCCAAAGATGACGCCCCAGATGGTCTTGCCTGTATGGTTGGAAACCCACAGCGCGATAAAGTCGGTGCCGCCGGTGGATGCGCCGGACTTAAGCGCGATGGCGGCGCCCAGGCCCGAGACCACGCCGCCAAAGATGATGAGCATGATCTTGTCGCCCAAAAACGGGGCGAAGTGAAAGATGTTGAGGAACAGCGACGAGAGCATGACCTGCATCATCGAGAAGATGACGAAGCGCTTGCTGATGCCGCTCCAGCAAAGGAGCGCCACGGGGATGTTGAGCGCGAGCATGCCGAGCGAGATGTCGATATGAACGCCGCCGAGCGAGGTGACGCGATCGAGCAGGACCGCGACGCCGGTGAGGCCGCTCGGAAGCAGGTCGGCGGGGCGAATGAACGCCTGAATCAGAAATGTCTGGAGAACGGCGGAGATGGTGACCGCCACGGCAGTAATGGCGCGGCGGACGATGGTGAGACGACCGAGCACGAGCACGCGGTCCGTGAGCTGATCGATGGCGTTCGCCACGTAGGCTCCTTTCGAAGGCAGATGTAATTGTGGGGCATGCCGGCGATTGTAGCATGGAGCGCGAGAGGGCGCTTCAATTCACCCTCTCTCGACAACCAAAACGAGCCAGCAGCCCCCCAACCAAAGAGCCAAATTCTAAGTGAGTAGGCTTTTCGCGACCTGCCGAGCACACCCAAAGCTGCCACTTCCGTGACCTGCGGTTTTACTAAGGCAGATACGCTTTGTGCTCGGCCTGCGCCAAAAAGTCTACTCACTTAGCCTGAGTCGAAGCCAAACGGATCAAATCGAAGCCAAAATGAGCCAATCCACCGCAAGAGACGTGTGAATCCGCACTTCTTGCGGCGAATTGACGCTACAAAGCGGTCAGAATGTCGGCGAGGTTGTCGATGACGGCGTCGGCTCCCGTTTGGTCCAGGTTAACGCCCTCGTGCGGACGCAGCGCCAGGACGCGCGCGCCGGAGCGCTTGCCGGCCTCGATGCCCAAAGGCGAGTCCTCGATAACCAGGCACTCGGTAGGCTCCACACCCAGCGCCTCCATGGCACGCAGGTAGATCTCGGGGTCGGGCTTAAATGCACTGCACTCGTGACCGCTGATGGTGTAGTCCAGCACGTCGGTGATACCGGCAATCTCCACCAGCTCGTCAATGAGCTCGCGATAGGACGAGCTCGCGATGGCACACTTGACGCCGCGCTCGTGCAGCTCGCGCATCACCGGCTCCGTCTGCTCGTTGAGCAGCTCGGCATACGGAACAGGGTGAACCGGGCTGTAGACCTGCTTGTACTCAACGCGCAAGCGCTCGCGCAGCTCAACATCGTCGGGCACCAGCGACTTCCAGATGGCAGGCTCGTTAGACCCCGAAAGATCGGGGATCTCGTCAAAGTGGAACCCCTTTTCCTCCATAAACGCCACGCGGCGACGGTTGTAGAACCACTCGGTATCGACCAGCACGCCGTCCATATCAAACAGCACTGCCTTGATCATACGCATCTCCTCCCACCTGCCAAAAAGGGACAGGTTTATTTTGGTAGGTTTTATCTGGTGTTTTGCGACGCGACAGACACGCCCCCAAAGCAAAAAGGGGACGGGGCGCAAACCCCATCCCCTCTCAATCAACCCGTAAGGTCTACTTACTTGTGATTAGTAGGAAAGCTTCCACATGTAGCGACGCATGGTCAGCGGGTGCTGACGGGCCTCGGCGATCTGGTTGCCGTACTCGCGCATAACGGCGAGGTGCAGCAGCGGGTTGAAGTAGGTGACGACGCTCGCGGGCACGGCGTCAGCCAGGCCGTAGTCCTTGGAGTCGATCAGAGCGACCTTGGCGCCCATGCGCTCAAGGAAGGTGAGGGCGCGAGCGTCCATCGGACGGGTAGCACCATCGGACATGAAGAAGACGTAGGGCTTACCCTCGGTGGAAACCTCGAACGGGCCGTGGAAGTACTCGCCGGTGTTGTAGGCGGCGGCGTCGATCCACTGCATCTCGGTGAACAGGAAGGCGGCGTGAGAATAAGCCATCTTCTCGGAGGCACCGGAGGCCATGAAGTAGATCATCTTGTCGTCCTTGAAGTCCTCGGCGAACTTCTTGGCGAGCTTCTTGCAGTGCTGAGCGGCGTTCTCGCAGAGATCGAAAACGTTGGTGAGGCCGGTGATCATGTCCTCGTAGTGGTCATAGCCCTCGGTCTGCTGAAGGATCTCGAGAGCAAGAGCGATGGCATAGCCGGGCTTCTCGCACTTGGCAGCGTAGTTGGCGTGGAAGCCGTGGACGATGACGTGGTCGGCGTCGACGGTCAGAGCGGAGCCAGCCTTGTTGGTGAGGGAGACGACCGGGCAGTTGTGCTTCTTGGCGGTCTTGTTGGCCTCGACGGTCTCGGGCGTGGAGCCACCGAGGGAGCAGGTGATCACGAAGGTGTGCTCGTTGACCCAGGAAGGCGTGTCGTAGTTGAACTCGTTAGCGGTGAAGATCTGAACGTTCAGCTTGTCCGTGTTGTTGGCCAGGAAGTACTTGGCGGGGTAAAGGTCGGACATGGAAGCACCGCAGCCGACGAAAGCGACGCTGTGAATCTCGTGGTTGGACAGGACGTCAGCGACGATCTGCTTAGGGAGGTTAAGGTCGATCTCGTACATCTGACACATTCCTTTCGATTTGTTGCGGCGCCACATTGCCGGACGCTCGCAGGGTTACCGTGGTTAGGACCGAGTCGCCGGCCCGTTGAGGATGTGACAAAGGAACTGTCCCCTTGTCACATGTTAGGGATGGAAGCCTGCCTGGGGTATGGGATGCCAGGCAGGCCCCCGGGGGAAGCATTGGGTCGCGACTAGGCCAGGATGCCGGCCGCGGAGAGGGCGATGCCGCCCACAATGGCGATCACGAGAAGCCAACCGGTGTTGACGTTCTTCTTGATGAGCCAGTACATAAGGCCGGTGAGGCCAAGGGAGATCATCTGGGGCATCATGCCGTCCAGGATGTCCTGGATCACGACGGTACCCTCAGCGAACTGCAGCGGGGTGGTGGCGCCGATCAGCGTAGCGATCATGCCGCCCACGGACATAAGACCCACGATGCCGCAGACATACATGAGCTTCTCCATGAGGTCGCCGCCCTGGAGCTTGCTCAGGTACTCGTGGCCGCCCTGATAGCCCATCTTGGCAGCGAACCACGTGATCAGCACGGAGGGCACAATGGAGATGAGCATGGCCAGGATCGGACCCATGATGGAGCCCTGCTGAGCCAGCTGAACGCCCAGGCCAAAGGCGATAACGCGGATGGTGCCCTGGAAGAAAGAGTCACCGATGCCGGAAAGCGGGCCCATGAGGGAGGTCTTGACCGCGTTAATCGAATCGGGATCGAAGTTCTCGGGATCCTTGGCGTACTCCTCCTCCATGGAGGCGGCGAGGCCTAGGACAAAAGCGCTCGTCTGCGGGGTGCAGTTGTAGAACGCCATGTGACGGTGGTAAGCCTCTTTCTTAGCAGCGAGCTGCTTGGGGTCGGACTCGTCCGGATAGAGGCGATCGAGCGTGGGGACCATGCCGTAGAGGAAGCCCATGTTCATCTGACGCTCGTAGTTCCAAGAGGCCTGGATGGCCCAGGAGCGCCAGAAGAACTGGCTGACCTTCTTGTTCAGGGACACGTCCTTGGTTGCGGTTGCCATAGTGTGTTCCTCCTTAGTCTTCGTCGTCTTCGAGCGGATCGTAGTCGGAATCGACACCGGCGGCTGCATGGGAGCCATTGAACTTGAAGCCCATGAAGACGATAGCCAGGCACACACCGATCAGAGCGACCGCGATGACGGACAGGTTGAGGTAGGCGGCGAGCAGGAAGCCGATGAACAGGAACGGGGTCATACCCTTCTTGATCATCATGGTGAGCAGCAGGGCCAGACCGTAGGCGGTCATGATCTTGGTCGAGACGTTCAGACCAACGGACAGCCACTCGGGAACCATGTTGACGATGGCTTGGACCAGGTCGGTACCGACAAAGACGGCCAGGAAGATCGGCAGGAAGTACATGATGGCGTACAGACCGGAGCCGGCGCAGATGTGCATACGGTAGGCGGTCTTGAACTTGCCGTTATCAATCGCGCTATCGGCCACATGGGTGAGGGCGGCGATGATGGAACGGAACACGATGCCGAGGAGCTGACCCAGGACGGCGACCGGGATGGCGATCGTCATGGCGGTCTCGGCGGAAGCATCGGTCAGGCACGCGAAGGCAGCGGCCACGATGCCGCCCAGGACCATATCGGGCGGAACGGCGGCGCCGACCTGCACCAGGCCCATGGACACGAGCTCGACGGCGGCACCGACGGCAAGGCCGGTGGGCACATCGCCCAGCAGCAGACCGACGAGCGTAGCGCCAACGAGAGGCTGCTCGAAGTTAAGACGACCGAGCAGGCGGGAGTCCCACATGCAGAACACGCCGACGAGGCCGACGAGCACCGCACTGATGAACGTATTCATACCCTTCTCCTTTCAGTCAGGCAAAAGCCTGGTTGATTACAGCTTGGCGTCGATGTCGACGCTCTGATACGTAGGGGTCTGCTGGACGTAGAGCTTGATGCCCATGTCGAGCAGCTGGTTGACGTCGGCCTTCTGGGTGGCGTCGAGGAAGACGGAGCTGTCCTTGCCGCCGACCTGATCGGCACCGTCGTGGTTGGCGGTGGCGCCCAGGTTGATGGCGTCGAGCTTGTAGCCCTGGCAGAACTGCAGCATCTCGGCCGTGTTGCCAAAGACGAACATGACGCGCTCGCCGAGGGTGTTGAGCTTGTCCATCTTGGCGAGGGCACGCTCGACGGTGAAGACGTTCAGGCGCACGCCCTGGGGCTTGGCCAGCTTAAGAGCGCCCTTCTTGATGTCATCGTTGGCGGCAGCGTTGTCGACGACGATGATGCGCTCGGCCTGAACCTTGGTGGTCCAGGTAAAGACGACCTGACCGTGCAGCAGACGGTAGTCAAGACGTGCGAGGACGATCTTGGCGGGACCGGAGCTGTGACGGGGCGCCTTAGCCTTCTTGGCGGGAGCCGCGGCAGCCTCGACCGGTGCGTTGGGGTTGGTCAGACCGGTGCGGGCCTCGTTGATGAGGGCCGCGAGCTCGGCACCCTTGACGGGGGCGGGGCTCATAGCGAGCGTCAGTGCCAGCGGAATGTTGAAACCGCTGATCACCGTGAATGCCGCACCGTTGCGGGAAAGCTCGACCATGCTGTTGTTGACCGAGCTGCCGAGCATATCGGTCAGCACATAGACGGTGTCGTCCGCGTTGAACGTGGCGATCATGGCGTCCACCTTGTTGGTGATGGGCTCCTTGTCGTCACGAGCAAGCGACACGACGTGGACGTTCGACACGTCGCCGAGAACCATCTCGAGCGTGTCTTTGGCGCCTGCGGCCAGGCCGCCATGAGATGCGAGAATGATCTGATTCATCTTGCCTCCTCCTTTTCGTTATGGTCATTATAACGTCTTATACGTTGCGGATATTGCTAATTAGTATAAAGACCGTTCGCGGGTGAAAATCGACCGTTGACGGGTTTAACGTACTTGAAACGTTGGGGCTGGGCAGGCCGGCACTGGCGGGATAACCCCAAGTCGGACCCTGTGCGCAATCCCCTATCGCACGAAGTACCAGGGGCTTTCCTGCACGGTGGGCTCCAGCGCGATGCCGGTGCGCTCGCGGAAGAGATCCATGTCCTGCGATTTCTCCGTCCACCACGCGTTGGGCTTAAAGGTCATGCTCTCAACGACATGACCGACAAACACACTGTTGCGCAGCTTGGAAAAGTCGGTGTTCATAATCACGATGGACGCGAGCACCAAAACGATGCCCAGAACTTTGATCGCGCCGGCGGGCTCGGCGTAGACACCAATGCCCAGCAGTACGGTGACGACTGTCTCGAATGACATTACGACGGGAACTTTCGACGTCTCGAGCCCCATGGACAGACCCTGCATATATAAGACATAGGCCACGGCTGTGGGGATGAGTCCAAAGCCAAGGAACAGCAGCAGCAGCTGTGGCGACATTGCCGCGGCGACATCTGGCCACGGAGCCGCGATAGCCGCCATAACCGCACCGCCAAAAACAAGGCCCCAAAACGTGACAGCCAGCGGGTGGACCGTCTTGGTTGCGATCCGGCTAAACACCGCGAGCGACGCGCCACAAAAGCCCGCAATCACGCCCGACGTGACGCCCCAAACCGAAAAATGAAAACCGGAAAGGTCGCCATCGGTCACTGCAAGTACACAGCCACCGATGTTAAAAGCGATGGCAACGAGCTTGTTGGGAGTCACATCCTCGCGATAAAGTACGCGGCCGAGCATGACGCCAAACACCGGCGAGGTGTAGAGCAGCACCGAGGCCGTGGACATGCCCACCTCGCCCATGCACTCGTAATAAAGCGTGTTAGCGGTGGCGAGGCCGATAATGCCAAGAAGCGCACAAGGAACAAGCTCTTTAGGACTTGCCTTGAACAGTGCCAGGGGACCCGATGCCTTTCCCTCACGAGCACCTCCCTGGCAACCCATGAATGCCAAGACCGGAGCCATTAAGACGGCACCCGACAACAGGCGAAAGGCCGCCATGCTCTGAGACGTAACGCCCATGGCCGAGATGCCGTTTACAAAGATTCCGATGCTGCCCCACATAAGCGCGGCGATCAGCACCAGCACATAGCCCAGATTGCTCCTCTTCAACGCAGCCTCCTCGGTATTGTTTCCAATATGTTTCATACTACGTTATAGTCGTTATATACATTTTTCAAGACACAAATCGGCGAACGGGAAATCTCTTGAAACAAGGAGTGTCGCAGGTGCCGGCAGAAAGGGAACGTCCCCAAGTGCCGCTCTAGCAGTTGCGGTGAAATAGTTCTCAAACAGAGGCTTCACGCTCCCAAACAGGAACTATTCCACCGCAACTCATGAGGGGTATTGGGCTGTTAGGCCGCTCTATCCCTTAGTAATCCAGCTTCCACATGTAACGGCGCGTCATGTAATCCTTGTGGGTGACGGCGGAGAGCGCACGCATGTAGACGTTGTTGAGGATCGGGGCAAAGATCAGGTGGTTGAAGTATTCGCTCACGCTGTCCTTGATGTCGTTGAGGCCAAGCTCCTTGGCGTCGAGCTGATAGACGCGATCGCCACCGTACTGGTTGACGAAACGGATGCCGCGCTCGTCGTTGCAGCGGCTGCGGCCGACGCTGATGAGCTGGAACAGCGAGGTGCGCTTGTCCAGGATCTCGAAGGGGCCGTGGAAGAAGTCGCAGGTGTTGATGGTGCAGGAGTCGATCTGCAGCATCTCCTGCACGTTGCAGATGCTAAAGACGTAGGCGGCACCAAAGAGCGGACCCTGAGCCATCACGTTGATGCAGGGCTTGTCGGCGTTCTGCTCGGCCCACTTGGCTGCGAGCGGACGGGTGTACTCGACGGCCTTGCGATAGATGGGATCGACCAGGTCGAAGGCGGCCATAGCGGTCTCGTACTCGGCATAGCCCTCGATCTGCTGCGTGAGCTCCATGGCGATCATGGTCACGACGGCGGAGTTGGTGCGGCCCATGCAGGACTCGTCGATGGCAAGGCTGTCGTACTGGATCTTGTAGTCGCAGACTTCGGTGAGGCCAGACTCGTCAACATAGATGGCGATGGTGCTGGCGCCGTGGTCCTTGGCGACCTGGGCGGCGACGATGGTCTCCTTGGTGCCGCGCATGGACACGACGACGGCCAGGGTGTTCTCGTTGACGTAGGCCGGGGTGGCGTGCACGAACTCGTTGCTGGTGTAGCTGGAGCTCACGACCTGCGTGGCCTCGTGCTCCATAAAGTACTGGGCAGGATAGTTGCCGCCGTTGGATCCGCCGGCGCCAATCCACACGACGCGCTTGATGCCGCCCTTGTCTGCCTTGTCAGCCAAAACCTGAGAGACGACGTCCTTAACCTGTTCCTGAGTAGTCATCGTGCATCAGCCTTTCTTCTCGTTTGATGCTCTTGATGGCATACAAGTTACATACATGTTTTGGTTATGTCGACTAGTTGTATGCTATATTTGTCTTAGATATTTTGCTGGTAAAGTTTTCGGCAATCCATTATCAGCGGTTTTGTTGTCATGTTGGATACATGCTTGGTTCAGTAAGCATACAGGTTAGATACAGATTGTTCGCATGAGCACTTCGTCGAAAAAGAACTTGGCCCAATACGAGCGTCTGGCGGGTACGCTGCGTGACCGCATCGCCGCCGGCATCTACGCACGCGGAGACAAGCTGCCGTCCGAGATGGAACTCATGGACGAATCGGGGCTTTCGCGCAGCACCGTGCGCCACGCGCTTAAGGTGTTAGTTGACGAGGGCCTGATTCGTACCGAGCGCGGGCGCGGCGCCTTTGTGGCCGAAACGCCAGCGCTCCACGAGAACAACCTGGTGTTTTCGAGCTACACGGCACAGGTCCAGGGCCAGGGCATGAAGCCCACCACGCGCACGGTGGACTCGGGCTTTGCCAAGGCAACGGGCAACGTGGCCAAGTTCTTCGATGCCGCCGTGGGCAGCAAGCTCGTCAAACTTGTCCGCCTGCGTTATCTGGACGATGCGCCACTGTGCCTGGAAACCACCTATCTACCGCCGAGCTTTGAGGCACTCATCGATCGCGATATCAACGGTTCGCTCTACGCCACGCTGCGCCAAGAATTCCATCGCGCGCCGGCACAGGGACATAAGACCTTTGAGGTGTGCTATGCCTCACAAAACGAGGCGTTTTTGCTCAACGTTGAGCGTGGGCAGGCGTTGATCTTGATCACCGACTACGTCTACGACACCGACGGCCGCCCGCTCCATGTCTCCAAGCGTATCCAACGCACCGACCGCGCCAAATACACCGAGCCCATCGGCTAGCGCACCAAACGAGGCAAAATGTACCTAATAAACGTTTTACCTGCGGTTTTTATTAAATCTCAAGCCAGCATGGCGCAAGTGCCGGCATCGCCTGGCAATACGCGCCGTCCAAGCTCAACTGTTCCTGCTCAGAATATCCAGCACCGTAAACCTAAGTGAGTAGACTTTTCGCGACCTGCCGAGCACACCCAAAACAGCCGCCTCCGTGACCTGCGGTTTTACTAAAACAGATACGCTTTGTGCTCGCTTTGCGCCAAAAAGTCTACTCACTTAGCTCGCAAGGCGTCCCGAAGGGACGATTCAGGTCAAAATAGCGTACGAACGCTGCACTTCTTGCGGCGATTTGATACCGCAAGACAGCCAAAAACCTGTCCCTATATGGTAGGTTTGAAACCTTGGACGACAAGTGCGGGAAACCAGGTTGGTTTGGGTTGGTTGGGCGTGCGCTCGGCCAGGACCAGCTCCATCCAGCACATGTCGTACCAGCGACCGAACTTTTGGGCGCAGCGATCGAAGGCGCCCACCAGGCGATATCCCATATGGGCATGGAAATCCTGGCTGTTGTGCGTCAGATACTCGTCGTCCTTATCGTGCGGCACGGCGATGAGCGCGCACATGCTGGTGATGCCCATCGCGACCAAGCATTGCTTGAGCGCGTCGTGCAGCCTGCGGCCCAGCCCGCCGTGGCGCACGTCGCGCGCCAGATAGATCGACGTCTCGACCGACCAGTCATAGGCCTCGCGGCTGTTAAGCGCGCTCACATAGGCATAGCCCACTGGACGCCCGTCCAACTCCATCACCAGATACGGATAGCGCTTGAGTGTACGCTCGATGCGCCCGGCGAACTCCTCAACGCTCGGCACCTCGTATTCGCAGGTTATCGCCGTCTCGCGTACATACGGCTCATAGATGGCAAGCAGCGCCGGCGCATCATCGGGCGTCGCCAGGCGAATCGTCGGCTCGGACATCTCGGGCATACAGCCCCTCCCCCACAAAAGCAAAGGCCGCCCTGCGCCAAACCCAGGCGTAGGGCGGCCCCTCGTCATTACATCAAGCTACAGGACAGCCGCCAGCGCGTCGATGTCCTCCTGCGTCGTGGCCCAGCTGGTGCAAAAACGCACCACGGTGCGGGTCTCGTCGTGCTTTTCCCAGTACTCGATCGAGGCGTGCTCGCGAATGCGGGCCATATCCTCGTTGGGCAGAATCACGAACTGTTGGTTCGTAGGCGTCTCCAAGAAGAACTCGTAGCCGCGCTCATGCAGCACGCGGCGCAGCGCCTGAGCCGTCTCAATCGCCTGGCGACCGATCTCAAAATACAGGCCATTGGTAAAGAGCGCCTCAAACTGCACGCCCGTCAGGCGGCCCTTGGCCAGCAGCGCGCCGTGCTGCTTAATGCGCGGAATGGGATGCGCCGGAGCGTGCATGCCGCAGACCACCACAGCCTCGCCGCAGAGCGCGCCGCACTTGGTGCCGCCAATGTAGAATACGTCGCACAGCTGCGCCAGCTCGGGCAGGGTAATGTCGCACTCATCGGCCGCCAGCGCATAGGCCAGGCGGGCGCCATCCACAAACAGCGGAATCTCGCGCTTCTGGCACACCGCATGGATTGCCGCGAGCTCAGCCTTGGAGTACAGCGTGCCGTACTCGGTCGACAGGCTCACATACACGGCGCCCGGAAACACCATGTGCTCACAGCTCTCGTTTTCGTAGAACACTTGGATATAGTTTTCGAGATCCTCGGCGTGCATCTTGCCCTCGTAGCCGGGGATGGTGAGCACCTTGTGGCCGCCAAACTCGATGGCGCCCGCCTCGTGGCAGGCGACGTGACCAGTCTCAGCAGCAACGACGCCCTCGTAGGGCGCAAGCAGCATGTCGATCACCGTCGCGTTGGCCTGCGTGCCGCCCACCAGAAAAAACACGTCGGCATCGGGGGCCTGACAGGCCTCGCGAATAAGGTGCTTGGCACGCTCGGTGTGCGCATCGGTGCCGTAGCCGGGCTGCGGCTCCATATTGGTGTCGACGAGCGCCTGCAGCACCGCCGGATGGGCGCCGTGGGAATAGTCGTTGTTAAACGCGAGCATGACAATCCTCTCTTACCGGGTATCGGCCAGATGATTCAAACGGGGCTATTGTACGCCGTTGGGATAGGCAATGCGCGCGGCAAGGCACTCAAGTGCCAGCACCAGGGCAAAGCCGCAGCTCACGTCACTCAAAAAGTGCGCTCCGATCACGATGCGGCCAAAAGCGACGAGCGCCGCAACCACAGCGGCAGCCCAAAAGACCACGCGGCGGCGCGACGGCCTTTCCTTAAAGGCCGCCGCGGGAAGCCCGGCGAGCATAAGGCCGATCGCCGCGTGCGCGGTGTGCCCGCTCGCGAACGACTTAAAGCCGTCCTTGATCACGCCGGCGGCAATATAGCTCCACTTATCGGGATTGCCGATTACCCACCACGGTTGAAAATTGAGCCCCGGCGTGACCTCGATCACGCGCATGCGCGGGCGCGACCACAGCGGCTTGACGATCACGTTGAGGATAATGGCCTGAGCGACCCACACGGCAAGCACCATCAACGCCCAGCGCGTGAGCTCGTCGGGATCGGTGTCGCGTGTGAGGCGGTAGGCGATAAGGTTGGCAGCGATGACCAGCACAAACGTCAGCACCAGCTGAAACGCGATGAGTTTGCCGCCGACACGCTGCGATCCGACAATCTCGTAGCCGAGCAGGCCCACGTTGATGAGAATGCCCAGCGCGGCGAGCCACTTGCTTGCCTTGGAATCGGGGCGCACCGCTCGCACGAGCATAACGCCCGCGATGCTCGCCGTCAGCTCAAACGGTAGCTCGCCGGCCGCCTCGACAAAGCGACCGTACATGCTGCCGATGTTGAACAGCGCGCTCGAAATCTGATAATCGAAGAAACTGCCCACGCCCAGGCAGAGGGCAAGGATAACCGCGATAGCAGCGGCGTCTTTCTTATAGATGTACCCGAACATGCTTTCCTTTCGATGGAACCAGATTGCCCAAATGGGGCGTTTGCAGCGTCGACCCGTTAGTCATCGTCGCTCGCGCCCAGCTGCTGCAGCAGCATGAGCGCAGCCGCCACCGGGCCGGTGCCGTCGTTGGCATCGAGGCCGCGACCCAGGCCGCTGCCCGCGCCGGCGCCCGCCTTGTAGGGCACGGAGAGCTTGCGACTCTTGGGAAAGTTCACCGCGCCATAGCGGGTCTTTAGTTCAAAAGCCACCTTCTTGGGCACGTCGACGCCCAAAAACGTGATGCGGCCGCCACTGAGTGTGACGCTCTCGAGTCCCAGGCGCTCGCCGCGGATACGGATGCGCGCGCGGTTGAACAGGTTGAGCCCCGCCAACGGCAGCTCACCGTGCGCGGCCTCGGTCTCCTCCTGCACCTCATCGATGCTCTCCAGGTCCTCGGCCGCCGCAAGTTTGCGGTACACGAGCACGCGCTGATCCACCGCCGGCATGTACTCCTCGGACAAGAAGTAATCGGCCGGCAGGTTGATGCCCACGCTCGCCGCCTCCACGCCGGCATCGTCATCGCCGCGCGCCTCGGCCACGGCCTGTCCCAGCATCTGCGTAAACAGGTCGAAGCCCACGCTCGACAGGTTACCGTGCTGTTCGGCACCCATAAGCGAACCGGCGCCGCGGATCTCCAGGTCGCGCATGGCGATGCGCATGCCGCTGCCCAGGTCCTGGAACTCGGAAAGCGCGGTCAGGCGTGCCGTGGCCTCCTCGGTAAGCGGCAGCTCGCCTGGGAACATAAAGTACGCGTATGCCTGCGTGGCTGAGCGGCCCACGCGGCCCTTGAGCTGGTAGAGCTGTGCCAGGCCCAGGCGCTGCGAGTCCTCGATGATGAGCGTGTTGGCGGTCGCGTTGTCGATACCGCTCTCCACGATGGTCGTGGCGATGAGCACGTCAATCTTCTTGGTCGCGAACTCGATCATCACGTCCTCGACCTCGCGCGGGCTCATCTTGCCGTGCGCCACGCCCACGCGCGCCTCGGGCGCGGCCTCGTGCACGCGCGCCACGGCGTCGTCGATGGTCTTGACGCGGTTGGACACGTAATACACCTGGCCGCCGCGGCCCACCTCCAGGCGAATCGCCGCGCTCACCACGTCGGGATCGTACTCTCCCACGTGCACGATCACGGGGCGGCGCCCGGTCGGCGGCGTGGTGATCAGGCTCATGTCGCGCACGCCGCTCGTGGCCATCTGCATGGTTCGCGGAATCGGCGTTGCCGAAAGCGTGAGCACGTCAATCTGCTCGCGCAGGTTCTTGAGCTGCTCCTTGTGCTGCACACCAAAGCGCTGCTCTTCGTCGATGATCACCATGCCCAGGTTCTTGGGGTTCACGTCGGCAGAAAGCAGGCGGTGCGTGCCGATCAGCACGTCGATCGTGCCCTCGGCAAACGCCTTGAGCGCGCGCTTTTGCTGCGCCGGGGTGCGGAAGCGGCTGAGCACTTCGACCTCGAGGCCAAACGGGGCAAAGCGCTCAAAGAACGTCTCGTAGTGCTGCTGGGCCAGAATGGTCGTGGGGCAGAGCACCATGACTTGGCGGCCGGAGTCCACGCACTTAAACGCCGCGCGCAGGGCGACCTCGGTCTTGCCGAAACCCACGTCGCCGCACAGCAGGCGGTCCATGGGCTTGGGTGCCTCCATGTCGGCCTTTATGTCGGCGATAGCCTCCAGCTGGTCGCGCGTCTCGTCGTAGGGGAAGCTCTGCTCCATCTCGATCTGCTCGGGCGTGTCGGGCGGGCAAGCGATACCGGTAATCGAAGAGCGGCGCGTATACAGATCGACCAGGTCAAACGCCAGCTTTTTGGCGTTCTTGCGCGCCTTGTTGGTGGCGCGCGTCCAGTCGGCGGTGTTGAGCCTGGTCAGGCGCGGCTTGTCGCCGTCGGGGCCAACATAGCGTGTGATGCGGTCAACCTGCTCGAGCGGCACGTAGAGCTTGTCGCCGTCGGCATATTCCAGCAAAAAGTAGTCGCGCTCCTTGCCGCCCACTTCCTGGCGCGCGATCTCGCTAAAGAGCGCGATGCCGTGAGTGGCGTGCACCACGTAGTCGCCCGGCTTAAACGGAAACGTGATCTGCGTAATGTCCACCTTGCGGCGGCTGCGCGCGCGGTTGGCGTCCATGCGGGCGTTGAGGTCGGCGATCGAGAACACGGCCAGGTTGGCATCGGGCACCACCACGCCCTGCGGCAAGGCGGCATCGACAAAGGTCACGCGTCCGCGCGAGATGGTGGGCACGGTGGCGCCGGCGGCAGCCTGGGCGGCACCTGCCTCGAGCGAGCGGGCGTTGAGCGCGTCGGCCTTGCGTTCGCGAATTGCAGCATGAGCATCCTGGCGGACAGCACGATCGGCAGAATCCGCCGCTGCCACGCGCACACGGTCGCCAATAGCGCCCGCGTTTTCGGGCGCGGCCGTCAGCGACTCCTCAAAAGTAATACCCTCATCGCCAAAGGTGAGCTCCATCGACTCGCGCGCACCGCGGTCGGGGATGGCAAATACGCAGGCATAGCGCTTGCCCACGACCTCCTGGATGCGCGTCATAAAGCGATTGTCCGAGCCCGCGATGGCCGGCTGCTCAATCTTGAGCTCTGCCGTCACCGCACCGCCGGCACGAATCAAGCTCACGTAGTTAAGGCGCTGCTGGGCACCAAAGTCGAGTTGCTGGGCACGCACGTACAGGCCGTCCAGACGGTCGACCCCCGCCTCGCCGGCACGTGCCTCGATATCCTCGTAGGCACGCAGGCAATCGTCGAACAGCGAGCGCGGCTCGGACAGCACCACGAGCGCCTTGCCGCTCACGTGCGCCAGCGGGCTCACGGTCTGGCCGTACATCACCGGCAAAAAGCGATCGAGCTCGGGCGTGACGATGCGCGCATCCACCATCTCGAGCAGCGCCGCCAGTTTGCTGTCGTCCTGGCTGGCACGATAGAGCGCCACATGCATGTTGTGGACGGCGTCGTCGGTGAGTGCGAGCTCGCGACAGGGGAAAATCTCGATGCTGTCCTCGTTGCCGATGGTCTGGCCCGTGGAA
The DNA here is from genome assembly GCF_003459245.1 of Collinsella sp. AF23-2. Lineage (GTDB taxonomy): Bacteria > Actinomycetota > Coriobacteriia > Coriobacteriales > Coriobacteriaceae > Collinsella. The sequence continues at coordinate 111,417 of NZ_QRVG01000003.1, forward strand.
CCCACCATGCGGCGGATGCGGTCGATCTCGTCGCCGAAAAATTCAATGCGCACGGGCGCCTTTTCCTGCGCGGGAAACACCTCGACGGTGTCGCCGTGCACACGGAACAGGCCGGGCGCGTCGGCGGCGCCGGCATTGGTGTAGCCCATGCCCACCAGACACTGCGGCACCTCGTCAAAGGGAATCTCCTCGCCCACCGCAAAAGTAGTGGACTCCCAGTAGCGACTCTCGACCGGCGGCACGCAGCGCAGCAGTGCGCGGGCCGAGGCGACCATAATGCAGTTGTCGCCGCGCACGATGCGCCCGAGCGCCTCGCAGCGCTGCGCCACCACGACGTCGTCGGGCGCCTGCTCGCGCCACGGATAGTCCTTGCGCTCGGGGAAGCGGCACACGTGCGCCAGCCCCACATAGGCGGCAAGGCTGCGGGCGGCACGATCGGCCGCGTCCTCGCCGCTCACGATATAGACCGTGGGGCGCGGACGACGCGCAAACTGGGCGGCCGCCATGAGCGTACGGCCCGACTGCGACACGGCCAGCGTCACGTCCTCGCCGGCATCGAGTCCGGCCTCGACGGTCTGCAAGGCCTCGGCAGTGTAGAGCTGCGCGGCTATACGGTGAATGAGCATGCTGTTCCTCCGGCATCGCAACGCCAAAAGCCCGCCGGGGCAAGCTCGGCGGGTCGTACGTCAAATACATTGTCTGTCATGGTAGCGCATGGAGAGGACTCCAGCTCAAGCGTACGCCCAGCCCCGCAACAAAAACGCCAGACGGAGATGCGTTCCGCCCTACCCCGCTACGCGCACGCTGGGGCACAAATCTGCCAGCGGACACTCGTCACACTTGGGTTTGCGGGCGTCGCAGATCTCGCGGCCAAAGGTGATCCACTGATGGTTGACCGACTCCCAATACTCGTGCGGCAAAATCTTGAGCAGATCCTGCTCGGTCTTGAGCGGTTCCTTGGCATGCGTCTTGGGACTCAGCATCAGGCGGTGCGCAATGCGGTTGACGTGCGTGTCCACCGCAATGCCCTCTACGATGCCATACCCCACGTTGAGCACGATGTTCGCCGTCTTGCGTCCCACGCCCGGCAGCTTCACGAGTTCCTTCATGTCGGCCGGCACCTCGCCGCCATAGTCGGCGACGATCATCTGCGCGGCCTCGACGGCATGCTTGGCTTTGCTCTTGTAGAAGCCGAGTGACCTGATGGTGTCCGCCACGTCAGCTACGCTCGCCCCGGCCATGGCCTCGGGCGTGGGCCACTGGGCAAACAGCCGCGGCGTCACCTTGTTGACCTGCGCATCGGTCGTTTGTGCCGAGAGCAGTACCGCGATCAGCAGGCGGAAGGGATTCTCGTGGTCCAAAAAGCACTCGACCGGGCCATAGCGACGGTTGAGGCGCTCACACACCTCGATGGCGCGCTCGCGCTTGGCGGCATTGGTCTCGCGTGGCATAACGACTCCTCGGCTCAACGGCACAATAAACTTATGGGCACAATTGTCCCACGTCCGAGACGCTTACGCCTCCAAGAATGCGCCGGTCTGGCGGCCCCACAGGCTCGCGTACTCGCCACCCGCCTCGACAAGCTGCGCATGCGTGCCGTCCTCGACAATCTCGCCATCGGCCAGCACCACAATGCGGTCGAGCGCCGCCACGGTGGACAGGCGGTGCGCCACCACAATGGAGGTACGTCCACGCATCAGGTTTTCGAGCGCCTCCTGCACCAGCGCCTCGGACTCGCTGTCGAGGGCAGAGGTCGCCTCGTCGAGCACCAGAATCGGCGCGTCGGTTAGGATGGCGCGGGCGATAGCCACGCGCTGACGCTGGCCGCCCGAGAGCTTAACGCCGCGCTCGCCCACCATGGTGTCAAAGCCACGGGGCAAGCGGTCGATAAACTCCAGGGCATTGGCCAGGCGCGCGGCCTCGCGAATCTGCTCGTCGGTGGTGTTGGGACGACCGTAGGCAATGTTTTCGCGAATGGAGCGGTGAAACAGCAGCGCCTCCTGCGGCACGTAGGCAACCTGGCGGCGCAGGCTCTGCTGCGTGCAGCGCGAGACGTTCTGGCCGTCCACGAGCACGCGGCCGCCCTGCACATCGTCCAAGCGCAACAGCAGCTTGGTGAGCGTCGACTTGCCCGAGCCCGATTTACCCACCAGGCCCACGCGCTGGCCCGCCGCCACGTGAAGCGTCAGGTCGTCGAACACGTTCTCGCCCGCCGCGGCGTCACGATATGCAAAGCTCAGGTGCTCAAAATCAATCGCACCTTCGGTCACTTTAAGCTCGGGAGCGTTCTCGTCGTCTGCCACCAGACGCGGCTCGTCCAGCACGCGCGTCATCTCGGCCGCATCACCGAGCGCGCGGTTGATGCGCTGCATCATGGAGCTTACGTAGTTCAGACGCATGGTGAGGTTATAGGTGTAGGTAAAGATCATGACGAGCGAGCCGGCCGAGATGCCAAACCACGCGTTGCCGCCCGCCACGAACACACTCACCACGGCCATGGTGATGACGATAAGGCCCGAGGTCGTAAAGTTGCGCTGCATCATGGCGTGCATCGAGACCGTCTCGGCGTCGCGCGCGGCACGATCGGCGGCGTCGAACAGATCGCGTTCAAAGTCCTCGCGCCCGCAGGTCTTGACGGCCAAGATGTTCGTGACCGCGTCGGAGAGCACGCCCGAGAGCTTGTTCTGGGCGGCGGACGTCGCGGCCGAAAGCGGCATGATGCGCTTGTACATAAGCCAGACAAACGCGATGTAGACGACCATGATGCACACCAGGATCACGGTAAACGTCGGCACCACCGGGGCGAGTGCGGCCACGGTGCAGATGACCGAGGCGATGGTGGGGATGAGCGAATACACCGTCACGTCGACCAGACCGGTGTAGCCGCTCATAAAACGGCTTGTCTGGCTCACAAGCGATCCGCCAAAGCGGCTGGTATGGAATGTCATGGATTGGTTGGAGAGTGTGTCAAAGCACAGGCGCGCCAGGTGATAGTTGCCCGCGATCTCGAGCTTGTAGACGGTGTAGTCCTGCAGCTTGGAGAGGATCTGGCCCACCAGGTTGACGAGCACGAGCGCCAGAATGTAGGGACCGAAGACCTCAAACACCTGGTCACCCGCCACGGGACCGGCTTGAACGCGGTCGACAATGAGGGCCATCACATAGGTATTGGCAAACGTCAGCAAAAAGATGTAGCCCGCCGACGAGAACACCGAGAGAAAGACAATCAGCGGCTGCGTGCGCGTGACATCCCAAAAACGCTGTAGCGTGCGGCGCACGGTGGAGCGTTTGAGCGGGCTGGTGCTTCTCTGAGACATGGGCTTCCTTTCGCGTCTGATAGGGCGAAACGCCATTGTTGCACATTGAAGCGCACTTCAGGCAAGCACGATGCGAAAAGCAGCGGGGCATCCGCGTTTGCGCCGGCGCCCCGCCGTCTTGTTGCAATTAGTCCTCGTCTTCTTGGTCTGTGGGAAAGCCCGCGGGCGTGAGCCCCAAGATCTCATCGGCTTGGTCGGCGTCTTCCAGCGCGTCGATGTCCTTGAGCTTGCGCTCCATGACGTTGGTGCGCGTGGTAATGATGCCCTCGACCGTTTTGCCCGCGGTCTCGATCTGCTGCTGGACGCGGCGCAGCGCCTTTTGATAGCGCGGCAGCTCGGCCTTGACAGCGGAGAGCACGCGCAGTACATCGTCGGTGCGTTTTTGCAGCTTAAACGTTTGGTAACTCATCTGCAGGCTGTTGAGAATGGCCGCCATGGTGCTAGGGCCGGCAACGTTGACATGATAGTCGCGGCCCAGGGTCTCGATAAGCCCGGGGCGGCTGACGACCTCAGCGTACAGCCCCTCAAACGGAACGAACATGATGCCAAAGTTGGTGGTCACGGGCACGCTCAGATACTTTTCGCAGATGTCCTTTGCCTCACGCTTGACCATAGCGTCAAGCGTCTTGCGCGCGGCGGCGACGGCATCCGCGTCGCCCGACTCCTGGGCATCGAGCAGATGCTCGTACGCGTCGCCCGGGAATTTGGAGTCAATCGGCAGCAGTACGGGGTCGCCCTCGTCTACCGGCAGCTTGACGGCAAACTCAACACGCTCCGAGGCGCCGGGCTTGGTGGCAACGTTTTCCAGATACTGATCGGGTGTGAGGATATCCGCCAGGATCGCGCCCAGCTGCACCTCGCCCAAAATGCCGCGCGCCTTGACGTTACCCAGCACGCGCTTAAGGTCGCCCACGCCAGTGGCGATAGATTGCATGTCGCCCAGGCCCTTGTACACGGCCTCGAGCTGGTCGCTCACCTGCTTAAACGATGCAGACAGACGGTCGTTGAGCGTGCGAGAGAGCTTCTCGTCCACCGTCGCACGCATCTGATCGAGCTGCACGTTGTTGTCTTTGCGGATGGCGCCCAGCTGAGCATCGACCGTCTCGCGCACCTTGTCCAGGCGATGCTCGATGCCCTCGCGATTGGCGCCGAGCTGTTGGGCCGTCTCACGGCGCAGGTCATCCATCCGGTCACCAGCTTGCGAGAACTCGCGTGCGATGGCCAGGTAACGTTGCTGCTCCACGGCCGCATCGGTCGTCTGCTGCTGCGCGATGGCATTGGCCGTGCGGCGTGTTTCGGCCAGCGCGACGTTCAGGGCATCGAGCGCGTTGTTGGCCTGCTCGAGTGCTGCCAGCGTTTCCGCGCTACTGTCGCCACGCTCCCGCAACTCGGCACGAAGGCCCTTGAGCTGCAGGGCACAGGCCGCAGCGACCCCCACCGCCACCAAAGCAATCACAATAAGTGCAATATCAATTGCAGACATAAACTCCGCCCAACAAACCCAATCGATCATCAATCAAAACCGCGATCAATCTTACCCCGCCACACACACGGATCACTCACTGCCTTGCAGACAAATTTCTCTTAGAGCCGCGGACGCTAAAACGCTAACTCTCCCAGCCGGCGCGGATGGTTGTTATGACGTCATCTAGGCGCTGGCCCAGGGCCGCTAGATGTTGGAGCACCTCGTTGGGCGATGCACCGTTGAGGATGCACGTGAGGGCATACGACGCCAGAAAGATGGCCGCAAGCCCCAACGGGATGAGCACGATCATCGCCAACGTACGCAGGCGCTGGGCCCAGCGACGGCGACGCGCACGATGCTTGTCGAACGCGAGCTCCTGCGCATATGAATCTTGCTGTACGGAATAGGCCTCTGGCGCCGATTCACACCCGGGCACAGCTGCAGGTACAGCAGCGGGCACGACGTTTTGCACGGGCGCCTGGTTGGCAACCCCTTGCATTTGCATCTCCATGAGTCGTTGCTGCTGACGCAGCATGCGCTCAGCTTGTTGCTGCGGAGTCTCAAGAAACAGATCCATGCTGGCCTCCAAAATCGGAGCATTCGACGCTTACGACCAGCATCCCGCACCGCCATGACCGCGACAACGCAATCGCCGGCAATAGCCACAAAGTTTCTTTTGCTCAAAAGCTGTCGAAAAGCTCAACAACTCCCCTACCAGCACTTTCTCTGAGCTTTTTTCGCCAACAATCTTTTGGCCTTCCACCCTTACGCCAACTGACCAAAATCTAACCAATAGCTTGACGAAAACTGTGGAGACCGGGACCCCACAAAAACGTGCCGCCCCAAAAAGGGGCGGCACACAACCTTTTTTATCAGCTTTTCTGTATCGAGCACGCGACGACCCAACGCCGGAGCGCAGGGCGGGGAAATACCTTTGCCTCGCGCGACCCTGCGGAGCCGTGAGCGAGAGGGAAAGGTATTTCCCCGCCCTGCGCTCCGCAGTCCACGTTCGTATCGGCGCTAGTAGTTCACCACCTGCTCCTCAAAGTACGCCTTGGGGTGGTTGCACACCGGGCACACCTCAGGCGCCTCGGCACCCACATGCAGGTGCCCGCAGTTCAGGCACTTCCACACCTTTACGCCCTCACGCTCAAACACCTCGCCCGACTCGATGCGCTCGACGAGCTTGTTGTAGCGCTCCTCGTGGGCCTTCTCGACGGCGGCGACACCACGGAACTTTGCGGCAATCTCGGCAAAGCCCTCTTCCTCGGCGGTCTTGGCAAACTCGTCGTACATCGTGGTCCACTCGTAGTTCTCACCCGCGGCGGCATCGCGCAGATTGTCCAGGGTATCGGGGACGGCGCCATCGTGCAGATACTTAAACCACAGCTTGGCGTGCTCGGACTCGTTGCCAGCCGTCTCGGCAAAGATGTTCGAGATCTGAACGTAGCCGTCCTTCTTTGCCTTGGAGGCATAGTAGCGATACTTGGTGTGTGCCTGGGACTCACCGGCAAAAGCGGTCTCGAGGTTCTTCTTGGTTTGGGAATTCTCAAAATCCATAGGTGTACTTCCCTTCAACGCATGCCGCCCGTAGGCTTCGAGCGGCCTCGTCTTTAGGATGCCCTCATGCCGAAAATCTAAACCTTACAATCCTGTTCTTCAGATTTGCACGGGCTAGATGCTCAGCCAGCGATCGCCCTCGGCTCGGCAAAAGCCCTCACGCTCCAGGTCGGCCAGAATGCCCGCGACAAGCTCGCGCTCGACCGGTCCACGCCCAGCCGCCGCTTCCATCTCGTTAACGCCCACCACGGCATCAGCAAGCGTAATCCCCGCCGGCTGGCCATCGCGCGCTGCCAGCAACATGCGCACGATATGCGCGCGCTTTTGGCGACGTGAGCCCTCAAACTTTGATTGACGGCTATAGCCCGCCGAGCGCCTGGACGGATTGGGCAACGTCTTTTTTAGATATGCGCCGTAATCTAGCAACGCGTAATACCACGCGCGCGGCGTATCGGCATCATCGAGCGGCACGGCAAAGGGAGCGATCTCGTCGGTCGCCGCACCGGGGGCCGCCGGACAGGCCGCCTGAATCAGCGGCACCAGCTCGCGATCGGGAACAGCCGGTACATCGGGAAAGAAGTGATGCAGAAAGACCGTGCGCACGTTGGTCTCCAGATACACGCCCGGAAGATCAAACGCAAACGACCGGATACCTTGCGCCGTTGCCGGGCCAATACCAGGCAGAGCGACCAAGTCACGCGTCTCGTGCGGAAACTCCCCGCCCCAATCCTCTACGACCCGTTGAGCGGCCCCGTGAAGCGCCAGAGCGCGTCGGTTGTAGCCCATGCCCTGCCAAGCGTCCAAAACATCGGAAGGCGCGGCCTGGGCAAGCGCCTGCACGGTCGGAAAGCGATCGAGCCACGCCGGCATACGCGTCTCCACGCGTGGTACCTGTGTTTGCTGCAGCATGACCTCAGAAAGCCAAATGATGTACGGATCGCGCGTGCGGCGCCACGGAAGGTCGCGATAACGCAGGACCCCTTCCGAACGAATCATCGAACGAAAGGGGTCCTGAATCATGGCTATGCTCCTTATGCGGCGCTATTCCTCCCGGCAAGCGCACGCGCAGGTGGCGTACTCGGGAAACGCTTCGCGGTCGGCGAACTTGGGATCGACGGCCGGGAACTGGCGGTGAGCGACGATGTCGCCGAGCGAAACGGAATCGAGGTAGTCGCGCATCAACGCCTGGGCTCCGGCCCACAGGGGATGATAGCAGCACGTGCCCATGCGCGCACAGTCACCATCGGGCGCGGTGCAATCATTCATAACCATAGGGCCTTGAACGGCCTCGACGACCTGGCGGATAGTGACGTCGTCCGGACTGACCTTGAGACGCATGCCACCGTGGACGCCACGCAGGCTCTCCACAATACCGGCCTGGACCAAACCGTGCTGAATCGAGCGGGCAAACGAATACGGAACATTGACCTCTTCGGCAGCGGTGCGAACAGAAAGCAAACGCTCCGGATCCTCGGCAAGCATCGCCAACATACGAAGGGCGTAATCAGTCTTCCTCGATATGTCCATTTTTCCCCTTTCAAGGAATACGAACAGCTCGAACGAGCTCCGGGGCCGAGCTTGTGTCGAGACGCCAATGACCGCTAGGACATCCAAATGGTAAATCGGATATCCACTGAACGCCGCGCTCGGAGCGAAATGCATCAGATGCGGCCTACGGTGCAATTTAGTATAACCTAACCCCCTGTCTCGTTGAACAGGTGTTGCGCAACAAAGCTGTTGTTCAGACAAATATACTTATTAGATTTTACTTGCGTTCCCGAAGGCGCGGGGATTCTGGGCGAAGATGCGCCAGGGCGATCGTTCTATCGAAACAAAGTGCATCAAACGCAAAAAGCCACGTCCGAAGACGTGGCTTTAATTGCGTTGGCGGGAAGTACGGGGCTCGAACCCGCGACCTCCGACGTGACAGGCCGGCGCTCTAACCAAACTGAGCTAACTCCCCAGGCAGGCGTTCGCGTTTGTTTCCGCTCGCGTGCGCTGCGGGGATTAGTATACACAGAAGTCTGTCCGGCGCGCAACAACTTTTTTGAAAAAATTTTTGGGGCCATCCGGGAGGGTCTCCGGGGCTGGGGGCGGGGGTTAAGTTTGCTGCTCTACAGTCCTGCGCAAGACGGAAAGCACATTAAGTGCTTTCCTTTGCGTGCGGAACTCGCGACAAACTTAACCCCCGCCCCCAGCCCCGGAGACCCTCCCTGCCGTCACATTGTTCAACCAGTTTTTCGGGCGTGCGCCGCTGCGCGGCTAGCCCGCATGCTCCTCGGCGGGGTTGGTCTGATTGTTCTGGTTGGACTTCTTACTTTGGCTCAAAGAAAAACGGGAGATGCGTTGTGCATCCCCCGTTTTTGTTGCGGTTAGTCCAAGTCAATAAACTTGGTGCTTAGGATCTTGCCGTCTTTAACGAGCATTCTGGCCATGGTGGGGCCTCGGGTGCCTCTGGGGTAGCTGGCGCTGCCCGGGTTGAGGACTAAGCAGCGGCCCACTTGGGCTTCTTTGGTTACGTGGGTGTGGCCGTTGATGGCTACGTCTACGGATCCCACCGGAAGGTCTTCGCGGTAGTGGGCTACGGCGAATTTGAGACCTTCGTAGGTAAAGAGCGCAAGACGGTCTACATCGGGGCCGTAGTCGCGGTAGTAATCGTTGTTGCCCAATACGGCCCGCACGGGGGCGATGGTGCACAGGTGCTCGTAGTCCATCTCTGACGTGAGGTCGCCGGCGTGGATGATCAGGTCTGCGCCCTCAAGCTCATCCAAGAGCGCAGGCGATAAATAGCCGTGGGTGTCCGAGATGATGTCGATGCGCTTGGCGCTTGCACTGTTCATGGGATCCCTTCCGCAAAAAACGATTCGGCAGATACATACAAAAAAGGCCCCACGGCTCCGCAGACGATGGGTCTACAGGGCTGCGGGGCCAGTGTGCTAGAGACTCAGGGCCTTCTTGAGCGGCACGACGCGGCGGCGCGAAACCGGCACGCGTTCGTCGACGCCCGTAATGCCCAGTTGGATGGCGCCCGAGGGCACCGTCTCAACGTCCGTGACGCACGCTAGGTTGACGATATAGCGGCGGTGAACACGGAAGAAGCCAAAGTCGCAGAGCTTGGCCTCAAACTGCGCCAGCGAGGTCGTCGACAAAAAGCGATCATCGACGGTATAGATGCAGGAGTAATCGTCCTTTGCCATGATAAAGCGGATGTCATCCACGGGAATGAGCACCTTGCGGCCGCCCTTTTCCACCGGGATACGCTCGATGGTCACCTTGCTGTCCGTAACCGGCTTGGCGCGTTGCATGACCTTCTCGATCGCGCGATCCAAGCGAGCTTCCTCGACCGGCTTCATCAGATAATCGACAGCATCCACGTCGAATGCCTCGACCGCATGGTCGCTATACGCAGTCACAAACACGATCGCCGGCGGATTTTTGAGCTTATGCAGCGCCTCGGCAAGTTGCAGGCCCGAGGCACCGGGCATCGAGATATCGAGAAACACGACATCCACGCGACTTTCCATAAGCATCTCGATGGCGGAGCGGACGCTCGACGCCTCCGTGATCGTGCCGATCTTGCCCGTTTGCTCGAGCAGGAAGCGAAGCTCCGAGCGAGCCGGCGCCTCATCATCCACAATCATCGCACGCAGCATAGGGATAAAACCTTTCGTCAACTAACTACGCCGGGCGTCCGTCGCATGACGTTGAGCCCGTAGCTTTTTATTTTACTCTTGAATGTCAAAGATGCTCTCTGACAAATCAAGATGAAGAAGCACTTTGGTGCCCTTGCCCGGCGCCGATTCGACACGCGTATAGGAGTGCGGCCCAAAAAAGCGATGGATGCGCTCCGAAATATTGTGCATGGCCACACCGGCGCCGCCACCCTGGGGAGAGCTGGCGTCGGGACGGGCAGAGCGCTCGTCAAACAGTCTGGCGGCGGTACCCTCATCCATGCCCACGCCATTATCGGCCACGGCAATCAAGATTGCATCCTCGCCGTCTTGGTGAACGGTCACGTCGATCCTCAGGGCGTCGTCATCGCCCATACCATGACGCACGGCGTTCTCGACAATCGGCTGGATCACGAACGCCGGTACCAGCGTATCTTCCACGTCCTCGGACACATCGAACGTCGCAAGCACGCGGTCCTCGCCAAAGCGGGCCTTCTCAAAGGTAAGGTAGCGCTTGGTCTGTGCGACCTCGCGCGAGACCGGAATAAGCGATCCCGAGTTGTCGAGCGTGGCACGATAGAACGATGAGAACTCACGAAGCAGTTCGCGGGCCCGCAGCGGGTCGGTGCGTGTAAACGATGCAATGGTGTTCAGCGTGTTGAACAGGAAGTGCGGGTTAATCTGCGCCTGCAGCGCACGCACCTCGGCGCGCGCCGTGAGTTCCTTTTGCACCTCGAGCTCGTGGATGGCGAGCTGCGTGGACAAGATCTCGGCAAAGCCCGAGGCAAGCGCATACTGGGTACGGTCGACGGCGCGCGGGGTCTTGTAGTAGAACTTGAGCGTGCCGACGGTACGATCGCCCACCTTGATGGGGGCGATAATGCCGGCGGGAACTTGGTTGTGCGAGCCGTCCGAGCCCACGACATCCACCATACGGTTGAACGACTGCACGATGCCATGTTCGATAACGTAGCGTGTGGCAAGCGTGTGGATGGGAGTATCGGGCAGCAGTTTTTCCTCAAACTCGCCCGCGCAGGCAAGCACGTTGTCCTCGTCGGTGATGGCCACCGTCATGGCGCGCGTCTCGGGCAAAATGCGCCGGCACACCAAACGCGCCGACTCCTGCGTCAGACCGCCCTTAATGTCCTCGAGCATGGCCGAGGCCACCGAGAGCGTCTCCTCGGTGTACTGGGAGCGCACCGAATCGGGATTGAGCGTCAAAAAGATAAAGATGCACAGAAAGATGCACAGCAGCGCGCAGGCAATCACCGTGGCGATCGGCTCGATACCGGTCACCAAGGCAAAAATAAAGTACACCAGCACGCAAATGGCGCATGCAACGGCAATGATGCGAAAGATTGATATTGAACTATCGCGCTGGGCGCGGCGGTCGATCATTCGGCCCCCTCCAGGATACTGATCAGTTGTGCGTCACGCCAAAGCCCGTCCATGATCTTGGGCCAAAAGCTCTGGAAACGCAGGTAGCTTGCAGCGTTTTGGCGCGCATAGGCCTTTGCCTCGCCGATACCATGGCGCCAAATGCGCAGGTAGCCCTCATGCTCGCGGGTAAACACGCTGCGGACCATAGCGGTCTTGCGCACGCGGTCGTCGAGCTCGCGCGAAATCCACGGGCCCGGGTAGGGCATGAGCGATGCCGCCGTAACGGGGATGAGCTCCTTTTGATGCGCGGCGAACGTCAACTTGGCCCGTTCGTAGTACCAACGGTATACATCCTGCATAAAGCGCGGTGAGCGCTTTTCGGACTCCGGAGGCAGATGGCGCACGGTCCACTCGTTATCAAACCACACGTCGTAGCCAAACATACGCATGTTAAAGAGGTAATCCAAGTCCTCGCCGCGGGTGATAAACGGGTCAAAGGCCACACGCGTAAAGGCGCGGGCGTGCAGGGCCATCAGGCCGCCGCACACGTAGTTGGAGCGCGAGATGCGGGTGCCCGAGAGCGCCTTTTTCATCCAACGGTTGAACTCGATGCGCTTGGTCCACCAACGATGGCAGATGCCCGCCTTGTCCGTGGGAGCCAGCGGCGAGCCGTCGCGATCGTAGAAATAGCCGCTCTTGACCAAGATCGGCAAGCCCTGACGCGTCTGCTGCCCCAACGCATAGGTCGCGCGCTTCATAAAGTCGGCGTCGATGACAGTCTCATCGTCATCCAAAAAGATAACCGCGTCATGCCCCAGCACAGCGGCACAGGCTAGCCCCATGTTGCGGATGGCACCGTAGCCTCGCAGGCTCACGCACTCGCCCGAACCCTTGGGCGCGATCTGAGCAACCCGGTCTGCGATGCGCGAGGCCTGGGTGTTGGTGACAACGGTGACCTTGAGCGTGGGATGCGCGTCGACAATCTCGTGCACGCGCAGCGACACATCGGCTGTGGCAGAAACAGGACAGACCACCAAAAGGATGATGCGCGGGATGTCGCACACCTGCTCAAGCGAGGCCAGGCAGCGGTCGAGTTCGGGATTGTCGGCGTTGAGTCGCGTCGAGTGATCGTAGGTGCCGGGAGCGTTTGCTTGGGTATCATCGCCCGCCCAATATGTTGGGATCACAACCGTGGCGTTCATACCTTTACCCTCCTTGCAACACAAAAACGGGGCGCCGCCAAACACAGGCGACGCCCCGCGACCTAGCTGATTCCATCATACCCACTTGGGCTAAACATTGCTCGGAAGTCAGAATGATTTATGCGGCTACTTCCAAAAGAGTACTGTAGATAGGCACAATTGCTGTACTGAGCCCGGTTGCCTTACGCCGCCGCCTGAGTCATGCGGGACAGGCGGACCAGCAGCATAAAGCCAACAACCAGCAGCACGCCAATGGAAAGGACGCCCAGCGACGGGTTGCCGGTCAGCGAGGTGACGACCGACACTAGAAAAGTGCCCATGACGCTTGCATAACGACCAAAGATGTCAAAGAAGCCGTAGTACTCGTTGGATTTTTCTTTAGGGATAATGCGGCCAAAGTAGCTACGGCTGAGCGCCTGCACGCCGCCCTGGAACAGGCCGACCATAATGGCAAGCACCCAGAACTCAAAGGCGGTCTTTAGGAAGAACGCGGCGAACAGCACAATGCCCATGTAGGCAGCGACCGCCACCAGAATCATGTTGAGCGTGCCCACGCGTCCGGCGAGCTTGCCGTAGATGATGGCGGACGGAAAGGCCACAAACTGCGTGACGAGCAGCGCCAGCACCAGCTGGGTCGAATCGATACCCAGAGCCGAGCCGTAGCTGGTTGCCATGGAAATGACCGTGTGCACACCGTCGATGTAGAAGAAGAACGCGATCATGTAGACCAGCACGGTCTTGTTGTGGGCGATCTCGCGCATGGTGTGTCCGACCTCGGAGAACACACCGCCCACGATGTGGCCGATGGTGTCCTGGGGACCGCGCTCGCGACCGTACTTTTGCTTATAGGTGCGAATGAGCGGCAGGGTAAAGATGAGCCACCAGGCACCGGTGATGATAAACGACAGACGCGTTGCCAGCATGGTGGGGACGCCAAGAGCGGGGCCACCCATGATAAGCGCCAGGCAGATGATGAACGGTACGGTGGAACCGATGTAACCCCAGGCATAGCCCGAGCTGGACACGGCGTCCATGCGCTCGTCGGTGGTAATGTCGGGCAGCATGGCGTCGTAGAACGTCATAGAAGAGTTAAGGCCGATGGTGCACAGCACGTACACGGTCAAAAATGCCATGGCGGACATTGGGATAGCCTGCGCCAGGCAAAGGACCAGGCCCGTGAGGAAGAAGCCCAAGAAGAACTTGATCTTGTTGCCGGCGTAATCGGCAAGCGCGCCCAGAATGGGCATGAGCATGGCAATGACTAGCGAGGCAATCGTCTGAGCGTTGCCCCAAGCGACCACCAGGTCTGCCGAGGAAGCACCGGTATTGATGGCGTTAAAGTAGATGGGCACCACCGAGGTATTGAGCAGCACGAGGGCCGAGTTGCCCACATCGTACATAACCCAGTTACGCTCGAGCTTGGTGTATTTCATGGACAGGGCCCCTTCGTATTCGCCCGATATGCAGTTAGTTCATCGTACCCCAATTGTCCAGAGGCGCCGGTAAGGATTCGGCAAAGGGGGCACGCACGAGCCCTACTCCTCGCGGTCGAACTCCTCGTCGGCGCCGAGCACGCGACCGCTGTAATTGACGTGGTTGGTCACGGCTTCCATATCGCCGGTCTCGATAAAGCGGGCGACCGTGCACTCGTAATCGACCAGCGCGCGGTCAAAGACCTCGGGGAAACTCTCGGTCGAGACTTCATCAGTAAAGGGGTTCTTCCATGCCAAGTGGCCCAGGTTGCCGGTACGCTCGGGCAGCTCGGTCGTCACGCGGTGCGCAAGGCCGTCGAGCAGCGAATAATCGTGCACCAAGCCCTCGAGCAGGGCAATCGCGCGCGTCTTGGCCGAACCGGCCGGCTCGATAGTACGGTAGAGCAGCTGCATGTCGGCTACGGCGCCGGCGTACTCCCCCGCCGGGATGTCGATACCGTACACGCGCCCGGCGACGTAGCTCATCAGCACGCCGGCAACGCGATTGATGCGGTCGGTAGTGACGATCTCGCCCGCCGGCGGATAATCCTCGACCGTGGCCCCGTCACGTTTAAGCTGCAGCATCAGCACGTCCAGGTCGCTTTCGAGCACGGCGTGAACTTGACTGCCCGAAGCCTCGAGCTCGGGGTCGGACTCAACAATGCCAAACTGCTGCTCGTAGACAAAGGGATGGGCATTGCGGTCGAGCACATAGTGCGACAGCAGGCCCAGCGCAAACGCGCGACCCAGATTGGCATCGCGCGGCTGCAGGTGCGACACGCCATCGCGCAGGCACGAGAACTGGCGCGACATGCGCGAGCGGTGCATGACCTGAGCCAGCAGCGTGCAGTCGGAAACACGCGGTGTCAGAATGTGAAAGAAAAACGGGTCGGGGCCTTGGTTGCCCAAGATAAAGGCAATGCGCTCTTCATCGGACGTGATGACGCCCTGCGGAAGACGGTCGATGCTTTCCTCGCCAAACAGATGATGGGTGATAAGCGCGGGCATAATGATCCTTTCGATTTCATTCGATGCCACCCATTATGCCCACCGCGCGCCCATACCAAACCTGCGATGGTAAACGACGGCACGCAAGCCTCTTACGCAAGCCCCAGGTGCGACTTGACCTCGGCGGCACGACGGCGGGACACCGGCACCGTCGAGCTCACGCGGTCGAGCCTGAGCTCCATCAACCCCGTGGAGCCAATCTCAACATTGTGCACGTCTTCCAAATTGACCAGATAGCTGCGATGGACGCGGATAAAGCCCTCGGAGCCCAAGCGACGTTCGAGCGAAGAGATCGACTCATTAATCAGATATGTTCCCTCGGCGCAGACGGCGTTGCAAAAATCGGCACGCGCCTCAAAGTAGCAGACATCCGCCACGGGGATGAACACCTTTTTACCCCCGCGGTCCACCGTCAGGCGAAGGGGCTGGCGCGGGGTATGGACAGCGCGGCGAACACCCAGGGCGGTTTCGATCTTGTCGAGCGCCTTTGACAGGCGGGCATCCTCGACCGGCTTGACGACATAGTCGACAGCATCGAGGTTATACGCGTCGGCCGCGAACTCTGCAAACGCCGTCACAAACACCACCACCGGCGGCGTCTTTAGGTTTTGCAGGGTCTCGGCTAGCTCAATTCCCGAGCGGCCGGGCATCGTGATATCCAAAAACAGCACGTCGGGCTTGTTCGACAGAATCGACTCCACGGCCTCGGTGACATTGCCCGCCTCGGCAATCTGTCCCACACGTGCATCCTTTTCCAGCAGATAACGTAGCTCAGCCCTAATAGGAGGCTCGTCATCAACCACCAAGATGTTCCATCCCTCGGACATATGCGCTTCCCCTCTTTTTTCTCTCAATCCAACCGCGCGCTACACCTTCATCGGCGCCGGCTCATGCGGCTCGCCGTTCAGCTCGACGATGACCTGCGTCCCCACGCCCTCCTGGGACTTCACGCGCATGCCAGAATCTTCCCCGTAAAAGAAATGGATGCGCTGAAGCACGTTGAAGAGCGCCAGGCCGCAGCCTCGCTTGATGGAGCCGTCGGCGGTAATGCTCTCGGGCTCCTCTCGGCGATGCTGCTCAAACAGGTGCGCGCAGACTTCTTCGCTCATACCGATGCCGTCATCTTCGACGATGATCTCCAGACCGTCATCGGTCTCAAAAGCCCCAACACGAATAGAAAGCGGCTCGGTCTCGCGCTGGGCATGCTTGATACAGTTTTCGAGCAGCGGCTGTAAGATAGACGGCGGCACCATGCTGTCGCGCACCTCAAAGTCGATGTCGACCGAAACGCGCAGACGGCCGTCGCCATACCGGGCCTGCATAAGATTGATATAACGAGTGCCCTGTTCCACCTCATGCTCGAGCGTGGTGAGCGTATCGGAGTCAGAAAGCGTCTGACGATAGTAATTGGAAAAGTCGATCAGCAGCGATCGCGCCTTGTCGGGCTCGGTTCGCACGAGCGACACGATAGTGCTGATGGTATTGAACAGAAAATGCGGGTCGACCTGCGACTGTAGGGCGCGCAGCTCCACGCGGGCCGTAAGCTCGTCCTGGCGCTCGAGCTCAAAGCTGGCGAGCTGCGTGGAAATGAGATCGGCAAAGCCCGAGGCTAACGCCGTCTGGCGCATATCGATGCTGCTCAGGCGGGGATAGTACAGCTCGAGCGTACCCACGCAATGCCCGCGCACGGTAAGCGGTGCGACAATACCGGCGCGCAGGCGGGGAAAATAGCCACCCGTCTCATTGGAGGTGTCACGCGAAAACACGCTCTGCTCGCCCGTCTCAATCACACTGAGCGTGGTCTCGAGCACGACCGGGGTGCCGGCGGGACACTTTGTCGAATCCTCGCCCCAACTTGCCAACACCTGCTTGCCGTCGGTGAAGCAGATGGCCGAGGCGATAGTTTCGGACAGAATGATTTTGGAGGCGCCCAGGGCAGCTTCGGGCGTAAGGCCACGCGACGTGTAGGCGAATATTTTTGATGCGATGGCGAGTGTACGGTCGGTTGCGCTCGATGTGAGGTCGTCGGGGACCACAAAGACATACGAGAAAAAGAAGCACAGCATGACCAGGCCGGCAATAACGACAACGCCCGGAACGGGATTGGGATTATCGGTTAAATCCCAGATAAGCAACAGGATAAGCGCCGGAACGACAACACCGAGCAGGATGGCCTGGACCACATGCTGGGCCGTACGAAAGACCTTGGTAGAGTTGTAGCTCTTGCCCAGAATCAGCCTATTGAGATCCACCGTCATCTCCTTCTTACTGACGCACCTCATAGCAATAAAGAGGGCCGCAAGCGACCCTCTCCATTGCATTATGCAATCAAAAACTGTGTTTTACATCCAGCCATCGACAAACGGTATCTTAGGCGCTGTATTTGTTGGCCTCGCCAAAGGTGCCAGCCTCGACGATCCAGCCGTCCTTCATGATGACGTCCATGTTGTCGGTGTTGAGCACGTGGATGTCGGCGGCGACGTCACCGTTGACGACCAGCAGGTCGGCGCACTTGCCGGCCTCGATGGAACCGGTCTCGTCCTCGATGTGGCACATCTTGGCACCGTTGAGGGTGGCACAGGTGATGGTCTCGACCGGGGTGAAGCCGATCTTGTCGACGAACTCGTACATCTCCTCGATAGAGCAGGTGCCGTACGGGGTGACGAAAGAGAAGGAGTCGGAGCCGATCGTCATGACGACGCCGCGCTTCTTGGCCTCGCGCAGGCAGTCGTAGTTGCGCTGCAGCTCCTTCTCGACCAGGGTGCCCTCGTACTTGTCGTGCAGCTCGGGGACGTAGACGGGCGGATAGGTGGCGTACCAAGTGGGCAGGAAGGCGATCGTCGGGGTGAAGAAGGTGCCCTGCTCGGCCATGAGGTCCATGGTGCGCTCATCGATATCGAAGCCGTGAATCAACTGCTCGCAGCCAAAGCGAACGGAATCGTAGGCAGCGGCGTGGTTGTTGTAGCAGTGGCTCCACACGGGGATGCCGACCATCTTTGCCTCTTCGACCACGGCCTGGATCTCCTCGGAGCAGTAGTGCTGGTCGCGGCCGGAGTCCCAGCGCCAGATGCCGCCACCGGTAGCCCAGATCTTGATGGCATCGGGGTTCTCGCGCAGGCGACGACGGACGGCCTTACGCAGATCCCAAGGACCGTCGACCTGATCGCCCCAGGGGTGCGATTCCTTGTTGAGCTCCTGGCTGCAGTGGTGGGAGTCGCCGTGGCCGGCAACGCGGCAGAAGCCAAGGCCGGTTGCCAGAACGCGCGGGCCCTTGAAGACGCCCTTGTCGATGCAGTCACGGATCTGGATACCAAAGCGGCCGATCTCGCAGACGGTGGTGAGGCCGTGGGTGAGGCAGTCGTAGGCCTGCTTGACGGCGACGGCCTGCTTCTCGAGGAGCGGCTGCATGACCCAGTCGGTGTCATCGTCGGTCAGGTTGCCCGAGAAGTGCAGGTGGGTGTCGATCAGGCCGGGAAGGACGGTCTTGCCGGCGGCGTCGATGACCTCAACGCCCTCGGGAAGGTCCTGCATGACACCGGCGTACTCGATCTTGCCGTTGTCGTCGACGAGAACGAGGGAGTTCTCGACCGGCTCGGCACCGGTACCGTCGATGAGCTTGCCGCCAACGATTGCATACTTAGTGGACATGGTTCCTCCTTATGGATCCATATAGTGGGCGAGGCCGTGTTGGGTTAAGGCCTCACAAAACTACCCAAGTGGTGCCGGGTTCGGTGCGCGGAAGAGAGGGCTCCGCGCACCCGATCCGCCCCGGCTCGGCGTTACTTTTTGCGGGAATTGGTGAAGGCCATGAGGGCCAGGCCAACAGCCAGCCAGCCGATCACGATGCTCCACTCCACCATGTTGAGGGAGGCGGGAGAGAACGGGATCACGAGCAGGCCAATGATGGTGCCGCAGGCAACGATAGCGAGGCTGATGCCAAACTTGCCGCCGGGCACCTCGTAGGGACGAGGCAGGTCGGGCTCAGTGAAGCGCATGCGCAGGCAAGCGAGGGCGACCATGCCGCAGGAGAAGATGAAGGCGAGAGCCGACACGTTGGTCAGAGGGATGAGCATGTTCTTGCCCAGGAACGGACCGACGACGGTGATGATGCCCAGAACGACGCAGGCGAGCTTGGGAGCACCGGACTTGGGATCGACCTCGGCGAACTTCTCGGGCAGCTGGCCCTTGCGGCCCATAGCGAGCATGATGCGGCTCGTGGCGCCGTAGAAGGAGTTCATCGGACCCATGGGTCCAAGCGTGGCGATGACGAGCATGGCCAGGTACAGGAGCATGTTGATACCCTTGAGGCAGGCAAGCGCGGGAACCGGGCTCTTAACAAACTCATGCCAGTCGAGAATGGTGCCGAACGAGTAGATGCAGACCATGTAGAAGCCGCCGGCGGCCAGCAGGGCCAAGGAGATGATCTTACCGAACTTGTTCCAGTTGAGGCCCTCGGCTGCTTCCTCAGCCTGCTGAGGAATGGTGTCGAAGCCGGCGTAGAAGAACGGGGTCAGAACCAGGACCGAAACGATACCGGCGAACAGGCTGGTGCCCTCGGTAGCGGGCTTGCCGCCACCAGCACCGGTGACCTGGGAGAACACGGGCATGGCGTTGTCCGGCGAGCCGGTGAACAGCGAGACGCCCATGGCGAGCAGCATGCCGCAGAGCAGGGCCTTGGTCAGGAAGGCCTGCAGCTTGGCGGCCGAGCTGGCACCGCGGAAGTTGAGGAAGATGACGTAGGTTGCAAAGCCGAGCGCGATCAGCGTCGGGAACAGGTAAACGTCGGCGCCCAGGATGGTGTAGAGCTTGACGGCGCGCAGCCACTCAAGGCCGGGCAGGCTGCCGAACATCTCGGACACGAGGGTCGAGATGGCGATGGCCTCCCACGGGCACAGGATGCCGTTGCCCAGGGCCAGGAGCCAGCCGGTGATGTAGCTCATCGTACGGCCAAAGCTACGATCGACATACTCGACGATGCCGCCCGAGATGGGGATAGCAGCCGTGAGCTCACCGAAAACAGCTCCGACGGGCACGAGGAAGATTGCACCCAAGAGGAATGCGATCATAGCGGGAACGGGACCGCCGCCCACGACCATCCAGTCGCCGACCTGCAGAACCCAGCCGGTACCGATGATGGCACCGAAACCGATGGTGAAGAAGTTCCAGAGCGAAAGCGTTTTCTTCATGCCACCGTTACCTTCGACTGCAACTTCTGCGTTCTTGTCCGCCATTGTTCCCCTCCTTTCCTTATTGACGCCTCTTTGGCGTCACCCCTTGCGCGGTCTGTTTTGCCGCGCACTTTTATTTCGTGGCTTTAAGATACGGCCTCGGCGTCGCGCTACCGCTTATGGCTCGACCGAAGGCAGAACTCGCATATGAGTGGCGCCGTTTTTGGGACGAACGGCACGGTTTGCCGCTCATTGTTGTCGCCCGTCCGACGGGCGTACGCTCATTGGACGCATATAGAAATGTTTTTGAGGCCGTGTGTTTTGCGCCTTTCGTACCGTTTACCGAGCTTTTGACGCTCGGACCCATTTGTTGCACATCCTTTTTGTAGGATAGACAGGTTATACATGAGACAAGGCGGTACGAATGGCATACGGATACAACGACGGTGATCAACGGCGACAAAGCGTTCGCCTTGCTGGCCGCACCACGCCGATGCCCAGAAGTGCCACGAGCAGCAATCCGCAACGCCCTCAAGAGCAACCCGGGCCTTCGTCTCGGCAGCAGACAAACAGAACACGGCAGAGCGGCCGTCCGAGCACGGGCACAAGCGCACAGCAAGATAGCCGCTTGGGCGCGCGCACTCGACAGCGCCAAGCCGAGGTTCCGCAACTGCGCCGCAACGGCGCACGTCAGCCCGGCATCCATATCAACCGCTTCTTTTCGCATCCCCAAGGCGGACGCGACGGCAAGCCCTACCGCTCGACATCGTACGTGAATGCCCCCGCCCTGCCGGCTCGTCGGCTTTGCCTCGCACTGTGCTCTATCCTCATCTGTCTGGTCTTTGTGCTTATGAGCTCCTGTATGTCCCACGGCTCGGCCGGTCTCGAGCCCACCGCCGAGGACAAGCTGCTCAAGGCCCCCGTCGCGCCCGGTTATTCTTTCGCCTTTTCGACTCCGCGCTCGCAATGGCAAGCCGGCACGATGCCCCATATCTATCAGATCGACCCTGCGTGGTCGGAGCTGCCCTATGCCGGTGGCACTATTCGCGAAAACGCTTGCGGTCCCACTTGCCTCACCATGGTCTATATCTTTAAGACCGGCCACACCGATAAGACGCCGGTCGATATATGCGCACTGGCCGAAGCCGGCAACTACGCCCCCACTGGTGCCACCGAGTGGTCGTTTATGACAGGCGGTGCGTGGCAGCTGGGGCTCAACGGAACACAGCTCTATAACAATCGCGAATCGATTACCCAAGCACTTCGCTCGGGTGCGCCCGTCATCGCCGCAGTGCGCCCCGGCACGTTTACCAACGTAGGCCACTATATCGTGCTCTACGGCATCGACGATGCCAACCAGATTGGCGTCTACGACCCCAACTCGGCCAGCCGCAGCGCCCGCCGCTGGGGCGTGGTGGAGGTCCTCAACGAAGTCGAAGCCATGTGGGCCTACTACTAGTCATTGGGGACACTCATTGGGGACAGACTTAAATGAGTAGTCCCAGATTGCCAGGAACCGCCGGTACGGAAAGCGCATCCCACTTTGGAACTCAATGGTGAGATGCGCTTTCCGCTAGCGGTCCGTTTGGGAAACAACATCCCGCTTTTCGGCCAAATTCCGGGATGCATTTTCCCGTTGAGGACCTCAAGGGAAACTAGATCCCGTTTTGGACGTTCATCCTGGGATGCACTTTCCGCAGTTGATCGACAGTGGCCTTTAAGGACTGTCCCAAGCTGCCGGCAGGAAAGGAACGTCCCCAAGTGCCGGGTTTCCGCAGTCATTGGGGACAAACTTAAATGAATAGTCGTTGAGGACGTTCTTGTTTGACTAGTCGTTTAAGAACGTCCCCAAT
>NZ_QRVG01000030.1:0-328 GCF_003459245.1 Collinsella sp. AF23-2
GTTCATCCTGAGCCAGGATCGAACTCTCCGTCCAAAATATTCTGGGCTTCGAGCCCGTCCGGTCCTCACAACTATTAGCTGATCGGTTCCGTTCGATTCATATGGTTTTAGTATAGGAAAAGGAATTTCTCGGGGCCGCCTCTCGGCGGCCTTGCGAAAAACAAATCCAAGTTAGACCATTTCAAATGGTTCGATGTCTGCCCGGATGCGACACTGAAGTAAGTGTCCATCCTCGCAGTATCCGGTTCTCAAGGTGCACGCCTGGCGGCTGATCCGGTCCGACCGGGCCGCGCGGCAAGGAGATATATTGCCAGACCGGAGGGGCGCC
>NZ_QRVG01000030.1:338-20892 GCF_003459245.1 Collinsella sp. AF23-2
CCCCCGGGGGCGGGAATCGCGCACTCCATATTTTGTTCACAAATGAATAGGTCCCTCAGTCGCATCACTGAGGTTAAAACTGAAGCATTGGCTTCTGATATTGGCGATGACCAGCTGTTTTATGAATATTGAGACATCGGCCATCTCTGGAGCGCCACTTTACTCCAAAAGCATCAGCTATTTGTTTCCCGTCGGTAAAAGGCAGGTTTTATTCGCCAAGCGTTCTTATATAGAGAGGTTCGGGTTCGAACCCGTGGCGCGGCAACAAAAAAGCGGCCGGCGTCCGCCAGTCGCTTTTCTATTCTATGGTGGGCCGTCAGGGGTTCGAACCCTGGACCTTGGGATTAAAAGTCCCCTGCTCTGCCAGCTGAGCTAACGGCCCGCGGGTGGCATTGTACCACGGTCTGGGACTATTCCCAACTCCATTGGCCGTTCTGGAAAATCACAACTTCACGTCCATCAGGCGTAATGCCCGTAATATCGATGTCGTCCGTGCCGATCATAAAATCGACGTGCGTGCTCGAGACGTTAACACCATGCTCCAGGAGCTCCTCCTTGGACATGTCGTACCCATCCTCGATACATTCGGGGAAACCGACACCTAGCGCGAGATGGCAGCTAGCGTTCTCGTCATAGAGCGTGTCATAGAACAGAACGCCACTTTCGCGGATCGGCGTGTTCTTGGAGATGAGCGCGACCTCACCCAAACGAGCGGCACCTTCGTCGGTGTCAATGATGCTCGCAAGCGTCGCCTTGCCCACGCGGGCATCGTAGTCCACTACGCGGCCGGCCTCGAACTTAATCCAAAAATCGTCAACCTTGTTCCCGTGGTGAATGAGCGGCATGGCCGAGTACACGATACCGTCGGCGCGCATACGATCAGGCGAGGTGAAGACTTCCTCGGTGGGAATGTTGGGGAAGAAGGGGTGCCCATCGGGCGTCTTGCCCTTGCCGCCGGCCCACTCGTGACCCTTCGTCATGCCAATCGTCAGATCGGTTCCATTTTCCGCGATGTAATGCAGGCGGTCAAAACGATTGTCGTTCAGGAAACGCAGGTTCTTTTCGAACGCCGCGTCATGAAGCTCCCAGTCGCTCTCCGGGTCCTGGCCATCGGCACGAGCGGTGTGCAGAATCGCATTCCACAGCTTATAGATTGCAACCTCATCGGCGTCTCCCGGGAACACCTCGCGAGCCCAGGCAACGACCGGCGCGCCGGCGATGCACCACGGGTTGATGTTGTAGTCCAGCCCACGGCGGAAGACCTTGCACTGCGTATTCCTTGCCTTGGAAGCCGCGGCGGGCTTGGCGGGATCGATACCCTTGAGAGCCGCAGGGTCCGCACCCTCGATAAAGATAAAGCAGGCACCGTCCTGGGCCAGGGAATCCAACTGCAGGCGCTTCCACTCGGGCGTCTGCTCAAAATAGCTTTTATCGACATGCTCGTACGTGAGCCTCGTCACGGCATCATCGGCCCAAATGACCGTCACGTGGCCAGCGCCGGCGTCATAAGCCTCCGCGACCACCACGCGGGCAAAAGGCGCGCACTCGACCGGAGACTGAACGACAACCTCCTGGCCGGGCTTGACGTTTACGCCCTTGCGGACAACCAGACGCGCATAGTTTTTAATCTTGGGCTCCAGGGCCTTCATGCCCTCCAGAGCTTCTTCGACCGTCAGGGCAGCTCGAATCATGTGCCACTCCATCTATCTATAGAACAGTAAAAAGGCGCGCCGCAAAAACGACGCGCCTTATATCTTAGCGATAAGTATGGATACAAGCGCTACTTCTTCTTGGAGGCCTTCGTGTCCTCCTCGGCAGCCGCGCGCTCAATAAGAGCGTTGAGCTTGTTCTCGGACATGCCCTCGGCCTGCGTGCGGTACATGTTGCGCAGGGGACGAATACGAACGAAGTCGTAGATAAAGTCACCCAAAATGACGATGTAAGACAAAACGATGCCGACCATCTGGACAGGGCTGGACACCATGCCAGCGGGAGCGAAGTACAGCGAAGCCCAAATGGCCACGACGAGCACCATGCCGATAGCGAGCACGGCCCACCAGATGCGGCGGCGCTTGGTGTAGTCCTCATCCTGCTTGAGAAGGATATTCGACACCGTGTAGATGCGATCCTCCTTGGCGCGCTGCTTAGCCTTGCGGGCGCGCTTCTCCTCTTTAGAGAGGCCCTCGAGGTTCTCGCCCTTCTCGAGCTCTTTGCGGCGTGCCTTAGACGAAGCCGGCACGACGCGGACAGAGCTCGCTGCCTGACGGGCGGGCTTGGCGGATGCGGCGGACTTGCGCGCAACCCCGGTAACTTCGTGGGATTGCGTGCGCTTGTTCGTGGCGCTACGGGTACTCACTTATGCGTTCTCCTTCATGCTTGTGAACTGGGCGCCCGTGATGATCTGGAAGGCCTCGCGATAGCGCTCGGACGTGCCATCGATGACCTCGGCGGGCAGATGCGGGGTCTCCCCCGTCATATCCCAGTTGGCTTTGAGCCAATTGCGGACGAATTGCTTGTCGTAGCTGGGCTGAATCTTGCCCTCCTCGTAGCTGGCGGCAGGCCAGAAACGGCTGGAGTCGGGCGTGAGGCACTCGTCGATCAGCGTAACCTTGCCATCGATGACACCGAACTCGAACTTGGTGTCGGCAATGATGATGCCACGGGTCGCTGCATACTCGGCGGCAGCCTTGTAGATCTTGAGGGAAAGGTCGCGAATCTGCGTGGCGATGTCCTCGCCCACGATCTCGCAGCAACGCTCGAACGAGATGTTCTCGTCGTGGTCACCGATCTCGGCCTTCGTGGACGGCGTGAACAGCGGCTCGGGAAGCTTGGAAGCCTCGGTCAGGCCCTCAGGCAGCTGGATGCCGCAGACGGTGCCGTTCTCGTCGTAGGTCTTCTTGCCCGAACCGGTCAGATAGCCGCGGACGATGCACTCGATAGGAATCGTCTGGGCCTTCTTAACCAGCATGGCGCGGCCGGCGAGGTAGTCACGATACTCAGCAAACTCCTCGGGGAAATCCGCCGGGTCGATGGAAACGAGATGGTTGGGGACGATGTCGGCAAACTTATCAAACCAGAATGCCGAGATGCGATTGAGCACCTCTCCCTTAAACGGAATCTCGTCGGGAAGAATGAAGTCGAACGCAGAAATGCGGTCGGTGGCGACCATCAGCAGGTTTTCACCGGCATCGTAGATATCACGAACCTTGCCACGGGAATCCGGACGACGCTCCATCGTTGTCACGTGAGTCACTCCTTACCAAAATACGACAGTAATGCGGGTTCTTTCCCGCACGTTTTCGCAAACTCGGAGCGGCAGGGACGAAACCCCTCCTTCACCGAATAGCGAAAAGCTAGTGCTCCATTGTAGTAGATGCCGCGTCCGCCGTGTGCTCGCGAGGCAGATGAATCGTAAAAGTCGTACCCTTTCCAAGCTCCGACTCCACGGAAATGTAGCCATGATGTCGCTCGACGATCTGTTTAGTCACGGCGAGGCCCACGCCCAGACCGCCCGCCTCACGGGCACGGCTGGCATCGGCGCGCCAAAAACGGCCGAAGATGCGCGACAAGTCATCCTTGGCAATACCGATGCCGGTATCAGAAACGGCGACGCTGACGTGTTTGCGGTCACTGAGCACCGACACCACGACCCAACCGCCCTCGGGGGTGTAGCGCATGGCGTTGCTCATGAGATTGATGACGCATTGTGTGATCATGTCGGGATCGGCTTCGACGACATCGTCGTGACCTTGGGTCTCGTCAGCAAAGCGCAAGCGCAGATCGCGGTCGACAAACAGGCGCTCCTGGGCATTGACGATGGAACGCACGAAAGGAACCATGTCCACCGGCTCAAGGTTGAGCGGAGCCGTGCTGTTTTCCATGCGCGATAGATCGAGCATCTGCTGCACCAGACGAGCCAGGCGACGCGTCTCGGAAGCAACAGTCTCCAAGTGCTCATCGTCGGTAGGATATACGCCATCCTGCATGGCCTCGACCGTTGCGAGCATGGCCATAAGCGGAGTACGAAGTTCGTGAGCCACGTCCGAGGTCAAACGTTTCTCGTGTTTCATATCCTTCTCGAGCGAAGTGGCCATCTCATCGAAGGTCTCACCCAGCTGATCAATCTCGTCATCGCCGCGTAAGCCCGTACGAGCAGACAGATCGCCATCGCGAATTTGCTTGGCCGTGCTGGTAATACGGTGAATCGGCTTGGTGAGCATGCGCGACACGAGTGATCCGATAACGACCGAAATGCAAACTGCAACAACCGCAGCAAGGGCCATGGCGTTAAAGGTCTTCTCCCTAAACGCAGAATCTGCCTTGGTGAGCAAGGCATCGGAGCCGATGGCCCACAGCTTTACTTGTCCGACATGCTCGCCGGAAGACGTTATGATTTCGACGTTTGCAACGCTATCGGAGCCGGTGGGAGCCGACGAGACCGGACTATGCGATGCTTTTTTCCCGCTCGAGCTGCTCGACGGCGATTCGTTCTCGCGCACATCGGCGGTCGCGCTTGCCGAAGGCCATGAGTCGTCATAAACGACAACGCCTTTCTTGTTGACGACCTGCATACCCAAATCGTCGGACACCAAACTCGATGTCGCGACCGTACGTAGCTCGCCCGCAGTCCAATTGCCGTTTTCCTCATACGACGTCGCAAGCTTTTCGGCAGCGGAATTTGCGATTTCGACGATATTGGAGCGCGTGTAATCCGAAAAGACCGTGCCCCACACAACAGAGACCACGCCCACCAGCACCAATACCGTCATGAGCGATGTCAGAGCAAAAGCAAGTGCCATGCGCGAGGGATAGCTCATCGTTGGCCGTGAATCGGAGCGAGGCGTGTTCCAACTAGCCTTGGAACCCGCCTCGCTCTCCTGCTTGTGCTTTTGTCCGATTTCAAAGCGCGCAGGTGTCATATGTGATTTCCCTATTTCTCGTCCGACTTATCGGTCTTGGCCGGAGCCTCGAAGCGATAGCCGACACCGTGGACGGTGTAGAGCCACTTGGGCTTCTTGGGATCATCGCCCAGCTTGGCGCGAAGGTTCTTCACGTGGCTATCGATGGTGCGCTCATAGCCCTCAAAGTCGTAGCCGAGCACCTTCTCGACCAGCTCCATGCGGTTGTAGACGCGACCGGGGTGACGGGCAAGCGTGGTGAGCAGCTTAAACTCGGAAGCCGTCAGGTCGACTTCCTTGCCCTCGACCAAAATCTTGTGGCCCGAGATATCGATGACCAGATCGCCGAAGTCGAGTACCTCGACGGCTGGCTCGTCGGCCTGATGGGCACGGCGGAACAGAGCGCGAACGCGCGCGACAAGCTCGCGCGGCGAGAACGGCTTAATCAGATAGTCGTCGGCGCCGAGCTCAAGACCGATAATACGGTCCTCGATCTCGCCCTTGGCAGTCAGCATGATGATGGGGACATCCGAGGTATCGCGAATGGTGCGGCAAACGCGCTCGCCGGGGATCTTGGGGAGCATAAGGTCGAGCACGACCAGGTCAAACTGATGCTTCTCGAACTCCTCGATCGCGGACTGGCCGTCGCCGACACCCACAACCCAGTAGCCTTCGCGCTCGAGATAGGCAGCGACGGCGTCACGGATTGCCTTCTCATCCTCGACCAGCAGAATCTTTTTTGCATCTGAAGCCATAACACGGCCCCCCTGTCTCAATCAGCTAAGAACAAGCCCATTTTAACGCACCTGAGCCCGCCGGATGCCACTATGACGCGGCAGCTCGGCGGGCGGTACTCACAATTACAACGCGTTTATTCCCCTGTTGGCGCCTTTTTAACCCCTCTAAGCTTAAAGAGAGAATAGGCGTGCGGTGACCGTCTCGGGTATACCCTGGCTGTTGCGCACCGTGGCGTACGTAAGGAATGAGTCCGATTTTCCCGCCGTAGCTGGATAATCGCCATATTCCAAAGCGCGGTCGGGCGACAGTAGCGAGCCATAGGTCTTGGCAGAAGTGTCGATGAGAAAATGCGATGACTGTACCTTAACGAGATATTTATTCTTCTTGCCGGCAGCACATGCGAGCGGCTCGCGGGACAGGAAGAGGTACGGCCCTCCCTCATTACCGATATACGTGCCCATGTTGCCCAAGCTGCCCACGCCACTATAGGTCGCCTCGATAGAAAACACGAAGGTATCGCCCATATATACGGCCTCGAAAGGCGAGACTGACGAGGGAAGGACTAGCTGGGCACGTTTGGTGTTGTTGCCGTCGGTCAGATCGATTGCCGTTATGCCGTAGTAGACACCCTCGTCGTTGCGAACACGCGGCGAGATGGTCAAAATGCCGTCGCTCGCACGCGGGGCCGATGCAAAGCGACCCGTCGATTTCCAAATTGTCTCGGCCTTGGATTCATCAAGCGAGCGACGATAGCAAAACGAATCACTACTCGTTTTATTGCCGCCTGCCGAAGGCATTTTATACCAGATGACTGATGACCCGAACGCCGTGAACAGTGGCGGATCATAGTCCTTGCCACCCCGATCGAGCTCAACCACGTCGCCAGAGAGCGAAGCGCCCGACAGATTTTGAGCGTAGAGCTTCCACGATGAATTGGCAAAGTTCATCTCAACCCACGCAAACACGCCATCGCCGGCGCGGACATCGTAAAACGAATACCCCGCACCTTCGATAGGATCCTCGATTAATGTGGTAAGCGAGCCGTCGCCCAAGTTGAACACGCCAAGCGTGTTGGCATGTAACGCAGACGCCGGGGCCATCATCGCCGCGGCGTAGTCACCATCGCAGTAGTACAGTAGCGTGCCCAGCGGCAGCGTCCACGAGGCCGCAGGCTCAAGATCGATATCGACGGCCTCATACTCATCAGTGATCGAGACGATCTTTGAGTCGTCCTTGATAACCTGCGGCTCGCCGGCGGCATCATCGCTGGTGCCCGTTTTTTTCGAGCATCCGGCAAGCACCGTGGCAGCGCCCGCGGCAGCCCCACCGAGTACAAAGCCGCGACGCGATATTCCGTTCTTGATGTGATCGGCGATACCCATTAGGCGATCTCGGCGCGAGCGGCCTCGATAGCGCGTGTAAGCTGGTCGGCGCAGGAGGTCTTTTTCATACCGCAGGTATTACCGGCGAGAACCTCGATGACGCGATCGGCAGGGGCGCCCTCGACCAGCTTAGAGATAGCCTTGAGATTGCCGTTGCAGCCACCGGTAAACTCGACGCCCACCACCTTGTTGCCGTCATCAGAAAGATCAAGGTGGATATTGCGAGCGCATACGCCCTGAGGCTTGTAATCAAAACTAATCATTGCGTTCCCCTCTCGTAAAGCAATTTCAGACGTCTATTATCCCCGTCCGAACCGATAAAGTATCGCGGGCACCGATTCAACATCCCCCGATGCGCAGACCGGCGACAGCAATGCTAGCAATCTGCTTCCCGAGCGTGGACTTTTCGTTTCTCTTGATACATGTTGTGGTCGGCGATGTGGTACATCTCGGTCAGCGAACATCCGGGTGTCTCTGCCGTCGCGACGCCAAACGACGCACTGACTGTCAACACCTCATCGCTCGCAGCAGCAAGGCTGAGGCGAAGATCTTGCACCACTTTGCATGCGGATTCGCGATCGGTGTGAGGGCAAATCAGCAAGAACTCGTCTCCACCAACGCGCATGGGTACAAATTTCTCGCCTGCCGCCCGCTTCAATACAGATGCAGTACGCCGTAGCAACTCATCGCCCATTTCGTGACCGTAGAGATCATTGGTGCGCTTGAGGAAATTGCAGTCCATCATGATCACACTCACGGGCAGGGACTCGTTCACCAGGTCGTCGCCAAGGGACTCAAGGTAATTTCTATTGCGAAGTCCCGTCAGCTTGTCCTGGAAAGAAAGCTCCTCGGCGCGCTTTGTCATCGAGATGTTATGCGTCGCCACGACGACCGATTCCAGTCGACCCTGCTCGTCGCGGCGCTGTGGAACAACCTGCAGCGAATACCACGTACCTCGGCAATCTCGTACCTCGGCATCCAAGTACGGCATGCCCTCCATACGATTCTGAAGCGTGCTTATATCTATTAGCTCCATGACCGCCTCGCGGCTTTCGGGACTCACGATGTCTCGGCAAGCCGTTGTCAAAAAGTCATACACCTCGGCGTGCTCGGCAAATATCTTTGCCACCGATGGCGACATGTTAATTCCCTCGATCTCGAGCGTATCGAGATGTAGCAGGAAGGTCGACTCATATATGGAACTGATAGCATTGATGATGCCGAGTTGCTTGTCCTTTTCGGCCAAATTGCGACGATCGGCAATGTTGCGCGCCAACAGCACTACAATCCAAAACGCCAAGCACACCAGCACGCCGGCAGCGATAAATGAAATCCTGCCCGACATGACCTCAGATTTGGGATAAAGCGCAAACAGGCGATAGTCCTCATACGCCGCACGCACGGCATACCAGGTACTTCCCCGATATTCGATACGTGTTAAGCCTTCGTCTTTCCAATCAATTCCGCTATCGGCAAGAAGCCGGGAAAGGGTTAGATCGACATTCGAATCGTTTGAGGAAACGATCTGCATATCGCGCATCACGAGCACCGTTGGGCTCTGATGGAATGTGTTGTTCACGAGCACGTCGGCGATCGTATACGAATAATCATCGGCGGGCTCGAGCGCAAGCGATCGATACCCCAGCGCTACGCCATCACCGTACGGAACAACACTCACGGCAAAATCGACATCGCGAC
This sequence comes from Collinsella sp. AF23-2, assembly GCF_003459245.1. Classification (GTDB taxonomy): domain Bacteria; phylum Actinomycetota; class Coriobacteriia; order Coriobacteriales; family Coriobacteriaceae; genus Collinsella. The sequence goes on from NZ_QRVG01000030.1 coordinate 9,055, forward strand.
GCTCAACGACCGTCGAGTAGGACACCTTGGATCCTCGATACATCGATGCGACCGACGAACAGGCGAGCTCCTCTCGCCACAGCATCAGCGGATCGCGACCATCAATATCGTAATGAGCGGCCATATGGCCGTCGGCGTCCATGACCAACATTCCCGAAAGGTGCTCGGTATGGACGTACTCCTCGACGAGGTCATCGTTGACTTCAACGTGATCAGACGGCAAGAACGTCGAAAACGACTCGAGCGCGGCATCCAAATTGTGCGTCGCTTCGGTTTTTCTTCCCTGTTCATATCGGTCATATTTTTCGCAGGCGTTTTTAAAAACACCATGGTTTCCTGGCCAAACCCAAGCGTTTTATCGAGACAGCGATGCGTGCCGACCATATACAGCAGACCCAACAAAGCAGCGCTGGCCACAACGCAGATAGCCGCGGTGACTAATGCCTTTCGGCGTAAGCGGCGCTCATCATTTGTCATGATTCCGCTCCTTGCCCGTCCGTCGTCGCCCCCGCCTTGTACTTGCCCACAATGCGCTCAATCGTGCCATCTCGATCCATCTCGAACAGCACGGTATTGAGGTTTTTGACGTACTCCCCCTCATAGCCGTCCTTAAACGCGACGCCAAGGTCAACCGTCATAACGTTGTCAGCGAACACGCAGTAAAGGCCGGGATACTGGGCGACAAGTCGATCAAGCGGCTGAACGTCCGCCATCCAACAGTCGACATACCCTTTGGCGAGGGCGGCTTTGCAGAGCTCGGCAGAACCGTACGATTTGATTTGCACGTCCGGCGAGATTTCCAGATCCCCTGCGAGCAATCGGCGCTCGCTCACCGAGCCCGCAATCACCGCGATGGTCTTGCTTCTATCGAGAGACGCCAAACCCTTGATACCACTCGTTTTCTTGGCGGCAACCGAGACTGTCACGGTCAGATACGGCTCAGTCCAGTAATAATCGTCTTCGCGATAATTGGGCGAATAGTCGCACCACAGACAATCGATATCGCCGTTTTTGAGCAGGCGATCGCGATCATTCCAAGATATGTCAACAAATTGCGGTTTGATTCCAGCACGCTTGCAGGCCTCGCGGGCGATATCGATATCGATACCGGCGTAGTCGCCTGTGGTATCAACATACACATAGGGATCGTTATCCGTAACGCCGATTTTAAGTACCGGGAGATCTTTATCGGCTTCGCTCGATGAGGTAGAGCTGCTTCGAACGGTATACGTCAGGGCGACCGCACAAACGGCAACAAGGAGTATGAGCACGGACGAGACGATGGCGCCTCGTTTGATACGTCTGGGCACACGGCTCTTTTCATCGAAACAGCAGATAAGGTTCATTTTATTACCAGGGGGCCAGTGCGGCAGTGAAAAAAGCGCCTTGCCCAAAACGGGCAAGGCGCCAATGGTTGAACTGCATCCGCAGGCGGTCGAATTAGGTCAACCCTACTCGAAGCTCAGCTGCTCCCGAATGCACCCCCGACCGCTGCCTCGTTCAGGCCGTTGGCGCCGACCGCGTATCTGGCGGTTTCCGACGCGCCGCACTGCACGCGACACACGGGCTGAAGTCTTTAACGTAAAAGCCCCGTTGGTAAAACGAGTTACCAACGGGGCTTGGACTGAAAGGTCGCGCTTCAACGAGAGGGGCGCCCTAGCGCTCGAGATGTTTGCGCATAAGCGCGAAGGCAATCAGCGAAGCGCCGACAACGGCCATAATAAAGGCGACAGCAAGGGCCTGGTCGCCCGTGTTGGCGAGCGTACCCTTAGTAGTCTTAGCAGACTTTTTGGTTACCTTGGTCGTCGTCTGCTGACCGGGCTGGGACGGCGTCGCGGGCTGAGTCGGCTCCCCCTTGGCCTCCTCGCCCGTCACCACGTACGTCGAGAAGTGGCTCGTTCGGAAGCAGAGGTAGTCGCCCTCGGTCCACGTATCCATAGCCTGAGTGGAACCATCCTCGGCAACGTAGAGCACCTTGAGATTGGTGAGCGCCTTCATGGCAGCAGTCATCTTGACACGGACGATGAAGGACATGCCTTCGTAGTCCTCGATAACCTCGCCGTCCTTGAGAAGCTTGATATCGAGCTTATCGGCAACCTTGGTACTCCCCTGCTCAAGGCCGGAAATCGTAGCATTGGCGGCGTCGGTAAGATTTGTCGGTTCCTCGACCACAAGAGAGACGCTGTTGTTCTGGGCAATGCCGGCAGCGGCATTGTTCTCGGCGCTTACGCTAACGTCCGTTCCGTCGCTACCCGCAACGCCCGCAATGGTCCTCGCCGCCACAGTAACGGTACAGGTCGTTGTTTTGTCACCACAGGTGGCGGTGATCGTGGCGGTACCGGCCTTAAGCGGCGTCACGACGCCGTCTTTGACCGTAGCGATCGACGAGTCGCTGGAGGCCCAGCTCACCGTCGTATCATCTGCATCGGCAGGACTCACCGTTGCGGAGAGCTTTACGGAGGCATCACCGACGGTAAAGGACAGGCTCGTCTTGTCGAGCTCGACTTTCTGGACGGGGTTGGTCACGGTCACCGAGACGGTTTGGGAGAGCGATTCTGCAGTAATGACAAATGAGCCAGAACCGGTCTTGAGGGCGGTAACGGTGTAGGAGCCATCGCCGTTGTCGACAACCTTAAACGCCTTCGAAGCGCCCGTGTTATCCAGAGCAAGCTTGGTCTCGTCGACCTCGCCCGCAAGGGCTCCAACAAGAGAAATCTTCACGGTGCGCTCTTCGCCCTTCTTGAGGTTAAGAGCGGTCTGGTCGACCGTAAGGTTCGTTGCGGGGTTGGAAACAGTCACCGCGCAATCCTGAGAATAGGTGCTATCTTCGGTCGAAGCAGTGATGGTTGCGGCGCCCTTGGAAACAGACGTCACTTTGCCGGTTTGATCGACCGTAGCGACGCTGTCGTTACTGGACTTCCAGACAACCGTCTGGTCAGCCTCCGCGGGAACGACCGTTGCCTTAAGCTGCTCGGTTGCAGCGCCCACAAGCGTGACCTTCTGCTTATCGAGTGTGATACCCGTTGCAGGTTGAATAACCGTCACCTTGCACGTGGCGCTATACTCGCCGTCCTCAGTGGTAACGGTGATCGTGGCAGCACCGGCCTTGACCGGGGTCACGACGCCGTCCGCAACCGTGGCGACCTCCGGGTCGCTCGAAGACCAGGACACATTCTTATTCGTTGCATTGTTGGGCTCAACCGTTGCGGTCAACGTCGAGGGCTCACCGCCCACAGCAAGCTTAAGATTCGACGCGCTGAGACTGACGCTCGAGACCCTTACTACCGGAGTGGTTACCGTAATTGTATCCGTGGTTGCAGAGACTCCATCAACTGTTGCCGTGATCGTGGCATTACCGTCACCGACAGCGATAACAAGACCGTTGCCATCGACGGTAAGGACGCTCTCGTTAGAAGAGGACCAGACAACCTTACTGGCCTTATCGTCAGGGGAAACCTTTGCCTTCAACTGCTGAGTCGTGCCCTTGTCCATAGATGTTGAGTAACCATCCGTAATGGAGACCGTAGTTTTTGCAGGTTCCTCGCCCGGCTTGACGACGTGAACGGTCATAGTGTCGCAGAGACGACCACCCAAGTACATTGAAACCGTTGCATCGCCGTAACTATGAGGCACTAAATACCCCAAGTAACTGCCACCATTAAACATCGGTCCTTTTACCTCGAGGACATCGGGATTATCTGAAGTGAAAGAATACTTTGCGCCGGCATAGGAGTCCATCAATTCCTCAGCGCTTTCGCTCAGCACGCCCTTTGGATATTCAAACCCCCTGTCACATTCCAGCCAAAGCCAATCTTTGGATATACTATCTGAACTGACCTCACAGGGAAATGTATAATCGCTCGACACAAACTTAGCCTTCGAAAGGCTCACTTCCGCAGGGTCGACAACCTCTATCTCAAAGGGATGGTCATTGCCAAGGCCATCACGAGCATGAGCCTTAACGGTGCCAGGCTTTATTGCCTTAAACGAGTTTTCACCATCGGTAAGCTCAACAACATCGCTGCTTTCTAGAGAATAGGTTACAGAGCTAACGAGCGCATCCCAATGTGCACGCTGGCATGCCTTCAGTGCTTCATTTGGGGAAACGTTGAGAATGGCAGAAAGATAAGAGCTGTCCCCAACCAGCATCTTTTGTTTTTTGTTCCCACGCTCATTGAATCCAGGCTCCTGATTCTCGGTTACAACATCACATAACTTCTTCGTCTCGGTCTCGCCGTTGCAATAGTCGACAAGAACCTTGGCCTCTTTTGCATCTTTCGCCAACGCCTCGAGTTGCAAAGAAGCGCTTAGCTCAGAAGTTCCATATGAATAATAATTCGAATTCACCCTTGCCTGAACTTTGGAATCCTTTGAGGGATCTTCCTTTATTTCAAAATATGTAGCCGCACGGGTCTCGTCCTTGGGGCGAACGTAAACTGTCCCCTCTAGCAATGCATAGTGCGTGTTCCCGCATTTTTGCGGACAATCATCCGTGTAACCCAGCGTTGCAGTCGTTGTCGTCGCACCGGATTGGTCATAGGATACGAAACTCACCTTAATTGGATTGACATTAGCCACGCTCTTAATCTTAAGAGAACCGTTTAAACTCTCGTCAGCCCTGCTCTTCATGGTTATAGTCGTTGTGCCGACTTTGGTGGGACTAATTGTCAACACCCAATCACGTGATTTATAGCTCACTTTAGCGATATCCTCATCAGACGATGTGATATCGATATCACTAGGGTCAATGGGCGCCCATTCGTGATTTTTATTAAAAAAGGAAAGCCTTCCTTTCACCGTCTGTCCAACAGCGACATCAAATTCTGACCACACATCGCCTGTAGACGAATCGTATGGGAGAAACGATGCACCCATGGAACCATCCTGCGACTCCAGCATGACAGCATCCGCATGCGGGGCGGCCACCGTCAGCCCAAACGTTGCCGCCGTTAAAGCAACGCAGATGCCTGCGGCTATCCTCCAAAACCCTTTTCTCATTCCCCTAAGTCCAATCTCTCGTGAAAAAACGCAGCATTCTCCCACACCTTAAAATTGGCTTAAGGATACCCCCCCCCAACGAGCACTTGCAAGCTAACGTTTGCCAGAAGGGGCAAATTAACGGCAAGCGACATTTCTGCAATATACCATCATCCGCTGAAGTGTGACTTTCCCGACGCTCCCACGCAAAAGCCCCGTTGATAAACGCGTTACCAACGGGGCTTGGGCTGAAAGGCCGAGCTTCAACGGAGGCCGAAAGTAAACTGATCGGTTTGACTTCGTCCCCAATCGATCAGTTAGAACTCGAGCTGCTCCAGGCGATCGAAGACTGTGTCGATGCGGGTGAGGAAGTCCCACGGGTCAAAGATCTCGTCGAGCTTCTCCTGGCTGACGGTGCAGCGCGGATCAGCCTCGAGACGCTCCTTAAAGGTGGGACCGGAGACGCAATCCTGCACCTCGTGCCAGGTAGCCATGGCGTTTTCCTGCACGATCGCATAGGCATCTTCGCGGGTGATGCCCGTATCGACGAGGGCCAGCAGGACCTTGGAGGAGAAGATGAGACCGCGAGTCTTGTTGAGGTTGGCCATCATGCGAGCCGGATACAGCTGCAGGCCGTCGATAACGCGAATGAGACACTGGAACATGTGGTCGAGCGCGATGAAGCTATCGGCCTGGGCGACGCGCTCGGCAGAGGAGTGCGAAATGTCGCGCTCGTGCCACAGGGCGACATTGTCGAAGGCGACCTGGGCGTTGGACTTCACGATGCGCGACAGGCCGCAGACCTTCTCCATGGTGATCGGGTTGCGCTTGTGCGGCATGGCGGAGCTGCCCTTTTGACCCTTGCGGAACGGCTCCTCGGCCTCAAGCGTATCGGTCTTCTGCAGATTGCGAACCTCGGTAGCGATGCGCTCGCAGGTGGCCGCGGTGGTGGCAAGAACGCCGGCGAGATAGGCGTGATGGTCGCGGCTGATAACTTGCGTGGACAGCGGGTCATGAACCAGGCCCAGGTGCTCGCAGACATACTCCTCGACAAACGGCTCGATGGAGCTGTACGTGCCGACAGCACCCGAGATGGCACCGAAGGCAACATTCTTGCGGGCGTCCTCAAGGCGATCCAGATCGCGCTTGAGTTCCCAGGCCCAAGAGCCGAACTTCATGCCGAAGGTCATCGGCTCGGCGTGGATGCCATGAGTGCGGCCGGCACAGAGCGTGTTGCGCTCCTCAAAGGCGCGACGCTTGCAAATCTCGCCGAGCTTCTTGACGTCCTCGATGATCAGGTCGCAGGCCTGGGTGAGCTGGTAGCACAGAGCCGTGTCGCCCAGATCGGAGCTGGTCATGCCATAGTGAACCCAGCGGCTGGGCTTGGGGTCGCCCTCGGGAACATCGGCGTCGATGTACTCCTTCATGTTGGTCAGGAAGGCGATGACGTCGTGGCGCGTGACCTCCTCGATCTCGTCGACCTTTGCCTTCTCAAAGTTAGCATGGTCGCGGATCCACTGGGCTTCGTCTTTAGAAATGCCGATCTTGCCGAGCTCCGCCTGGGCCTCACAGGCCAGGACCTCGATCTCCTGCCAAATGGCGTACTTGTTCTCGAGGGAGAAGATGTGTCCCATCTCCGGGCGGGTATAGCGATCGATCATAGCGGCTCCTTTTTGGTTATTGGCACGTTGGTCGTAACCCAACCATTGTACCGTGCGCAGGTGCAAGTATGGGCAGCAGGCATTAACCTAACATTTTGGAATTGGAGCGGGCATGGGGACATCCGCGTATTTGCTTCGCAAATCCGCACCGGCTTCAGTGGCATACCGAGATCCGGGGAAGTGCGGGAGCAAAGCGGGCTGAATCTACCATTCCCGAAATCTTCCTTGCTCCATGGAGCGGGCAACGGGACGTCCGCGTATTTGCTTCGCAAATCCGCACCGGCTGCGGTCGCCTATCGGCGACCTTGCCTGCTCGCTATAAACGCTTCGCGTTTATTTAACGCTCGCACCCTGTCGGGTTCGAGTCCCGGCACTTTATTGAAAAAAAAAGCACGGCACCGTGATGGTGCCGTGCTTGTGCTCTTAACTGGAGCGGGCAACGGGACTCGAACCCGCGAGTGTCAGCTTGGGAATCTTACACGCAAATGTTCAAAGAGATAAAAAGCGTCGCTATCGTTGCAGGTAAAACGCGCGTTATGTGCCATAATGTGCAACGTAGACCAAAGCAGTACACGCTATTTGGTCTACGTTTGGTCTACGTTTTGGTCTACGGAGCACGCATGGAATACACGCACTACATAGCCGCGAACCTCGAAAGCAGGGGCGGGAAATACCGCGCGGCGCTGAAATACATCGACGAGGACGGCGCGAGGAGGAAAACGACCAAAGCCCTCAAGGCCACCGGGAAACGCGCGGCCCAAAAGGAGCTGGAGCAATGGCGCGAGGAGATGGAGGCCGACTGGGGCCAAAGACAGCGCGAGGGCGCGGCGTTGGCTGTTCTGGGGTTCGAGCCGGAGACGGTGCTTACCGTAGCCGCCTACGTTCGCCGCTATATCGACGGCAAGCGCCCGAGCATCGACCCGTCAACGTTCAACGAGTACGGGCGTCTACTCGACAACATCATTTCCCCGCTGCTCGGGGAGGTGGCGCTTTCCGATCTCAACCCGGACATGGTGAGGGCGTGGGTCGCCAAGATGGGCGAGACGTATGCCCCCGGCACGATGAAAAAGGCGCTCACACTGCTACGGTCTGCGTGCAATCAGGCCGTCGATACCGATTTGTTGGGCAAAGACCCGACCCGAGGCGTAAAGCCGCCCAAGGCCGGACGCCCGCGCCCCAACTCGCTTACCGCCGAGGGCGTGCGAACCGTGCGCGAGGTGCTCAGGGTAGCGGGCATGACGCCCGCCATGCTCGGGGTCAAAATCGCCCTATACACGGGCATGAGGGAGGGCGAGATATGCGGCCTCCGGTGGGCGAACGTCGATACAGATAGCGGCGTGCTCAAGGTGGAGGACAGCATAGGCCGCGACGGGACGAGGTTCTACGCCAAAGACCCCAAGAACGACGGCAGCGCCCGCGCGGTGTATTTCGGCTCAGAGCTTGCCGCCGATCTCGTGGCCCGGCGCGAGGAGATGGAGGCCGCCTGCCGTGCCGCGGGCGTGCCGTTCACCGGGGCGCTCTACGTGCTCGGGGACATTCGCGGCGGTTTCATGCGCCCCAACACGATTTGGCAGAGGTGGCGCAACCTTGCCGAGGCGCTGGAGCTGAAAGGGACGAGGGGAACCCGTCCGACGTTCCACGACCTACGCCATACGTTTGCGACCATGGCTGTAGCGGCCCACGTGGACATTAAAGCCATCTCAGCATCTATGGGGCACTCGAACGCCGCCATGACGCTCAACATCTACGCCGACGCGACAGCCGAGGGCAAGCAACGCGCGGCCCAGACCATGCAAACCGTTTTGTCGGGCGGTGAGGCGTGATGGGTGCCGACTATATCGAACATCAGGACAAGCACGGTAAAACAAGGGCAATTTCCCTAAGCGTCGAGGCCGTCGAAAGGCTCAATGAGAGGGCGGGGCGCTACGGAGTCCCCCCGTTCTCAACGTTCCTCGACGGCGGGCGCGGTATCGTGGATTTACTCAAAAGATTCGACATTCCCCGGAAAGAGCTAGCCGCCGAATTGCAGGTATCCCCGGCGACGATGACGAACTGGACAAGACGCGATGACCTTGACCCGTGCAGAGTTCAACGTGTGCTTGAGGCCGTTTCGGAGATACTGCGCAGGCGAGGGGCCGCTGACCCCGACGCAGATATTGCACGCTACGTTGCGCCGAAAATGGCTCCATCTCCGCGCATAGACGCTGCGAAGAATAAACGCATGTTTGTATCCGAGGCGTTGAACCGGCTGACTGATCAACAAGTCGATATGCTGCTAGAGGTTATGCGCGGACTGATGTTTTGCAATGGCGAAACAGAGAAGGCAAACGAATTGGCGAGAGCCATCGCGGCGCTAGAGGCAACGCAAAAATGAAAATCTATTCAATCCGCCCGTCACGTTTACTGGAGTCACTAAACCGCATTGACATAGTGCCAGCACGGATAGACCGATAATTTAACAGCACGTCGAGAAACAGGCGCTCTACTGAATAATCGCAGGTAGAGCGCCTGTTTTATGTTTCGTTACAACATGGCTATAACCGTTATAGAGCGCTCAAGAAGATAGCAACCGAACCACTGGAGGACATACCAATGTGCACTCAGGAACATCTCGACGAACTCAGGAAAGCCGCGAACGAGGGCCGCTATTCCGATATTCCCAACCCGCTCACGGCACCGGAGGCGGCAGCTATCGCCCGTCGCTCGCGCGTGACTATCGCCCGCGCCTGCCAAAGCGGACAGCTCAAAGCCTCGAACACGGGCACCCGCTGGAACGTCAACCGTGATTCCCTGCTCGCATACGCGGGCCTTATCTAGGGCGCGGCGCATGAGGCCGATCAGGGCGGCGCTGGGGGCCGCGAGGCACGCGGCGAACGCCGACGTAGCGGGAATGACCGGGCGGCAGATGGGCGAGGAGATAGACCGCCTCACGGCCCGTCTAGCCGCCAAGGGGTACAGACAGCCCTACCGCGCTTGGGCGCGGGGCCGTATCGAGGCCATCGGGCGCGAGATAGTGAGGCGAAAGAGAGGGGGCGGCGGCAGTGTGGAACGAGGACATTAGGCCCGTACCCGTGAACATGGGGAGGCTCATAACGTCGGCTCAGGCGGGCGCGGTACTCGATCTCAGCGAGAGGGACGTTCGCCGCCTCATCAGACATGGGACGCTCGACGAGGTGCGCATAGGGCGGCGCGTCTACGTAACCCGCAAGTCGGCACTCGCACTCGTGGGGGTGAACGATGGATAGCGAAAAGCGGACAGAGTACCGCCGAGAGGTCGAGCGCCGGGCGGCGGCACTCAGGCGCATGAGGAAAGACCGGGGCATTGCGAGCGGCAAGCCCCCGTGCGCATACGACAAGATCCAACTGCGGGATTACCTAGCGTCGCTCAGGATAGAGGACGAGGGCGAGCGGTGCGCCTACCTTGCCGCGCTCATCGACTATTGGTTCACGGGCGTGTGCCCCGACCATCTGGACGGCGTGCCCCGCGCCTATTTCGACGCAAATGCCGACCGCCTCAGCGACGCCCGCGAGGACTCGTGGCGAAAGGCCAACATGCTGCGGGACATAGACCTCACCGGGTGGCTGGAGGACGGGAACGGCAACGTTCCCCCAGTTGGAGAGGGGGTGTCACACCCCGTGTCAGACCCCGTGCCAGACGGGGTGTGCACACAGCATAGCTATAAACTACTACCTACTAGCTATGACCTATCCGCTACTAGCCATGGGCCTATAAGCCCAATGGCTAGTAGCGAGGAGGCTACCGACTATGAGCGAGGCCCCGGCGTTTTCGAGACGGGCGAGACGTTCTTTCACGCCCCGTGCCCCGTATGCCACGAGGCGGTGAGGGCATGGATAGACGGCAGCGGCCTAATCGTTTCGAGATGCGACAGGCACGGCATGAAAACCGTCGGCCTGCCGCCATCGGGTCTGGAGGCCGTGAGGGGGAACGGTCGAAACTCATACGTGCTCAGGGAAAGCGGGGAGCATGGGGAGGGCTAGGGCCGCTATCCATGCCGAATGGGTGCCCGATGCCCTCAGCCGTTCCCGGTGGAGCGCTGCGCACGCCCTCAAAGAGATCGAGGAGGCGGAGGCCGAGGCAACGGGAAAGCGCAAGCACCGCTAACTAGGAATCGCTTGATGTCCTGCGGAAATACCTACCTGAATCAAGTAAAATATTCGAAGAGATGCTTGAGGAGCTGATTTGATGGAAAGTCAGGTTAAGCAGGAGAAGATTGCAAAAGCTCGTATCGAGAAGGCCGAACCCGTCTTTATTGAGATGTTCGGCTATGAGCCTATGTTCTACGGGCACATTTGCGAATATGCCGACCTTCTGGAAGAGTCCATCTCGTCCGGTGAGTCTAAGCTCATGGAGCATGACTCTAGCATCTTCCTTTAGCCCATCAATCGGCTAATCGGTCTAACTGCTTGCCCAGTTCAGCCCCGCCCCGGCGGGGCTTTTTCATGCCGGGGCGAACCCGCGAGGCGGGGCCGGGGACGTGGCTTGTGCAGGGTTTCGGCGTTTCGCCGGGACATGCGGAGCGAGGCCGCCGAGGGCGCGGCGTCGGTGCAACATGGGGAGCGCCGGGACGGAACGGAGAGACGAGGAGGAGACATGGCGACTCGATTTATCGGGGGCATGATCGCCGAGGGCCTGCCGGAGATAGCGGGCGCGGTACCCGCTGCGGGGGGGGGAGCGTCGTGGAGGTGGACACAGCGCTAGAGCCGGAACGCGGCGATTTGGTGGCGTGCTCGACCGCCGACGATTGCCCCTCAGCGCCCCAGATTGCCCGTATTCGGCGCGTTGACGCCGAGGCGGGGCGTTGGAGGTGCAGCCGTTGGACACGGCCCTAGAGGCCGCCACGGTGGCCCGAGACGCCAAACCGGAGGACGGGCTTACCGTTGACGGCGTGATAGTGGCCGCCTACGCCCCCGTCTACGTGAGGGGCCGGGGCGGGGAACATTGGCTCAGGGCCTAGCGCCCCGCATGGGCGGCCCCATCGCCGGGGCGGTATCGGGGCGCGGACTCCGTAGACCAAAAACCGCGCTCGTTCCAAGCCGATACCGCGCCGAGGGCGGGGCCGTTCAACCTGAAGTTTCTGAAGCCCTAAAAAGGCCGTTCAATCTCAATAATCGCAAGCCTAAAAAAGGGGCCGTATCCCAGGGTACCGTCAAGATTCTTTCGCAAATTGATCGAGGCGGC
>NZ_QRVG01000031.1 GCF_003459245.1 Collinsella sp. AF23-2
CCTATTTGCTCAATGTGTTCGGCTGAGATCGGAAATCAACCTTTAGTTTGCACGGCTGGCATACAGCTGACGTTCACCCGGAGCCCCCATCTGCCATCGCGAGATACAAATCCGCTGCGGCTCTCGCCCAATTGCGCGGTGCATAAGACTTCGACGCCATTCTAATCGGACAAAACTGCTCCAACTATCCCCCCCATCCCAACGATAGCCTTAATCTTTGGCACTAGCTTAAGGAAACGCGGTCTGGGTTGATACAGGCGAGGCCAACATGCAGCAGCGACGCGACGCCGGACGCTAGCAATAAATAGGCGCCGAGACCCATGTCGGCCCCAAAGCCAGGCGCAATAACAGCGGCGTGCTTCTTGATATTCAGCGGTGCTCAAGCGAGCAAATATTCATGAAATAGGAGGAATCGACAATACCAAAATCGGCACTTATATCCAACTTCACGCAAAAGCCGAACAAAAGCCCTTGATTATCAACTTCATCCGAACAAAAGCCAGCCAAGTATCACTTAGCAAATACAAAACGCCTTCTCGACATCCATAGCAGTGGCATCCCAGTTATATCGATTTTCAACAAGCGCCCTAGAGTTTCGAGACTGAAGAGAAAGCAGCTTTCGATCATCAAAAAGCCTGCATAATGCCGAAACCACCTCATCAGATGCCATGGACCGAATTATTGTGCCGTAGCTATCATCTAAGATAAGCTCGCGTGCCCCGCCCACGTCTGTTACCACTGCAGGCGTTCCGCAGGCTGAAGCTTCAAGAAGTACCGTTGAAAAGCCTTCGGAACGAGTTGGAAGACAAAGCACATCTGCTTGCTGGAGTAAGGAGGAAATATCCTCTGTGTTACATCTCCCAAGCCAAAACAAGTTAGACGAACAAGCTTCCTTGACCTCATTAGCCAGCGGACCATCCCCTGCAAGAACAAAACAAATATCACGCTTGGTAATATCTTTTGTGCGAGCCGCCTCAATAATTGAATAAATTCCCTTTTCAGGAATAAGCCGCCCGACAAAAGCTACAACCAAAGATGACTGAGGGATACCTAATTCAGATCGGAAATCTCTCCCCGAAGAAATACTCCTATAGAATGAGGCATTGATTGAGTTTGAAATTACGCCTTTTGCAGTGATATTAAAGTGCTGAAGCCATTCAACACTTTTAGAAGAAATCCCATAGAAATCAGGTTCAAACGACTTTACGCGATCAGTAATCCAATCTTCATATCGGCGAACAAAATAATCAAGAAATGGCTGATTGAAAGAGAGATACGCTGAGCCGTGGTCGAGAACAACAGCCTTAGCACTATGATCCGCAGCAAACTTCAGCCCTTCGAGCGAGAGAGGGAAAAGTCTCGTGTTTATCAGAACACCATTCCACTCATAATCATCAAGGGTTTGCAGGAGTCGGTAATAATCACTGGTTTTTTTGGGAAGAGGAAGTCTTCCATCAAGTAACGGAATGCAAGGAAGACGAATTACCTCCAGGCCGTTTTCGACTGAATGACCGACTCCCACGCGCATCGAATCATTAGTAACGATAACCACCCTATCGCCGCGTGCAGTCAAGGCGTGAGCGAGACCATCGACAAAATTACCAATTCCACTAAGTTGCGGGTGATAATGGTGAGTGAAAATACAAATAGAGGAGCTCATCACATAACCTCATCTGATATAGATGTCATATCCTTAATTCTGTGCCGTCCAGACTTCCCCATCTCCAAAGTCGAGCAAGAGCGGAAGATGGGTATGTCGATTATCCGGTGACGGTATTTTTTTCCAATCGCCATACATCGTTGTAAGATATTTATCCGTCATACGAGGAACAGGGAATTCACTGCCTTCGAAAACCGCACTGCTCAGAGGGAAAATCTCTGAAATAGGCACTGGCGCCATATTCGGCCAGCTTAACGTCAGACAGTAATCAGAGACCTCACCCGTATTTGAGTCGGCAATACAGGAATCGAACAAATCCTGGTAAGAGCATGCGCCTCGAGAAACCAGTTGTTCCACCACGTGCATAGCAGAACAACCAATTTGCTCGAGTTGACCAAGGAACCCTTTATGAGGGACAACAATGGAAGAAGAATGATATAAATAGGCTCTTTTCTGTGCAATTGATGCAGTTCGGACTTGCTTTGCACGAAGGCGTTTATCTGTATAGAGCTGGTCATATGGAAAGATGTCGACAAAAATGCCCATCGAACTGGAAGCCTCTCGAGCCTCTTGATTCTCGAAGCGAGTTCCATCGCGATACACCTTAGCAAACATCGCAGCATAGCCAGTAGTATTCCGCGATGTATGGAGCGAATATCCTTCCGGTAACCCACCCTCGGCTAAAGAGCAAAAGCGGTCATAATCTGAACGCATCATTCCGATATCTATATCATCATCCCAAGGGATAAACCCCCTATGACGCATTGCTCCTAAACATGTTCCACCGTCAAGCCACCACCTGATGCCGTGCTTAGAGCAGAATGCGGCGACAACCTGAAGGATATCCAATTCAGTGTTTTGAAGCTTTAATAGCGCGTGAGCTTTAGACATCATCGGCCTATCTCTTTTCCCCGAACCATTGTTGCGTCTGTTTCCCCAAAACAGAAGACTGATAAATAAGGCAAATGGCATTGGATATAAGCGCCGATACAGTAGGGCCATTTAAGCCAAACAGCATTTGCGCAGGAGCCATAACAGCGGCAGCACTAATTAAGGACAGCATGCTGCCAACAAATACCCCTCGGTAATTATCAAGAGAAACCAACAAATCGTTGACAAACCAAGCGATGCCAGTCAAAAAGGCACAAGCCAACATAGGCTGAAGGAGATCGGTATGTTTAGCTATTCCAGCGCCATAAAACAGTGACAGCAATAATTTACCGAAAAAGAAAAGGGCAACTGAAGATATGACACCGACAAAAAAGATGCCAGCAAGTATTTTACCTATGAGCGAAAAAAAGGACTTTTCTCTAGAATGGTAACGCTCTACTAGATAACCTAATAAAGGATTATAAATATAGGTCGCACCCATTTGGATAATTGCCACAGGTGCAGCAACTGATGCATAAATACCCAGAGCAGAATCTCCGAATGAATAAGATAAATACTGCCTGGGAATATTCGGCGCCGCAGAAGCAGCAATGCCGCCCAGAACGATGGGCAAACAGCTACATAGGAAGGCTCTGACCTTCGCTCGGCTAATTCCAAGCTTGATTGCAGAAATCCGATTTGATCTTGGATAATCGTAAATAACTCCGATGCCTATTGTCACTACCGTCATAAGCAACAGTGCACCTTCGAGGCTATTAAAAAATCCAAAGACAAGAATGAATGAAAGGAGAGAGCCGATGCCCTGCATTATGAGGGATTTCCCAATATAGTCCATCCTATGACCAACCTGATCATTAGCATGCATGACATCAATGACTAAGCCAGCGGTTTTATAGAGAGCATACAGAAGAATAGCGGGCACCGTACCAATACGACACGTTGCAATGGAATAGACGGCTAACATTGCAAACGCTATAAAAGTAGTAAAGAAACGAAAAGTCAGGTATTCACCAGCAGAGTTTTTCCTTTCAACATCTGCAATTTGCACCGTGTACATCCTGTATTGGGCTAATTGAGAAAACATGTTGAAAATAGACATAGCCAGCGAATAAATGCCTGCAGCACTATATCCATCAGACAGCCGAACGACCAAAATGGTGATAAGCCACTGACAGCCTAAATTAGTCAACGAACCGACGGTATTCCAGAACATATTATGTTTAATCGAAAGAGTCTTCTCTGTGGCCTTCACAAATATAAGCGCCCTTCTAAACCTGTCGAAATGAGGATACGGAGCTATCTCGCAGCTTTAAGTTCTTTTAAAATCAAAATAAACAGCCAATTCGGCATAAGACGTATAATGATATCTGCTTTAGCGATAGACGGGCAAGCTCGTCGGTATTTAAGTAAACCAATTATGGAGCGCCGCTCCCTTGCTTCAGCGAACCCCAATATTTCCTTTAGATGCGGTGAATCGGGAAATCTATCGGCAAATCGCCTAGCAGTATCAACCCTGTTTTTAACTCTTGTCGAATACCAATCATCTTTTGAAGAAACACCTGCAAGGAATCCAGTTTCGTTACCACCATGTCGACGATACTTAACCAAAGGAGTCATAGTAAAGCTGCACTTCCCCAGTTCACTGCAACCCAATGTCAACCACAAGTCATGTGCAGTCGATTCCGGAAAGGGAATCATCGACTTCGCCGCACTCGCATCTAACATGAGAGCCATACCAATGCCGTAACATACGCTTGCGGCCTGTACAGTAATATCCTCTCCAGAGCACCAATTTACTTCCGGCGAATTAGGATGAGCTTTCCTATAACTCTTTACCAGAATATTTCCGTTTTCGTCAATTACCGATCTATCACAAACATCTAGAATTGAGCCTTCTTCAAGCATATGGTTGAGCGAAACTTCAACTCTATTAGGCTCCCAAATATCATCCTGATCGCAAAGTACTACGTAATCCCCTTCCGCCAAGGAGAGCAGCGCCTCGAACGATTTGACATAACCGAGATTATTATCACCGTGATAATACCGATAGGCGTTTTTCGTTATATGCGCTTGGATAAACCGCTCTAATGAATCCGATTCAGGGCAGTCATTTCTAACTAGAAGCGTAAGCGGAAACGTTTGTTTATCTATCGAATCAAGTTGTTCCGCGAAAAACTTAAGATCGGGTTTATAAGCTGAGAGAAGTACGCATACGCCAATATCATTTCCCATTTCTATTTCCAAAAATCCTCCCAAATTCATTGCTTAAAGATTATCAAAGCACCCTCAGTTAAAAGAAACTCTTTTAAAAATAGAGTATTTATCCCTGTCTCTTAAAACGAGTGCCTAATATCAATAAGTAACAACCTTTGTTCCATAAGGAATGTTATCGTAAATCCATTTTGCATTCTGAATCTCAAGGCGTACGCATCCAGCAGAGGATGGAACGCCCATCGTGGGATCCATCACGCGGTTGCTGTTGACGTAGTAGGGTGAGGAATGGAATAAGTAATCACCATAGAACTGCGTGTAGTAATAGCAAGTATATCCATGCCCAAAGGAGTATCCCTTTCCGTAGACTTGGTACTCACCTATCACAGTTGGCGTGCTAGCTTTTCCCGTCGAACATACATATCGACGGTTTAAGGACCAGTTATTCCAGGATCCAGTGTAAATACTCGTAACGCAACGTGACGTATCCACAAGTATCAGCCAATTTGTATTGCTTGAATAACTTTGAGCCTTGGCATCCATATAGTCTGACACCCACGCGCCGTTGGCCATGAAGTAATTCCAGGATCCGTCCACAACGCGCCAGCCAGTAGCCATGGCGCCATTAGCGTCAAGCCAATACCAGGTACCACCCAGGTTAAGCCACCCTGTTTGCATATAACCAGACGAATTCAAGTAATACCAAGATCCGTTAACGGCAACCCAGCCGGTTTTCATAACGTAGGTAGATGGGTCCAAATAGAACCAGGAGCCATCCTTGTACAGCCAGCCAGATCGTGCATGGCCAGCGGTCTCATCAAAGAAGTACCATTTTCCGTTAACGTTCTTCCATCCAGCGCAGGGGGAGCCATCGGTTGGATCAGCATAGAACTTGCACCCTCCAAGCATCACAAACCCGTGAGCTTCGGCTAATTCGCCATCACCGTTTGTTGTAAATAGCTTTCCACTACGCAATGCTCCACACAATGAGCAATCAGAACCAGCAAAAGCCTTAGACGGCTCATCCTGGACCGAGTCCTGGACATCTACCCATTCACGACAAGCAACAGCGCCTGAAGCTTTTGCATAATAGCTTTTCCCATTTACAGAAAAATGACCTAGCAGCATTTTACCGTCGGCGGCAGGATCGAGATAATAGTATTGGCTATTGTCCTTCAGCCATCCCGTCTTTACAATGCCCGACGCATGAGAAGGCTCAGCGTAATACCAGTCTCCATCGCTCATAAACCAGCCGAGTGACAGCGCTCCCGTTGAAGAAAAATGATATTGATTGGATCCGATTACAAAAAAGCCGGTAGCCATTCTATTGTCATTTGCGACATCGAGCCAATACCAAACGCCATTCACCAAACGCCAGCCCGATGCAAGTGCGCCGGAACCGTCAGCGTAATACCAGTCCGTCCCATCAAACGCCCAACCAACAGCCATTGCGCCGGAATCCGATAAATAGTAACGAGACGAACCGACAGAAACGATTCCTCTAGACATAACACCATCATTGGCGGGATCAAGCCAATACCAGTTATTGCCAGTTTGAAGCCAGCCGGTTAAGACTTCACCATTGCTACCCCAATACCATAAACCGTTATCAAGGCACCATCCATTAATCAGTCCATAGGTTCCAAGAAGATAAGGGTGCCCATCAATAACACGTCGACCAGTAGCCATAGAACAACTGTTAAGGGAGTCAAACCAGTACCATTGGTCTCCAATAAACTGCCAGCCACTTGCCAAAGCGCCTGACGGACCCGCGTAATACCACTTATTTTCAGTAAAAATCCAGCCGCAGCTCATTGCGCCGTCACGAGCGGGGTCCAAGTAGTACAGCGAGTCGTCAATATTCTGCATTCCGGTCAAACGACAGCCATCTAGATAGTAATACCAGGACAAACCGTTCCATTGCCATCCAGATAGTTGTTCTGCAGTCGACGGGTCATGGCTTTCGACAACCTGTAGGCTCGAATCTTCCGTTGTTTTGCCGGCACAATCGCTGGAGTCTTGAGAGCAACCGCCACCGACCAATGCTCCCGGCCCTCCTGTCGAGTCGCACTCTACGACACCGTTATCCGCCCCCTCTTCCACGGCATAAGCAGTGCAAGAAAATGCGGGGGCTGTAACTGAGAGTAAGGCGGAAAATAGCATCAAGCCAATTACTCGCCAGCAAATTCGATGATCAATCCGAGCATTCATTTCAGGCCCCCAACCGGTACCGACTGTCTTGCAGGGAATCTATTAAATAAACGGACGGGCTGCGCCGATTACATTTCCCCTTGCGCTAATAGGATGAATTCCTACACCTTGATGAGGCCAGGAATCAATCATCAAGCCGCCGCCAAGTGCAATTGCAATATGACCGCGGTAATAAATCACATCGCCGCGTTGAATCGAGCTCGTGCTCACGGGCATAAAGATATTGCTTCGATACCAATTCATGGAATTATAGGTTTGGCTTGGATCCCAGCGATGGTTATAAGGGTTGTAAACACCCATATCCATGCCAGTAGCATAAAGGCACTGCAAGACAAAACCAGAGCAATCAACAGCTCCACCGGGAGCGGTAGACCAAGGCTCAATATATTGCGTACCAATATACTCATAGGCGCGCTGGATAAAGGCGTTCACGCAATCTTCCCGCGTTGCTTCGACAGAAATGCGAGAAGGGGTCACATAGGTAAAGTATCCGGTGCAATAGCTAGGCAGCCGAACAGTCCAAGAACTGACCTGAGGATACTGGGATGGATTTTGCCAGCCAACTTTGTCGCACTGTCCATCACTCCAGAAAACTCGACGAACGCCATCGATGGTCCTTGCGCCCGTTGCCATAGCGCCGCTGCCGTCTAACCAATACCACTTACCCGAATCTTTAAGCCAGCCAACATGCATGCTTCCATTGGACTCAAGGTAATACCATGTTCCATTCAGGCATTTCCAACCAGTTGCCATTTTTCCGTCAGCGTTTAGGTAATACCATGCACCGCCAGTAAAAACCCATCCGGTCTTCATCACGCCAGAATCGGCACCAAGCCAATACCAATCGCCGTCAATCTGCAGCCATCCAAGATGAATGGCACCCGTTCCGGGCTCAGCGTAAAACCTAAGATTTGCGACATTAACCCAGCCGGACGCAACCTGCCAACCATCAGCTCCAGCGGTTTTTAGGATAGTGCCGTTTTCGCGAATCACATCCTTGCAAAGATATCCATTATCATTAGCGTATCTTTGAACGCCGTCATTAACGGTAACCCAGCTTGAAACCACAAGCCTACCGCTCTGGTTTGCAAAACAATCGTTGCCGCCCACCTCAAATAAGCCCGTTTTCATGAGATGGCTAACAGGGTCCAGGTAATACCAGCTCGTGCCCTCTTTATACCAGCCAGAAATAAGTGCACCAGATTGGGAGGCGAAATACCAGCCGTCCTCGACCTGAGCCCAACCAACAGCCATAGCCCCGTTAGGCTTTAAATAATAAGCTGCATTGCCAAGGTCTAAATACCCAACGGACATCTTACCATCGGAGGCTGGGTCGAGATAATACCAAGCGCCGTTAAAGAGTTTCCAGCCAGTGGCCGCAATACCGTTAGAGCAGTAATACCAATCTGCTCCGTCTTTGTACCATCCATTTGCGAGGCCATAGTCACCAAAAATGTAGGTTCTTCCATCAATCTTTTGACGACCCTTAAACATGATGAACGTCTGTGGGTCAAAATAATAGCGAGCCCCACCTATCGTTTGCCATGACGAAGCAAGGGCACCCGATGAATAAGCCCAGTACCAATTCCCATCAACGAGAATCCAGCCGGTTTTCATAGCACCAGTGGCATCTAAATAGTATTTCCCGCTCCCGAGGTCGACAAAACCAACCTGCATTATATGGGTGACAGGATCCAGGTAATACCATGTGCCGTCTTGATAAAACCAATCAGCAGCTAAATCGCCTCCAGCATTGGCATAAAACCAATTTCCATCTGAGTTACGTAGCCAGCAGTTCTGATATAGCGCGCCAAAAGGCGTTGCGGCATTGCCGTCATTCGCATAAAACGAAGCAGTCGATCCGCCAGCATCGGTCACATTGAAATATCCTGTCTGCATTGCACCATCATTGGCTGGATCAAGCCAATACCAATAGCCCCCGCTTTGCAGCCAGCCAGTTTGGTGTTTACCGTTTTTTCCGTAATACCAAACTCCAGACGACTCGTCTCGTTGCCAGCCATCTTTTATGACGGAAGAATTATCAGGTTGCAAATCATCGGAAACCACAGAAGAAAAATCCGCTTTTGACTCAATACTCTGAGCCTCAACGGAATCCTGTGCAAACGCGACATTCGCACTCAGGGGCAAGCAGCAAGCAGTGATTAATGACGCAGCAGCACAAACAAGCGTGGCCTTCTTTTCGAATCGATACATAAGCGACCCTCCCAGATATCTCATTTATTTATTTTAATCCACATTCCAGGATTGATTTTCGTTACTGTCTGTTCAGTCTATGTAGATAAATATATTAAATTGAACATAACGTTCAATCGTTCTATTCTTTCCCTAAGCAATGAACATCTTAATTGGAGGCCTGCAGTGGAACTGACCAAGCGTAACTTTACAGTTCTATACGAATACTTAAAGAACCCATATGCCAGCCAGCGAGAAGTCGCCGAGCGCACCGGCCTTTCACTTGGATCAGTAAACGCAGCAAATAAAGAGCTTACGAATGAGGGCCTTCTCGAATCGGACAGCCTGACCGACAATGGTTACGAAGCACTTCACCCCTATAAGGTTGAAAACGCAGTGATATTAGCTGCGGGGCTTTCGAGCCGCTTTGCTCCTATTTCGTATGAAAAGCCCAAAGGCCTTTTAAAGGTACGTGGTGAGATTCTCATCGAACGTCAGATTAGGCAGCTGCAAGACGCAGGTATCAGCAATATCACCGTCGTTGTCGGCTATAAAAAAGAATATTTCTTCTATCTCGAAAGCAAGTTCGGCGTCTCGATTGTCGTCAACAACGAATATGCATCCAAAAATAACCACGCATCGCTTATGTGCGTAAAAGAGCGGCTTGGCAACACCTATATTTGCTCAAGCGATGATTACCTTCTAAACAATCCGTTTGAAGCATACGTTTGGAAAGCATTTTATTCTGCTCAATATGCTGAAGGCGCCACCAAAGAATGGTGCATTCAAACCGGAGCAATGGACAGAATCACCAATGTTACGATTGGCGGTTCCGATGCTTGGTATATGCTCGGACATGTCTACTTTGATAAAGCCTTCTCGCTTGCATTTAAGCAGATTCTCGAAACGGAATATAACAAGCCCGAAACAACGGACAAGCTTTGGGAAGATCTATATATCGAGCACATCAAGGAGCTCGATATGGTTATCAAGAAGTATCCTGAGGGCGAGATCAACGAATTCGATTCTCTTGATGAGCTGCGTGCCTTTGATCCGCATTTTATCGAAAACGTTGACTCCGATATTTTCGATAACATCGAGCAAGTGCTCGGCTGCTCCAAATCAGAGATTCACGACGTTTATCCCCTTAAACAAGGTCTTACGAATCTATCGTGCCACTTTAGAACCAATGACGGAGAGTACGTTTACCGTCATCCGGGAGTCGGGACCGAACTGCTTATTAACAGAAATGGAGAAGTAGCCGCACTTAAAAAGGCCAAGGAACTCGGACTTGACGATACGTTCATTCATGAGGACCCAAAGCGTGGTTGGAAAATTTCGAAGTTTGTACCCAACGCAAAGCAGCCTGATCCGCATGATGCTGCCCAAATGAATCGAATGATGCAGATGTGTCGTTCGCTTCACGAGAGTGGTGCAAATGTCGAAACCGAATTTGACTTCTACCTCGAAGCGAAGCGCTACGAATCACTTCTTCTGGAAAAAGGTCCCATCGACATTCCAGGCTACAAGGAAATGTCCACCGAAATCGATGAATTGGAGCGCTTTGTACAGGCCGATAATGCACCAAAATGCCTTTGCCACAATGACTTCTTCTACCTCAATTTCCTTATCGATGAGAACGACAAGTACTATCTCATTGACTGGGAATATGCTGGCATGAGCGATTACGCAAACGATTTTGGAACGTGCAGTGTCTGCTGCGAGCTTTCCGAAGATGAAGTCGACCGCGCGCTTGATGCATATTTTGGGCGCAAGGCAACAAACAACGAAGTTGCGCATAACTATGCGCACATTGCCCTTGCAGGATGGTGCTGGTACCTCTGGTCTCTTCTGAAAGAAGCCGAAGGTGACTTCGTGGGCGAGTGGCTCTATATCTACTTCAATTACGGTGCCAAATACCTTAAAAAGGCACTGGAGATCTATCGGAAAGGTGAGTAACGATGAAATTCGGCTTTTTTAGCGGCCTTCTTTGGGGCCTTGATACAGTAATACTTGGAATCGGTTTGGCGCTCGCGCCCTATATTGGATCGGCGGAAGCGCTTGCATGTGCCTCCATTGCGGGATCTTTTCTCCATGATGCCTTCTGTGCGATCTGGCTCTTTGGGTACATGGGAGTTCGAGGCAGATTAAAAGACACGCTCGCTGCACTTAAAACTCGTTCGGGCAAGGTCGTCATCGCCGGCGCACTGCTCGGTGGACCTATCGGAATGACCGGATACGTATTGGCGATTAATAATATCGGAGCAGCCTACACGGCAATTATATCCGCCTTCTATCCCGCTGTCGGAGCATTCCTTTCTTTCGTGCTGCTGAAGGAGAAAATGGGCAAAGGACAGATTCTTTCCCTTCTCG
Organism: Collinsella sp. AF23-2; assembly: GCF_003459245.1. GTDB lineage: Bacteria > Actinomycetota > Coriobacteriia > Coriobacteriales > Coriobacteriaceae > Collinsella. The sequence continues at coordinate 11,540 of NZ_QRVG01000031.1, forward strand.
TTGCTCTTTGCGGCGTAATGACGATGGGCTATCTATCGGCCGGATCGAGCGAGATTGCAAATGCCCCCCTCGGCTTACTCGGCGCGGTGCTTGCTGTTATCGGATGGGGATCCGAAGCGGTGCTGTGCGCATGGGGAATGAAAGATGATGCCGTTGATGACGAAACGGCTTTGCAAATCCGCGAAACTACAAGTGCGCTTGTTTATGGAGTGCTTGTACTCCCCCTCTTCGGAGCATGGCATTTCACGCTGGGTGCCATCCCGAGCATGCCTACATTGATTATTGCACTCGCCGGACTCGCAGGAACTGCATCCTATCTGTTCTATTACAAGGGGATTGCGGCAATCGGAGCAGCGCGTGCGATGGCTCTGAATATCTCCTATTCGGCATGGTCGGTGGTCTTTGGCCTGATCTTGCTTGGAACAATTCCCGATATGGCATCCGTAATCTGCTGCGTTGTAATTGTATGCGGAACAGTTTTGGCAGCTAGTAACTGGGACGAACTATTTGGACGTAATAAGACGGCGTAGCTTGATTAACAATATAGTAAAAGGGGAGAGCTCGACGAGCTCTCCCCTTTTAGCATCATGGCTATTCAATTACCACAGCCTGGCTATCCATCTGTTGCCACGTGCCGAAGAACACCTGGGCATTTCGCGTAACATTGCCGTTAATCGAATCCGAAAGATAGACAATTCCCTGCTCGTCATCATAGCCTTTAAGGACTACGGCATGATTACCGCCCCACAGACCATAGGAATGCCCGTTATACCAACGAGCAGCATAACGGCCTCCTGGCCAACTTCCCCATTCGGTATTCCACATCTCAACAGGTTGTCCACAGGTCAGTCTGTTCTTAATGGAAGAAATTGACGAGAAAGAAACGTCTTTTGCCTGCATGATACTTCCCGCAGCGCGCAGAAAGTTATTACCAGCAATAGTAATCGCAGGGGCGACGCATCCCATGAGACCCCCGCTGCTACGCCTTGGGTTGCCATCAAAGGCGGTAACAAAGTTGCCGTTGCTTCCCTTGGGCAAGTAATAATCCGCAATAATCGTCTTACCTAAACCGAAACCATAGTAGTTAAGCAAGTTTGTAAGGGCAACCGACTCACAGCCAGTAGGAAGTTCCGGGTACTGCAAATAGCACGGGACATCGACCCAAGCGCCAACCATTGCGCCGGATGAACTGAACTTGTAGTCAGTAGAGCCGATCCAATACCAACCGTTGCTCAACATTACTCCCCCACGTGCGGCATCAAGGTAATACCATGTGCCCCCAAGGGAAAGCCATCCCGTTTTCATCGCGCCAGAAGCGGAATCCAGCCAGTACCAGTTGCTGCCATCGTTAAGCCAGCCGGTCGCCATTCGACCATCCGGGTTAAAGTAATACCAAGACCCAGCAATTTGCTGCCACCCAGTCAGAATTACTCCACTAGCAGAACAATAATATCGAGCACCCTGACTCTCAATCCAACCAGTTCTGGCATTACCGTCGTCGTCAATCAGCTGGATTCCCGAATCGGTCATGATGCCTTTAAGGTCAATTGCGCCGCTGGATGACGAATGATACATCCAAGACCCATCACCGTTTGACCAGCAATTAGCCATCATCTTGCCGGTACTATTAAATATGTATTCACATGATCCGATAGTTTGAACGCCCGTGGCCATGGCGTGCGTCGAGGGATCGAGCCAGTACCACGCACCGTTTAGGTTGAGCCAGCCGGAGGCGAGGGCGCCGGAGCCAGTCGCGTAGTACCAGGTCCCGCCGTCGAGGACCCATCCGGTCGCCATCGCGCCGGAGGCGCTGAACCAGTACGCTGAGCCGTTGCACGCGTGGAGGCCCGTCACCATGGCGCCGCCCGCGTCGGGGTCGAGCCAGTACCAGGAACCGCCGGTGTAAAGCCAGCCGGTCGAGGCGATACCGTCAGCGAACCAATACCAGGAGCCGTCGACGAGGCCCCAGCCGTTAAGGGGACCGCAGCTGCCGAAGTAGCGGCGGACGCCCTGCGCATCAGTCTGGTAACCCGTCAGCATGGCCCCCGTCCGGGCGTCGAAGCAGTAGGGCACGCCGCCGACGGAAACGGGGCCGCGCGCCAGCGCGCCGGAGCCAGTCGCGTAGTACCAGGTGCCGCCGTCGAGGACCCATCCGGTCGCCATCGCGCCGGAGGCGTTGAACCAGTACATGGAGCCGTTGCACTCGTAGAGCCCGGTGGCCATTACACCGCCCGCGTCGGGGTCGAGCCAATACCAGGCTCCGCCCTGGCGCAACCATCCGGTATACGCTTTGCCGTCAGAGGTTGCGTAATACCAAGTGCCCTCTTTTAACTGCCAGTAATAAAGAGAGACATCAACATACGCGTAATTCATATCAACATTTCCGCTAATACCAGAAACTTTTCCGCGGCTTGTATACTGCCAAAAGCTGTAACTGGCGGTATAGTGACATTGGGAGTTGTATTGAGCAATCCAATGATCCCAAGAACCGCTCTTAAATACAGGGTCGGTCAATATATTGTTAAACCAATTTAGGTTTGCATAAATGCCTGGCTTATATCCAGCACTAGAAATCTTATTACAGAATGTCTGAGCTCTAGATGCAATTCCGGATTGACGACCATCTGCAATAATTGTCTTGTCCTCAAGATCGTAATACACCGGTAGCCTAGGATTGTGCCCCGACAGGCAGTCAATCACCATGGACGCCTCATCGGCTGCCTGTTGATTATCAAAAGCATATGAATAGACATAGACGCCGTAGGGAATTCCGAGTCGCTCGCACTCAGAAATATTTCGATTAAATTGATAGTCAACTCGACCGCCGAAAGACGGAGCGCCAAACCCAACGCGCAGAATAGCGAAATCGATGCCAGAAGCTTTAACTGCGTCCCAATCAATACGCCCTTGGTGCTCGCTGACGTCAATGCCCTGAGCTGTAACCCCATCGGGAAGAGCGTCCATAGACAATAAAGCTATTCCGTCTTCTTCGGAAGAAGCATCATCTGAAACTAATTGTCCACCCTCATAACGCCAAGAATTCTCAACCAGAGTCTGAGCAGCCTCTGCATCCGCAGGGCATACAAACATAGAAACGGGCGCAAAGAGCATCAGCACCAACAATGCCGAAAACAACTTAAGATGTTTGTTCATGTAAACCTCGTCATTCGCTCTTGATTGCGTCTAGCTTACAGCATAGCTATGAAAGATTCCCGAACATCTAACAGGACAAGATGCCATCTAGGACAATAAATAGTTGGGCGCAATGCTGCAAAGAAAAGAAGAACTTACCGGCAGGGTTGAACCCGCAGGCTCATTGCCCCCTCCTCTTGCCCCCAAGAATACCGACTTCAAATAAACTTTCAAACCAGATGTCAAAAAGGTAGGGGGCCCAGAGAGTCCCCTACAACTCGGAATTCTAACGAATCAGTATTACTTTCGATGGGCCCAAAGCGGTCAAACCGGAGATGCGATTTCCATAACCATCACTATGCCAGAACAAATTTTCGCTCGGCGAATTGCCCCAGAAAAAGCCAATGTGGCTATCGTCCGCATATGGGTTGTAAGGATTGAAGAACACAATGTCCCCCTTACGAGCCAAACCACTACGTAACAACTCATCAATAGAGTTGAAATAAGTCACGTTCGCACACGTATCGATAGCGTAGCCGTACCAACGATAAGCGTTTACGCAGCCGCCCCTTCCGGGACCTCCACTCCAAGGGGAATGGCTCTGCTCGGCGGCAATGGGAGCTAAATTCCCGCCCGCCTTCATATATGCATGCGATACAAATCCACCACAATTCATGCCCGTATAACCGTCCCAACGCGGATCACCCTTTGGGTACATGCACGTTTCCTGGCTGAGATGCGTGTCGTAGCGTGTTCCACGGTAATAGCCGTCGTTTTCGTGGCTCATAAGCCAATTGACCAAGCTGGACCTATTGACCCCCAAAACAGAACCAGACGTATTCAACCATGCACCACTTGCATTGAAGTAATAGTCAACGCCATCGATTTTCAGCCACCCGTTAGCAAACATGGCACCCGAAGGCTGGAGCCAGTACCACGTACCGCCGTCATTAAGCCATCCAGTTTTCATCTTGAATGTGGAAGGGTCCATCCAATACCACGCACCGTTGACATATTGCCAACCAGACTTAAGGACACCATTGGAAGATGCGTAGTACCAAGTATTGCCACTTTCGTCAGAAGCGTCTTTCGACATAATCCAACCAGACGCCACGTTAACGACACCATTCGCATCCGCATAGAAAACCGCATCTCCAATATGAATCACACCTGGCAATGAAGACGAGTCAGTACGATCAGCGACTACAGGAGATCCATCAGATGAAGTAGGCAACGGCTCGCTCAGTGCTCCAGACGAATTCGCCCATGCCATACCATCGTTCAAGTTGATCCAGCACGAAGATGCCATTGCACCGGAATCATAAGAAAAATAGCGCTTGCTTCCTACCGCAAATTCACCAGTACGCATTGCGCCGGATACATCATCAAGGTAATACCAGGCGCTTCCGGACTTTATCCATCGCCCTCGTTGAATAGCTCCGTTTGATGCGGCGTAATACCAAGTACCATCAGCAAGTGCCCAGCCTGTTGCCATGGCACCTGAGCTCGTAAGGAAATAGGTGGACGAGCCCACTTGCACAAAGCCCGTGAGCATAATATGGCTTCCTGGATCCAGGTAATACCAAGAATTCCCTAGAAGTAACCAACCTCCATGCAGTAAGCCGTTGGAGTCAGCGTAATACCAGTTGTTGTCAATAAGTGCCCACTGGGAGGATAGCATGGCCCCTGAACTGTTAAAGATATAAGAGGTGCCATTGCATTCATTCAGCCCGGTGGCCATAGAACCGTCTGCAGGATCAAGCCAGTACCAACGACCCCCATCCGAGAGCCAGCCCTTTACCAGAGCGCCAGAGCCGGAAAAATAATGCCAGACAGAAGCATCAAGATGCCATCCGATAAGCATTGCACCAGAAGAAGAGAATCCATACGTAGCTCCCCCAATCTGCAGCATCGCATCGTGGACCATCTTGCCCTCATCATCCAGCCAATACCAGTTGCTGCCGTCTGAAAGCCAGCCTTTTACCATGGCGCCAGAACCGGAGAAATAACGCCAAGCAGAAGTGGAGCCCGTAGAATCTAGGTACCAGCCGACACGCATTGCGCCCGAAGAGGAGAAGGCATACGTCGCACCCCCGACTTGAACCAACCCATCCTGAGCCATTCGACCTTCGTCGTCGAACCAGTACCAGCTACCGTCTATATGTCTCCAAGAAGAAACAGCGATTGTTCCGTCGGACAAGCCCCAACGCCAAAAACCAGCCCCTTCTTCGGGTGATATCCACCCCTGATGCCAAATAATTTGATTCGAAACCTCGGAAGGGGTCTCATTATCCACCTGAGAGTTCTGCTCGACAGCGAAGGTCGATTCGCGCTGAGCATCAACGCCTGACTCGACAGAAGCAATAGCAACGTTAGATGCGGGACCTTCGTCAGTGTTATTCGAATCAAGGGCGTATAACATCGAGGGCGAACCCAAAAGGAGCCCAAAAGAAATGAGGCCCGAAAAAGCCAGCACTCCGAATGACCATTTCTTCATAACAGCACGGTATCCAATCACGCAGCGGCCCCGTCGCTTCAGGGCAACGGGGCCTCAATCAAAACTAGCTCAGTAATGTGCTAGCCAATTTGCTGGCAGTTTTTGCACTCTCGTGAAGCGCCACGCCTCTGGGCCTCCTGAATAGAGATCTGCGAATAGCCCTTTGCGTCCTTACCAACGGTACGGCACTTATGCGTATGGTAAACATCGCTACCGTTCTTATACCAAACTAAACCGTAGCCCGGAATCCACTTGCCGTCCTCGCCGACATAGTAGGAGCCAACCCAGGCATTCGTAGCCATGGCACCGGAAGACTGGAGGTAGTAGTCGCCGACCCAGGCGTCGTGAGCCATAGCGCCGGAACCGCTAAAGTAGTACCAGGCGCCGCCGACCTGACGCCAGCCGGTGGCCATCGCACCGGAATCGTCGAACCAGTACCAAGAGCCACCCAGGCTGCGCCAGCCGTTAGCGACCATGGCGCCCGAGCCGTCGAGATAGAACCACGCACCGCCGATGTTGAGCCAGCCAGTGGCCATCGCGCCGGAGGCGTTGGCGTAGTACCAGGTGCCCGAATCGTTGATCCAGCCAGTTAGCATGACACCGTACTCATTGAAATAGTACCAAGTTCCACCGATATTATGCCAACCGGTCAACAGCTCGCCGCTGGAAGTCGCATAGAGCCACTTTCCATAGATGGAGTCATAAATCCAGCCACTATGCTGCATGCGGCCATCAGCATTGGCGCCAGGGGTGTTCAGGAAGTAGTTTTTGCCATCAATCTGAACTCGGCCGTATGCCATATCGTGGTTTTCGGGATAGAAGTAGTACCAATCCCCGCCGATAAGCTGCCAGTTCGACACCGCGGTCCCGTCAGCGCCAAAATAGTACCAAACGGCTTCGTAATCGTTATACCACTGGTTCGTGACCATGACGCCAGTCTCGGGATCGAAATAGCGAAGGTTGCCGTCCTCGCACCGAACGAGTTCGGTCTGCATCGAGCCATCGTTGTCGAAATAATACGTTCCAGCAGGACGAGAAACAGAGAAACCTGTCAAATTGCGAGACTCGCTATGATCAATATATTGAAGACCAACGAGAGAATCAATATCAGCAAATGAGGGCGCCGGGACAACCGTCATGCAGGCGGCGGCAAATACAGCAACTCCCAGCGCTGTTAGTCCTCGCCATCTTTCTCGAAGGTTATTCATACGACATCCTTTCTCCGAGATTTAAGGCTCTCTTAAGTTATTCTCAGACTATCAATTTAGTTTTTCAACAGGGAATCGATAAAAGGTATCTTTGTGACTGCAATTTGATGAGAGCCGCCACGTCCTTGCCGTCCCGTGCATTGTCGACAGCAACGTCTTATGGCACAAACCGGATATCCTTTTCGGCGCAAATCGTTTGAGCAGGCGGCACGCGGAAGGAGTGTGTAGAGCGGTTTTCTGCTGGCTGCCAGCCACGGCATCCTTTCGGAAACCTAATTGCCGCCGGAATTAAAGTCCCCGGCGCGGACTCACCTTATCTCCCCGACGCGGGCTCGATATCCTCTCGGATATCTAATCGTCTTGGACTTTTACCTGCCCAAGCACAGTACAACTTTTACGTGCCGCCACACGGAGCAAGGCTCGGGGATTATTCTCTAAAAACCATGCTTTCAAAGCAACTTAGGCACAAACGTAGTCAAACAAAATACCTTTCAGGTCTTTCTTGAAGATAAGCAGTAGATTAAAGTATCCGACAAGAAATCCCGCATTACATTCAACCCGCAGAAAAAACAGAGCACTAATACTCCGCCATGCCTTCGGACTCATATAAAAACCTCATATGATCGACATCGAATCTAAGTGATAGCACATCTATAGATTTGCGTACATCAGAACACAGGCAAACGAATTTAAAAAACGAATCAGTTAATTCGCTTTCAAACTCTTTGTCGCATATACGTTTTCCAAGCTCAATAGCTTGGCTCAATTTAGTAGCGACAAAGTGGTTGGAAATTAAACCAAGCATGTTATTAGCCTTCTCAAGGCTATCAAGAACAGGCAAAACGTATTGTATTGCGAAATCTAATGTGACGGTATCATCCTCAATATAATTCGGAAGTCGATACGCTAAATCACATGTATTTATATAATATTTGATCCATGACTCTTTCATTTTTGGAAACCGAGAGATATGGATTAACCGACTTTCAGCAGAGGTATCGCCCAATCTATTAGAAGTTGGAATTAAAATAGTATTTGACCTTTGCTTTCGCCAAGACGAATTATCGAAATTCAATCGAACACGAATATACTCTTGCAACCAGACAAAATAGCACGCTCCATCATCCGCTAAAGAACATCTAATTAAAAGAAAAGGTATTGCAAACATTTCAGCGTATAAAAGCGTCTTCGTATCAATGGAAAATGGAATTTCAGGTTTATCTTCGAGTGGCTTGTTTGTTCCCTTCACCTGAATTGCCATTAATTCACCAGTAGCGAATCCGTTTTCAAAGCGCTCAAAAATTTTATCGATTCCAAAATCACGTTCTGTTAAGTCTCGAACAACCCAGTTTTCAGAAGGCATAAGGGAGGTGACGAAAGAGCATGCCTCTGTATCAATTATGTGGCTATTTGGACGTTTCGGAGGATATGCCATAAAAATCAGCTCCATCAGCCTTAGCGCAAGAGCACCTAATAACGACAAAATAAAGATAACAACCAACATAATTAGACTGCATGTCAGTTGATATCGAATAAGCGGTTAAGGACACAATAACCAATAAAACAATAGCACTCACTGTGTCCAGGGGCATGGACCATCTCCTCCATCCTTCCTGCTCGAGCACGTCAGAGTAACCACCCGGTGAAACCATTGGCCGAGAGCTGCGCCCCCAGTCCCCGGGAAGCGGCCCTCTTGATTAAACTGCTCAGTATTTCGTGCTCACGGGCTCAATTCCCGGTGACCACTTGAGTCACTTCATAGTAGAGAGCAACGACAATGTCGACGCTGCAGGTCTTAAGAATACATTCGCAATAGATGTTCCGGCTGTTCACGCCACTGCAGTGAAGCTGACCGGCCTCGGCTTCTATGATCGAATTAAGCACCTGATCGGAGAGCCTGCGGATAAGCACCAGCTGTCGATCGTCCCGTCGCTGAGGTGGGGCTCAGCGAACATGTCGGGCGCGGCGTCCGCTAAGATCTACATTGCGGTCCTCATCCTTCTCAAGAACCTTCCTTGTGGTTATTTCAGATTCTAGTGCGAAAGCCGTTTTGCGTCAGGCAGACGTCATCACCCCATTACAGTCTGAAATAGGCCATCGATAAATTTCGATG
>NZ_QRVG01000032.1 GCF_003459245.1 Collinsella sp. AF23-2
ATCGAAATTTATCGATGGCCTATTTCAGACTGTAATGGGGCATACGCACGTCGATCGACGAGCGGCGTCTCGCCCATCCAGACGCCCTCGCCACGGCCCAGCTCGAGGAGCTCGAGCGCCTTGTGCAAGCCCATCGCAACGGCAGGGTCGCCATCCTCGAACTTGGCGTGGGACTGCGCAACGGCATCATAAAGCACATGCTCGCCCAGATCGCGAACGTCTGCGAGCACGCCACCTACATCGTGTTCAACTACAGCCAGGCTATGGCGCCCGATGCATCGTGCGAGACGATTCTCGTTGACGGCGATATGGCCCCGGCTTTCGAGGAGATTGCCCAATGCCGTCTCTAGAGAGGGAAGCGTATAGGCTTCGAAGCCTTATCGACGATGCCGACGCCATCATCGTCGGCATCGGCTCGGGCATGTCAAGCGCCGCCGGGTTCAACCATTACAACCGCGCAGGCATGGCGCGCGCCGGAATGACGGACTGGCAGCAAGCCTTTGGCTTCAAGAGCCTTTTCGACGGCTTCTACCACCTCTACCCCAGCCTCGAGCAGCGATGGGCATACTATGCGCGATACATCGACTTCATGCTGCGCGAGCCGACCTCGCAGCCCTATCTCGACCTACGGTCCCTCATCGGCCATAAGGACTACTTCATCCTGAGCACCAATGTGGACACCCAAGTCGAGAAGACGTTTCCCACCGAGAGGATCTGCAACTATCAGGGAAGCTTCGCGCACCTTCAGTGCAAGCAGCCATGCTGCGACGAGCTCTTCGACGCGAGCCCCTACGTCGAGCGCATGCTCGCGGGCATGGCGGGGTTCGAGGTCCTCAGCGAGGATGTCCCCCGATGCCCGCACTGCGGCTGGCAGCTTGTGCCGTGGGTGCGCGACGACACGTTTCTGCAGGGTGCGGCCTGGCGCGAGAGCCTCGGACGATACGAGCGCTTCGTGCGCGAGCGCAGCGATCGCCGCGTGCTGTTGCTGGAGCTCGGCGTGGGCGAGATGACCCCCGGCATCATCACGCTCCCGTTCTGGAGCATGACCGCGAAGCTGCCGGATGCGCACCTTTTGAGCGTAAACATCTCGGGCGGCTCGGCTCCGTTGCAGCTTGGAAGCAAGGCAGGGGCGATCCAGGCCGATTTGGGCGCCCTGCTCTCGGTGGCGCGGGCAGGTGGCGAGTAACGCGGAGCGGTAGACGCGCAATGAGGTTTTAGCCGCAGCCTCCGAACGAGAGGGCTCGGAGGCTGGTATTCCTGAATCGCAGGTCACGATGGGTTATCGGAATCGCGAAGAGCGGATACCGCCAGTAAGCCCCCTTCGGAATAGGCGTTGAGCAGCTCCTGGGCATGGGCGAACTCGGGGCCTCGTCTCCAGCCGAGCAGGCGGTTGACGGCCAGATCGCCCTGGACGTTGTGGACGAAGAGCAGGAAGGCGTCTTCGCGTGAAAGCCCTGTTTTCTCCATGACCCAGGGAACCATCTGCTCCGCTCCGCGTTCTATGACGCGCTGGGCTACGCGAGCGTATGAGTCGCTGTCCGAATAAAGCAGGCGATAATCGTCGTCTGCCGACGGACGCTGGCAAAGCGTTGCCGATTCAACCCCCTCAAGCGGGGGAGCCGCTGCCAATGCCTCGTCGATAAGCGCATCGAGCAGCGCGTACTTATCCTCGCAATGCAGGTAGAACGTTCCCCGGTTGATCTCGGCGCGGCGGCAGATGTCCGCCACCGTCATCTTCGCGAAGCCGACCTCGGCCAGCAGCGCGAAGAACGCCTCCTGTATGACCGAGAGGGTGTAGCGCCGCCGGCGGTCGATCTTGGTTTCTCCCATCGCCTCTCCAATCTGAGTCGTTTGACAATGTCCAGTAGCTGTTCGTTTATCGACAGGTGCACGCGTTTGTTCATTGCCCCTGCGAAAATCAACAAGGATACTGTTTATAGACACCTGTTTTTTATAGCTGAAAGGGAGCACGGATGACCCTGTGCGAGAAGCTCGGCATCGGGCTTGTCAGCCGATCGTTTTCCCATCGGGCCGTCTATCGAAACGGCGGCACGTCATACGATTTGAGCGATTGCGAGCCTGCTGCTTGCAAGCAAGATATCGAGGCTTTTGCCCGCAAGGTGGGGAAGGCTGATTGCGTGTTTACGGGAGAGGCAGGTAGGCAGGCGTTATGAGCATCTGCATCAAAAATCAGATTCAGAATATGAATATCGTCATCGGCTGCACGGTGGGGTGTCCATATTGCTATGCCCGTAACAATGTGAAACGTTAGCATATGATTGACGACTTCGCTGATCCTGCGTTCTTCCCGAGCAAGCTCAAGATGATGGAAAAGAAACGCCCGCAGAACTTTCTCCTTACCGGCATGAGCGATCTCTCCGGGTGGAAGCTGGAATGGCGAGACGAGGTATTTGCAAAGATCCATGAGAATCCACAGCATCAGTTCCTGTTCCTGACCAAGAGACCCGATTTGCTGGATTTAGATACCGACCTGGAAAACGCATGGTTCGGCGTTACGGTGACGAGGAAAGCGGAGCTGTGGCGTATCGACGCCCTTCGGAAAAACGTCAAAGCAAATCACTTCTTCGTTACTTTTGAGCCGCTATTCGACGATCCCGGTACGGTCGACCTTTCCGGAATCAACTGGATCGTCGTCGGTACCATGACCGGGGCGCAGAGCAGGAAGGTTCATACGGAACCGGAGTGGGCATGGTCTTTGACGGACCAGGCGCACGCGCTTGGCATTCCAATGTTTATGAAGGAAGACCTCGTCTCTGTCATAGGGGACGAAAACATGATTCAGGAATTGCCGGAAGAATTCGAAAGAGTGCTGGAGGTGCAGAGAACATGGCGGAAGTGATCGATGGAATCCTCATCAATGAGGTGGAAGCAAAGAACATCATGACCAAGTCCAGCCTGCCGGTAGGCGGCTACTCGGTCAATCCCTATGTAGGTTGCACGCATGCCTGCAAGTATTGCTATGCCTCCTTTATGAAGCGCTTTACCGGACACAAGGAGGAATGGGGCACCTTTCTTGATGTGAAGCATTGGCCGGAAATCAAGAATCCGAAGAAATACGCTGGACAGCGGGTGGTTATCGGTTCTGTGACGGATGGCTACAATCCACAGGAGGAGCGATTCGGGAATACCAGGAAACTCCTGGAGCAGCTGATTGGCAGCGATGCAGATATTCTGATCTGCACAAAGTCCGATCTTGTGGTACGGGATATCGATCTGCTGAAGAGGCTTGGACGAGTGACCGTTTCATGGTCGATCAACACGCTGGATGAGAACTTCAAGAACGATATGGACTCCGCGTCGAGCATCGAGCGTCGTATCGCTGCTATGAAGCAGGTGTATGACGAAGGTATCCGTACGGTCTGCTTCGTGTCCCCGGTATTTCCCGGCATCACGGATTTTGAGATGATTTTTGAGCGAGTAAAAGATCGGTGCGATTTGTTTTGGCTCGAAAATCTCAATCTTCGGGGTGGTTTCAAAAAAGCGATTCTGGATTATATCGCCGAGAAACATCCCAATCTCGTACCGCTTTACGATGAGATCTATAACAAGCGCAACCGTAGCTATTTTGAAGCGCTTGAAGTAAAAGCCGAGGAAATGGCCAAGAAGTACGATTGCCCCTTTGTGGACAACGAAATGCCTTATGGCAGAGTCCCCCAGGGGCATCCGGTGATCGTGGACTACTTCTATCACGAGGAAGTCCGAGGGTCGGATAATAGCGGAAAAAGAAATCGTTAAACGGAAACCGACGACGATTCGCTCGAGCGATTAGCGTCCACGCGTGGCTTCTGCCGATTGGCGCAACGGGCGACGGATTAAGGGATCGCTCGGGCGGATGATCCCGCTGCAGTACAGGCGGTCGCTCAATTTAGCGGCATGAGCGTTTTCGCACGGAAAACCAGTATCCCCTGTGCCGAGTTTAATCGTAGCGAATACAATGGGCACTGAGCATCAATCGAAAGTAGTCAAGAGCCTTTTCGACGGCTTCTACCACCTCTACCCCAGCCTCGAGCAGCAGTGGGCATACTATGCGCGATACATCGACTTCATGCTGCGCGAGCTGGCCTCGCAGCCCTATCTCGACCTACGGTCCCTCATCGGCCATAAGGACTACTTCATCCTGAGCACCAATGTGGACACCCAGGCCGAGAAGACGTTTCCCGACGAGAGAACCTGTAACTATCAGGGAAGCTTCGCGCACCTTCAGTGCAAGCAGCCATGCTGCGACGAGCTCTTCGACGCGAGCCCCTACGTCGAGCGCATGCTCGCGGGCATGGCGGGGTTCGAGGTCCTCAGCGAGGATGTCCCCCGATGCCCGCACTGCGGCTGGCAGCTTGTGCCGTGGGTGCGCGACGACACGTTTCTGCAGGGTGCGGCCTGGCGCGAGAGCCTCGGACGATACGAGCGCTTCGTGCGCGAGCGCAGCGATCGCCGCGTGCTGTTGCTGGAGCTCGGCGTGGGCGAGATGACCCCCGGCATCATCACGCTCCCGTTCTGGAGCATGACCGCGAAGCTGCCGGATGCGCACCTGTTGAGCGTCAACATCTCGAACGGCTCGGCTCCGCTGCAGCTCGGAAGCAAGGCAGAGGCGATTCAGGCAGATTTGGGCGCGCTGCTCTCGGCGGCGCGGACGGGCGACGGTGCTTAAGCCTCCTTGTTGGTCGCTTTAAGGTATGCATCGTCGCCCACGGGCTCCAGCCACTCGTTGGAGGTCTCCTCGCCCGGAACCTCCAACGCGAGATGCGAGAACCAGCTGTCGGGCGCGGCGCCGTGCCAGTGCTTCACCCCCGGGGCGATGTTGACCACGTCGCCGGGGCGCAGCTCCTGTGCCGGCTTTCCCCACTCCTGGTAAAACCCTCGACCAGCCACGCAGACGAGGATCTGCCCACCGCCGCTTTTGGCGTGATGGACGTGCCAGTTGTTGCGGCAGCCGGGCTCGAACGTCACGTTGTGGACACCGACCTGCTCGGTGGAAAGGGGCGCGAGGTAGCTTTGCCCGATAAAGTACTTCGCGAAGGCGTCGTTGGGGGCACCGATGGGGAAAACCATCTCGTTTTGGTGCTGAGCCCTTGCGTCGGCGGCATCGTCGGCCGCCCAGACCTCCTTCGCCATGCGGAAGGCAGCCCACGCCTTGGGCCAACCCGCATAAAACGCCGCGTGCGTAAGGATTTCCGCTATCTCCGTCCTGGTCACTCCATTGTTCTTTGCGGACATCAGGTGATATTTGAACGAAGAGTCCGTCAGCCCCTGCGACATCAGGGCAACCACCGTCACCACGCTGCGGTCGCGCAGGGAGAGCTCACTCTCTCGGCTCCACACCTCGCCGAACAGCACGTCGTCGTTGAGCTGTGCGAATTTGGGAGCGAACTCCCCCAGGGCGTCTCTGCCTGCCGTCTGTTTAACTGCCATGATCGATTTCCTCCTGTCGATAGTTTTGGCACAAATCTGTTTCCGCGCGGCCAAACAGCCCGGCTAGATTCCCATGCCCATTCGCCGCGCCTGCTCCAGAGCGGGATGCCCGGCGATTTCGCCCACGCCGTTCACGCCGCCGGCGAAAACCGTTCCAGCGAGCGTGCAGCGGGAGAAACAGTCAACCCATCCCTGCATCGCCTTTTTCGCCCCGTCGAAGGTCGAGCGCCCGTTCTCCGCCGCCGTCGCCAACAGATATGCCTCGGTGAATGCATAATCGGAGCCAAAAAGCGGGTTAGCGCGGTCCAGCATGGTTTTGAGCTGGCCGCAGACGCTGTAGTAGTAGACGGGCGTTGCAAACACCAGCACATCCGCATCGTGCATTTTGGCGGCAATTTCCACGGCATCGTCTTGGATGACGCAACGCCCCAACTTTAAGCAGGCAAGGCAGCCCCTGCAGAAGCCCATTTGCTTCTCGCGCAGACGCACGGTCTCAACGCTGTGACCTGCCTCCCGCGCGCCGTTGGCGAAAGCCTCCGCCAGCGTCTCGGAATTGCCATTCTTTCGTGGACTTGAAGAAACTATCAAAACCGTTTTGCCCATTACGGAATACCCCTTGCGCTCCCGATTTACATTGACGAGAATGAAGGTAATACCTAAACCTGACTTTAGGTCAAGGAATGAATTCGACATTGTTTCGGAGGAGCCATGTACACAATCGGACAGGTGGCGGAAATGTTCGGTTTGCCCGCTTCAACGCTGCGATATTACGACAAGCAGGGATTGTTCCCGGGGCTGGAGCGGGCATCCGGCATTCGCCGATTCAGCGATACGGAACTCGAAGCGCTTCGGGTCATCGAATGCCTAAAGAAGGCTGGAATGGAGATCAAGGACATCCGGCTGTTCATGGAATGGTGCGCAGAGGGTCCCTCAACATACCCCAAACGCAAGGCCATGTTCGAGGAGCGCAAGGCCCACATGGAGTCGGAGATCGTGAACATGAACCGCGCGCTCGACATGCTGAAGTTCAAATGCTGGTACTACGAGCAGGCAATCCAAGATGGCAACGAGGATAGAGTGAAGGCGCTGATTCCCGATAATTTGCCAGAAGAAATCAAAGATACCTACGATAACGCCCACACTCAATAATGCCGCCCGATGCTCAAGGGGCTTTGGCAAGGAGTCGTTTTAGGCAGATATGCAAAAAGATAGCCTCCGAACCAGAGGGTCCGGAGGCTTTTATTCCCGTTATTTCGCTGGTGGCTTTACTCTATGGCGGCGCCGAAACAGCATCAGGCGGTACTCGACGGTATCAAAACGCGAGTTCAAAAGCCAGTTCCCGCTATTCCCGCTCAGTGACTAATCCAGGCCGAGTGTTGTCGATGCGTGTCGCGTCGTACCGCCTAAGGGCCAATTCGTGCGCAATTTGGGCGAATCAGGCCCTTAATTCGCGATTTTGTGAATGACTCAATTGATTCGCAAAACCGCAGGTCGCCTTTTTAATCACTCCCTAGTTTCCGCCGGGGTTCGTAGCGGGTGGCGTGAAAAGGGGTGATTCAAAGGGTCGGAGAGATGTCTATAGCGCAATCTTCTGGTATTGGCGCAGTGAGGGACTTCTCACCTCCATCAGTCCAAATCGTCAAGCTCCGAAAGACGTCGAGCTAGAGAAAAGGACCTATTTCCCGTCATGGATTGGGTTTACCTGCATGACTAGAGCCCTGGTGTAATTGGCTGGATCACCGTTCCGGGAACCGGTATCGACCTACCTGTCCGCCAAGCTCCTTCTTCAGCTCCAGCTTAGTATCTGACTCACACCGTTATAAGCAAAACCGAAGAGATGCGTCTTGGCCAAGAAATAAGGTTAGCCTTATCTTACTGCATGATTCGTGTGTTATAGTTAGATTGCTCTAACTGTTTGGGGGGCGATAGCCATGCACGAACGCAAGGGCTTCTGGGACAAGAATGCCGGTCGGTACGACCGTTTCATGCGAAAGGACCGGGCGGCGTATGAGAAGATGTATGAGCTGATCAGGCCGGTGGTGAAAGCAAAAACCGTACTGGAGGTTGCCACCGGCACGGGGCTTATCGCAAAGAGCATCGTGGATGCGGCGGTGCACATCGAGGCTACGGACGCTTCTGCACAGATGATCCTTGAAGCAAAGCGGGACAATCAATCCGCAAAGCTGCACTTTTCCGTACAAGATATGTTCCGCCTGCCCTATGCACAGAAGTCCTTCGAAGTGGTGATCGCGTCCAACGCGCTTCACATAGTGCCGCATCCGGAAAAGGCACTGCAAGAAATCAGGCGGGTACTGAAGGACGACGGCGTGCTCATCGCGCCAACCTTCACCCACGCGGGGAACTCGGTTTCCGGCAAGGCAAAAGCCTTTTTCATGAGTATGGCGGGATTCCCCCTCCACAGCAGGTGGACAAGCGAGGAATACCTGCGTTTCCTGCGTCAAAACGGCTGGGCGGTGCAGAAAAGCGCGGTGCTGAAGGCCTCGTTCCCATTGACCTATGCGGAATGCACGAAATCGGAGGGGCCAGATGTCGTTCTTTGAAAACACCCGCAAGCCCGTGGGCCTCGGCGGAAAACTTATGGTTGCCATGATGAATCTGGGCCACAGCCCTGTGGCGCGGTGGGGACTTCGATTTCTACGACTTGCGCCAAATGCCAAGGTGCTGGATTGCGGCTGCGGCGGCGGGGCGAACATAAAACGGCTGCTGAAAAAATGCCCGCATGGCGTCGTCAAGGGCGTCGACTATTCGCCCGTCAGCGTGGAGAAGACTAGAAAGCTCAACCGAATTGCAATTCAGGAGGGGCGTTGCGCCGTTCTGCAAGGCAGTGTGGCGGATATGGTGTTTGAGGATAGCTACTTCGATGCCGCCACGGCCTTTGAGACCGTCTATTTTTGGCCTGATTTGCCCCGATGCTTCCGTGAGGTCTGGCGGACGCTGAAGCCAGGCGGGACAATTCTTATCTGCAACGAGAGCAATGGCGATACGGACAAGGACGAGAGGTGGACGCAGATCATCGGCGGCATGACCATCTACAAGGACATTGAATTAAAGGCATGTCTGGAGCAGGCGGGTTTTCACGAGGTGCAGATACACAAAAAGAAAAAGTGGCTCTGCGTCACGGCGCGGAAGTAGGGGTATCAAGCACGGGCATTTTTGCATCCATCCTGCACATGGCGATAGGCATGACGGTCATAGCGGCTATGCTGGCGGCAATTATGACAGTTTTTATTCACTGAGGAAGAAACCTATGAAATGTAAAATTGAGAAAAACACCGTGCAGGAGACGCTGATCCTCCCGCTGTATTCCCGGAAGCTGTGTACGGAGTTGTACCCGAACCTTTACAGGGATGAAACAGCGGTTCGTCTGCTCGACCAGATCGACTACGACTTTTCAGAGGCAGAGAAAAACTCCCGCAGCCTGATACAGCGCTTTGGTGCGCTGGAGGTGGCCACACGGCAGAGTGATCTTGCTTTCGAGGTGCGGGATTACCTGAAAGGCCACCCCAATGCGGCGGTGGTCAATCTGGGCTGCGGGCTGGACAACACCGGCAGAACCTGCGACAACGGTAGATGCAAGATCTACAATCTGGACTTCCCGGATGTGATTGCCTTGCGGCAGCAGCTACTGCCCGCCGGGGATCGAGAACAAAATATCCCCTGCGACCTGAAAGACACCGCATGGTTTAGCAAAATCGATGCCTCCCGCGGGGCGGTGTTCTTTGCCTCCGGGGTGTTCTATTACTTTCTGACCCAGCAGGTCCGGGAACTGGTGCGGGGGATGGCGGACGCTTTCCCCGGCAGTGTGCTGGTCTTTGATGCTGCCAATCGGACGGCGGTAAAGATGATCGCAAAAACATGGCTTAAGACTGCAAAAATCAAGGATGTGGGGGCATATTTTGCGGTTTCGGATGCCGCCAAGGAAATCGGCACGTGGGACAGCCGTCTGCAGGTCACAAGTCGCGGCTATATGCTGGGCTACAACGATTTGAGAGACTCTTCTGTCAGCTGCTTTTTCCGGTTTCTCGCAAGGGTCGGTGACAACGGGATGAAAATGCAAATCGTGAAAATAAGATTTTGAGAGGCGAAAACGAAGCGCATTCACTTTGACGTCGAAGAAGACGGCTTTTACGGCGCATATTGGGCGTGCAAGGACACGCATACAGCAGCGGGCACGGATTCAATTGAAACCGTGCCCGCTATCTGATACTATATTATTTTATCGAACGTATGTTCTATTCCCACTCGATGACGTCGGTTCTGCCGTCCCGTCATTCCAGTTACACCCAGTTTTCGGCATCGACACGGAACGCGTGCCGCCGAATGACGCGATGTCGCGTTTCGTCGGCTTCGGGGACAAAAGTTGGGACAACCTCAAAAACTTTTTTCAAACTCAGGGCATTGAGTTTTTGTTTTTGTCCCAAAGTACGCGGCGGGTCGCCTTTGGAGGCTCGATGGCGCCGAAAACGTCCGTTTTGAAACTCAACCGCCCTTTTGCCTGCAAGCCGCCAGCTGCAACCGCAAGTGAATTAACGCGGGTGGCTTGCGCGCCATTTGCAAAACCCCAGGTCGCAGGTCTTCGCCATTCGTGAACAAAGTGAGTAGTCTCAGGTGGCTTGCTTATGAGTTGGCGAACGGGCCTTCAGGATTCAGGGCAAACATGCTGGTAGAATAGGATTCTCAAATCAATGACAGGAGACCGAGCATGGCCGAACCCCACGATAGGAAGCCGATCCTCACGATCGAGCAGCAGATAGAGCACCTCAAGCAGAAGGGCGTAGCCTTCGAGCTGTGTTCCGAGGAAGAGGCCGCGGACTACCTGCGCGACAAGTGCAACTTCTTCAAGCTCGCATCCTACCGCAAACTCTTCTCGAAATACGAGGGAGGCCCGCGCGACGGCCGCTACGTAGGCCTCGACTTCGGCCAGCTGCGCCTGCTCGCGGCGCTCGACCAGGAGCTGCGCCACGCCCTGCTCGGCATGACGCTCGACATCGAGCATTTCCAGAAGGTGACACTGCTTCGCGAGATGGAGGACCGCGGAGAGGACGGCTACGCCATCGTGGCCGACTACATGGCATCGCTTACCACTGCAAACAGGGAGTACCGCCTGCGCGAGCTCAAGATGAGCGGCCGCAGCCCCTACAGCTCGAGCCTCTACGCGAAGTACTCCGGCGACATGCCTGCCTGGGCCTTCCTTGAGCTCACCTCGTTCGGCACCCTCATCGACTTCGTGCGCTTCTGCGCCAGGCGATGGGGCGACAGGCGCCTCGAGGCCTCCCACTACGACCTCAAGCGCGTGAAGTCCGTCCGCAACTGCGCCGCGCACGGCTCGTGCCTGATCAACTGCTTCGCCGAGAGGGGCGCCGCCCGGGGCTCGGCGTCCAGCGGCGTCTCCCGAAGGGTCGCCGCCGTGGGAATTCCCAAGGCGACCAGGAGGAAGTGGATGGGGAATACGGCCATGCAGGAGGTCGCGACCGTGCTCGTGGCGCACTCCGGCTTGGTACCCGAGGGCTCCTCACGCTCGCGCGCCGCATCCGAGCTCGCCGAGATGTTCGCCAGGGCCGACGGCGAAACCGAGGCGCTGCCCGACAAGGGGCCCGACGCCGCAGCTCGCTCCGCGCTCGAGTTCCTTCGCAGGTTGACAGAATCGCTCGGGTTGGTAGAATAGCCTGCAGATAGCAAAACCTTCACGGTTTTAGGGGCGGACTTGCGCAAGCGACTCTGCCCTATTTTTATATTCACTCGCTATAGGAGACGGGTGATACCTGGGTCAATGACAGAACTGAGAAGCCCGGAATAATGGAGCCAGTTAGAAACCATCGGGTTTGCGGGGCGGGATCGTGAGAGCGATTCTGCCCTATTTTTTTCCTCTGTCTGCTCCAAATCAAGTAGTTCGAAGATAGCCTGTAGGTGTCCTCGTGGGCGCCTTTTATTTTCAGGGAATCAGTCGTGAGCTAATGAACGCGGCCATCGGCCGCTTCATGAACGAGCGACCAGCTTGACCTAAATCGAACCGCCTTCATCTCCGTCTAGGCGCCGGCAATCAACATCGCAAATCCGCGCGTGCTACAATGCGGGCACCAGAGATGAAAACACAGTCCCCGTCGGGTAGTCGTGGGCGTGCGGATGTCCGCATCAGTAACCTGCCTCCTTGGTTGTCCCTTCTCTGCATGGTTATCTACATAAAGGAGGAGCCAACCATGCAGATCAGCGTGTCGTCCACCCTGACCGTATATCATGACGGCCAATTCTGGGTCGGGCTGGCGGAGCATGTCGAGGACGGCAGATACGGCGTCGCCCGCTTCGTCTTCGGCGCGGAGCCGTCCGATGAGGAGATTCTGCAATTCGTTACAAGCAAATGGGAGAAGTTCTCATTCTTCGGTGGCGAACCGGCTGAGGCAAGCAAGCCCGCGAAGAACCCCAAGCGGCGTGCTCGCGAGGCGGCGAAAGCCCTCAAGCAGCCAGCGATGAGCACCAAGGCGCAGCAAGCTCTCGCGGCACAGCGGGAAGCGATGAAGCGGGAGTCGGCTCAAGCAAGAAGCCAGCGTCGCGCGGATGAGGCGGAGGCGCGCTTCGAGCAGCGAAAGCTGAAGCGCAAGCAGAAGCATCGTGGGCATTGATCGCCATTTGCAGCAAGGCAAACCATATACAGCAGCGGTGCCAGTTCCACTTGAAGCCGACGCCGCGTAGACGCTGATGGTGATGGCTATGCACGGGCACGGGTGCGTCACCGCACTTCACAGCTTGTTTCTCAAGTATTTGGGGCGCGCGGCGTTCAAAAATGCGGAGCGACTCCGCATGGCTCGAGACTGAGCCGAGGTGCCCTACTTCTCGCCCTCCAGCAGCCCCACGATGCGGTCGATGTCGACGGCAAAGCGAGGCCTTCCCTCGCGCTCGTAGCGGTCGAGGTACGCCTGGCACTCGGAGACAATGCGCTTGGTGTTGCCGTCGATGATGCGCTGGAGCGTCTCGTAGTAGGCCGAGCCCTCGGTCCTGAAGCGGCGCTGGTAGGACTTGGTTATGGGGAACATCTTGATGTAGTGGATGCCGTGGCGACAGCGGGGGCGCGTCGTGGGGCGGGGTGGCAGCGCAAAGTACTGGTCTTTGGGCACGTTGGGAGCGATGTTGGAACGCAACGGCACGGCGAAGTCCCTGCGCTTCCCGCGGAAACGCAGCCTCGCCACCACGATGCAGGGGCGATTGTGCTTAAGCATGAGCTCGCGGTCGCCCTCGACGAGGTCGAAGAAGTCCTGGGAGATGGATACGATCTTCATCGGTTACGCCCCCCTTCATACGAAGCGGGGCCCGCATCGCTGCAGGCCCCTACAGGTGGGCGATATTCTACGCCTTGCGGCACCCCGTCGCCCACGGAGGTTAAACGTACACGTAAGCCGTACTCTGAAAGCCGCGGCTTCCGGCAAGTAGTTTATACCACGAAAGGTCGCTTTCAATGCGCATAGCTCGCAAAATAACACTCGCTGGGCCGTCACCCTTGGCAGTTACCCTCCAATCTTCATTGGAGTCAGCAGGTCAATTCATATAGTCATGGGGGTTTATCCTAAAGAGAATCTATTTTATACCCCCATAACCAAAGAATTTCCTATTCCCACTCGATAACAAGATCCGCAGGTAGAAGTGTAGTCCAGTTATTTGCACCACAAATTAACAGGCGTTTCTTCAACTGAATTTGGTCCTCATTTGGTCCCCACGCATAAAACTGAAAGGCCGATTCAAGATCTTTAATCAACTGGATCATCCTTTGGTGGGCATTTGACCCAACGATATTTCTCATCGTCAAGGCGCGCGGCCAACTCATGGCAATCTCTATAGCGCAATGCTATAGGTTTAGGGAAAAGATCGTCTTTTACGGAAGCAATCAACTCGTGAGGCGCATTGTTGTCTATCAGCGAAATCATTGCAAGAACATATCCGCTATAAAGACCGTCCACATAACCCGTTTGGTGCAAATTTTCAATAAGTAAATCATTTGGCAAGCCGCCATATCCACTTGGCAGTAAGCCTTCTTCTACGAGCTGAGAAGACCATAGGGAGATAATCTCATCCTCGTCTTTCTTGCTAAGTTTTCCTAGAATATCATCAATATCAATGCCCTGAACTTTATCGTTAAGGTATGCGAACAAAATCCGAATGAGGGCCTTGGCCATCGAAGACAACTCGCGATTGATTTCTTCCTTTACCTCACTAGCGACTCCGTCGCCCAATTTTGTTTCTTTATTCATATCCTTTATCCTTCCTAGCGGCATGTCCCGAAGCAATATGCTCCGACTCGTCAACAAAGGAAGCACTTGCTAAGCAAGCGCATACCCCCTCTTGAAACGCTCGTCAAAGGGGCAGAAATCGCTATAAAAATGGCCGTCAATAAGCTGTGAACCATTCGATTGACGTATCGACCGCCTTGATTCCTCGTTTTCCTCCTTTGTTGTTTTGTGTAGCCCTAAACTGAACACACTTCGGAGTCGGTATCCAATCAATCTTCTATTGGTAGTCGTTTGCATACGAACTATAGAAGAGCGCCTTGCAATCGACATCGCTGTAGCCCATAACGGCATCCTGCACATCGGCGCGCAAGAGGTTAAGCACCTTGTATACGCCCCCTCCCATGTCCCCAACGAAAAGCACCTGCTTAAACACGTCGGGATACTCACGTAGATAGGCAACGTACCCCCTGAGCTTGGCAAGCGTGTCACTGAGGAAATCTCCGTGCGGGTCGACGATCGACGGTTTGATTGTCCCGTCACCGTCCTTCACGAAGAAGAGGAAGTCTGGATGCAGGGCCTTGCGTCCCACCGAAGACATGTACGGAATCGAAAACGCCTTGGCAGACATGCTGCCCGACGGATTGCGATAGAAGGCAACCGTGCGATTCTTTGCCAATTCGTTCCTAACGATATAGTCTTCCGCCGGGTTCAGGTCGAGCGGGCAGAGGCCGTCCTCTTTCTGCACGATATGGCACGGATACTTAGCGAAGTCATCCGACGTGCTGGCAGACGTGGGCCACTCTATCTTTGTGAGGCGCTTGCCTTCGGTTTCACGGGCCAGCTCGTCGTAACGCTGCTTTGCCGAGTCGTTAAGGTAGTCATAATCGCCAGATCCATCGACCTTATCGAAGTATTCCTTTCGGCATTGAGCCGCCCAGCCCTCGAGCGCATCAACGATGGCCTGCGTGCGCACCGCTGCGGCAAGGCGCAGGTCGCACTCGGGGCGCCCAAGCTCCTTGAAGTTGACGCGACGATACTCATTCGCAAACTCCTTAGTGAAATGTATGTCGGCGTCGCGGGCGGCCTTTCTGAGGCCCTCGGCGTCCGTGCGGGCTTCCTCCTGCTCCTGGTCCTCAGTCTCGTTGAGCTTGTCGAGCGTGATCTTGACGGTCTCGGCAACCTCTACGTCGTGTTTGGCTTCGCGGTACTCGTCCTCGTTAGCAACGATGTATCCCTTGAGCTTCTGGACGAACTGTTTTTTCACGTCGGCCGCGGCATTGACATCGAGGCCAGTCTCGACAAGCAGAGTCGCCGTCTTAACCAGGCTCTGGAATTCGTTTCTAGCCTTCTTCGGAATGCGCTGGACGGGGATGGAATCGAAGGCTGTGCGGATGCCTTGCCACTCCTGATGCGTGAAAGACTGCTCGCGTTTGGTGGGCGGCTTGGGCTTTGCCATGGGCACGGGTTTTACGACCGAGACGGGCTGGGTCGGCTCGGTCTGTGTGGAACTTGGCTCAGGTGTCGCAGGTTGCTGCGGGGCAGACGCTGCAACGTAGTTGCCCGTTGTGGGCTGAGGCGCCAGCTCCGCTTCTGGCGCCGGGACGTCGACGGGCCTGACCGCCGAGGCAAGCGAGGGCTGCGTTCCCTGCATGTCCAACGGCTCCTGAATCGCGATGCCGGCAAGCGGCGCCTGGTAGCCGGGTTGTGCCTGCCGCGCCGCCTCGATGGCCTTCTCGTTCTCCTCGTACGCCTTGAGCTCCTGTTGGTAGTCGGCTTCGGACTTGGGCGCAGCCGCCGTGATAGTCACGGGGTTGAGAACGATGTTCTGCTTGCCAATGGAGCTCTCGCCCATGTCGTCCTTGCGGCCCATGAGGTAGTCGACCACGTCCTGAGTGCTCTCGGGATTGAACTGGGGCAGGTAGCAGGCGACGGAGTTCAAAAGATCATCGGATTCGATGCGCCGCGCAAGTGGAGTGCGTACCATACGTCCCACGAGCTGCGCGATATAGGTCGAGTCCGAACGCCTGCGCTGCGAGAAGATGACTTCCGCTCGCGGGCAGTCCCATCCGTTGGAGACAGCCTCCTTGGCGAAGAGCACGCGAATGCGCGAGGTGTCCTGAACGAACTCGGGCTCGACATAGGGGATGAGGTATTTTCCCGCCGCGATGTCCTTATGCTCGCCGAAGACGTTGGCGAACGACATCGCCTCGGAAAGGCCGGGGACCAGGCCCGTGATCTGGTCGCACATCTCAGCCAGGGCCGAGCTGCTCACGTTGTCCGCCGCTTGGATGAGCAGCAGCGGGTTGACGGGACTCTCGCCCTCGCGGGCACAGTACTCGTCCCACTCGCGGCAGGCCAAGGCATAGCGCTCGCACGCCATAGTGAGATACTGGTGCTCGACTGGGTCGTCCTTCTCTGGTACGCGCAACTCGATGATGTCCTTGAGCAGACCTGACTCCTGGACCTCGCGAGGGGTCACAGCGACCTTTGGCATACGCACGCGATCGGCGCGCTGGTCCATGGCTGCCTCGAACCTCTGCGGTGTGGCGGAAATCCCGACGACGACGGGCATCGCGGCCCGGCCATCAAGCCCATCAATAAGGTTTGCGTAGATAGTCGCCGTGCCGCGCTCGCTCGAGGCATTGGCGCCCAAGCCGCGGTGTGCCTCGTCGATGAACAGGTAGAGGTTGCGCTCGGGGTCCCTGATGGTGCGGTCAAGGATGTCCCAGAACATACGCCCGGAATTGGCCTCACCACCTTTGGTGAGCAGGCCATTCTTGCTGAGCAGGTCCTTGCTGAGGAAATAAACGTGACGGGGCTCGAGAATATCGTGCGCGGCTCCGAAGTCGTTGGTAATCGTGACCAGATGGCGCCTATCGAGAACGCTGTCTGCGAGCTTGTCCGACACATTGGAGAAGCGCACGCCCGTCTGCTCGTTCAGGCTCGGGGAATCAGAGAGCCAAAGGACCACGGCGTTCTCGTCGGGAATGAGGCCCAGATCGTCGTCTCCGAAGAAGAGCGCTTCGATGGCTGCCGCGCACATGACCGTCTTGCCCGAGCCCGTGGGAGATGCGAGGCACACCGAAGACAGTTCGCCGTCCCGCTCATAGCGGCGACGCATCGACTGCAACCTGTTTGCCAAGGCAGCGACAGCCCCGGCCTGGAATTCCTTAAGTTCGACCCTCATATTTACCTCACCGCATCCTCGGCGGCAATCTTGAATGATTGCAGATAGTTCTCGTAAAGACGGACCATGTCGAGTCCGGGGAGCTGGGCCCTGACCCCAGCGAAGCGCGCCGTATCGTCGGTGATCACAAACGCGCAGACAACCTCGGGACTGCCCTTAAGTGCCTTGACAAAATCGCCGACGGCGGCGAAATCGAAGAGCACGGCATAGGTGTCGGAGATGGCGTAGCCCGGCTCCTCATGCTCGATGACGCGTCCGCGGGCGCCGGCGCGCAGCCACAACAAAGGTGCGATCTCCTCAAACGCCACACCAAGCTCAACGGCATCGGGGTCCTCGTAGGTGAGGTCGAAGAAGACCGCGTTCTCCTCGAACCCGTCGGCCATGGGGAACTCGTCCGTAAATTTATAGTCGCCCTTGATGGGGTCACCCGCGGGCGTCTTGCCCGTGATGGCCGCCGTGAGACGCGGCTTGGTTATGTACTGGCAAATGCCCTGAGCTTCCCACTCGGGATCGCCTTGGCGCAGACCTCGTTTAATTAACCTTTTCGCTTCTTCATCGGAGACTTCGTTGTTTGTAACGCTGATGGACCTGCGATGGCCTTCGTCTAGATTATTTAGTCGCATGACGGCATGTGCCGTTGTGCCTGAGCCGGAAAAGAAGTCAACCACAAGAGCATTAGGCTTGTCTGCGACGAAAAAACGAATGGCGTCTTCGACAGCATAGAGAGATTTGGGGAAAGGAAACTTGCGATCAGGCATCATTGAGAGGAGTAAACGCGACCCGTAGTACGTTGCGTTGTGAGAGGGAATATCCCATTGACTTCCAGGGATATATCCTTGCTCGCTAGCGTTTTCATCCGGTATTACTGAACCGTCCGCTCGGCGACCAACAATAGCGACCTCGCCAGATTCGATTTTTTTGACCTCTCCAGCCTTGAGATAGGTTAGACGCATTCCTTTCTCTGTTAGCTTTCCGAGTTTCACAAATCCGCGTTTGTAGAGAGAGCGCAGCTTGGCGGGGCTCACTTGCCAATTGCCCTCGACTCCATTCGCCTTTATTGGCCATATTACGCGGGTGCCCGGAAGTGGGAGTATGCTATCGCGCGGCGTATCTGGGGCAACGGGCTCTCCGATTTCAACGATATGACTGCCGTCTTCCGCTACATAGATGGGATAAAAAAGGTTGGGCCTGTCGACGCGGCGTGAATTGGTGCCAGCTCTGGCGAGCTGATTCCAAGTCAGAATTTGTTTTTTATTCTTCACTTTTCCGTGCCATTCGTCTGGCAAGACAAGTTTGCGCGGTGCGGCGGATCCGAACATGACGAAAAACAAGTATTCATTGCTGCGGGAAAAAGAGTCCCCGCGTGATACGCCGGCAGAGTTAATAACACTGCTGATCATTTGAATTCGCTCTCCGGGAAATACGTTTTCCAGCAGCAAACCCAGTCTCAGGTATTCTTTCTCATCGATTGTGACGATAAGTACGGAATCGTTGGGATTGAGCAGCTGCTTGGCGAGCTTGAGGCGACGCTCCATGAAGGCGAGCCATTTGGAGTGACGATAGGCGTCGGAGCCGTCGACGTAATCGTTGTTATATTTCCAGTCGCGGGCACCGGTGTTATAGGGTGGGTCAATATATATACAGTCCACTTTGCCTGCATAGGCAAAGGCCAAGGCTTCAAGAGCATGGTAGTTTTCGCCGTTAATGACTACTTGATAGGGCTTATCGCCACCGCGCTCGACACGCCCAGTCTCTTTGAGGCCAGCATAAATCGGCTGGTCATATTCAGCAACAGGCACGACATCGTTGACGGCAACGGAGCGGGGCTCGCATTCGTTTTCGTCATATGAGGGCGATTGATATGGCTTTAGATCAGCAACCCCCCATTACAGTCTGAAATAGGCCATCGATAAATTTCGATG
>NZ_QRVG01000033.1 GCF_003459245.1 Collinsella sp. AF23-2
CCATTGTGGCTCTTGACAGCGGATTGGGTCATATGAGCGAGAACCCGTCAGCGCGAGCAAGGTGCCTTGAAAGACGAGGGCATTGACCTTATGGTCATGCCCGAAGGCTTGAAAGGCAGATTGCCGCGCTGACGGGTTCGCAGCGTCAACAAAGTGCCGAGTGGGCCTATAAGCCGGGTTCTGTCGTGAACGGTCATTTATCTTGTCTGCACGTTACCGTGCAGCTCCACGCACGCTACCCGAACGCGGACCGGGCCGGCCCATAGCGTTCCTATTCGCGCTTGCTCCGGATGGGGCTTGCCAAGCCGCCGTGTTGCCACGACGCTGGTGGTCTCTTACACCACCGTTTCAGCTTTTCCCTTTACGCCTTGCGGCGCAGGTGGGAGTCTTCTTTTCTGCGGCGCTTTCCGTCGGATCACTCCGCCCGGCCGTTAGCCGGCATCCCGCCCTCTGGAGCCCGGACTTTCCTCACGCGTGCTGCAAGCAGCACATCACGCGACCGTCTGGCCCACTCAGCAGTGCAAGAGTGTAGCACACCGTTGCCGCAGGCAATGGCACAACACAAGCGTTCGACACGATAAACCAAGAACCACGCTATATAGTACAATAGACTTGTCGATGGGCAACGTCGTCAGTCGAGACGCGACCGCGCTCCGCACCCCTCCGTCTACTCGGTGCGTTCCCGCCTCCTCCCCGAGGCGGGATGTCGGCATATTTTATGCACCGACAACCAAATAGCAAACAGATAGCCCGTCATCATCGTGCACCACAGCTGCAAATGCAAAAAGGGACCCGTCCATTGCGGACGGATCCCTTAAAACAAGTGATCGTCAAACCGATTTACTCGGCGTCGGTCTCCTCGTCCTTCTTCTCGGAAGGCAGCGGGGTGACCTCAATCTCGACGCCCAGAGTCTCAGCAGCGGACTTCATGGACAGGGAGATACGACGACGGTCGAGGTCGATCTCCATGACCTTGACCTGAACCTTGTCGCCCACGTGGGTGACCTGAGAAGGCTGATCGACGTGCTTGTTGGCCATCTCGGAGATGTGCACCAGGCCCTCGATGCCCTCGCCCAGGTCGACGAAAGCGCCGAACGGGACAAGCTTGGTCACAGTGCCCTCGACGATAGCACCGACGGGGTACTTCTTGACCAGTGCGCGCCACGGATCCTCGGTGGTCTGCTTGAGACCCAGGGAGATGCGCTCGCGGTTGAGATCGACGTCGAGAACCTCGACCTCGACCTCCTGGCCGACCTTGACAACCTCGGAAGGATGGTTGACGTGGTTCCAGGAAAGCTCGGAGATGTGGATGAGGCCGTCGATACCGCCGAGGTCGACGAAGGCGCCGAAGTCGACAATGGAGGAAACGGTGCCCTGGAGACGCATGCCAGACTTGAGCTTGGACAGGATCTCAGAGCGCTCGGCCTTACGGGACTCCTCGAGCACGACGCGACGGGAGAGGACAACGTTGTTGCGGTTGCGGTCCATCTCGATGACGCGGGCCTCGATGCGGGTGCCCATGTAGGAGGTGAGGTCCTTGACACGACGGAGGTCGACGAGGGAAGCGGGCAGGAAGCCACGCAGGCCGATGTCGAGGATCAGGCCGCCCTTGACAACCTCGATAACCTCGCCCTCGACGTTCTCGCCGGAGTTGAACTTCTCCTCGATGCGGTTCCAAGCACGCTCGTACTCAGCACGCTTCTTGGAGAGGACCAGACGACCGTCCTTGTCCTCCTTCTGGAGAACCAGGGCCTCGATGGGATCACCGAGTGCAACGATGTCTGCAGGGTTAGCGTCCTTGCGGATGGACAGCTCGCGGACCGGGATAACGCCCTCGGACTTGAATCCGATGTCAACGAGCACCTCGTCATGCTCGATCTTAACGACAGTGCCGTTAACGAGATCGCCCTCATCAAAGTCGGTAATCGTACCGTCGATGAGGTTGTTCATCTCCTCCTCGTTGACATCGTCAAGAGAGAAAATGGACGAGTTCTGAATCTCACTCAAAGGTGGACCCCTTTCGAACTACGGGGCCCCGATTGCTAGGACCTACAGAAGGGTGCGACAAGCACACAACGTTTAGGAACACTCGGGAGCCGACAGATACTAATGTGACGCTTATGCAATCACGTTCGTATAGATTACGGGGAAATTACTTCGATTTCAAGCGCGAACTGCGATTTTTTACTCGTATGGAGACTTTTTCGCAATCTTGTGGACGACCGTCTCCGTAAGTTGACGATAGGCCGTTAGGCATACGGCTTTGGGGTAAAGTATCCGGAACCAACGATTCTGGAACGTTATTTCGAGAAAGGTGCCCGCGTGCTCAAAGCAGTCGTTTTCGATATGGACGAGACGCTTCTTAGCATCAACCTCAACGCGTTCATCCTTCGCTATTTTAAGGATGTCTCGTCGATGCTCGCGGATATCGGGCGCCGCAGCCGCGGTGGCACGATGGCACGCCTCGGCACCATCCTGGTCGACCTCAACGCCAACCGCCGAAGCGGCACGGACAACCGCACCAATCTTGAGTTTTACCGCACCGAGGTCGAGCGCCGATGCGGCATCTGCCTCTCCGATCCCCTCATCTACGAGGCGTTTACCTACTACGACCGCGAAGTTCTTCCATATAAGAACGACGACGTCATCAACGCCCACGCCATGCCGGGCGCACACGCCGCGCTTCAGGCCGTACAGGACGCAGGGCTGCGCTGCGCGCTCTTCACCAACCCCAGCTTTCCGCAGGGGGCCATCGAGTGCCGCATGGGTTGGGGCGACCTGGCCGACGCCCCCTTTGAGCTCGTCACGCACATGGGAAACACCACCCGCTGCAAGCCCGATGCCACCTACTATCTAGAGCAGCTTCAGGTGATGGGGCTCGAGCCGCACGAGGTCCTTATGGTGGGCAACGACCCCAAGCGTGACTTCCCCAGCCCCGCCTGCGGCATTCAGACTGCCTATGTTGGTCAGGGAAAACCCGGCCGAGCCACCTGGCGCGGAACCATGGAAGACTTCGCCCGCGACTTCAACGCCGTAGTAGAAGCCTTCTACGAACACCAAGTAGCCGACGAACTGTCATAGGATCCCTCGCTCCAAACAAAATAACGCCGCAGGTTGAGCATAAGTCAGCGAAAACGCCCCTAAGCGAGCAATGTGCCTTGAAAGAGGAGGGCATAGGCCTTCTGGCCATGCCCGACGATTGAAAGGCAGATTGCCGCTTAGGGGCGTTTGCAGCGTCGGCTGGTTACGCGGTTTGGTAAAACCGCGTAACTAACAAACTCGAGTCTTGCCGATCATGATGTTGAGGATCTCGACGTCGGTGTCCTTCATGCCCACGCGGCCCACGTAGCCCATGCTGGCAATCGTCTGCTCGACGGTATCCTGGATCAAACCCTCGCCGGCACGGAAGCCACGCCCCTGCATGGCCATGTCATGTCCCAGAATCGCAGCATCAACGGCAGCCGAAATCTTGGCGGCACAGCTCGCCTTGGCGCCATCGCACACGATGCCGCCAACGTTACCGAGCGTGTTCGAAACCGTCGCGCCAATCTGCTCGCGCGTGCCACCGCACAGCCAGGTAATCGCAGCGCCGGCGCCGCACGCGGCGCAGATAGCACCGCAAAACGCCGAGAGCGCACCAATATAGCTCTTGATATGCACGGCGATAAGATCGGACAGCATCACGGCGCGCACCAGGCGCTCGTGGTCGCAGCGCAGGTATTCGGCATACTCCATGACGGGCAAGGCGCAGGTAATGCCCTGATTGCCCGAGCCGCACACAATGGCGACCGGCAGCGCGCAGCCGTTCATGCGGGCGTCGGACCCGGCGGCCGCACGGGCACGGGCACGGCAGGCGACGTCATCGGCACGAGCGCCCAGCAGCGTACGGCCCACCTCGGCGCCCCAAGCGTGCGCGAGGCCCTCGGCACTGATCGCGCCGTTCAGCTCAATCTGACGCTCAACGGCAGCGCGGGCGCCCTCAATGTCGCCGTCCTCGATAAAGTCGATGATGGACTCAATCGACATGGGCGTGTCAGCCTTATCCGCCGCCCGCTCGGCCACCACGCGCTCGGCGCAGGCGGCACACTCCCCCGCCGACTTGCCGCACACCGGAATACCGTCGAGCGTATGGCACGTGACATTGGTGTGGTGATCGGTAATCTCGACGACCGCGGTATGGCCCCCGGCCGTGGCGGTCACCTTGATGTAGAGGTTGGGCACACCCTCGACAAGCGACACATCGCAGTAACCGGCATCGGCGAGGAGCTCGGTCACGCGAGCACGATCTTCGTCATTAACGCTCTCGAGCACCTCGAGCGCGCTCTTGGCGTCACCGCCCACGGCGCCCAGCACGGCCGCAGCTTCAATACCGTGCATACCGCCCGAGTTGGGCACGGTCACGCTCTTAACGTTCTTGATGATGTTGCCCGAGCAGGCAACGTCCATATGATCGGGTTCGCAACCGAGCGTCTGGCTCGCCAACGCCGCTGCATAGGCAACGGCAATAGGCTCGGTGCAGCCGAGCGCACAGACAAGCTCGCGGTTCAAAACATCGCAAAACGCGGCATCACGAAGGGAATCGGTAGGCATAGGTATCTCCTGCTTGCATAACGGGCTGGGCTCTCGAAAATAATTAGCCCTTTTATTTGATAACAATGCATCAAAAACCGCAACCATAGTTCCGGCGGACGGCGCTCAAGCACAAACTGGCGGCATTCATTCATGAAAAGCAGGTCTTATTGCCTGCTAAAGCGTTTGACCAAAAAACGCCCGAGCGTTTACACAAAAGTCGCGCTATCATGCAGTCGAACGCGGTAAACACCTTTAGCATTTGCGCCGCATAGACCAGAGAGGAACCATCCATGAAGATCGGTATCGGTAACGACCACGCCGCCGTCGAGCTCAAGAACATCATTTCCGAGCACCTGAAGGAGCGCGGCTGCGAGGTCGTGAACTTTGGCACCGACACCTCCGAGAGCTTTGACTACCCCATCGCCGGCTACAAGGTGGGTAAGGCCGTTGCCAACGGCGACGTCGACTTGGGTATCCTGATCTGTGGCACCGGCATCGGGATTAGTCTGGCTGCCAACAAGGTCGAGGGCGTACGCGCTGTCGTATGCTCCGAGCCCTTCAGCGCCAAGCTCTCCCGCATGCACAACAACACCAACGTGCTCGCCTTTGGTGCCCGCGTCGTGGGCTCCGAGCTCGCCAAGATGATTGTCGACGAGTGGCTCGACGCCGAATTTGAGGGCGGCCGTCACGAGCGTCGCGTTAACCTCCTCAACGAGATCGACCACACGCGCGGCCTCAAGGTTGTCGACGAGGCCTAAACCACTTAGCGCCACAAGCTAACAGCAGGGGCCCGCTCGGAACACATGTCCGAGCGGGCCCCTTCATAGATTTTGGAATAAAAGGGCGCCGCGGATGGAGTTCCGCGGCGCCCAAGCCACACGCTAACAGCTTTAAGGAGTCAAAGCTGGTTTAGCCAAAAAAGCGCTTGATCTCGATCTCGGCGTTCTCCAGGCAGTCGGAGCCGTGAATCACGTTGGCGTTGACATCGACGGCGAAGTCACCGCGGATGGTGCCGGGGGCGGCATCAAGCGGGTTGGTGGCGCCCATAAGGGTGCGCATCTTGGAGACGGCGGAAAGACCGGAAACAACCATCTTGACGACCGGACCGCTCGTCATAAAGTCGCACAGACCGCCAAAGAAGGGTTTGTCGGCCAGATGGGCGTAGTGCTCCTCGACGGTAGCGCGCTCGAGCGTGGTCATCTCCATGCGCTCGATGACAAGGCCGCTGCGCTCGATACGAGCAACGATCTCGCCGATCTTGCGATCGCGCACAGCGTCGGGCTTAATCATGATGAAGGTCTTCTCGATAGCCATAAGGTAGCCTTTCAAGTAGGTTCGCGCGTGCCCAAGTCCCATTCCGGCACCCGCCTGGACTGCATCGTAACAGAGTTCTAGCTGCAGTTAAACAAAAAGCCGTTTATTGAAGCGTTATTATTAATTGAAGCGCTCCATATGTGTCACTTCTGTTCCGAAGCCCGACTAGAGTACCATCCGCCCCACTTCCAACTGCAACGAACAGAACGGACGGTCGATTGCCGCCCGTGAACGCACCCCCATCACAACCTGCCCAAAGGTCCTGCAAAAGTTCTCGACAAGCTCCTTCCTTCCCTATAACAAAACGGGCGCCCACCGTAGCGAGCGCCCGTAAAGGCAAGATATGATGAACGCACCAGACAGACGCATCCTATAAGCTAATTAGCTCCGTGACCCATCTCGACAACCTTGGTTAGCGATCCAAACACGCCTTCGTCGGCCACGAGCTGCGCCTCGGCACTCTGCAGCTGCACGGCAACGGCGGCAGGGGCGGTACCGCCCTCGGCCGTGCGCGCGGCGACAATCGACGGGATATCGAGCGCCTCGGTAATATCGCGCTCAAAGAGCGGGCTTGCCTCCTGGAACACCTCAAACGGCAGGTCCTCAAGATTGCAGCCGCGCTTCTCACACATCAGGACCAGGTGCCCCACCACGGCATGTGCCTCGCGGAACGGTAGACCGCGCTTTGCCAGGTAATCGGCAACATCGGTGGCGGCAAGGTGCCCCACGCCGCACTCGCGCGCCATGGCATCCTCGTTGACGGTCCAGGTCGAAATCATTCCGGCCATAACGGACAGGCACTGCATGAGCGTGTGAGCGGTATCGAGCGCGCCCTCCTTGTCCTCCTGCAAGTCCTTGTTATAAGCGAGCGGCAGGCCCTTCATGGTTACCAGCAGCTGCACCAGGTTGCCGTACACGCGACCGCTCTTACCGCGGATAAGCTCGGCAAAGTCGGGATTCTTCTTCTGCGGCATGATGGACGAGCCGGTGGAGTAGGAGTCTGAAAGCGTGATAAAGCCAAATTCGGAGCTCGACCACAGCACGATCTCCTCGGAAAGACGCGACAGGTGCATCGCCATGACGGATCCGGCGTAATGCAGATCGAGCAGGAAATCACGGTCGGAAACCGCATCGAGCGAGTTGGGAATCACGCCCGCAAAGCCAAGTTCGGCAGCCGTCATCTGGCGATCGAGCGGATAGCTCGTACCGGCAAGCGCGGCAGCACCCAGCGGGCAGTTGTCGGCGGCATCAAAGGCGGCCTTCAGGCGCGTAAAGTCGCGCGCGAACATCCAGGAATACGCCAGCAGATGATGCGAGAGCAGCACGGGCTGAGCGTGCTGCATATGCGTGTAGCCCGGAAGAATCACCTTGTCGTACTTCTTGGCCGCATCCACCAGCACATGGCGCAGCTCAAGATTGGCCTCCATGAGCTCCTTGGCCAGCGCCTTGACGCCCAGGCGCGTATCGGTCGCCACCTGGTCGTTGCGCGAACGCCCAGTATGCAAGCGTTTGCCAGCCTCGCCGATACGACGCGTCAGCTCGCTTTCGATGGACATATGAATGTCCTCGTCGTTGATATCAAAGGTGAAGTTGCCGGCATCGATATCCTGTTCGATTCCGGTCAGGCCCTCGGCAATCGCCTGCTCGTCCTCGGCGCTGATAATGCCCTGGGCCGCCAGCATCTTGGCATGTGCCTTAGATCCGGCGATATCCTGCTTATAGAGATGTTTGTCAACCGGCAACGACGCGCCAAACTCCTGCGTGACCTCGGCCACGCCTGCCTCAAAACGACCGCCCCAAAGAGCCATGGAACCGTCCCCTTTCATCAAATCCCAAAACAAGCGCCCAAAGCAATGCGCCCTGTCGCTAAAGCGATTTCTCAACCGCTAGTTTTGTATATTCCCCACCATGTGCGAGGCCATATAGCTAATTTGCAAAGAAGTGACGCGCCATGCACTTGGCGCCCAACGTCTCCCTCCGAATGTTGCCCTGCGAACCATCGATCCAGGCCTTTAGGCTCATAGGAACGTCCTCGACCTTTGCAGCATCGAACTCGGGCGCGAGGGCAAGTAAAGCATGCGCGATAGCATTGAACATAATGGATACTCCCCATATATATAGGCGCAGGGCCGTCAAATTGATAGGAGGAGCCCCGCCGGACAACCCCGGCGGGGCTCGGACTCAGCCGCAGACGCGGCATCATATATGCGGGCGGAACGTAGGGGCCACCGATGTTAAGAAGTGTCAGCAAGCATAACGAAAGGTAGGGACCCCATGCGCCCGTTATGTATCACGCGGATGGGCCGCGCGGATACCAAAGGAAGGAGGCGCTAGGCCTGGGCGGCAGCAGAGCTGGGGCCCTGGACCTTAGCCCACGTCTTGAGCGACAGCGTATCGATCTCGATAAAGCCGGCGCTGGCCTTCTCGTCAAACGTAGTGTCGCGGTCGTAGGTAGCCAGACCGTAGTCATACAGGCTAAACGGGCTCTTGCGGCCGACGACATGGCAGTTGCCCTTAAAGAACTTCAGACGGACGGTGCCGGTCACGAACTTCTGGGTGTCGGCCATAAAGGCATCGAGCGCGTTTTTGAGCGGGCTGTACCACTGGCCGTTGTACACGGCAGTGGCCCAATCCTGCTCGAGCTTAATCTTGGTCTTGAGCAGGTCGCCCTCGACGCAGATGTCCTCGAGCGCCTTGTGGGCGGTGATGAGCGTCAGGGCGCCAGGAACCTCGTAGCACTCGCGACTCTTGAGGCCCACCAGACGATCCTCGACCAGGTCGAGACGGCCAAAGCCGTTGTCACCCGAAATCTTGTTGAGGGCGATGACGATCTCGGAGAGTTTCATCTTCTTGCCATCGACGGCGATGGGCTTGCCCGCCTCAAACTCAATCTCGGTGTAGGTCGGGGTGTCCGGCGTGTCCTCGGGGTTCTTGGTCATAACCCAGGCGTCGTCGAGCGGCTCGTTCCAGGGATCCTCCAGGTGACCGCACTCGATGGCGCGACCCCACAGGTTGTCGTCGATGGAATAGGGGTTGTCGTTGGCGCCCTCGGGAACCGGCACGTTGTGGGCGTGAGCATAGGCAACCTCATCGGGACGGCACTTCAGATCCCACTCGCGAACCGGGGCGATAACCTTAAGCTCGGGGTCGAGGGCCTTGACGGCAGCCTCAAAACGAACCTGGTCGTTACCCTTGCCGGTGCAGCCGTGGGCGACGTAGGTCGCGCCAAACTCGTGAGCGACCTCGACAAGCTTCTTGGCGAGCAGCGGGCGAGACAGCGCGGAGAGCAGCGGGTACTTGTTCTCGTACATGGAGTTTGCGGCGATGGCCTTAGTCAGGAACTCATCGGAGAACTCGTCGCGCAGGTCGAGCACCTGGCAATCGAGAACGCCCAGGTCAAGCGCCTTCTGCTTCTTGGCATCCAAGCCGGTCTCCTCCTGGCCCACGTTGCCGCAGACGCAAACGACATCGAGATTCTTCTCGTCCTGGAGCCACTTGACACATACGGATGTATCAAGACCACCGGAATATGCGAGAACGACTTTTTCCTTGCTCATGGCTGTTTCCTTTCGCCCTTGGTAGCTAGTTAGAACATCGGTCAGTTGCAAGTCATTTCGAGGTCAAAAAACCGTGCAATATCAGGTTAAATAGCAAAAAGCAGCACAGCATGCTCTAGAAACATGCGTTTATATCGTGCTAAAACCCAACGACCTCAAAATGACTCTGTTGGGGCATTTCACCCCATACGAACAGAGACGATTGTTATCGTCGTCGGGAAATTGCGCGCTGGCGTCGGATGGCATTATCTGCAGTGGTGATGATCTTTACGAACTGCATCTGCCTCTCCTTTCACCTATCGCCGGGCGCAATTCTAATATCGTAAACGGTACCTTTTCTTCGGTAAGCGGTTGTATTTCCGTCTCCGTTTTCGATGGTCGCTATATTACGCTAAAGTGCCCGCAGCACAAGCGACAAATTCAAATTTCTGAAAAGTTTTTTCATTACTTTGTGAAGCGTGGTGCAAATACGCTCCGTTCCTGCGACAATACGCTCAGTTACTGGTTGATGGTTATAACGTCTGAAACAATTTCGAAACGAAAGGCGCGCTTTTATGCAAACTTACGAATCGGACACCAATATCGGAAGCATTAAGATTCTCGCCGTCGACATGGACAAGACGCTGCTCACCGACAAGCGCGTGTTGCCGCAGGGTCTTGATGAGCGCCTGGACAAGCTCGCCGACGCAGGCATTGTATTCTGCCCCGCCAGCGGACGCCCCGCCCCCAAACTCGAGGAAATGTTCGAAAGCATTAAGAACCGCCTTGCTTTTTGTCCCGACAACGGAGCCTGCGTCATCTATCGCGGCAGCTATATCTATAAGAGCAACATCGATGTGGCGCTGTATCAGCAGGTGCTCGCCCGTGCCTCGGAGGACCCGCGTGCCGTTCCCGTCTTGTGCTGCTACGACGAGTTCTATGTGCTCGCCCGCGACCATCAGTACCACGACGAGATCAGCGTGTACTACAACACGATCAACTACGTCGATAGCTTTGAGGGCCTTGATATCGAGTCCAACAAGATTTCGATCTTCTTCCCCGCCTACGATGCCGAGCCAGCGTTTCGCGAGGACTACAGCCCCGAGTTCTCGGACAAGCTCTACGTCACCAACGCCGGGCGCGAGTGGATCGACTTCATGAACCTGGGCGTCGACAAGGGGTCGGGCGTCGCGCACCTGTGCGACCACCTGGGCATCGATATCGCCGACGCCGCCGCCGTGGGCGACACCTACAACGATATTCCCATGCTCGAGCGCGTCGGGCATAGCTTTATCGTGGACAATGCCGAGGAGCACATGAACGCGCATGCCAAGTGGCGCATTCCGAGCAACAACGACGGGGGCGTACTGACGCTCATCGACGCCATCCTGGCGGCTCGGTAACGTGGCTCGTCGGACCTGGCCGGGCGGCGCGGATTAGTTTTTCGTTCGGTCAGGTCCTGGGCTCGCTCGGAAAGCACATTAAGTGCTTTCCGGCTCGTGCGGAATCTACGAAAAACTAATCCGCGCCGCCCGGCCAGGTCCTAGGTTTACTTTCCTGCCGCCAAGATGGCGTCTTGAGTGTCTAGATACTTAGCTGAAATGATTTGAGCAGAGGGGAGCCCCTTGTTGGAAGGGGCTCCCCTCTGTTTTGGTTACTGTGGGACAAATAAATCAGTAGTGTTTGTCCCAAATCTTAAGTATGTGGGGGCTTGCGTCTTGGGCGAGCTTGCCTTACGGAGTGCTTCCCTATTTCGCGTCGGCCCAGGTTATGCCGGTGCTGGCTTCGGCGATCAACGGTACGCGGAGGTCTACTACGTGTTCCATGACGTCGCGGACCATGGCGGTGAGGCGCTCGACTTCGTCGACGGGGCACTCAAAGTCCAGTTCGTCGTGTACCTGCAGGATCATGTGGGCGGCAAAGCCTTCTTCTTCCAAGCGACGGCTTACGCGGGCCATGGCGATCTTGATGATGTCGGCGGCGGTGCCCTGCATGGGGTGGTTCATGGCCGTGCGCTCGCCAAAGCCGCGGAGCTGTGGGTTTTTGGCCTTGAGCTCGGGAATATGGCGTCTGCGGCCATACATGGTCTCGGCATAGCCCGTTTGCTTGGCTCGCGCCACCACATTGTCGAGGAACGTGCGCACGCCCGGGTAGGCCTCGTAGTAGCGATCGATCATATCGCGCGCCTCGGCCATCGAGATGTGCAGCGACTGCGACAGTCCATAGGCCTGCTGGCCGTACACGATGCCAAAGTTCACGGCCTTGGCGCGGCTACGCAGGTCGGGTGTCACCTCGGACACCGGCACGCCAAATACGCGCGCGGCCGTCTCGGCATGGAAGTCCTCGCCCTCGTTGAAGGCGCGCACCAGGTGCTCGTCACCCGAAAGATGCGCGAGCAGGCGCAGCTCGATCTGCGAGTAGTCCACCGCCAAAAAGACGCTGCCCTCGCCCGCCGAGAACGCCGTCTTGACGGTACGCCCCAGCTCCGAGCGCGTCGGAATGTTTTGCAGATTGGGGTCGCTCGAAGACAAACGCCCCGTCGCGGTGATGGTCTGGTTGTACGTGGTGTGCACACGCCCGTCACCACGGCGCAGCGGGCCCAGCGTGTCCAGATAGGTCGACTTAATCTTGGACTTCTCACGCCAGTCCAAAATCAGGCGCACGATCTCGTGGTCGTGGGCAAGGTCGCTCAGCACCTTGGCGTTGGTCGAATAGTAGCCGCGCTTGGTCTTTTTGAGGCCCTTGGTCGGAAGTCCCATAACATCAAACAGCACGTGCGAGAGTTGCATGGGGCTGCCGATGTTAAAGGTCTCGTCGCCGGCCAGGTCGCGAATGCTGCGCTCGACATCGGCAATCTGGGTCGCCAGGCCCTCGGACAGACTGTGCAGGCGGTCGGGGTCCACGAGCATGCCCGCGCGCTCCATCTTGGCAAGCACCGGCACGAGCGGCATCTCGATCCCATCGAACACGTTGGCGGCGTTCTCGCGGGCCATGCGGTCACGCAGCGGTGCAACCAGCGCCAGCGTCAAGGCCGCCGTGCGAGCGGCGGGCGCAGGAGCGTCCTCGCCAGCACCCTCTGCGCCGCGCGCCGCAGGCAGCGCCATCTGCAGATACGTATCGGCCAGATACACCTCGTCAAACTCGGAGCGGTCGGAATCCAACAGGTAGGCGGCAACAACGGTATCGAAGATGCGCGTGGAATCGACTGCCAGCGGATCCATGAGCTCGAGCTCAGAAGAATCGATGGGCGAAAGCTCATGCAAAAGCGCCTTCATATCCGGGCTCGCCACACGGCCTTCCATAAACAGACGCGCGAGCACGCCGGCAATCACGCCGTGGGCGAAGTTGAAGCCCTCAACCTCAGCCGCCGCACCGCTGTCGCCCTCCTCGAGCGCAAACAGGCCCTTGGACGTCGCCAACCACAGCGTGCACGTCAGCCCAAAGAGCGCGCCCTCTTCCTTGTCATCGTCCACCACGGCGGCGACCCACTCGCCGGCATCAATCACGCGGGAGACCTCAGCCGCAACGGCACCAAGCGCGCCAGCATCGCCGGCGGCTGCGCGCAAAACGGCGGGAATCTCAAACGTGCTGGCAGCAGCGCCACCCTCGCCGCCGATCAGCGCCAAGAAACGGTTCTGCATGGCGGTGATACCAAGCGTACCCAGCGCCGCGGAAACCTCATCGGCAGAAAACGCTGGGAAGGATGTTTCGTCAAAGTCGAGCTCGACGGGCGCATCGGTGCGGATGGTCGCCACCTTACGGCTCAGCAGCGCGTCGTCGATGTGTGCGCGCAGGTTTTCTCCCATCTTGCCCTTGACCTCGTCAGCATGCGCGATGACCTCGTCAAGGCTGCCGTACTGCGCGATGAGCGCACTCGCCTTTTTGGGGCCGATGCCCGGTACGCCGGGAATGTTGTCCGATGTATCGCCCTTCAGACCGTAAAAATCGGGCACGAGCGCCGGCGTGATGCCGTGATACAGGTCGTCCACGCTCTCGGGCGTCATGATCGCCACGTCGGACAGGCCCTTGCGAGTCGAGACCACGTTGACGTGCTCGGTCACGAGCTGATACATGTCGCGGTCGCCGGTCACCAGCAGCATGTCGCAGCCGGCCTCCTCGCCCAGGCGCGCCATGGTTCCCAGGATATCGTCGCCTTCCCAGCCCTCGGACTGCAAAATGGGCACGTTGAGCGCGGCGAGCAGCTCTTTAATCATCGGAAACTGCGCGTGCAGATCGGGGTCCATGGGCGGGCGCTGCGCCTTATACTGCGGCAGCATTTCCATGCGCACGCGCGGCTTGCCCTTGTCAAACGCCACGACCACACCGTCGGGGTTAAAGGCGTCGATCATCTTGAGAAACATGTTCAGAAAGCCAAAGATCGCGTTGGTGGGGCGACCGTCCGGCGCGTTCATGGTCGGCGGCACGGCGTGGAAGGCGCGGTGCATGAGCGAGTTGCCGTCGATAACGGCAAAGGTGCGGCGCTTGTCAGACATATTGAATACCTCGCTTTGGGCTGGGCACGGTTTGCTCACACCAGTTTACACGCTCCCCGCCCCGCGGCCACCACACATCAAGCTCCCCCGCCACCGTGAGCCCGCGCGTGATACGATGGCTCACGGTACATCAACCAGCACGATCGATCCGAAAGGAGCCTGCGTCATGGAGCGTCCCTGCGCATGGAAAAAGTACACGCCACAGCAAATCGAGGAGCTCGAGGAGCTTTGCCGCGGCTATAAGCAGTTTTTGAGCGAGAACAAGACCGAGCGCCTGTGCGTCAAGACCGGTATCAAGATGGCCGAGGAAGCGGGCTACGTCAATCTGGAGACCGTGATCGCCGAAGGCCGCGAGCTCAAGGCAGGCGACAAGGTGTACGCCGCCAACCACGGCAAGGACCTTATGCTCGTCAACCTGGGCACCGCCCCGCTCGAGCAGGGCTTTAACATCCTGGGCGCCCACGTGGACTCGCCGCGCCTGGACCTTAAGCAGAATCCCGCCTTTGAAGCCGGCGACATGGCCTACCTCGACACGCACTACTACGGCGGCGTCAAGAGCTACCACTGGGTGGCCTCCCCGCTCGCACTCGTGGGCGTCATCTGCAAAAAGGACGGCACCACCGTCGACATCAACATCGGCGACAAGGCGGATGACCCGGTCTTTACCATCTCCGACCTGCTGATTCACCTCTCGAGTGAGCAGATGTCCAAGCCTGCCAAGGATGCCGTCGATGCCGAGATCCTCGACGTGATCGTGGGCGGCCGCCCCGTCAAGTTCGATGAGGACGACAAGGACGCCCCCAAGGAGCCCGTCAAGCAGATGTTCCTGGATATCCTCAAGGAGCAGTACGACGTCGAGGAGGAGGACTTCCTCTCCGCCGAGATCGAGGTCGTGCCCGCCGGCCCCGCCCGCGACATGGGTCTCGACCGCTCCATGATCTTGGGCTATGGCCACGACGACCGTGTCTGCGCCTACCCCTCCATGCTCGCCCAGATCAACGTGGCAGATGTCGAGCGTACGAGCATCACGCTCATCGTCGACAAGGAGGAGATCGGCTCCGTGGGCGCCACCGGCATGACGAGCCGTTTCTTCGAGAACACCGTCGCCGAGATCATGACGCTCGCCGGCGAGGACAGCCCGCTGGCCCTGCGCCGCGCACTCGCCCGCAGCCGCATGCTCTCCTCTGACGTGTCCGCCGGCTTCGACCCGGGCTATGCCGGCAAGTTCGAGACCAAGAACGCAGCCTTCATGGGTCGCGGCCTGTGCTTCAACAAGTACACGGGCAGCCGCGGCAAGGGCGGCTCCAACGACGCCGACGCCGAGTACGTGGCCCTCGTCCGCGATATCATGGACGAGGCGGGCGTGGACTTCCAGACCTGCGAGCTCGGCCGCGTCAATGCGGGCGGCGGCGGCACCATCGCCTACATCATGGCCAAGTACGGCATGAACGTCATCGACTCCGGCGTTGCCGTCCTGTCCATGCACGCCCTGTGGGAGGTCGCTAACAAGGCCGATATCTACGAGGCCTACCGCGGCTACAAGGCCTTCCTCGAGCGCGCCTAACCAACCCTTGTAACTTGCGGTGAAATACGGATTCATCAGGCCTTCCAACGGGGAAAGCGGTCTGTATTTCACCGCAACTTTTTTAGCGGGAGGAGGATTCCGTGCTACAGGTCGTCATTTCGCCCGCCAAACAGATGCGGACAGCTCAAGATGCCTTTGACGTTTTGGGCATACCGCCTTTTGCACATCAGACGGCCCGGCTCCATCAGGCACTGCTAGGCATCGAACGCGAGGATGGCGCAGCAGGTCTTCAGGCCCTTTGGAACGTGAGCGACAGGCTGCTTACAACGTGCCTGGATACGCTTCACGAATTTATGCCCGTCCTGAGCGATGCCGACCTCGCCGATCCCGATATCGCGCGCCGAATCTCCCCCGCCGTCATGTCCTACCACGGCATCCAATACCAAAGCATGGCGCCCGAGGTCATGGATACTGCACAGCTCGACTGGCTGCAAAACCATCTCTGGATCCTCTCCGGATTGTACGGATGTGTGCGGCCTTTCCATGGCGTTGAGCCCTATCGGCTCGAAATGGGAGCCAAGCTCGCCGTCGACAACGCCCGAG
This sequence comes from Collinsella sp. AF23-2, assembly GCF_003459245.1. Taxonomy (GTDB): domain Bacteria; phylum Actinomycetota; class Coriobacteriia; order Coriobacteriales; family Coriobacteriaceae; genus Collinsella. The sequence continues at coordinate 16,044 of NZ_QRVG01000033.1, forward strand.
ACCTCTACGCGTTTTGGGGCGACAAGCTCGCACGGGTCGTCGCTCCGGCGGGCTCCAACGCTACGATCGTCAACCTCGCCAGCGCGGAATACGCCAAAGCCGTTCTGCCCCGCATCACCACCGATGCCGCGGTCGTCACATGTCTCTTTGGCGAAGGCATCCGCAACGGCAAGCCCATCCAGCGCTCGACCGCCAGCAAAAAGGCGCGCGGCTCCATGGTGCGCTGGATGGCAGCAAACGGACTCGAGGACGCCGGCCGTCTCACCGAGTTCAACATCGGCTATCGCCACGCCCCCGAGATCTCATACCCAGGCACCCTCGTGTTCATCAACGAACAGATGCTCTAGGCCCGCCACCCAAAACTGACCCGCTCAGCCTTCTCTATATAACTTGCGGTGGAATAGTTCCTATTTGAGCCTTTTATCGCACAATCAGGAACTATTCCACCGCAACTTTTATGAATTGGCTGGCTAGGCTCGACACCTATTCTGCTAGACCGTCGGCCTTTGCAATCCCGTTTGTCGAACCGTCCTGATAGACAATCTTGACGTGCTCAACCTCGGAAACCGCAACACCCGTCGGAGGCTCCAGACGCCATTCCGTCAGGGCGATATCCATGGTCGTGGGCACATCTCCTTGATCTTTGAGCTTCACCGTGAGCGTTTTGAGCGCCGCGTCAAACGTCACGCGTTCGATTTCTTCACCTGGAATGGACCCACCACTCAGCTGCAACTGCACAAACTCATCGCGCGGGTACCAATAATCGCCCGGAACGGCGAGCGTATTGGCATTACCGCCAGTACTCCTCATCGTCATAATCGGTAGGCTATCATCAGCCTCGAACTCCCATGCAGCGCCGCCGCGACCGCCAAACGTCCAGATACAAAAGGCAATCACCAGCGCGGCAAGCACCGCAAAACCAATCGCGACAAGGCCATGGTGCGCACGGCTTTCCTCGGCCGATACATCCCATTGCGTCTCTCGATATAGATGCTTGTCTTCCATGTTCGCCTCCCCACAGGCACGCTCGTTGGCCCAATCGTACCCATTCAGGCTATACTTGAGCCCATGACATAACGGGGAGCTTGCAGGACAAGACGGCAGGCTGAGATTGGGTGCGCCCGCCCTGACCCGCAAACCTGATATGGGTAATGCCAACGAAGGGAGCCGTGCCAATGAGCACACAGACCGAGCCCAAGCTCGTCACGCAAATCGACTTCGCCCGCGCCGGGCAAATCACGCCGCAGATGAAAGAAGTCGCCGAGCGCGAGCATCGCGACCCCGAGTACATCCGCGAGCGCGTGGCCGACGGCCGCATCGCCATCCCCGCCAACATCGTGCATATCAAAAAGGGCATGCGCGCCTTTGGTGTCGGCGAGGGCCTTTCCACCAAGGTCAACGTCAACCTGGGCATCTCGGGCGATAAGGCCGATGCCGCCGAGGAGTGGAAGAAGGTCAAGATCGCCGAGGACTTTGGCGCCGACGCCATCATGGACCTCTCCAACTCGGGCAAGACGCGCCAGTTCCGCCAGCAGCTCATCGACGAGACGCCGCTCATGGTGGGCACCGTTCCCATGTACGACGCCATCGGCTACATGGAAAAGCCGCTGGTCAAGCTCACCAAGGACGACCTGTTCGAAGTCGTGCGCGCGCATGCCGAGGACGGCGTGGACTTTATGACCATTCACTGCGGCATCAACAAGTCGGTCACCAAGACCTTTAAGGAGACCGGCCGCCTCATGAACATCGTGAGCCGCGGCGGCTCACTGCTGTTTGGCTGGATGGAGGTCACCGGTAACGAGAACCCGTTCTATGAGTTCTACGACGAGTTGCTCGAGATTTGCCACGAGTACGACGTGACGATTTCGCTCGGCGACTCCTGCCGCCCGGGCTGCCTCTACGACTCCAACGACGCCACCGAGACCGCTGAGATGATCGAGCTGGGCAAGCTGTGCAAGCGCGCTTGGGCCGCCGGCGTCCAGGTCATGGTCGAGGGCCCGGGTCACATGGCGCTCGACGAGATCGCCGCCAACATGAAGCTGCAGAAGCGCCTGTGCCACAATGCTCCGTTCTATGTGCTCGGGCCGCTGGTGACCGATATCGGCGTGGGTTACGACCACATCACCGCTGCCATCGGCGGCGCCATCTCCGCCAGCTCCGGTGCCGACTTCCTGTGCTACGTGACACCGGCAGAGCACCTATGCCTGCCCAACGCCCAGGATGTGCTCGACGGCCTCATGGCCACCAAGATCGCCGCACACGCCGCCGACATCGCCAAAAAGGTGCCCCACGCCCGCGACATGGACGACAAGATGGGCCAGGCACGCCGCAAGCTCGACTGGGACGCCATGTGGAAGTGCGCGCTCGACCCGGTTACGGGCAAGAAGCGCTACGAGGAGTCCCCCGCCGCCACCGAGGGCACTTGCACCATGTGTGGCAAGATGTGCGCCGTCCGCACCGTCAACAAAATCTTCGAGGGCACGACGATCGACCTCGGCATGGAGGATTAACGCGTCTCCGGAGCCACAATCGGTCGCAAGGTGCTCATCAATTGTTGACGTGTGAACATTTGCTTGCATTTTCGTAAAGAGGTTGATTTTCAATCTCAGCGCAACAGCCTGAACGGGCCCC
>NZ_QRVG01000034.1 GCF_003459245.1 Collinsella sp. AF23-2
CCGTTGCAATGAAAATGAGAATCAAGGTGCAGAAAATACTTTTGTGTGGTAAAGCGCAATCAGTGTCGAAAGTATTTCTCAAGCGCCTATAATGAATACCGCATGTTACGTGCATAGAAGGAGGAATGGGAGGAAACGTGGCTGAGAACCTAAGCAACCAGTCTGTACCCGAAGCCGCGGCGCGCGTCGCTGCCGTGGTCAACCGCCTCGTTAACCGAATCGGCTCGAATGCCGAGTCCAGGGAGCGTCTCGCCGAGATCGAGATCCCCGAGGAGCTGCGCGACAATCTGGCGCTGTTCTTGCGCCTGGAGCGCCGTGTGCTTAGCGAGTATGATCCCGAGATCGCGGACCTGTTCGACAAGATTTTGACAGCCGAGATTGTGGTCAATGCCGGCAACCCCGGTACCTGCGCTGCCGACGAAGCCGTCGACGAGCAGGGCGTGCCCACCGCCGACGAGCCCACTGCCGTGGCATTTCGTGAGGTCGTCGATTTGATCGACAGCCTGCCGCTCGATAAGCAGCAGGTCATCGTTCGCGCCTTTACGAGCTTTTTCCATCTGGCAAACCTGTCGGAGGAGAACTACCGTGTGGCGCAGCTGCGCGAGCGCGAGGCCGGTGCGTCGACCGATACCGAGGTCGATCCTGCCAACGAGCTTACCGTTGCCTATCACCAGCTGGTGAATGAGCTGGGTGTCGAGGGTGCCAACGAGCTGCTCGACAAGCTCGAGTTCCACCCTGTCTTTACCGCACATCCCACCGAGGCCCGTCGTAAGGCCGTCGAGGGCAAGATCCGCCGTATCTCCAACCTGCTGGAGGAGCGTCCGCGTCTGGGCGGCTCCGACCTGGTGGAGAACGAGCGCCATATGCTGCAGGAGATCGACGCCCTGGTGCGTACGAGTCCCATCGCGCTCAAGAAGCCCACGCCGGTCGAGGAAGCCGATACCATCATCGACATCTTCGATAACACGCTGTTCGACGTTATCCCCGTTATCTATCGTCGTTTTGACGATTGGGTGCTGGGCGACAAGGCCGGTACTGTGCCGCCGCTGTGCCCGGCGTTCTTCCATCCCGGCAGCTGGATCGGTTCCGACCGCGACGGTAACCCCAACGTCACCGCCAAGGTGAGCCGTGAGGTCGCCGCCAAGTACTTTACGCACATGGTGCTCAAGCTCGAGGACAAGTGCCGCCACATCGGCCGCAACCTCACGCTCGAGGCTACCTACAGCAAGCCGTCGGCCGAGCTCATTAACCTGTGGAACCATCAGGTCGAGATGAGCCCTCGTTACACGGCCCGCGCCGAGCTGATCTCCGAGCACGAGCCGCATCGCGCCGTCATGCTCGTCATGGCCGACCGCCTGAACGCCACCGTCCGTCGTATCACCGACACCATGTACCACAGCGCCGACGAGTTCCTGGATGACCTGCGCGTCGTCCAGCGTTCGCTGGCCGCCTGCGGTGCCGTCCGTGCTGCCTACGGCCCGGTCCAAACCATCATCTGGCAGGTCGAGTCCTTCGGCTTCCATATGGTCGAGATGGAGTTCCGTCAGCACTCCGTGGTGCATGCCCGCGCCCTTAAGGATATCCACGAGAACGGTATCCATGGCGACCTGCAGCCCATGACGCGCGAGGTCATCGATACCTTCCGCGCTATCGGCTCCATCCAAAAGCGCTACGGCAAGAAGATGGCGCACCGCTACATCATCTCGTTTACCAAGAGCGCCCAGCATGTGGCCGACGTCTTTGAGCTTGCCCACCTGTCCTTTGCACACGAGGAGGATGTCCCCGAGCTCGACGTGATCCCGCTGTTCGAGCAGCTCGAGGACCTCGAGGGCTGCGTCGACGTGCTCGATCAGATGCTTACGCTGCCTGTGGTGCAAAAGCGCCTTGCCCAGACCAACCGCCGCATGGAGGTCATGCTGGGCTATTCCGACTCCTCCAAGGATGCCGGTCCTACCACGGCCATGCTCGCGCTGCACTCCGCGCAGGAGCGCATTGCCAAGTGGGCCGAGAAGAACGATATCGACCTGGTGCTCATGCACGGTCGCGGCGGTGCCGTGGGCCGTGGCGGCGGCCCGGCCAACAAGGCCGTGCTGGCGCAGCCCAAGGGTTCGGTCAACTGCTTCTTTAAGCTCACCGAGCAGGGCGAGGTCATCTTTGCCCGTTACGGCAACCGCACGCTGGCTCAGCGCCATGTTGAGTCCGTTGCCGCCGCAACGCTTTTGCAGTCGGCCCCGAGTGTCGAGAAAACCAACACCGAGACCACGCAGAAGTTCTGGGATATGGCCGAGAAGCTTAACGCCGCAAGCCACGAGCGCTATCTGGACCTGCTGAACACCGAGGACTTTACACCGTGGTTCTCGACCGTGACGCCGCTGACCGAGGTCGGTCTGCTGCCGATTGGCTCGCGTCCCGCCAAGCGCGGCTTGGGCGCCAAGTCGCTCGACGACCTGCGTACCATTCCGTGGATCTTCAGCTGGAGCCAGGCGCGCATTAACCTGGCCGCTTGGTACGGCCTGGGCACCGCCTGCGAGCAGCTGGGCGACCTTGACCAGCTCAAGGCTGCCTACCAGGAGTGGCCGTTCTTCCGCACCTTTATCGACAATATTGAGATGTCGATCGCCAAGACCGATCAGCGCATCGCCAAGATGTATCTGCACCTGGGCGACCGCGAGGATCTGTCCGAGAAGGTCTTTACCGAGATGCAGCTCACCCGTAAGTGGGTCCTTGCCATCGTCGGTGACGAATGGCCGCTGCAGCGTCGTCGCGTGCTCGGCTGCGCCGTTCGCGTGCGTAACCCCTATGTCGACGCCCTGTCCATCGCCCAGGTCCGCGCCCTTCGCGAGGTGCGTATGAACCAGGACGAGATGGCCGAGGAGAAGAAGGCCGAGTACATGAGCCTGATTCTTTCGACTGTGACCGGCGTCTCGGCAGGATTGCAAAACACGGGGTAATCGATAGCCCTGTAGTCGTCCGGGCCCGCCATCAGTTTACTTTTAGGCACGTCCTCGGACATGCAAAAAGCCCTCGCTGCGCACTTCGTGCGGCGAGGGCTTCTTGCGTCCTGCGGAGTGTGCCTAAAAGTAAACTGATGGCGGGCCCTGCGATGTCCGGCCTTCGGCGGATTACTGGCTGAGGGAATATAGTGCGCTTCGCGCGTTTGGAAGGGGCTTCGTGCTGCGGAATGCATTCAGAGGGAAACCCGTCGGGCCTCTTTGTCCTCGGTCTTCTGGGATTGGGGCTGAAGAGATTAAAGTGCGCTTTGCGCCTCGCGTCTTATCGATCGGGTTTGAGATGCATGTGGCGCTTCTCGCCTTACGGCTGTTGCGGCTGCGGTCCCGTTTGGGATCGCAGCCGTTTTGTTGTGGGTCAAATATGAACGTTGTGTTAATGAGTCGGTGGACGGTGGAGTTTTTCGGTGAGCGGCGTATCCTTCCAACGGTTTATCTAGTGTGTCAGTTGAAAGGAAGAGGGCGCTCGTCATTGTTTGAATGTGAACTGCCGTTTGACCACAAGACGTTGCATCTGGAGCTTGAGGATAAGAACTTCGCGGGTGTGATGGAAGGTCATCAAAACGAGTTAAAGACCACGAAATCGCAGGAAGAGCTGGTGGAGGAGTCGCTTGTCAACCCTTATGGCTCGCCTTCGCTCGGGGAGCTTTGCGCTGGCAAGAAGGATATTGTCATTATTAGCTCCGACCATACGCGCCCCGTTCCCTCGCGTGTGACGATGCCTATTCTGCTGCATCACATCCATTCCGCTGCGCCCGAGGCTCGCGTGCGTATTTTGGTTGCTACGGGTATGCATCGTCCGTCGACGCACGAGGAGCTCGTCAACAAGTACGGCGAGGAAATTGTTGCCAACGAGGAAATCGTTATGCACGTCGCGACTGACGACAGCATGATGAAAAAGATCGGCACCCTGCCTTCTGGTGGCGAGTGCATCATCAATAAGATTGCCGTCGATTGCGATCTGCTGCTTGCCGAGGGCTTTATTGAGCCGCACTTCTTTGCTGGTTTCTCCGGCAGCCGCAAGTCCGTCCTGCCTGGCATCGCCAGCTACAAGACCATCATGTACAACCACAACGGCCAGTTTGTGAACGATTCCCATTCGCGTGCCGGCAACCTGTGCCATAACCACGTGAGCGAGGACATGTTTGCCGCTGCCGAGATGGCTCACCTTGCCTTTGTGCTTAACGTGGTGCTCAACGGCAAGCACGAGGTCATTGGCTCCTTCGCCGGCGACATCCACAAGGCACACGAGGCTGGCTGCGAGTTCGTAAAGAGCCTTGCCGGCGTTGAGCCCGTCGAGTGCGAGATTGCCATCACCACCAACGGCGGCTACCCGCTCGACCAGAACATCTACCAGGCCGTGAAGGGCATGTGCTCTGCCGAGGCCACGCTTCCCGAGGGCGGTGTGATTATCGACGTTGCCGGTTGTGCCGACGGTCACGGTGGCGAGGGCTTCTATCACAACATCGCCGACAACGATCCGGCAGAGTTTGAGCGTGCCTGCATCGATCGTCCAAAGGACGAGACCCTGCCCGATCAGTGGACGAGCCAGATTTTCGCCCGCATCCTGGCACATCACCCTGTGATCATGGTTACCGACCTGTGCGATCACCAGATGATTAAGGATATGCACATGACGCCGGTCAACACCCTCGAGGAGGCGCTCAAGCTCGCCTTTGAGATGAAGGGTGCCGATGCCAAGGTGGCCGTCATTCCCGATGGCCTGGGCGTTGTCGTCGCTCAGCACTAGCGCGCGGCCTAAACGAATCGTTTATAACCGACAAGAAAGATAAGGTTTTATGCTTACCAAACTCCTCTGCGAATTCGGCGCAACGGCCCTCATGATCATCTTTGGCGTGGGCGTACACTGCGATACCGTGCTTAAGGGCACCAAGTATCAGGGCTCCGGCCACATGTTTGCCATCACCACTTGGTCTTTTGGCATCTCGGTCTGCCTGTTTGTCTTTGGTGGCGCCGTGTGCATGAACCCGGCCATGGTGCTTGCCCAGTGCATCGTCGGTCTGGTGCCGTGGGGCAACTGCATCCCCTTCATGCTTGCCGATATGCTCGGCGGCTTTGTGGGTGCCGTTATCGCTTGGTTTATGTATGCCGATGAGTTCAAGGCTTCCGAAGGCGTCGTCGATCCCATTGCTCAGCGCAACATCTTCTCGACCAACCCCACCACCGAGGGCACGAACTATGCCCGCAACTTCTTCTGCGAGGCTATCTGCACCTTCGTGTTCATCAGCGCCATCCTTGCTGCTGCTAGCCGTGCTGGTGAGAACGTTCTGTTGCTCGCCATCTGCGTCGGTCTGATTGTCTGGGCCGTTGGCATGGGCATGGGCGGCATCACCGGCTTCGCCATGAACCAGGCACGTGACCTTGGTCCTCGCATGGCCTATCAGGTGTTGCCGATTAAGAACAAGGCTGACAACAACTGGAAGTATGGCCTGCTTGTTCCTGGCATCGCTCCGTTTGTCGGTGCCGCTCTGGCTGCACTGTTTGTGCACGGCTTCTTGGGCATGTTCTAGTCCAAGACAATTGATATAACGCCCGGGTTCGGCATAGGTTAACTTTCCGCCGCGTCCTCGGACATGCAAGAAGCTCCCGCTGCGCACTTCGTGCGGCGGGAGCTTCTTGCGTCCTGCGGAGTGCGGCGGAAAGTTAACCTAGCCGAACCCTGCGGGAATCCAGCTGCGTTCGAACAAGCAACCAACATATATATCTGAATTTGGATGTGGTGGGCGCTTGTTGCTGGTGGGGGCGTTGAGGCGCGAGTGACACTTTGGGGTGCGCGGAGCCCTGCGTTGGGTCGATGATTTGGGATGAGCTTCTTACTTAGGTGAAGAGGGGCTTTATGGCTGAGAGGTAGTCTTTGGCTACGTCGGCTTTATCTGCTTGGAAATTGTGCCAGGCCCACCATTGGACCATTCCTACGAAGCTTGAGGCTATGTGGTGTAGTAGGAAACTGCGGTCCATGGTGCCGGCGGGGCCTGCGGGGCCGACGGGGACGGTTTCGGCTGCGCGCGACATGATGGTCTTGCGGAGACAGTCGGCGAAGACGCGTGAGCCGGCGCCGGCTACCAGTGCCCGTACACCCTGCCGACGATTCCAGAGGTTGTTGAGGATATGCTCGACCTGTACGAGTGGGTCATCGAGGGGCGTACCGTCATCGTCGAGGGCATGGGTGCAGATATCGCGCACGAGCTCAGCGAGCAGGTCATCTTTGCTCTTGAAGAGCCCGTAGAACGTGGCCCGACCTACGTGGGCACGAGTGATGATGTCGCCGACGGTGATCTTGCCGTAGTCTTTCTCGCACAGGAGCTCGGAGAACGCCGTAACGATGGCAGCGCGGCTTTTTGCCTTGCGGGCATCCATGGCTATGCGTCCGCGTGAACGAGCAGGCAGCGGAGCGTACCGGAGCAACCTTCGTAGGGGCGTTTGCCGGCGCCGTAGCCGACGGCTTCGATGCGGTAGCGTGAGGGCAGTTGGTCGGACGTGCGCAGCGCGGTGACGATGGCGGCGCCCGTCGGCGTCACGAGCTCGCCGGCGACCGGTGCAGGCGCGAGGGCGATATTGCCCGCCTGGCACAGGTTGACGACAGCGGGGACGGGAATGGGCATGAGGCCGTGGGCACAGTGGATGGTGCCGTGACCCTCGGAGAGCGACTCGACCACGATGTCCTCAATACCAAGGTCGTCGAGGCAGATGGCGACAGAGCAGACGTCGACAATGGAGTCGACGGCGCCCACCTCGTGAAACAGGACGGTGTCGGGCGTTTTGCCGTGAGCCTTTGCCTCGGCATCAGCGAGTACAGAAAAAATGGCGAGGGCACGACGCTTGGCACCATCGCTTAGCCGTGAGCCATCGATGATGGCGGTGACGTCTGCCAAAGAGCGGTGGTGATGGTGGTGGGCGTGATGATGGCCATCGTGGTCATGGCCGTGGGCCTCATGGTCATGCTCGTGGCAGTGCTCGTGTTCGTGCTCGCCATGATCATGGTGGTGGTGCTCATGCTCATGTGTGTGCTCGGTGCCCGCTTCGTTGCCGTAGAGCCAGGCCATGTCGTGGTCGTGGTTCTCGAGCTCCTCTGCCAGCTGAACATCAAAGTCGCAGGCGTCGATGCCATGCTTGTTTACGCGTGTAACGGCAATCTCAAAGCCGCCGACCGGCAGCGTGGCGAGCTGGTCGCGCAGATGCTCCTCGCTGGCGCCCAGGTCGAGCAGGGCCGCGACGGTCATGTCGCCGCTGATGCCCGAGGTGCCGTCGATGATAAGCGTGTGCTGATGGTTGGACATGAAATGCTCCTTAGCGGGCGCAGGACGTGCCGGCGCTCAGATGATTGATAAGACTTGCCTGGTAGGCGGCACCAAAGCCGTTGTCGATATTGACGACCGAGACGCCGCTGGCGCAGGAGTTGAGCATGGCGAGCAGCGCGGCCACGCCACCAAAGTTCGCGCCGTAGCCCACGCTGGTGGGAACGGCGATGACTGGGCAACTCACCAGGCCTCCGATGACGCTCGCCAGGGCGCCCTCCATGCCGGCGATGGCGATGACCACCTGTGCCTGGGCAAGTTCCTCGGCATGCGCAAGCAGGCGGTGCAGGCCGGCGACACCCACGTCGTAGAGGCGATCGACTTCGTTGCCGTAGAACTCGGCCGTCAACGCGGCTTCCTCGGCAACGGGCAGGTCGCTCGTGCCGGCGCAGGCGACGACGATGCGTCCGTTGCCGGTGGGGGAGGGCTTGCCGCCCGCGAGGGCGAGCTGGGCGTCCGGGACATATCCCAGGTCGATGCCGTTGCCGAGGAGCTCCGAGGTGCGGGCGGCCTTTTTGGCGTCCAGGCGTGTGACCAGGATGCGCTCCTGGCCGGCATCGCGCAGCGCTTCGATAATGGCGGCAATTTGCTCGGCGGTTTTACCGGCGCCGTAGACAACTTCGCCGGCTCCCTGGCGCACCCCGCGCGAAAGGTCGAGCTGCGCAAAGCCCAAATCGGCGGTCGGAGCCGTCTGGATGCGCGTGAGGGCGTCGGCAGGGGTGACTGCTCCGCCGGCAACATCGCTCAGCAGCTGCTCTAGATCTCGCTTATCCATATATGTTCCCTTCGACGGCGCAAAGTTTAGCACTCAAAGGGTATGTTTCCGAACACTAAGACAGAATTGTTCGGAAACTATAGGACAGACTGATTCAATTGCTAGACGGATTGGCTAGTCGCGCAGGATGATGTCCATGGCGAGCATCAGATTGCGCTCGTCGATGGCAAACGGGGCGGCCTCGCGCGTCTTGGGCTTGGCACAAAACGCGATGCCCGTACCCGCGGCCTGAATCATGGGGATGTCGTTGGCGCCGTCACCGATCGCGACGGTGTGGGCCATGTCGACGCCGCACTCAACCGCCCAATCCAGCAGCTGGATGAGCTTGGACTCCTTGGTCACAATGTCTGCCGCCAGCTTGCCGGTGAGCTGGCCGTCCACGACCTCCAGACGATTGGCCAGGCAAAAGTCGATGCCCGCGGCGGCCACGATCTTATCGGCGACCTCGTGGAAGCCGCCACTCACGACGCCGACCTTCCAGCCCTTGCTATGCGCCGAGCGCACAAGCTCCAGCGCGCCGGGGGTAAAGGTCACGCGCTCAAAGGTGCGCTCGAACACGCTCTCGTCCAAGCCGGCAAGCAGCCCCACGCGCTCCTCGAGCGCCTGCTTAAAGTCCAGTTCGCCGCGCATGGCGCGTTCGGTGATCTGCGCTACTTGCTCGCCCACGCCGGCCTCCTCGCCCAACAGGTCGATGACCTCTTGGTTGATGAGTGTGGAGTCGATATCCATAACGATGAGGCGTGCAGTCATGGCGGGCCTTTCCGAGTGCAGTTGTATTGGGGCACATTGTCGCACGTGGCACGCCTTGGCGACGGCCGCGGTGCACCAATTGTTTCGTCTCCGTCAAGTCTTTGGGCATGAGCTACTTTTCCGCGGCACATCGACACAGGTGCGATAAGATAGAACGCCATGTCTGGCTGCGCGGTTTACGCAGGCTGGGCAAATCTGTACGACGCCGCCCGGAACGACACGGGGCGGCACAGATCCATAAAGGAGGATCACTGGTATGAGCCAGACCCGTCCCATCGACGAGCATTCCATGCACACCCGTACCTGCGGCGAGCTTCGCCGCGAGAACGTGGGCGAAGAGGTCACCCTCACCGGTTGGGTGAGCCGTCGCCGCGACCACGGTGGCCTTATTTTCTGCGACCTTCGCGACCGTGAGGGCATCACGCAGCTCACCTTCGACCCCGAGCACTCCGACGGCGATGCTTTTAAGATCGCCGAGACCATGCGTCCCGAGTGGCCCATCAAGATCCACGGCGTCGTGCGCGCTCGTGGCGAGGAGACCACCAACACCAAGCTCGCGACCGGCGAGATCGAGGTCCTGACCGACCATGCCGAGGTGCTCAACACGTCCGTCACCCCGCCGTTCCAAATCGAGGACGGCATCGAGACCAGCGAGGACACCCGCCTGCGCTATCGCTATCTGGACCTTCGTCGTCCCGAGATGATGGCCAACCTCAAGCTGCGCTCCGACTTTACCTTTGCCATTCGCGAGGCGCTGCACAACCGTGAGTTCATGGAGGTCGAGACGCCCTCCCTGTTCAAGTCTACGCCCGAGGGCGCCCGCGACTTCATCGTCCCCAGCCGCATCCAGCCGGGCAACTTCTACGCTCTGCCGCAGTCTCCGCAGCTCCTGAAGCAGCTGCTCATGGTCGGTGGCGTTGAGCGCTACTACCAGGTTGCCAAGTGCTTCCGCGACGAGGACCTGCGCGCCGACCGTCAGCCCGAGTTCACCCAGGTCGATATCGAGATGTCCTTCGTGGACCAGAACGACGTTATGAGCGCGCTCGAAGAGGTTCTTGCCGATGCCTTCGGCCGCATGGGTGTCGAGATGCCCACGCCACTGCGTCGCATGAACTACTGGGAGGCCATGGACACCTATGGCTCCGACAAGCCCGATACCCGCTATGGCATGCACTTGGTCGACCTGACCGACATCTTCGCCAACTCCAAGTTCAAGGTCTTTGCGACTGCCGCGAACGAGGAGGGCTCTGTCGTCAAGGCCATCAACGCCAAGGGCGCCGGTGCCTGGGCTCGCGCCAAGATTGATAAGCTTGCCGGCGTGGCCTCCACGTTTGGCGCCAAGGGCCTGGCCTGGATCGCATTCCGCGAGGACGGCTCCATCAACAGCCCCATCGTCAAGTTCTTCTCGGACGAGGAGATGGCCGCCCTGCGCGAGCGCATGGACGTCGAGCCCGGCGACCTTGTGATGTTCGCCGCCGGCCCGCGCCTGCTCTCCGACGAGATCCTGGGCGGCATGCGTTCCCACATGGCTAACGCGCTCGAGATCAAGCGCGAGGGCCACGACTTCCTGTGGGTCGTCAACTTCCCGCTGTTCCACTGGGACGAAGACCGCAAGGCTTACGCTGCCGAGCACCAGCCCTTCACCCTGCCGACCGAGACCGACATCGCCAAGATCGAGGCCAATCCGTTGGCAGCCGGTTCTTGCACCTACGACTTTGTCATGGACGGCTTTGAGGCCGGTGGCGGCGGTATGCGTATCCACAACGCCGAGATGCAGATGTCCATGCTTAAGCTCCTGGGCTTTACCGAAGAGCGCGCCGAGTCTCAGTTTGGCTTCCTCATGGAGGCGCTCAAGTTTGGTGCGCCCCCGATGGGCGGTTTCGCTCTGGGCCTGGACCGCGTGTGCATGCTGCTCACCGGTTCCGACTCCATCCGCGACGTCATGGCGTTCCCCAAGACGGCCAGCGGCTCCGACCTCATGTCGGGCGCCCCGAGTGCCGTTAGCGGCGCCCAGCTCAAGGACGTCAGCCTGCGCCTGATGTAGGCAAGCGGCTACATATTGCCCGTAACGAGGGAAGGACACGTGCCTTCCCTCGTTTTTTATACGCCGAGATTGTGAGGGCATGGGATGACCGGGCGTTGCGGAAAGTGCGTCCCGGAATCTGCGTCCGGAATGGGATGAGCTTTCCGCTAGGGTTGTTCCGCGGAAACTACGACCCGGAATTTGCGTCCAGAACGGGATACGGTTTCCCGAACAGGGCCCTTTGGGAAAGTGCGACCCAGAATCCAACCAAATAACGGGACACAGTTTCCGGTTGAGCTTCTGGCGGGCCTCGGCAAGCATCTCACGCTACAATAACTACCACGTGGCTGGGTTTGCCGGCCGAATGTGCGATGCCGCGGGAGGGGACATGGTCGAGTTTACAAAGACGATTAAAGATCCGTTGGGACTACATGCCCGCCCGGTTGCGCTGCTCTACGACATCATTGCCAAGCATCGTAGCGACGTGTCGGTTAGCATCGGCGACCGCCATACCGACGGCCGTGATGTGATGGGGCTCATGGCGCTTTACGGCGAGTGCGGCGAGGACATCGTCTTTCGCGTTTCGGGCGTAGACGAGGCCTCGTGTGTCACGTCGATCAGAAACCTCTCGCTCTAAACGCAACAAGGGACTGCGGACAGTCCCTTTGTCACATCTCTGGGAGGCGCTCTTTGCGGCGCCTCTTTTGTTTCATATGGGAAACTTTTCCGAAAACTGAATAGGGACCCTTTCCAAAAAGTTAACCACGTGCTAGTTTACTGTAGCGAACATAGACGTGGTTAACTTTTGCTGCGTCGATGTTGAGGACGAACTGACGTTAGGAGCACACTCATGTCTTGCGGACCGCAGATGCCGGCCATGCCGCTTTCGATGGTGAAAGCGGGCGAAACCGTGCACGTGTCTCGTGTAAAGGGCAATGAGGACATGAAGCACCACCTCAAGGACCTCGGCTTTGTCGAGGGCAGTGAGGTTCACGTGGTGAGCTCGAGTGGCGCCAATATCATCGTCACCGTGCTGGGCGCACGCTTTGGTATCGATACCAAGGTCGCCATGCACATCATGACCGTCGGTTAGTTCGCAGCATTTCATAAAAGCTGAAAGGGGGAAAAGAATATGAAGACGTTGGGTGACGTTAAGGTGGGCGAGAGCTCTACCATCGTCAAGCTTCACGGCGAGGGCGCGCTTCGCCGTCACCTTATGGACCTGGGCCTCATCAAGGGCACTTCGTTCAAGGTCGTTAAGGTTGCACCGCTCGGAGATCCGGTCGAGATCAACGTGCGCGGCTACGAGCTTTCCATCCGCAAGGAGGAGGCTGCCGTCGTCGAGGTCCAGTAAGGGCCCGCGGCAACTATTTATGCAGATAAAGTTAGGTTTTTCTAACTTAAATTTGCAATGTTGAAGCACATTATCCAGCCCGTGCGGAGAAAGCAGCGCGGGCACACAAGGAAGAAGGATTGAATGGCGGATTCTCAGATCCATGTCGCGCTGGCGGGTAACCCCAACTGCGGCAAGACCACGCTTTTCAACCTGATCACCGGCGCCAACGGCTACGTTGGCAACTGGCCCGGCGTCACGGTTGAGAAAAAGGAAGCCAAGCTCCTGAGTGACAAGAACGTCACGATTACAGACCTCCCCGGCATCTACTCGCTTTCCCCCTACAGCCCCGAGGAGCAGTGCTCGCGCGACTACCTCATGAGCGGCGAGCCCGATGTCGTTGTCCAGGTGGTCGATGCCACCAACCTCGAGCGCAACCTGTACCTGGCGCTTCAGGTTATCGAGACCGGCCTGCCCGTGGTCGTCGCCCTCAACATGGCCGACCTGGTCGAGAAGAACGGCGACAAGATCGACACGGACAAGCTTTCCAAGAAGCTCGGTTGCCCGGTCATGATGATCTCGGCCCTTAAAAACAAGGGTATCAAGGAGCTGTTCGAGCAGGTCAAGAAGTCTGCTGCTTCCAAGGGCCAGGTGCCGGAGCACAAGTTCGATTCCTCCATCGAGGACGTTCTGGACCACATCGAGAACAACCTGCCGGCGAGCGTTCCCGCCAACAAGCGTCGCTACTACGCTGTCAAGCTGTTTGAGCGCGACGCGGACGCCTGCAAGCTCATCAACCTCACCAAGGAGAAGGCCGCTCGCGTCGAGCAGCTGGTCGCCCAGTGCGAGCAGGATTGCGACGACGACGCCGAGTCCATCATCACCGGCGAGCGCTATGGCGTGATTGCCCACATTATCGACGAGTGCATGACCAAGGCTCCGGCCAAGATGAGCACCTCCGAGAAGATCGACCGCGTGGTTACCAACCGTATCCTGGGCCTGCCGATCTTTGTGGTCATCATGTTCTGCGTGTACTACATCGCCGTTTCCACCCTGGGCGGCACGGTGACCGACTTCACCAACGACCAGCTCTTCGGCACCGACGGCTGGTACGTGCTCGGTCAGGGTCGCGACGCCTATGACGCAGCTGTTGAGGCTGCGGGCGACAACGCCGACTCGGTCGATCCAGCACAGTACGGCCCCTATGTCCCGGGTATCACCACCGCGGTGCATGACGCTCTCGTGGCGGGCGGTACCGAGGACGGTGGCCTCGTCGATTCGCTGGTCTGCGACGGCATCGTGGCTGGCATCGGCGCCATCATGGGCTTCGTCCCGCAGATGTTCCTGCTCTTTGTGATGCTGTCCTTCCTGGAGGACTGCGGCTACATGGCCCGCGTCGCCTTCATCATGGACCGCGTGTTCCGCCGCTTTGGCCTGTCCGGTAAGTCCTTTATCCCCATGCTCGTGTCCTCGGGCTGCGGCGTCCCCGGCGTCATGGCCACCAAGACCATCGAGAACGAGAAGGACCGCCGCATGACGGTCATGACCACCACGTTTATTCCCTGCGGTGCCAAGCTGCCGATCATCGCCCTGCTCATGGGTTCCATCATCGGCGATTCTTCCACCACCGCCGCATGGATCAGCCCGCTGTTCTACTTCTTGGGCGTCTTTGCCGTCATCGCCTCGGGCCTCATGCTCAAGAAGACCAAGCTCTTCGCCGGTCGCCCGACGCCGTTCGTTATGGAGCTTCCCGCCTATCACTTCCCGGCAATCCGCTCTTGGGCGCTGCATGTATGGGAGCGCTGCTGGGCCTTTATCAAGAAGGCCGGCACGGTCATCTTTGCGTCCACCGTCGTCGTTTGGTTCCTCTCCAACTTTGGTAGCTACAACGGCGCCTTTGGCTACCTGCCTTCCATGGAGGGCATCCCCGAGGAGTTCATGGATTACTCCGTGCTTGCCATGTTCGGCAACCTGGTCGCTTGGATCTTCGCCCCGCTCGGCTTTAGCACCTGGCAGGCCACCGCACTGACCGTCTCGGGTCTCGTTGCCAAGGAGAACGTTGTCGCCACCGCCGGCTCGCTGCTGTCCGTTGCCGACGCCGGCGAGACCGACCCGAGCCTGTGGACCGCGTTTGCGGCTATGTTCCCGACCATGGGCGCTTGCGTCGCCTTTGGTGCCTTCAACCTGCTGTGCGCTCCGTGCTTTGCCGCTATCGGCACCATCCGTAACCAGATGAACTCCGGTAAGTGGACCGCGATTGCCATCGGCTACGAGTGTGCCTTTGCTTGGGTCATCGGCCTGTTCATCAACCAGTTCTATAACCTGCTTGTTCTTGGGCAGTTTGGTATCTGGACGGTTGTGGCCATCGTGCTGCTGGCTGCGATGCTCTTCCAGATCTTCCGTCCCATGCCCAAGCATGCTTGGACCGACGAGGACGAGACCAACACCTCTTCCGCCGCAGTTTCCGCTTAAGTCCAAATAAGGATTAGCCCCTTTCCACGAGCCCGGGTGTCCCAGTGACACTCGGGCTTTTTGGTGCAATGGGGGACAGATTGCTTTGCTCCAGAAGTAAGATGTGGCGTTTCCGCAGATAAAACCGACCAAAACAAACCTGTCCCTTTTTGGCAGGTGGAAGATGGGGTAAAGTAAGTGGTGGTTAACTAGAGGAGGCTTACTATGGCACCTATCGATATTGTTGTGTTGGCTGTTATCGGCATTGCGTTTGTCGCCGTGTGTGTGCGTATCTACCGAAAGGGCACCTGCGCCGACTGCGCCCAGGGTGGCGTTTGCACGGGGCATTGCTCCAACAAAAAGACGTGCGCCGCACTTAAGGGCGTGGACAAAATCGCCGAAGACTTGGGCCGCGGGATCAAATAAGGCCCGGACATCAAAGCGCCCCGCGAGCATTCGTTCGCGGGGCGCTTTGCGCATTTGGACGCGAGCGCGGCGAGTTGAAGAGTAATTTTGGGCATCGTTAAATCAGTTGCGGTGAAATGCGGACTGTTTTGGCTGTCAAAGGCCTTATCTACTCCGTATTCCACCG
>NZ_QRVG01000035.1 GCF_003459245.1 Collinsella sp. AF23-2
CATCGAAATTTATCGATGGCCTATTTCAGACTGTAATGGGCACTCTGCAACCTAAGTGAGTAGACTTTTAGCACTTTGGCGACCAGGCAGTTTTGTAACAAGCTATCTACCTGCGGTTTTGAAAAGCAGGATGACCGGCCTGCTCGGGATGTTCAAAAAAGTCTACTCACTTGCCGCGCAAAGCTCCTGCATGAGAAAAAATGGGGTTTTCAACAGGGCTTCGTCCAGCTCTCGGCAAGCTTTTGGCCAGTTGGGGAGGGCTGTTGAAAACTTGGCAGTCCGTTCGGCGCCATTTTTGGTGCGTTCGCGCCAATGCGTGACTGACTGGGTTGAAATTCGTGTTTTCCTGTGCCTATGAAGGATCTACTTTGTGACATATCAGCTTTTAGGTACTGGCGTTTGCCTCCTCAAGTCCGCGCTTTGTGTCCGCCGCTTCCACGACCGGAAGAAGACCGGCAGCGATATGATCTCGCCCGCAACCCGACGGCTGCGGTCGCGCTCGGTTTTCCGTTGTATACATTGGTTCGGTCGAGAAACAAACGGACTTGTCCTGCCAGCATTAGGCAGCGGCTGTTTCTTGGTGAGCTTCCCAGGGAATCCGTGCTGGGAACGGAGCATGGGGTTTTGATTACGTCTCCTCTACTGACGGCATTCATCATGTTGCGGCATCTGACGGATCTTCAGCTTCTTTTGGTATTGGCGGAGATGTGTGGCTTGTTTGCGGTGTGTGCCCTGCCGGCGGCACTTGAGGCGGAGCTTTCGCGTGCAATTGATTCGGGCGCGATTTCGACAACGTTCGGTTGGGTGCGCTGCCCGTCCGAGGACGGCACCGCCTCAAATTTATGGCGTCGAGACGCTTTGGTTTTGGGCGGAGACCTTGACCGTTTTTGTTCAGATGTTTGCGGGATGCGTTACGGCAATAGATTTATAGCGGTATCGCAACTCGTTCCATTGGGCGCCGCGTCGCCTTTTGAGGTCGAGGCGTATTTGCTACTTGCACTGCCGCGATCCCTGGGAGGCGAAGGTTTTTGCGGCATAGAGCTTAATGTTGAAGTGATGCTAAGCACAAGTGCTCGAGCGATTGTGGGAAAGTCCCGTGTATATATCGACCTACTTCTTTCTTCGCCGGACGGCAGGCGACAGGTGGCCATTGAATGTCAGGGAAAGGCCTCGCACGGACGCGCAGGGGATGGCTTGCGTGACGCTGACCGCATGACGGCCCTTCAGGCCATGGGCTACGATGTACTTCTCCTGACACACAGACAGATATCCGATGAGGATAGATTCCGCGCGATCGTTAAGGCCATATGCAGGATGCTCGATGCTGAATATCGTGATAAAAGCTCAGATGAGCAAAGGGCTGAGACATTACTCCGGTCTGAACTATTCGTTGACTGGACAAAATTGGGAGTAATCGACGGAAAGATGCCCGTTAGACGCAAAACAGCTCGATCGTGGACGGCTGCGGTTCTAAGTGAGTAGGCTTTTGGCACTTTGGCGACCAGGCCGTTTTGAAACAAGTCATTTACCTGCGACTTTATAAAGCAATACGGATGGTCTGCTCGGCAAGTTTCGAAAAGTCTACTCACTTAGTTTTTGACGAGAGACCGATGCCGAAGATAGCTCTATTTCAGGGCGTTAACGAGTCCTCGAGACACAAAAAGGCCCGAACCAATACGGTCCGGGCCTTCTTCGAGCTAGAGGTTATGTCTCAGGCAGTTGGCTTAGCCAAAGTAGCGCTTGAGCAGGCCAGCGAAAGCCTTGCCGTGGCGGGCCTCGTCGCGAGCCATCTCGTGCACGGTGTCGTGGATGGCATCGAGGCCAGCGGCCTTGGCGCGCTTGGCAAGATCGGTCTTGCCGGCGGTGGCGCCATTCTCGGCCTCAACGCGCATCTCGAGGTTCTTCTTGGTGGAATCGGTCACGACCTCGCCCAGGAGCTCGGCGAACTTGGCGGCATGCTCGGCCTCCTCGTGGGCAGCCTTCTCCCAGTACAGGCCGATCTCGGGATAACCCTCGCGATGAGCAACGCGAGCCATGGCCAGGTACATACCGACCTCGGAGCACTCGCCCTCAAAGTTGGCGCGCAGATCGGCAACGATGTCCTCGGAGACGCCCTCCATCTTGGCGACGCCCACGACGTGCTCGGCAGCCCACTCGAGCTGGCCCTCCTCCTGCTTCAGGAAGCGAGAGCCGGGAACGCCGCACTGGGGGCACTTGAAATCCTCGGGCAGCTGGTCGCCGTCGAACTCTTCCACATAACCGCAAACGGGGCAAACAAACTTCATGATTCGATCCTTTCGATCGATGGCGATGGTGCGCTCGTCCGGTCCCGTAAGGGCCCTCTCCGGACGTGCGTCTTGACGAGTTCTATTATCCATAAATGAGACCGAATGTGAAGCCTATTAGGAATGATTTTTAATAAAACAATTTAAGCATGTGTAGATGTTGATTGATTAACGATTGCTAGACCTCGTGCGACCTCCGATGAGTACAATCGGTCGAGCAAATGTTGACCAATCAACAAATGAAGGAGCTTCCTTTATGCATCTAGCCCGCCGCGCCTGGTGCCGAACGTATCAAACGGTTTTTCGCATCGCATTGCCGGTGCTGCCCTATACCGAGCCACGCATTTTAGAGCACGCTGAGGAAGTGCCCGCAGTGCTTCAAAAGCGTTCAATACACCATGTTCTTATCGTGACAGATCCCGGCATTGCCCGTCTGGGGCTCACGGCACCGCTCGAGACAGCGCTCGCGTCCAAGGGAATTAGCGCTGCGGTCTATGCCGAAACATGTGCGAACCCCACGGTCTCAAACGTGGAGGAAGCGGCATCTCTGTATCGAGAGAGCGCCTGCCAGGCCATTATCGGCTTTGGCGGCGGTTCGGCCATGGACTGCGCCAAGGGCGTGGGCGCGCGCATCGCGCAGCCAAAGAAGCCCATCAACAAGATGCGCGGCCTGTTGCGTATCCATCGTCGCCTGCCGCTGCTCATCGCCGTTCCCACCACGGCGGGCACGGGAAGCGAGGTCACGCTTGCAGCGGTAATTACCGACGACGAGACGCACTACAAGTATCCCATTAACGACTTTGTGCTGATCCCGCGCTTTGCGGTGCACGACCCCGAGTTTACGCGCGGCCTGCCCGCCTCCATTACGGGGCAAACGGGCATGGACGCCCTGACACATGCCGTCGAGGCCTTTATCGGGCGCAGCACCACGCCCTATACGCGCAAGATGGCGCGCCAGGCGGTGCAGCTCATCCACGACAATTTGCTCGAGGCCTATGAGTGCGGTGGCAACATGCGTGCGCGCCGCAATATGCTTTCGGCGGCGTATAAAGCGGGCGTTGCCTTTACGCGCTCTTATGTTGGATACGTCCATGCCATCGCGCACAGCCTGGGCGGGCGTTACGGGATTCCCCACGGCTTGGCCAACGCCATCATCCTGCCGCACATGCTTCGCGCCTATGGCGAAGCTGCTGCTCCCAAGCTCGCCGATCTCGCCCGCATGGCCGGCATTGCGCCGGCTAATGCGCTGGACAACGTGGCTGCTGAGGCCTTTATCGATTGGGTCGACCGCATGAACGCCGCCCTGGGAATCCCCAAATATGTCTCGGGTATTCGCCGCTCCGATATTCCGCAAATGGCGGCCCATGCCGATGCCGAGGCCAATCCGCTATACCCTGTTCCACTTTTGATGGACCGTTTGGAGCTCGAGCGTATGTACGAGGTCGTCGCGGGTGGTATGTTTGAGGACGAGAACTAGGAGGTTGCCATGAACACCGAGGAAATTGCGCGCATCGTCGGCGATCAGCGCACCTACTTTAAGACGCACGCCACGTTTGATGTCGATGCTCGGCGTCGTGCGCTCGTGAGTTTACGCGATGCGGTACGGGCCCACGAGGCCGATATCGCCCATGCGCTCAAGACCGATTTGGGAAAGTCGCATGACGAGGCCTATATGTGCGAGATCGGCACGTCGCTTTCCGAGATTCGACATCAGATTGCGCATGTGGCTCGATGGAGTCGCCCGCGTCTGCGTCCGTGTGACCTCGCCAACGCCGTGAGTGTGTGCAAGACGCAGGCCGTGCCCTATGGCGTCACACTCATCATGGCTCCGTGGAACTACCCGTTTTTGCTGACGCTCGAGCCACTCGCCGGCGCCCTTGCCGCGGGCAATACCGTGGTCATCAAGCCGAGCGCATATGCTCCGGCATCGAGCGCGGTGCTCAAGCAAATCTGTGAAGAGGCATTTGATTCGCGCCTGGTGACGGTTGTCGAGGGCGGGCGCGCCGAGAACGAAGCGCTGCTCGATGAGCACTGGGACAAGATCTTCTTTACCGGTAGCGTTCCGGTCGGCAAGCTCGTCATGGAGCGTGCAAGTAAAAACCTTACGCCCGTGACGCTTGAGCTGGGCGGAAAGAGTCCCTGCATCGTGGATGCGACGGCAAACCTGAAGGTCGCGGCGCGGCGTATCGCCTTTGGTAAATGGCTCAACGTGGGGCAAACCTGTGTAGCGCCCGACTACCTGCTGGTCGATGCGCGCGTGCACGACGAGCTGCTGGACCTTATCAAGGAGGAGGCCCGCCGTATGTTTGGCGAGCATCCGCTCGATAACGAGGATTACGGGCATATCGTCAACACCAAGCATTTTGCGCGCGTACGCGGGCTGATCGACCCCGATAAGGTTGTGCTTGGAGGCACGGCGCGCGAGTCGTCGCTCAAGATCGAGCCGACGATTTTGGACGGCGTGACCCCCGATGACGCCGTGATGCAGGAGGAGATCTTCGGCCCCATTTTGCCGGTGCTGACGTTTGAGAGCCTAGACGAGGCCGAGACGTTTATTACAGATCGTCCGACGCCGCTGGCTCTGTATATCTTTAGCCAGGATCGCGCAGTTCAGCAGCGCTTTGTGCGTTACGTGCCCTTTGGCGGCGGCTGTGTCAACGACACGATCATGCACTTGGCTACGAGCCATATGGGCTTTGGCGGCATGGGCGCGAGCGGTATGGGGCAGTACCATGGACACGAGAGCTTCGATACGTTTAGCCACAAGAAGAGCATCGTGAACAAGGCAACGTGGTTGGACGTGCCATTCCGCTATGCTCCTTACGCAAGCTGGAAGCACAAGTTCGTGCGCATGTTTGTGCATTAGAATCAGATGACATAGGGATAAACAAAGTGGCCGCCCCCGCGTAAGCGAAGACGGCCATTTCTCACGATGAAAACGTGTATCGGAGTTGGCAAGACCCGCTGCCACGGGTGCCATCCGTGTTCCCATCTTATCTGCAAGCGTTCCGTTGCGCAAGCGTTGCGGCAAACGATTGAAAGACGCAGACAGGATGAATTTGTGTCCGCACGGGCCCGTAGACTTCTCAACTACGTTGTGGATGCTCGCTAATCGGTAATGGAGGCGCACGTGTTTGATGACGATGACCTGTTCGATCTGACAGACGATCCGTTTGAGTGGGATATGCTACTCGATGACGATGAGTTGGAGCAGGACCGTAAGAAGCGGCAGGGCAAGAAGACGCGGGATGACGCTTCGAAAAAGCAGGACAAGCGTCGCCGAGGTCTGTTCGGCGGGCTCTTTGGGTGACTGTCTCATCGCCGCGTCTGTATACTAAACAGGTCTTATACGCGTTGCGAAATGAGGACAGAGACGATGATGTGGTTTACCGCCGACCTGCACCTGGGCGATACGAATATCTTGCACGACATGGATCGACCGTTTGATTCGGTCGAGGAGATGAACCGCAAGGTCATCGATGCCATCAATGAGTGCGTGGCTGTGGACGACCGCCTCTATATCTTGGGAGACTTTACCTATCGTTTGCCCCTGGCGGAGGCGGTGCGCCTGCGCGAGCGCATCGAATGTCAGAACGTAACGCTCATCCGCGGTAACCATGACGGCGACTGGGAAGATCCAGACGCGCCGCACATTTGGGATGAGGTGCGCGATTATCTGGAGGTCGCCCCCGGTTACGCGAAGGGCCATCGCCTGGTAATGAGCCATTACCCCATGCTCAGCTGGAACGGCAAGGCGCGTGGCGCCATCATGTTGCACGGGCATATCCACAGCAGGGGAGACCGCACCAACGCGCGCAACCGCGATCGCGAGCGCCCGGTTCTGCGCTACGACGTTGGCCTCGATGCCAACAACTACAAGCCCGTAAGCCGTGACCAAATCCTAGGCTTCTTTGGACTGTAGCTGTAAGTGCAGGTAGAATGAACGCGCCGCGCGGATGGTCTGTGCGGCGCGTTTCAGTAGGAGCGATGAATCCATGAGGGCTATCCAGCGCATTAACCATAACGCTGCCATCTGCGAAGACGGCGCGGGGCGTCAGCTTATCGCGCTGGGTCGCGGTATCGGCTTTGGCGATATGCCGCATGAGGTCGACCTGGATGTCATCACGCGTACCTTTTACGGCATTGATTCAAAGTACCTGGCGTTTATTGATGAGGTCGACCCCGAGGTGCTGGAGTTTTCTGCTCAGCTGGCTGATATCGCAACCGGACAGCTTTCGTACGAATTGAGCCCTAACCTCCCCATTACACTGGCGGACCATATCCAGTTTGCCATTAAGCGCGCCCGCGAACACATGGTGGTGTCGTTGCCGCTCGAGCGCGATCTGGAGCAGCTGCATCCCATCGAATACCGCTTGGGCGAGCTGGCTGTTCGCGGCATCCAGAAAAGCTTCCGTGTGCGTATGCCCCGAAGCGAGGCCGCGGGCATTGCCATGTCGATTGTCAACGCATCGGTTAAGCCGAGCGAGCGGCGCGTGCTTGCCGAGCAGCACGAGGAGCGACTGCTCGATATGACGGTCGCGATTATTCAAGAAGAGTTGGGTGTGACGGTCGATCGCTCGTCGTTCGCCTTTGCCCGCTTTGCCACTCATGTGCGCTATCTGCTCGACCGCGTGGCAAAGAAAGAGCCGATCGATACCGAGAACTCCGGTCTTTACGACGTGCTCGTGGAGCAGTATCCGGCGGCATCGCGTTGCGCTCACCGTGTCGACGATCTGATTCAAGAGACCTTTGGCGAGCCATTGGCCCAAGAGGAGCTCGTCTATCTGATCATGCATGTGAATCGCGTGGCTTCTGTCCACTCGGATAAATAGGCTCTCTGGTATTTCCTTTCCGTCATGGCGACCGTTCGCGGGTCGTTTGCTACCGTTCGTCGGTAATCTGAGCCGCAACGAACGCATCTGCCGCATATACTCGCCGTGTGTTGGGTGTTACTCACGGCGCAGCTCCGAGAGGCACTACCGATTCTGCCAAGACCATAATTGGGTCTCTGTCGGTTGTGCGCGGGGCTTTTTTCATGTCGATCCACCCGGGAATCACATGCAAATCAATCTCTTGCCAACTGGTATCGCGCGCTGCGCAGGCGCGAGCGGAATCGTGCGTCTTGGTGCCGTGAAGTCCCACGGCCTTTAGTTGGAAGAGAAGGGATTCGACATGGCTGTCGATAACAAGAAGATTGCCGAGGACGTGCTCGCTGCCGTCGGCGGCGCCTCCAATGTGACGAACGCGACGCACTGCATGACCCGCTTGCGTCTGAACCTCAAAGATCAGTCCATTCCCAATGATAATGAAGTTAAGAAGATCAAGGGTGTGCTGGGCGCACAGTGGTCTGGCGGCCAGTATCAGGTCATCATTGGCCAGAACGTGCCGAAGGTCTATGACGCCGCCATTGCGCTGGGCGTCAAGGGCGAAGGCTCCATTGACGAGAACCTCGATGACGGCACCAAGGAGCCACTGACGGTCAAGACTGCGGGCAAGAAGGCCCTTAACTACCTGTCCAAGACAATGTGCATGACGATCCCCATTATCATGGGCGCCGCCATGTTCCGCACACTTGCCGTACTTTGCGGCGACGGCATGCTCGGTATCTGGTCTGCCGATTCTGACATCTACAACTTCTTCTACAACTGGATTTACAACGCCGGCTATTATTTCCTCCCTGTCTATCTGGGTTGGGCTGCCGCAAAGCAGCTCGGCTGCAGCCAGCCGCTCGGCATGATGCTCGGCGGCGTGCTCATTGCCCCCGAGTTCATGACGTTGGTCAACGCCGCTGCGGATTCTGGTGCTACGACCACGATGGTTTACGGCGTGCTCCCGGCTCAGCTGAACAACTATTCTGCGACCGTGCTCCCCATGCTGCTGTCTATGCCGGTGCTGATGGTCGTCGAGAAGTTCATGAAGAAGATCATCCCCGACATGCTCTCCACGGTGTTTGTGCCCGTGTGCACCATGGCTGTGATGACCCCCGTTTCCCTGTGCGCCCTAGCTCCGATTGGTTCCATTCTGGGCGACCTGGTCGGCAACTTTATGTTCGGCCTCGGAAACGCTGGCGGCATCGTCACAATCCTCTCCCTCGTCGCCATTGCCGCGCTTTGGGAGTTCCTGGTTATGACCGGTATGCACCAGGTTCTGATTGCCCTCGGCATTGTGCAGGTGCTCACCTCAGGGTCTGACTCCTGCGTTATGGTCGCGGGTGCTATCGCTCAGTTCGCCACGTGGGGCATGGCCTTCGGTGCCTTCCTGCGCCTTAAGGAGGTCGACGAAAAGGGCGCTATGCTTGGTTTCTCGCTCTCCGGCATTGTCGGTGGCGTGACGGAGCCCGCGCTGTATGGCTGCGGCTTTAAGTATACTCGCTGCCTGGGTGCCATGGTCGCGGGCGGCGCTATCGGCGGCCTGATCGCGGCTCTCACTAATGTGACCACGTATGTTTTGGGCGCAACTAATATCCTTGGTATTACAGGTTATGTTGCAGGCGGAACTGCTAATCTCGTATGGGGCTGCGTTGCATCGGGCACTGCATTTGTTGCCGCCGCTGCCATCGCCTACTTCTTTGGCTTTACCAAGGAGCAGCTCGACGAAGACGCTGCTGCCGCCAAAGCCTAAAGCATCCGTTCGGTAGGACAATTATCTGGGGCACTTGGCTGCGCTTCAAGTGTCCCTTTCCGTAGATGGGGGTCAATATGAAGCAATTGCTCATTCGTGCCGATGATATCGGTTATTCGTATGCCGTTAACCTGGGGATTGCCCGCAGTATCAATGAGGGCCTGGTGCGCTCGGCGGGACTTATGCCCAATATGCCCGAGGCCGAGCGTGGCTGGTCGCTCGTGGCGGATGCCGGCATTGCGGTGGGTCAGCATACCAACGTGTGCCTGGGCAAGCCGTGTGCCGACCCGGCGCTCATTCCGAGCATGCTCAACGAGAATGATGAGTTCCATAGCAGCCGTACCTTCCGCGATCATTTTAAGCGCGGCGAGGAGTTGATAGACTTCGACGAGGCCTGCATCGAGATCCGCGCGCAGCATGACCGCTTTGTCGAGATCGTGGGCCGCGAGCCCGATTACTTTGAGGCCCATGCCGTCATGAGCAAAAACCTTAACCGAGCGATCTCGGCGGTTGCTCAGGAGCTGGGCCTTAAGGAGCAAAAGGCGAGCTTCGACCCCGCGGCTGTGGTGCATTGCGGAGATACTGATCTGCGCATGGTGATGCGCTCGATGGAGCCGGGCTACGAGCCCAAAGAGGCAATCATGCAGACGGTTCGCGGGATGGTGGACGGCGAGACGGTCGTCTTTGTGTGCCATCCGGGTTATCTCGATCGTTTTATCCTGGAGAACAGCTCGCTCACGACCGATCGTACCAAGGAAGTCGATGCACTGATCGACCCCGAGCTTCGCGCTTGGCTCGAGTCTCAATCCGATCTTCGCCTGATCGACTACCGCGACCTGTAAGGACCCAAGTCACCACAAAGGGGACAGTCGCCTTTGTGGTGGTTCTGGCGCCGTTGCCATTATGGCAGCGGCGCCTTTTTTGTCCGTGCGGCGCGGTAGAGTGTAGGCGGTTGAAATTTGCGTCCATCGAGGAGCTGCTATGAACGAGATCAAGTGCCCGCATTGTGGCGAAGTTTTTAAGGTCGATGCGTCCGGCTATGCGGATATCGTCAAGCAGGTGCGCGATGCCGAGTTCTCGCGCGACCTGGATGAGCGCGTGAAGGCGGTCCAGCGCGAGGGCGAGCAGGCACTGGAGCTTGAGCGCTCGCGCTCGACGGCTGCTTTGCAAAAGGCAGAGTCTCAGCGCGACGCTCAGCTTGTCGAGCAGAAGAACGCTGCAGCTCAGCAGCTGGCACAAGAGGTTGCCAAGCGCGACGCTGAGCTTGCCGAGCTGCGCGCCAAGCTCGAAGGCGCTGCCGCAGAGCGCGAGAGTGCAAGTCAGCGCGCGGCGGTTGAGGCTCGTTCCGATGCTCAAAAGGAGAATGCCGAGCTTCAGCGCGAGATCGACAATTTACGTGCGCAGTTGGAGCGCAAAGATGATGAAGCCAGGCTTGCCGAGGCGGCGGCACGCAATGCTGCTCAAAACGACCTGTCCGCGCGCGACGCTCAGATTGCCGAGCTGCAGGCCAGGATCGCCGCGGCGGACAAGGCCCAGGAGATGGCGCTTGCCGCTGCCGCGGCAGAGTCGCAGCGTGAGCTCGATGCCGCTCGCAGCGAGGCCGAGCGCGCGCTTACTGACTATCGCGCGAAGGTGCAAGAGAAGTTTTCCGCCGCAAAGGCTCAGTCCGAGCAAGAGGCCGAGGGCCTGCGTGCCCAGCTGCGCGAGCAGGAACTGATGGCAAAAATGAACCTGTCAGAGGCGGTCGCCGCGGCGGAGCGAGAGCGCGATGAGGCACGTGCCAAACTGACGAGCGAGCTGGCGGTGCGCGATTCTCGCGAGGAGCAAGCCAAGGCGGCACACGAGCTCGAGCTTGCGCAGGCCAAGCGCGCGAGCGATGACCTGATTCGCTACAAGGATGAAGAGATTGAGCGCCTTAAGGACATGAAGGTTCGCCTGTCCACCAAGATGGTGGGCGAGTCGCTCGAGCAGCACTGCGAGACCGAGTTTAACCGTCTGCGCATGACGGCGTTTCCCAATGCGTACTTCGAGAAAGATAACGATGCATCCGAGGGCACCAAGGGAGACTTCATTTTCCGTGAGCGCGACGCGAGCGGCAACGAGGTCATTTCGATTATGTTCGAGATGAAAAACGAGAACGACGAGACCGCGACCAAGCATAAAAACGAGGACTTCTTTAAGAAACTCGATCACGATCGTCGCCAGAAAGGCTGTGAGTACGCGGTGCTCTGCACGCTGCTCGAGCCCGAGAGCGAGCTTTACAACGCGGGAATCGTGGACGTGAGCTATCGCTACGAGAAGATGTATGTGATCCGCCCGCAGTTCTTCATTCCCATCATTACGCTGCTACGCAATGCCGCCATGGGTTCGCTTCGCTATAAGCAGGAGCTGGCGGAGTACAAGCAGCAGAATATCGATGTCACGAACTTCGAAGCCAAGATGGAGAAGTTCAAGAACGATTTCGGCCGCAACTACGAGATCGCGAGCCGCAAGTTCCAAACGGCAATCGATGAGATCGACAAGACGATTAGCCATCTGCAGAAAACCAAGGAGGCGTTGCTGTCCTCCGAGAACAATCTGCGCCTTGCCAACAAGAAAGCCGACGATCTTACCATTCGCAAGCTCACGTGGGGCAACAAGACCATGAAAGCAGCGTTTGACGAGGCGCGCGGGGCCGCGACAGAGACGAACGATGAGCCAGCCGAGGCGGATTCGTATGAGGTCGAGGATGCCGAGTAGGGGATAGCGTATCGCGCAAAAAGCGGGGCCGCTGGCGATGTTGCCAGCGACCCCGCTTTGTTTCGTCCCATTGCGCCCGGCTAGTCCTCGAGCAGGTCCTCGATAAAGCCGACACGGTAGTTCTTGAAGATTACCTCGCCGCCGTCTTGCGTGGCGTCCAGATCGACATCGCCCATGATGCCAAAATCGTGGTCGCCATCCTCGTCAGCAAAGATCTGGTGCACGTGCCATACGTGCGCGGTCTTCTCGTCGGACTCGTCGATGGAAAACATCGCGGCGCTGCGGGCATCTCCGTCGGTGAGGATTTCCTCGTGCTGCTCGTGGTAAGCGTCGAGTGCTTTTTGCCAGCGGATCTCGCTCATGCCCCAGTCGTCGTCGAGCTCGCCCAGGTCGCGAACGTGCTCGCGGGCGGCAAGGGTCACGCGGCGGAAGAGCGCGTTGCGCACCAACAGCGTGCAGCCGCGGCGGTCCGCCACGACCTCGTCGATGCCCTGCGGCGGCGCAGCATCGAGGGCTGCCGGGTTGCCGGCGTTCTCCCACTCGTCCACCAGGCTCGAGTCCACCGAGCGCACCACAAAGCCGAGCCACGAGATAATGTCGCGCAGACGCTCGTCGCGCTTCTCGATGGGCACGGTGCGGTCGAGCGAACGGTAGGCCTCTGCCAGGTAACGCAGCAAAATGCCCTCGGAACGGGCGATGCCGAGCTTTTGAATGTAACCCTTAAAATCGCTCGCGCTTTCCAGCATATCGCGCAGGACGCTTTTGGGAGAGAGCTGGTAGTCGTTTGCCCAGGGCACTTCCTGGCAGTACTTGTCGAAGGCGGCGTCGAGCAAGTCCTCGAGCGGTTTTTCGTAGGTGACATCCTGGATGCGCTCCAGGCGTTCCTCATATTCGACGCCGTCAGCCTTCATTTCGGCCATCGCGCGGTCGCGCGCTGCGCGCTCCTGAGCGCGCAGCACCTGCTTGGGATCCTCGAGCGTTGCCTCGACCATCGAGATCAGGTCCATGGTATAGGTCTCGCTCTCGGGATCGAGCAGCTCCAACGCGGCAAGCAAAAACGGCGAGAGCGGCTGGTCGAGCGCAAAGTCCTCGGGCAGGTCGACCGTCAGTGCGTAGTCGATGTCCGGCGCGGCGTCAGCCGGAGCGTCGGGTGCGGGCGGCACCTCGGTGCGCACGACGACGCCGGAATCGATGAGCGTGGCGAAGATCTCGTCGGCACGAACCTCGAGCTTAGCCTTTTCCTCGGGGGTCTGCAGGCTCGTCTCGATGAGGTCGTGTACGCGGGCTCGGGCATCGCCACCCTGCTCGACCACGCTAATCACCATGGAGTGCGTGATGCGCAGGCGCGGCTTGAGTGTCTCGGGCTGCGTCTCGATCAGGCGCTCGAACGTCTGCTTGTTCCAGGTGACAAAGCCCTCGGGGGCCTTCTTTTTTTTAATCTTGCGGAGCTTTTTGGGGTCGTCGCCCGCCTTGGCCATAAGCTTGGCATTCTCGATCTCGTGCTCGGGTGCCTCGGCGATGACCATGCCCTCGGTATCGAAGCCCGAGCGGCCGGCACGACCGGCAATCTGATGGAACTCGCGGGCGCGCAGACGACGCATCTTATAGCCATCGAACTTGGTGAGCGCGGTGAGCACCACGGTGTGGATGGGCACGTTGATACCGACGCCGAGCGTATCGGTGCCGCAGATGACGGGTAGCAGGCCCTGCTGCGCCAAGCGCTCGACCAGCAGGCGGTAGCGCGGCAACATGCCAGCATGGTGCACGCCGACGCCGCATCCGAGCAAGCGCTTGAGGATTTTGCCGAAGGCCGTCGAGAAGCTCGTGCCCTTGGCCGCCTCCTTGATGGCCTCGCGCTGCTCCTTGTTGGCAATGCCAAAATTGGCGAGCGACTGTGCCGTCGCAAGTGCGGCATCCTGGCTAAAGTGCACGATATAGAGTGGGGCCTCGTCGCGGCGCATGGCGAGCTCGACCGTGCCCTCGAGGGAGGTCGTCACATAGTCGTAACTCAGCGGAAC
The DNA here is from genome assembly GCF_003459245.1 of Collinsella sp. AF23-2. GTDB lineage: Bacteria > Actinomycetota > Coriobacteriia > Coriobacteriales > Coriobacteriaceae > Collinsella. The sequence goes on from NZ_QRVG01000035.1 coordinate 13,664, forward strand.
AGGACGCGGGGCGTCGACGACCAAGTCGCAAGCAGCGCCGGTGTGCTCCTCGAGTGAGGCGGCGATGGCAGTGACATCGCCGAGCGTGGCGCTCATGAGCATGAATTGCGTGTGAGGCAGGGTGAGCAGCGGCACCTGCCAGGCCCAACCGCGATCGGGGTCGGCAAAGTAGTGGAACTCGTCCATGGCGACGCAGCCAACATCGGCATCTTCGCCCTCGCGTAGTGCGTCGTTGGCGAGGATTTCTGCCGTACAGCAGATGACGGGCGCCTTGGTGTTGATATGCGTGTCGCCGGTGATCATACCGACGTTATCGCGGCCGAGCACCTGCACAAGGTCGAAAAACTTCTCGCTGACCAGAGCCTTGATGGGGGCCGTGTAATAGCAGCGTTTGCCCTGTGCCATGCCCATAAAGAGCATGCCCAGCGCGACAAGCGACTTGCCCGATCCGGTCGGCGTGCCCAGAATGACGTGATCGCCGGCGGCTAGATCCATGAGGGCCTCTTCCTGGTGGTCCCACAGCTCAATACCGCGATCGCTCGTCCATTCAAAGAAGCGCTCGAAGGCCTGGTCGGGCGTGAGCCACGGTTCGGGCTCGCTGCCGTCCTCGGGCTCCCACCAGGTGGGGGAGAGCGCACCGAGTGAGCCGAATTCGGCTTCGGTTCCCGTGCCGCCCGAGAATGAACTGGCGGCTCCGGCACCGGGGACGGTGCTGGCGGCGATATCTGTCGTGGTCTGTGCCATGTGTTTGCTTTCTCTCGCGATTGTCCGCCAACTATTATGGCGTAGCGTCGCATCGATGCGTTCGCAGGCAAGAAAATGCAGGAAATGGGCGTTCTGCCCAGCCGTTTAGTGTAGTCGCTAGCCAAGTGAGTAGACTTTTTGCGATATTGCGAGCACATGACTTTTGCGCAAGGGTTCTACCTGCGGTTTTATGTTTCGCTATGCGGGCTGTGCCTGGCTATTGCAAAAAAGTCTACTCACTTAGGTTTGAGGGCCGTTCGCTCATATGACCCAATCCGCTGTCAAGAGCCACAA
>NZ_QRVG01000036.1 GCF_003459245.1 Collinsella sp. AF23-2
TGGTCGAAGTGCATGATCTCGATCTTCTCGGTCTCCTTCATTCCCGCTCCTTTCACGAGCAGTTTGAATTGTCGCACGGAATGAACGGGCTTGCCGCCCCGTCGCACCGCTTAACCTTGTGGACATCTTGGCCCCAAGCTCAACAATTCAAAGGTTCTTAATACCAGTGAACGATTACAGGTTAGCCGTTTTTAATACCGATTTTATGATTTCATCCTCCCCTCTCGGTAGACGGTCAGTTTTTGCCGCTCATCGGTCAAGCGACATATATCCGTAAAAACGAGCGCCCCCGCCATGCGCAGGGACGCTCTAGACGCTAATAGTTGTAGGTATATCCGCCGGCGTCGCCGCGGGTAAAAGACTTGGCATGCTCGATTGCCTGCCCACTCGAGTCATAGGTCAGGCCTTCCAGCACGAGCGCCAGATCGCCCGGCTCAAGATTGAGCAAACTCGCATCGCGTGCGCCCAGCGCCTCGATATCGAGTTTCTCTACCGACTGATCTGGCTTGCGTCCCAACATATCGTAGGTCTCGAACAGGCTGAAGACCGAAATGTCCACGTCTTCGATGCCCGGAAACAGCAGGCACGGAATCAGTGTCATCTCGATCGATACGGGCTCACCATCGATGCAGTTGAGGCGGCGCACCGAGTAAAGCAGATCGTCCTCGGCGATGCCAAACAAGTCGGCATAATACGGGCCGGCGTAGCGTTTGGAGCGCGCCAGGATGCGCACCGACGGCGTCGCGCCCGATGCCAGAACCGACTGGCGGAAGCCGCCCTTGCGTTCGTGCTCGTCAAACCACTTGTGTCCCACAAAGGCGCCTTTGCCCTGCACGCGACGAATCTGGCCACTTTTGACCAGCTCGTCCATGGCGCTTCGGATTGTCAGGCGTGTCGTGCCAAACTCCTCGGCCAGCTCGTTTTCGGACGGAATCATCGAGCCCGTCGGGTAGTCGCCGCGCTCGATTCGCTCCGCAATGCAGCGGCGAATTTGTTTGTAAACCGGCAAGTCTTCTACTGCATCAGCCATTCGACACCCACCTTCGTCGCAACGCCGTCTGCCTCGCCGTTATCGGCAAAACGATACTTGGTCGGCAGAATCACGGACTTGCAATACTCGACAAAGCCATCGGTCTCGTCGCGCTCGTGCGAAGCCTTGTAAAACACCGGCGTGCCCTCCTGAGCATTCAGCAACTTGGCCTCGTCGGCGTTCAGACGGCTGATGGAAATATGCTCCTTGCCGTGCGTCACATGGACATTCCCCTCCTTGAGCAAAACGTCGTAGAGGCTTTCCTGCTCAAAATCGTGATCGGGAAGCGAGGGGCACAAAGACAGATTGACGTAAGCCGTCTCGATCGATGCCGGGGAACCGTTGACCACACGCACGCGCCGAATGCAGAAGAGCGGCATGCCCAGGTCGATCTGGGCTTTTTGGGCAAGATCGATATCGGCATACACGACCTTGGACCAAACCAGGCGCGCGGTCGACTTTGAGCCAACCCTCTCCACCGCCTGCGTATAGTTCCATGTTTCCTGAAAGATGTTCAGCGGTTTGGGAGGACACACATAGGTGCCCGAACCGCGGCGGCTTTCCAAAGTTCCGCACGAAATAAGGCGCGTGATCGCAGCACGCAACGCCGTGCGCGACACGCCCAGCTCTTCACAGAGCACACGCTCGGCGGGCAGCCGGTCGCCACTCTGCAGGTCATAATGTTTGATATACCAAAGAATGCCCTCAAAGGCGCGGTCTTTGGGCGGAATCGCATATGGTTCACTCGACATGGGCAAGACTCCTCAACTGCTTGATGCTGCAGGAATCATTGCTCCGGACGCCTCATGGCGTCGAAGGCTTCTTTGATCTGCTCCGCAACGTTCCGATACGACCGATATAGGCCGGAGTCTCGCTTGACTTCGCCCGCGGTCACCGGAATCTCAAGCTTCGAAATCTCATCCTTGCCGGTTTGCACGACAACGATGACACCCATACCAAGGCACATATTACGCTTGGCAGCGTTGTTTTTGGTAGCCTGAGCTGGATTAATCAAAATCTGCTGAGCCAGTTCGCGTTTGCTGAGCTCCGGCACATCCTCGGGATTTCCGGTCTCGGCAATCTCGCACTGCAGCACATCCGCATAGTCAAAAATCTTCGGCTCGCCGCCGCGCTGATGCACGGCCCACTTGCGGCGCGTGGCATCCTGGTAGATAGCCGGCAAAAACGTAAACCGCGGTGGGTCCAAAATCGTATCCGTGATGGTAAACACATCGGGATCAAAGGCATCCTGCGGGTTTTTCTTCTTGAACAGCCCCATATCACCCTCCCGTACTAGCATTAAACAACTCAAGCTGAATATAGCACCAATTTCAAGCCGCCACTTTACCGTATCGGTACGCGGCGTCTATGGCTCGCCCAGCGGAAGAGTTTACGGACGAGGGCCGGGGTGCCTGCCTTGTTTTGAGAAGTTCGCGAAGCCCACTTTTCAAAACAAGGCAGGCACCCCGGCCCCGCCGGCAAATAGCGGACACTCCGCATGCAATCTATGCAAACAAACAAGTACGCTTAGCTACATTCGGTAAGCTCGAGCACGCTGCCCTTAACGATAAGCGCCGGCTCCAGGACGACCTCTTCGGCACGCCTGCCGCCCCTACCGGCAAGACGCTTGGACATGCAGCCAAAAGCATGCTCCGCAAGGACACCAGGATCCTGCTCAATCGCGGTCAGCGCCGGCTCAAAGAGAACGTCGGCCGCCGAGTTGTCATAGCTCACCACCGAGATATCGCCCGGGATGCTCTTCCCCATCTCGTGCAAGCGCTTGAGCAGACCGAGGGCGATGTTATCCGAACTTGCGAACACAGCGGTGGCATCAGTTGCGAGCACCGCCTCCGAGGCCTCATAGGCACTCGGAATGTAGTACTCGCTCTCAAACTCCAAACGTGCGTCGATAGGCAGGCCAACCTCGCGCAGCGCGCGCTCATAGCCGGCAAGTCGCTTACGCCCCGTATTGGAACGGCGCGCGTTAACCAAGCAGGCAATGCGACGGTGGCCCTGCTCGATCAGATAGCGAGTGGCCATGTAGCCACCCATCTCGTGGTCGAACATCACCTTGTCGCACTCGAGCCCCTCAATGGCACGGTCGACCATCACGGCAGGGATAGGCAGATGGCTGACTTCTTCGCGCAGGGCGCGGTCGTCGGAGAACTCGTCGCCTACGACCAGGAAGACGCCATCAACGCCGCGCGTCACCAGCTGGCGCAGCAGCTCCAGATCGTCATCGGCGCTTCCGCCCGAGCTGGTAATGAAGAGCGCATAGCCGTCCTCGCGGCAGCGCTTTTCCAGGCTACCGGCGAGCGAGGCAAAAAAGCGGCTCTCGATGTTAGGGACGATAAGGCCCAGGGTGCGCGACTCGCGCATGACCAGGCTGCGCGCGATCTGGTTGGGAACATAGTGGTTGCGCGCCGCGACCTCTTTGATGAGCTTGCGGTTTTCTTCCGAGATGCGACAGGGCCGATTATTGAGCACAAGCGAGACCGACGAGGGGGAAAGCCCCACCTCCTGGGCGATCTGCTTGAGGGTGACTTTGTTGGCCATCTCGCTCCTTCCGGGTTTACGCGCAATCTCTTGAAAGTATAGCGACTACCCCTCTACCTCGGTGATAAACACTTTACCAATCCGGTAGACGGCTGTTTTATCGCCGCCAGCGCACCAAATCCGTCCGGGTGGGGTATATTGCAATCGATTGATGACAACGACCACCAAAAGGCGGATATTCGTATGCACGAGAACGACTTTTTTAACGAGGACCTGCTGTGCGCGCTTGCTGGCGTTGCCGGCGAGGACAACGTACTGATGAGCGAGCCCATGCGCGAGCACACCACGTTTAAGATCGGCGGCCCGGCCGACGTCTTTGTCACGCCCGATACCGAGCAGGGCCTCGTCGCCACGCTCGATACCTGCTACCGCTGCGATCTGCCGCTCACCATCGTGGGCAACGGCTCCGACCTGCTCGTCGGTGACAAGGGCATCCGCGGTGTCGTCGTGGCACTGGGCGAAGGCCTCTCTAACATCACCATCGACGGCACGCATGTTACGGCAGCAGCCGGCGCCCTGCTTTCCGATGTCGCCGCGGCTGCCGCCGAGGCCGGTCTCACCGGCATGGAGCCCATCTCGGGCATCCCCGGCTCGGTCGGCGGTGCCTGCTATATGAACGCCGGTGCCTACGGCGCCTGTATGGCCGATGTTTTGGAGTCCGTGCGCGTCTATAAGCCCGCCCGCGTGCTCGACGACGGCACCCGCGGCAGCGGTAATATCATTGAGTTCGATGTCGACGAGCTTAACCTGGGCTATCGCAAGAGCCGCATCGCCGACGACGGCTTTATCGTGCTCTCTGCCACCTTTAACCTCGCCCCGGGCAACGCCGCGATGATCAAGGCCGACATGGACGACTACCGCCAACGCCGCGAGGACAAGCAACCACTCGACATGCCGAGCGCCGGCTCCACCTTCAAGCGCCCCGAGGGCTACTTTGCCGGTAAGCTCATCATGGACGCCGGCCTGCGCGGTCACGCTGTCGGCGGCGCCCAGGTAAGCGAGAAACACTGCGGCTTCATCGTCAACGCCGACCACGCCACCGCCGCCGACGTCGACGAACTCATCCGCCACATCCAAACAACCGTCAAAGACCAATTCAACGTAGACCTAGAACCCGAAGTCCACCGAGTCGGCGAATTTTTATAGCCTGCCCACCGCGATCCACTTTAATTAATAACGGGACAAGTGATCTAGCTCACTTGTCCCGTTATCATTTATTTGCGAAGAACATCGGCTAGCCGCAGGATTGAAATCATCGACCGATAAGTGAGTTCCACTTTTTCGCCCGCAAGCAGTCGTTTCGAGCCAATCTCATCTAGCCCCACAAGCTGAGAAAACAGCGGGCTGCTCATCGTGCCCTCGTCAATTGATTCCCTTATGGTCTTCAAAACGTCCGTATCATGAAGCGACGCCGAGCTATAGGGGGCAACACGAGCGGAACTCTCAATTAACGACGAAACAAAAGGATGGAGATGCTTTGGACATAGTCCATCAAACACCACATCCCCATTGTCATCCGAGCCGACTAGTCGCCAACTATAATGATCGACCCAGTCGTCTCCGTCATATATGGTGTCCATGAGCAACTTCCCGTCTAGAGAGACCTATTTGGACATCGGGGCGCAAGACCGCAATCCATATAGGACCCGCAGCAGCTCCAACCCAACGCACCGCTCGACAATTGTAAATTGCGGCTATTTTAAATCTACATGATCAGTTCGAGTTCGCAACAAGGCGATTATTGCAGCTAGGTTATATTTCATTTTTCTTTTTGGTGAACCATCGGTTCCAAATACCAAAACCGAAGTCCACGGAGTCGATAAATTCATTTAAAAAAGGCCCCGAAAGGGGCCTTCGCCATATTTATTCAGACAACCAGTCCGGTGTGTGACGCATTGGATCCGAGAGGTCCGTGGCTGCCCGGAAGGCATTAGGTTGATCGCGAGTTCCGCACGAGCCGGAGAGCGCTTAATGTGCTCTCCGTGCGAGCAGGACTGTCCGAGCAGGCAACCTAATGCCTTCCGGGCAGCCACGGACCAACTTACTTCAAACCGCCGTTACGACAGCGCGATACCGCCAAGCCAGCCCCAACGCACGCCAGAGCCAGTGCCATAGAAGCTAATAAACGAATCGAGCGACTTCGATGTAATGGCACCCTCGTTGCTCATAACGATGCCGCCGCCAACGTAGATACCCACATGACCGTAAATAAGGCCCGGAGCACCCGTGCCGCTATGCGAGGAATCGGCCACGATCATGCCCACCTGCAGCGCCGAGCGGTCGGAGCTATAGCACCAGGCGTTGAACATGTCACACGCGTTGCCGCCAAAATAGCCCACGCCGGCATTGCGGAAGACATTGGTAACCCACGCCGCGCACCAGTTCTGACCCGGCGAAGGCGTGGAGTAGCACGCGTTGACGACGGCCTGCTGCTTGCCCGAGCCGGCATTTTGCTGCGGAGTTCCGGGCGCATACGATCCACCGCCCGAGCTCGAACCACCCGAGTAGGAATTGTTCTTGTTCGCGGCGGCCGCGGCAGCGGCGGCCTTCCTAGCGGCCTCCTCGGCCTGGGCGGCAGCGAGAATCTCGGAATCGCGCTGAGCCATGAGCTCCTTGACGTCGTCGGAAAGACCGTTCAGCACGGTCTGGACTTCTTGCTGCTTGGCCTGCATATCCTGCATCTGAGCCGTCTGCTGGTCCTTGAGTTTCTCCAGGTTGGCCTTTTGTGCTTCGAGCTCGGTCTTCTGCGCGTCGAGCTCAGCCTGAATCGTCTGGATATCCTCGATGGCATCGCGGTCGCTCTTGTTGATCTTCTCAACGTAATGCGCGTTGGCGACGAGTTCCTCAAACGAGCCAGAGGCCAGCAGCAGCGACAGGATGTTCGTACCGCCGGACTTGTAGCTGGCGGCCACGCGATCGGAAAGGTCGTTGCGCTTCTTCTTGAGCTCGGCCTTCTTTTCATCGATCTGGGCCTGCGTGTCGTCAATCTTGCCCTGGACATTCTCGATGTCGTTGAGGGTCTGGGCATTCTTGTTGGCCAGCGCCGCATACTCATTTGCGATGCTGTCGAGCTGGGCCTGAACCTCGTCGAGTTGGGCCTGGGCGGCATTCAATTTATCGGTGGTTTCTTTGGAAGCCTCCGCCGCATGGGCGCGAGTGGGCAGGCCAAAAAGAACTGCCGCAGAAGCGGCGCCGAACAGGGCCTTAAGGGCAGTGCGGCGCGAGAGCTCCTGGGAAAGGATGGAATCGCTGTTTGGTGACATATGTACTCCGTTACATGCTTATTTATATGTCGCTTAACTCATACATATTAGCGTACATATGGCGCGTCCCAACGATTTCCACGAACGGCAGGAAACTACAAGGTCGGCGGCTCGTAAGCAATTGTCAAATTTGAGGTAACAATTGAGCAAGCTCTTATATGAGTACGTTAACATAATCCTCTGCTTTTCCTACAGTGCACCATTTGGGCGTCCCCGCCTGCGCTATACTCCCCTCTAGAAGTGTTCCTGATTCGATAGGAGACTACATGTCCAAAGCACTCGACCCCAAAGACACCTGCGTCCTCGTTACCGGTGGCGCCGGCTTTATCGGCTCGCACACCGTCGTTCAGCTGCTCGAGGGTGGCTACCAGGTCGTCATCGTCGATGATCTCTCCAACTCCAGCGCCGTCGCCGTCGACCGCGTCAAGACCATCGTGGGCGACGAGGCCGCCAAGAACCTCACCTTCTACGAGGCCAACGTGCTCGACCGCGATGCGATGAACAAGATCTTCGATACCCATCAGATCGACCGTGTCATCCACTTTGCCGGCTTTAAGGCCGTCGGCGAGTCGGTGAGCAAGCCCGTCGAGTACTACCACAACAACATCGAGAACACCCTGGTGCTCATCGACGTCATGCGCAACCATGGCTGCAAGTCCATCATCTTCTCGAGCTCCTCGACCGTCTACGGCGACCCGGACAACCCGCCCGTCACCGAGGAAGACCCCAAGAAGCCCGCAACCAACCCCTATGGCTGGACCAAGTGGATGATCGAGCAGATCCTTATGGACGTCCACACCGCCGACCCCGAGTGGGACGTCGTGCTGCTCCGTTACTTCAACCCCATCGGCGCTCATCCGTCGGGCCTGATCGGCGAGGACCCCAAGGGCATCCCCAACAACCTGGTGCCCTATGTCGCCCAGGTCGCCGTGGGCAAGCTCGAGGCCGTTCAGGTCTTTGGCAACGACTACCCCACCCCCGACGGCACCGGCGTGCGCGACTACATCCACGTGTGCGATCTGGCCTCTGGTCACGTTGCCGCCCTTAACTGGATGAACGGCAAGACCGGCGTCGAGATCTTTAACCTGGGCACCGGCACCGGCACCTCGGTACTCGAGGTCGTCGCCGCCTTCTCCAAGGCTTGTGGCAAGGAGCTGCCCTACGTGATCCGCGAGCGCCGCGCCGGCGACATCGCTGCCAACTGGTGCGATGCCTCCAAGGCCGAGCGCATGATGGGCTGGAAGGCCCAGTACGACATCGCGGACATGTGCCGCGATAGCTGGAACTGGCAGAGCCATAACCCCAACGGCTTCGCCGACGCCGAGTAGCCACTCCCCCGTGCTAGGTTTTGTGGCATGCCTCAAAACCTAGCACGCGACATGCTCGGCACATGCCGCTTCCTGCATGGGTAGATTTCTAGACATGTCCCAAAAATCTACTGGCCCCGGCCTCCAATGTGAGGTCGGGGCTTTTTAGGAACTCGTTCTCGAGCTCGAGCTCGCGCATGCACTTGCGGCCGCCGCGACCGGGTGGTTGGTCAGCTCCTTCTTCCTGACCGTCACCCATCTTCCCAGGGTCTTCTCGTTGATGCCGAGGTCGGCTGCCACTTGGGCGATGGGCTTCCCCGACGCGGCGGCGAAGTCTGCGGCCTCGGCGCGGTACCCCGCTGTGTAGGAGGGCCCGTCTGCCATGACTGACACTCCTTTCTTTTTGGCGCTGAAACGATTATCGCCGCTCAACGCCATTCCTCTAAGTCAAGTGTCCTTGAATACGATACAGTTCAAATGGACGAGGAGAATCTGGCGCTCCTCTCGATGAGCCCGGAGAGGTCCCTGGTCGTCACCTTCCCCCGCGCGAACGCGAAGCGGACGGCGGCGAGCCATGTCCTCACCGCGCGTTCCATTTAGGGAGTCCTCGAGAAGTCGATCTCTCTGTGCGATAATCGAGCTATTGAGTCTCGCGAGTTTAGAGCTGGTGATATGCATTGAAAATCAAGATGAAAAACATCGGCAGGGTCGCTGAGGCCGATATCGAGATTAATGGTATTGCCGTGATCGCCGGGGAGAACGGGACGGGGAAAAGCACGGTTGGAAAAGCGCTTTATGCGGCCTTCAACAGCATGTCCGATTCGGAGAACAAAATCGACCGCATGAGGCGCAATAGTGTTGAGCGCGCCATCAGGAAGGCATATGTGGGAAGCCCTCTCGACTCCACGTCTCGCCACAGGCGAACTGCTGGAAGAATGAATAGTTTCATCGACAGGGTTTTTTCGGGCGAGTGCACGAGGGACGAGCTTATTGATGAGATAAAGGAGTATTACGGGGAGGAGATCTCCCGTGAGATCGAATCCGATTTCACGAATGGCGTAGCAGGAGTTGCCGATCAGATTATCGAGATCATGGATATCTCCGATGATGAGGTATTTCGTGCGATTGCGACAAACAGGTTCCGAAGCGAGTTCAACGGCCAGATCAATTCGGTTTTCGGCGAAGAGCCCGGGAAGGTCGAACTCCAGATAAAGGACGCATCTACGGTTTTCTCGGTTGCAAGTGACGAGGTGGCGGAGGTGCACGATAGGAGGGTTTTGCGATTCAGGGCGCATTATCTGGACGACCCGTTCCTGATCGATTCTCTCGGAGGACCCTACGGCCCCGCTTTTCGGTTCAAGCCCCTCCTTGGACACCAGGAGGAGCTGCGGCAAGATTTGATTCAGGCGACCATCCGTAACGATGACAGCGAGTCCTCGCTGTTCGAAGAGATCGCGAAGGAGCGACACCTGAAGGTTCTCATGGACAAGGTTTCCTCCTTATGTCCGGGGCATTTCGAGAGGAGCGAAAGTCGCGGTCACCTTACGTATCTCGAAGAGGGCTTCGCTCGGGGGTTGGAGCCTGGGAACCTTTCTGCTGGCTTGAAGACGTTCGCCATCATGAAGGTGCTCTTGAAGTCCGGCGCGCTAGATGCCGGAGGGACTATTATCCTCGATGAACCCGAGATTCATCTTCATCCTGCATGGCAGCTGGCCTTCGCCGAGATAATCGTGCTGCTCCAGAAAGAGCTCGGGATGCACGTCTTAATGAGCACCCATAGTCCATATTTCCTGAATGCGATCGAAGTGTATTCTAAGAAGCACGCTGTTGATGGATTGTGCTCATATTATCTTGCGGAGACCTGCACTGATGGACGCTCTCGCTTTGCCGATATAACCGGCTCGACTGAGGTCGCCTACGAGAAGCTGGCGGCTCCTTTTGATACGCTTGAGAGGGAGGAGTACGGCCTTGAGTAGCGACCTGTGCGCCTCCTGCCCTCATCCGAACTCTCCCGCGGTGCCAGATGGCAGCGATGGTTGCTCCCGTTGCAGGACCTGTATCCTAAGGGACTGCACGTCGACCATCTCCAAAACATCCAGAGACGGGAGCGTCTCTCTTGTGGATGACGATTTGCCTGTTGTCAATTTTGACTCTGTTAAAGAATGCTACTGCAAGAAGGTCAATAGGTGGATGCAACTCCCGCGCTCCGCCGATGCGCTGTATTGCGATCGGGAAACGTTATATCTAGTCGAATTTAAAAACGGCAGTCTGAAGGAGACGCTGGGGAAGAGGCTCAATCCCAAGGATGACGAAGAGCTTGGTATCAATCTTGGCCAAAGGGACGCCCTCATCGAGAAGTGCAAGGACAGCGTTTTGATCTGCTCGGACCTGTGGGGAAAGAGGACGAGATGGTTTCGCGAGCACTGCGTCTTTGTTTTGGTATACAACGAGGACAAGAACAAGACCGCGTTGAAGCGGGTTGCCAGCTCGATTAGGAAAAAAGCGCGTTTTGGGCTTCCTGACAAATTGAAAGGTTTTTGCGTGAAGGATGTCTTGACGCTAACCGAAAAGGAGTTTTCGACATCGCTCCTTTCAACTTGGCGAGACGCAGAAGAAATCGCGGAGGTCGACGCGTAGGAGACCGAAAAGCATCCGGTGGCTATTTGCTCCCGATATCGATCGTTCGTCTGCAGTCGGTTTTCTTTCCGCTGCGCCCGCCAGTTTGCGATGAGTCGCGCACCGTGTGAAGCTCAACACGGATGAAATACAAATATAATCCCCCCCCCTTGCACTGTGTTGATAAATATTGCTCGTCGAACTCATCTGAACTGGGCTTTCTTGCATAGAACTGCCTGAACCTGAGCGTTTTCGGGTATCGCATTGCCCGATCGAGCACCATCGCGACCTTCTCAAGCTTGTCCTCGGGCGGACTCATAGCCACAGCCCCGCATGTCGTCCCGGTTGGAGCCGGGATGAGCCCTCAGGAAGCACTGCATGAAGTAGCGCATCCGGTTCACGGGCCCCAGCGGGTTCTGGCCGTCGGGAACGCCCTTGAGCAGCTTCGCGTTGTAGTGCTGGCTCTTCAGTGACAGATTGTTGACGGGAGCCGTGTGGCGGGTACCGTCAAGATTCTTTCGCAAATTGATCGAGGCGGCC
>NZ_QRVG01000037.1 GCF_003459245.1 Collinsella sp. AF23-2
AGGGCGTTGCCGCCGAGGGCGACGACAATACGATCGGGCTTACCGTACGGTTTACTCATAGTGTTCGTTCACTTCCCAGCTATTAGCGAAGCGTCGCGTACATCATGGCCTTAATGGTATGCATGCGGTTCTCGGCCTCCTGGAACACACGAGACTGCGCGCTCTCAAAGACCTCGTCGGAAACCTCCATCTCGGTCACGCCGAACTTCTCGGCAATCTCGGCGCCGATGGTGGTCTGCGTATCGTGGAAGCTCGGCAGGCAGTGCATAAAGATGGCGCCGGGGTTTGCCTTGGCCATGACCTCGGGCGTTACTCGATAGGGAGAGAGAAGATCGATTCGGCTCTTCCACAGCTCCTCAGCCTGGCCCATACCGACCCAAACGTCCGTATAGATCACGTCTGCATCCTTGACGCCCTCCTCGATATCCTCAGTGAGCTGGATCGTGCAGCCATTCTGAGCGGCGATCTCCTGGCAGCGCTCAAGAAGCTCGGGATCGAAGTGCGTGGCGCCCTCGACATCGCCCTTGGGTCCGCAGGAGCAGAAGTTAATGCCGAGCTTGGCGCAGATAACCATCAGGGAGTCGCTGACGTTGCCCTGCTCCTTGCCCATATAGGTGAGCTTCATGCCGCGCGTGTCGCCAAACTCCTCACGCATGGTAAGAATGTCGGCAAGGGCCTGGGTGGGATGGTACTCATTGGTCAGACCGTTCCAGACGGGAACGCCAGCCTTGGCGGCAAGCTCCTCGACGATAGACTGGTCAGAACCACGGTACTCGATACCGTCATACATACGGCCGAGCACGCGGGCGGTATCCTCGATGGACTCTTTCTTGCCCATCTGCGACGAGCCGGGGTCGAGGTAGGTCACGCCCATACCCAGGTCCATACCGCCGACCTCAAAGGCACAGCGCGTGCGCGTTGAGGTCTTCTCAAACAGCAGGACAATGTTCTTGCCCTCGAGAAAGCGGTGCGGATAACCGGCGCGCTTCATATCCTTGAAGTTCTTTGAGAGGTCGAGCATGTACTCGATTTCCTCGGACGTAAAGTCAAGCAGGGTAAGAACGCTTCGACCAGAAAGATTAAGAGCCATGATTTGAGTCCTTTCGATTGTTGGAACACACAAGGAGGGATGGGCGGCGCAGACGCACACGCGCCGCCCAGATACGCTAAAGCTGACTAGATTTCCTCACGCCAGAACGGCATGGTCATGCAGCGCGGGCCGCCGCGACCGCGAGAAAGCTCCTCGGAGGGAGCGACGAGCAGCTCGACGCCAGCCTTGTAAAGAGCATCGTTGGTGACAACGTTGCGCTCATACACGCAGACCTTGCCCGGTGCGACCGCAAGAGTGTTGGAACCATCGTTCCACTGCTCACGGGAAGCCTCGATCGGATCGCCGCCACCGCACTCAATCATGGTGATATGGTCCATACCCGTCGCAAGCTCGAGGATATGCTGCAGGGTGCCCTCGAGTTCCTCGATATGCACCTCCCCCTCCGAATCGCCCTTGGTCAAGCGGTAGGCACGAAGCGTCTGGTAGATGCCGGGATAGACCGTGAACTTATCGCGATCGACCTGCGTGCAGACGGTGTCGAGGTGCATGTAGGCATAGCCGTGCGGAATCTTGATGGCATAGATGTTCTCGATCTCGGCCTCATCGGAACCCCAGAACATATTCTTGGCGAGCTCATCGATGGCTGCAGTCTGGGTGCGCTCGGAAATACCGATGGCGAGCGTCTTGGCGTTGATGTTGAGGATATCGCCGCCCTCGATATGCCACTCGCTGTTGTGGTCGTACCAGATGGGGCTACCGGCGTAATCGGGATGGTTGCGCAGCACCGTTTCGTAGAAGATTACCTCGCGGTTGCGCTGATTCCAGTACATGCGGTTCATGGTAGCGCCCTTGCCCACGACAGCCAGAGGGTCACGGGAGAAATACGAGGCCGGCATGGGGAACAGCACCATATCGTCAGCCTTCAACTCCTCGCCGTCCATACTGGCAAGAGAACCGCCAACCTTGGGGATCTCGAGGTCGCGAACGTAGAGGCCGCCCATGGCAGCAAGGACAAACTCCTTGTTGTCCTTAATCGAATCAAGCTTCTCGACAACGGCCTGGCGAAGGGCCGCGTTGGAGATGCCGGACTCACCCATGAACTTCGTCATGAACTCTGCGCGAGTGCCCTCGACTTTGTCAAACGTCTCAGCGAGCAGCTCTTCCATATAGACGACCTCGGCGCCAGCGCCGCGAAGAAGGTCGGTAAACTGATCGTGCTCTTTCTGGGCATAGTCCAGATAGAACGCGTCGTGAATCCAAACGCGGTCGAAATCCTCCGCCTTCATGTTTACAAGATCCATACCGGGGCGATGGACGCACACCTTCTTGAGGGCGCCAATCTCGCTATGAACGTTCAGTCCTTTGTTCATCTCTATCCTTCTTTCTCACAACTTGTATGTGGGGTTTTGCATTTACGGCAGGGGGATAAGACCCGAAACCGCAGTGAATGCCATGCAGATAACGCTTACGACCAGGAAGAATTTCCAAGCGACCTTCCACCACTGGCCTAGCGGAATCTTGCAGACGCCAAGACCGGCAACGAGCATCGCGCTTGTTGGCGAAATGAGAGACATGGCCGCGCTGCCCATGGAAAGACCAGTAACTGCGGCCTCGGGGTTTAAGCCCATCAGCTCAACAAGCGGGCCGAAAATGGGAATCGTAAGAGCAGCGATGCCCGAGGAGCTCGGAACGAGGATCGACAGAAGGTTATCCACGACATAGAGAATGCTCGTAAAGATAACTGCCGGAACTCCGGAGAGAGCCGTGGCGAGCGTGTTGAGAATCGTATCGATGATGAGGCCGTCATTGGCGATTACGAGGATTCCGCGGGCGAGGCCAACAACGATGGCAGAGAACGCGAAGTCTGCAATTCCCTTAACGAACTCGCCAGCGATCTCCTTCTCATTCATCCCGGAAACAACACCCGAAAGAAGGGCCATGGCCAAGAAAATCGCAGAGATTTCGTTCATGTACCAGCCCTGGGCCACCAGACCCCAAATGATGGCGGCAAGTCCAAGCACGAAAATAACCATAACGGCTTTCTGCCTACCGGTGAACTCGCTATCGAGGAGATTCTCGTCCGCACCAAACTCTTTGCGCTTCTCGATATCATCGTGGAAAGCTGGGGATGCCTCGGGATTCTTCTTAACCTTGAGGGCATACATCACAACCCATGCGATGGCAACTGCAGTGAGCACGACAAGGGCGATAGTACGCAACCAAAGCTGGGGGTTGCCCTGGATACCGAGGATGCCCTGGGAAATCAGGACGTTGAACGGGTTTACGGTAGATGCGATGTATCCGATACGGGCACCCACAAACACCGTCATGAACGCTGTAATTGAGTCGAAGCCCATGGCCATCATGATCGGCATAAGAATCGCAAAGAACGGAAGCGTCTCCTCTGCCATACCAAAGGTGCTGCCGCCCAAAGCAAAAAGCACCATTAGGATCGGAATGATGAGGACGTCCTTGCTCTTGAACTTCTTCACCACTCGGGCGACGCCGCTCGTGATGGCTCCGGTCGCCGTGATGACCTGGAAGGAACCTCCCACGATCATAATGAATGCAACGACCTCGACCGCTTGCTGGATGCCGATCGCAGGGGCCTCAAGTACTTCGAAGATGCCTTGGCGAAGATCGACCTCGTTGCCGTCCTCGTCCGTATAGACCTTATCGACAGGCTCATAGGTGCCCGAGACCGTTACCTCGCGACCGTTAACCTCCTGGCGCTCAAACGAACCCGAAGGCACGACCCAGGTCAGAACGGCAAATACGGCCATCAAGACGAGAATGATGGTGTACACGTGCGGGACTCGAAGAGTGCGCTTCTTTTCTGTCTCTGCCATCTCTCCTCCTTAATTCAGGGGTTTTTCGTTGCCGGCAAAGCCATTGTGTCATCGCGCAAAACACCCTTCCGTCTCTTCGCCCGCCAACGAAGCGCATCGACCCGTAAACGGATTCCAGATTGATGTAATTCGTCAATTGTCTCTTTAAATAGATGTTTAACATCAATTACTAGCCTTGTTCATGCCATTCTCCTGTGACAAATATGATGTAAATTGAATCAATCTCGTAATGTGCCACTATGGAAGCAATCAATACTCATCGCCAAAGCGAGGTCTTATGTCCGCACTACATGTTCAAAACGAAATAGGAAAGCTAAAAAAGGCCCTCCTGCACTGCCCCGGCTCCGAAACGCGCAATTACCCCGACGGGCAGTTCAATCAAGTCTTTACGCTACGCCCGTCTAGCAGCTCATTCGATCTTGAAAAGGCTCTCAAGGAGCATCATGCTTACTCGGCGATGCTCGAGCGCGAAGGAGTAGAGATTCTCTATCTTGAAAACCTTCTTACCGAAGCCCTTGATGCGACAGACCAAGCGCGTCGCTCCTTTATCGATAGCTTCATTAGAGAATGCGGCGCGTGCGGCATTGAGCTCGAGTCCGCTATTCGCGATTACCTCGAGCACATCGAGGGCTCCCGCGCTCTGGCCCAAGCGGCCGTCAACGGCATCCGTTATTCCCAGGTCTTCGACACGGATAAAGAGATGTTCAGCCTCGCAAAACTGACAGGAGACGCATATTCGCCTGACGACCTTCTCGTAGGCCCCCTTAACACCATGTGGTTCACGCGCGATCCGGCGAGCGTCATCGGCGAAGGTGTCACGCTCAACCATATGTACTGGTCAGAGCGCAACCGTGAGGTTATCGCCTACAAAACGATTTTTAGCTATCACCCGGATTTCCGCGAGATCCCTCAGTTCTTCAAGCATGAATCGACTTACCACATTGAAGGCGGCGACCTGCACAACCTCAATAGCGAGAACGTTGCCGTTGGTATATCCCAACGAACCGAGCCGGCAGCGATAGATACCCTAGCAAATAACTTGCTCTGGGATGAGCGCTCAACTATTGAGTCCGTATGGGCCATTCAGGTTCCCTACGATGATCTCTGTATTCATCTCGACACATACTTCACTCGTGTTGGCTACGAGACATTCCTCGTAGCCCGGGAGCTTCTCGATCAAGCGCGAGTCTACCGCATTACACGGGGCAGATCGGAAAGGACAACCCGGGCGCGCCATGTCGAAGGTGGGCTGAAAGAAGCCTTGAGATTAGCCCTGGGTTCAAGCTCGCTGCAATTCATCCCTTGCGGCGGTTCAAATCCCGGAGCGGCGGAGGTCGAAAGAACCAACAATGCCATAAGCACCCTTTGCCTGGAGCCCGGCAAGGTCTGCGTATACGAAGAGAACGCCGAGACTAACAAAGCACTGGAGCAGGCGGGCATTGAACTTGTGCCCATCTCTATCTTTGAGCTGACAAACGGCTTTGGCGGCCCCAGCTGCCTCTGCCTTCCCCTCGTCCGCGCTTCATAACATGGGAACGGGTCAAAACATAAAGGCTCTTCGCAAGCGCGAGCAGCTCACGCAAGAGGAGTTCGCGGCACTCATCGGCGTCTCCAAAGAAACGGTATGCCGTTGGGAAAAGGACCGCTATGCCATCCGCCGGTCAACATTGCTCAAGATCGTATCGAAATTCAATCTGCCGCTCGACGATCTCACATCTGAAACCGCAGGGCTTGCCGCAAAGCTCGACTACGAGGGGCAGAAGCGGAAATCCAAGGAAACTACTACTGACTCCCTTTGCGATGTATTTAAAATCCAGATGAATGGAGGCAGAACGGGACTTAAGCAGACCGGAACAACGGCGCTCCCCTCATCCGTATTCAAAAACCATCGCGGGTGCTTTTTTGTTCAAATGGACACATCTGCCATGTCCAAATGCTATCCGATAGGATCCCTTCTCCTGGTGGACCCCAACCTGAAACCCTGGAACGGATGCTCCGTCATCGCCTTGGCCGATAATTCCAGAATGGTCATACGGCGATATAGCACCGGCACGAACACAGTGATGCTGTCATCCTACTCATATCGCACGTCGGAACCGGATATTGTGCTGGACAAACGCCGAATCAGGATTCTCGGAGTCATCGTCTGGTTTCAGGCATCCCATGACCTGAGCATCTAATCAGATTGGCTCTTATTCGCCTTCCTCATTTGCTCGCGCTCCAAACAGCAAAAGCCCCGCAGTCGGAGCGGACTGCGGGGCTCATGA
>NZ_QRVG01000038.1 GCF_003459245.1 Collinsella sp. AF23-2
TATCTTTTTAGTGCCCTCGGATTGGGTCATAGTGTCTGTTGGCGACGGCATCATTGGCGTTTCCGTTCTTGTTGGCGAGGGCAATGGTACTGCCTTTGCCGTATTATTGAGGCTGTTTGTTGCTTTGCTTGTTGTTGAGGGGCTTTGTTGGACAGCTATTTTACTCTGCAATCGAATATTGAGGCTTCGGGCGAGTTTGTGGACCGTAAGAGCCGGTTTATTGCCCAGCTGGTCCATATTGAGTCCGAGGATGAGGCAAATGCCTTTATCGAGATGGTCCGCAAGCGTCATTACGATGCCCGGCATAATGTTCCCGCGTGGATTTTGGTCGACGGGCGCGAGCGCCAGAGCGATGACGGTGAGCCGAGCCGTACGAGTGGCATGCCGACGCTCGAGGTGCTGCGCGGCGTAGGCCTCAAAAACGTTTGCTGCGTGGTGACGCGCTATTTTGGTGGCACGCTGTTGGGCCCCGGCGGCTTGGTGCGCGCCTATACCGCGGCGACGCAGGCGGCGGTGGCTGCGGCTCAGGAGGCCGGGCAGATCGTCGAGATGACGAGTGTCGTGCCTGTTGACGTGCATGTGGCCTATCCACAGTATGAGCAGGTGCTTCGTTTGGCGCAGGATTGTGGTGCCAAGGTTTCGGATACCGATTACGCGGATGCCGTGACGATTCATTTAGTGTTTAAGGCGGGGGAGCAGGAGCCGTTTTGCGCCAAGATGCGCGAGCTTATGGCCGGTCGCGAGGAGATCGAGGTCGGCGCTCCCGAATTTGCTGAGTTCTAACGGCGACGGCCGGCGTGCTCTTGGATGAATCCCAAGCGTGCCGGCCGTCGTTTTCTGTTGCTACCGTTTACTCGGCGAGCTGCTTTAGCACGTCACAGGCAATCTCGACGGCATCGTCGATGCAGCCGGGGCAGCTACGGAGTGGACCCTTATCCGATCCGATGCCCTTGAGCGTGCCACAGATGGTCGTCGTGTTCTTCTCGCCAAAACGCTTGGCGATCTCGCGTGAAAGCTTATAGGTCTGGCCCTTGGTCTTGGGGTTTTCCATGCCGTCACTCATCACAAAGCCCATTACGGCCACGGCGCCCGAGATGGCGCCGCAGGTCTCGGTCATGCCGCCCATGCCGGCGCCAAAGCCCTCGGTGAGGGTAAAGGCGACCTG
This sequence comes from Collinsella sp. AF23-2, assembly GCF_003459245.1. Taxonomy (GTDB): domain Bacteria; phylum Actinomycetota; class Coriobacteriia; order Coriobacteriales; family Coriobacteriaceae; genus Collinsella. Next base: position 1,166 of record NZ_QRVG01000038.1, read on the forward strand.
GGGGTCGAGTCCGACGGCAGGCGCGAGCGTGCAGGCGACGGCCTGGGCGCAGTTAAAACCACGGGCGTGGTATTCGGCGGCCTGAGCCTGACAGGCGGCGGCGTCGAGCTGGGTAGTATCGATTTGCTTCATCATTGTCTCCTTGGTCACGGTGTACCCGCCTATGGTACCCTTGCCGACTCATTCGCTTGTCGAGACCGCAGTGCATATCTCATTGTTTTTCGCCATCGAACACTTTCTTAAGATTTGGGACAAATAAACCTGATTAATTTGTCCCATAACCTATCGGCGGGATGGGTTGAGAGGGGTGCGGGGTAGCGGTATCGTGAACCGAATAAAACAAAACCCAAGTAAGGGAGTTGGATATGAGCGAGCAGACCATCGGTACGACGTGTGTTCAGGGCGGTTATCGCCCGGGTGATGCAGAGCCGCGTCAGGTGCCTATCTACCAATCAACCACGTGGAAGTACGACACGTCCGAGCACATGGGCAAGCTGTTCGACCTGGAGGAGTCGGGCTACTTCTACAGCCGTCTGCAGAACCCCACGTGCGATCTGGTTGCCGCCAAGATCTGCGAGATGGAGGGCGGTGCCGCTGCGATGCTCACGAGCTCGGGCATGGCTGCGAACTTCCTTGCGATCTTTAACGTTGCCGGTGCCGGCGATCACGTGGTCGCAAGCTCTGCCATCTACGGCGGCACCTACAACCTGCTCGCCCATACCATGGGTCGTATGGGCGTCACCTGCACCTTCGTCGCCCCCGACTGCACCGATGAGGAGCTCGATGCAGCGTTTGAGCCCAATACCAAGCTCGTCTTTGGCGAGACGATCGCCAACCCCGCCCTTGCCGTGCTCGACATTGAGCGCTTTGCCAAGGCCGCGCATGATCACGGCGTGCCGCTGATGGTCGACAACACTTTCCCGACGCCCGTGATGTGCCGTCCCTTTGAGTGGGGTGCCGACATCGTTACGCACTCCACCACCAAGTACATGGATGGACATGCTGCCTACCTGGGCGGCGTGATCGTCGACCACGGCCAGTTTGACTGGATGGCCCATGCAGACAAGTTCCCGGGTCTCACCACGCCCGACGAGAGCTACCACGGCGTGACCTATGCCGAGAAGTTCGGTCGCGAGGGCGCCTTCATTACCAAGGCAACCGCTCAGCTCATGCGCGACCTCGGCCCCATGCAGAACCCGCAAGCGGCGTTTTTCCTGAATAGCTCGCTTGAGAGTCTGCATGTGCGCATGCCGCGTCATTGTGAGAACGGCCTGGCCGTTGCCAAGTTCCTGCAGAGCCATCCCAAGGTACGCTTCGTGAGCTATCCGGGCCTGGAGGGCGATAAGTACTACGACCTGGCTCAGAAGTACATGCCCAACGGTACCTGCGGCGTTGTGAGCTTTGGCTTTAACGGTGGTCGCGCGGCAGCCGAGACCTTTATGAAGAGCCTCAAGCTCGCCCAGATCGCCACGCATGTGGCAGACGCCCGCACTTGCTGCCTGCATCCTGCTAACGCTACGCATCGCCAGATGAACGACGAGGAGCTCATCGCCTGCGGTATCTCCGCCGACATGGTGCGCCTGTCGTGCGGCCTCGAGGACACGGCCGATCTGATTGCCGACCTTGAGCAGGCGCTCGAGCAGTGCTAGGCTAGCGTTCGCACAAGGCACCGATGCTGGCAGAAAGCTTCGGCGACCTTTCGTTCCGATTCCGTAGGCGGGACCCCAATCGCGACTGTTTACAGGCGATTGGGGCCCCGTTTTTGCGTTGCGCCACTCGAAAGGATGGATATGGAGAAAACCGCAGAGCAGCTGCGCCGCGAGCGTATTGCCCTAGAGGGCGACACCCATGGCAAGAACAAGTGGGCGATTCTGTTTACCGTGCTCATCATGACGTTTATGGTATGTCTGGATTCGACCGTCGTGACCGTGGCGCTGCCCGTGATGCAAAAGGAGCTGGGCATGGGCCTCGATCGCATTCAGCTGGTAAGCTCGGTGTATCTGCTTGCGACATGCGTGGCTATGTTGCCGTTTGGCCGCCTGGGTGACGTGCGCGGCAAGGTCGGCGTATTCCAGCTGGGCGTAATCGTCTTTACGGCAGGCTCGCTGCTTTGTGGCCTTTCGGGTTCGCTCGAGGTCCTTATCCTGGCACGTATTGTTCAGGGCGTCGGTTGCGCGGCGGCCATGGCCAACAACATGGGTATTATCACCGAGTCGTTTCCGGCGCGCGAACGAGGTCGTGCCATGGGTATTCTCGCGACCTTCGTGGCCCTCGGCATGATGTGTGGCCCCGTGCTCGGCGGCATGCTGGTGGCAAGCTTTCCTTGGGAGAGCATCTTCCTCATCAACCTGCCCATTGGCGTCATCTCGTTTATCGTGGGGCTCTATACGCTGCCGCATGTTAGGCCAGAGGCCGGCGAGCGCCCCATGTCCCTGATCGAGGCCGCTCGTCGCTGCTTTGCAAATTCGGCCTTCACCATCAACCTTGCCTGCATGCTCATCGTGTTTGTTGGCATTGGCGCATCCGAGTTTATCCTGCCGTTCTATTTTCAGGACGCCCACGGCTTTGGTTCCGACATTTCCGGACTGCTCTTTTTGGCGCTGCCAATGGTGAATGCCTTTATCGGCCCGCTTTCGGGAACGGTTTCGGACCGTGTTGGCTGCGAGGGTCCCACGGCGGTCGGCCTGGGCGTGTATGTGTGCGGTCTCTTTGCAGTAAGCACGCTCGACGAGCACTCTTCTATCCCTGTGATCGTTTGCTGCGTCGCATTTATGTCGTGCGGTACGTCGATTTTCCAGAGCCCCAACAACTCGCTGTACATGGGCTCGGCTCCGCGCGAGGCACTTGGCTTTGCAGGTAGCTTGGGCAGCTTGGCGCGCTATGCGGGCATGGCGCTGGGTATTACGGCAGGTTCGCATATCCTCTATGGGCAGATGAGCGTGACGATGGGCGAGGCTGTGACCAGTTTTGTTGCAGGCCGTCCGGATGTGTTCCTGTTTGGTTTCCGTTCGGTGTTCTATGTGTTGATGGCTGTGGCCGCTGTGGGCTTTGCGCTTGCCATGGTGCGTTTGGTGAGGATGCGCGCCCGCCATTAGCGTGTTGGGAGGCTGTCTGCCACGATTCGCGCCGTCTCAAAAAGACTGGGGTTGATTTTCAATCTCAGCGCAACAGCCTGAACGGGCC
>NZ_QRVG01000039.1 GCF_003459245.1 Collinsella sp. AF23-2
ATGAATGTGGGAGGTGTTCGAATGAAGTCGATAATCAAGGCGTGCAAACTAAATATCCAAGCTTGAGATGTAACTTCGCGATGGTTAGTCCGGATGCTGTAAACTTTATTCATTACTAGACAGTGCGTTGGACTGTAAGGGCCGCATTTTCTTCGAGCGTCGCTAAGGGCCAACTATTATTTGGAATGGATGAAACTCGATTGTCATTTGCTTTAACAAAAGATTCAAAAGGATATCCGCGTGTTCTGGTAATTATTCCCGCTTATAACGAGCAGGAATGCATTCTCAATACCGTTGCTTCTATTAAGGCTGCTGGATATGACTATGTCGTAATTAACGACGGCTCACAGGATGGGACACTTAGGCTTTGTCGAGAGCATGATGTCAACATATTGGATCTCCCACAGAACCTTGGTATCGGTGGGGCGGTCCAGGCGGGGCATAAGTATGCTCAGAGATTTGGCTATGATATTGACATTCAGGTTGACGGCGATGGCCAACATGATCCTTCTTATATACCTGAGCTTGTTAAGCTGATTGAGGGTGGGGCGAGTCTGGCGATAGGCTCTCGATTCTTGGTCGAGACCGACGGTTTCCAATCAACCTTTATGCGTCGTGTTGGAATCAGGTGGCTCTCTTTTTTGCTTAAGTTGCTTACAGGTAAGGCGGTCACCGATCCCACTTCTGGCTTTAGAGCCTGCAATAAAGACGCCATCGACTTATTCTGCAAGAGCTATCCTGATGATTATCCGGAGCCGGAATCGATAGCTTTGGCTATGAAGCTTGGTCTCCCCGTTATGGAGGCACCTGTAAAGATGAATGAGCGCCAGGGCGGGCGTTCATCCATTGGGGTTCTCTCTTCCGTCTACTACATGATTAAAGTTACGCTTGCTATTGTCCTTGTGTGTTGGATCCATAGGGGAGACCAATAATGAATTTTTTTCTAAGGATTGGGGCAGCCATCTTTTTTGGTGGGTTCCTCGTTTATGTTCTTCGACTCGTATCCAAAGGAAAGATGCTTCTTAAGTATTCTTTGCTTTGGATTTTAATGTGCATGGCGGCCTTGCTTTGTGATTTATTCCCTCAGCTTATTTTTTATTGCTCCACGGCTATTGGGTTTGTTAACCCGGCCAATTTCCTCTTCCTGGGTGCAATTGTGCTGTTGCTTGCAATCTCTCTATCCCTTAGCGTTGCGGTGAGCCGTCATGTTTTGGCAATCAAAAGCCTTACACAAAGGATTGCCTTGCTCGAAAAAGAGCTTGAGAATCGGTTGGATTATTATGACTGAGCTTGATACAATTATTTGATTCAGTTTACTTTTAGTTCTTCAATGTTGCTAGTTGAGGAAAGTGGAAATCTGCCTTATACAAACGTTGCTTATACCCTTTGCTGAGGTCTGGATCGGTACCAAATCCGATGATTCTCATCGCGGGTTGCCATTTGCTTGTCAATGGAGGCGATATCCCTGCTCCGGCTGCAATGTTGTTTCAGCTGTTATGTCGTGGTCGAATAGTTTTGTATTAATAATGTAGAACAGATAATAGAATCAGCCGGAGGACTCCATTACAAAAGAGCGTAATTCCATTATCGAGCCATTTGGGTTAATTTCGATGTGGTGTGTAGTTACGCATCATTTTGTAATGCATAATGCAGATGATGTATCGGTTTTTGCTAGCCCTTTAACCCGTTAAATTTATTAGGACGATATCACTGGCCTGATGGCTGAACTACTACCACACTACCGCTACGCCCCAGTGGGGCTGGGTTTTAAATACGCCTTTGGAATGATATTGCTTTGGCTATCTTGCGGAAAATAATCTCGAAGAAGAGTGGGCTCCTTGACGTAGGTCGCGTCGAGCCAGACGTAGGGCACTGGCGAGCCCTCGAGCGGCCTTCCGTACAGATCCTCGATGCCTGGTCCAGGCTCGAGGCGATGGCGCTCACCTGGTCCTTCGAGAGCCTGGAGACGCCTATCTTCTCGGCTACCCTCTGCACCTTGCGGGTGCTCGTGCCGGTGGCGTACATCTCGGCGACGGCGGCAACGAGGGCGCGGTCCACGCGCCGGTGGCGCTCGATCACGTCGTCCGGGAAGAAGCTGCCGGAGCGGAGCTTCGGGATGCGCAGCGTCAGCGTGCCGGCGCAGGTGCGAGCGACCTCTCGCGGTAGCCGTTTCGGCTGTTCGCCCCGCCACCGCTCAGCTGGTCGGCCTCGGCGTCCATCGCGGCGTTCACGACCTGTTTGGCGAGTCTGGGGAGCAGCTCCCGCATGTCGATGGCGCCGTCGCTGAAACGGGGCATGGCGAGTATGTCCGGCGCCGGGTCTGACAAGATTTACATAGCGATCTTCGTCTTTTCCCGGAACCTGTTGTTGTGGTGATTTCTGGTTCCGGGACGAAGGCCGTTTTTCGTTAAACGGGCACTAAGGGGTCACCCTTGCACCAACATTTTCGGCGCGATCCATGAGATTGAATTCCGCCATTCTTTTTGGATGCCAATGTGCTTGCTAGTATACTGATACCAGTATTTTTAATTGCGTTCTATTAGTTTCTCGATTATAAGGATTTTTATGACAAGTTCCATAAGATGTAAGCCTTTATTTGTTTTGTTTGCCGTTTTTTTCGCATTCTATTCAGTCTATTGGTATCTAAATAATCCGAGATTACTTGTACTGCTTACAATTACCATCTCGTTGATTCTAATTCTTGGCCTTTGCGCTGCATATGCTAAGGTGTACCATCGTCTTAAAAGTGAATGGGTATTCTTGGCGCTGCTTATAGCATTTCTAATTATTTTTATCTTTATCTTTCCTCCGTTTACGGTTCCGGATGAAGGCCATCATTTTTTTTCAACTTATTGGATGGTTGATAGTCTTCCATTCAATGCGCATGTGACAAATGATGGTGGTTTTCTAGTACGGGATATCGATCTTTCCCTTTATAAGGGTCGCCAGAGTAACGCCATTGACTCCTCTTCATTTGATTCGATTATTCAGAATTATGCTCTGTTTGAGAATGGGAAGTGGACTCCATTCAATGAGTTCTCATTTAGCGTCAGTAGTGAGAACGTTTCTGCGAAAATAGGATCTATCGTTGGGCTGCAAATCGGTCTGTTTTTCGGACTTGGTGCCTATCCTGTGTTCTATATGGGGCGCATTGGTTCGGCTCTGGTTTTTTGCTTTTGTGCGTTCCAGGCATACAGGATTGCACCTAAGGGCAAATCGGTTATTGTTTTTGTTTCGCTTCTGCCTATGACGCTTCACTTGGCTGCTTCATACTCTTATGATTCAGGAATTATTGCGTACTCGCTTTTAGTATTCGCTTGTCTAATGCGCGGTTTTTTTGGAGAGCAGAAATCAATAGGTTGTAAAGAAATCGTCATTTATTTAATTATTTCGGCGTTTTTGGCTCCGTGTAAGGTTGTTTATTCTGGGATGATATTACTTGGTTTGCTTGTGCCCCTTTCGCAGTTCCAAGATGTGAAAGTCGGACGTATCGGTAAGTGCATACTGATCTTTGCTGTTATAGCCTCCGTTCTAGTGCTGCGCATAGCATCAATGAGTACATTGGTGTCTCAGTCTTCAGATGCCTCTCGTGGCCAAGAGATCGGGCGGTTTTATACGCTCAGTGACATCATCATGCATCCAAAGAATAGCTTCGAGGTCTTTTTTAGGACATTAGATTCCCTAGGAGATTTCTATTGGGGATCCACCTTAGGTTATTCGCTTGGATGGCTCCAGAAAAACTTGCAGTTTCCAGCCTTTTTTATGATTCCTTATTTGTTGTTTGGGTTTATTTGTTGTTTGGATTCCGAAGATGAGCCCTCTTTTCTCAGCCCCATTTGTTCCATTCTGTTTATTATCGCTTTTGCTTTGGCTGCCCTTGGTTCCATTGTATCTATGTGGTTGGGCTGGACGTTCAATTACGAGAATGTAATACAGGGTGTTCAAGGACGATATTTTCTTCCTGTTCTACCAGCTTTGTTGTTTGGGTCGAGAACGCGCTTGTTTAAATTCAACTCATCTTCGCTTTCTGTCGTCTCTTTTGGCATGTGCGTGATGAATTGTTTATATCTTATTCGTTTTATTAGTATTGCATCCTGCGTGTAGGCCTTTGCGTAATGCTCTCGGGTTTTTTCTGCTATCTAACAGTTTAGATAGCAGGCGATGATTCGGACGCCGCAGGGTCCCCGAAAGCTATGCTTTTCCAGGTGACGCATAATTTCTTTCGCAAATTGACAACCGCATAG
>NZ_QRVG01000004.1:0-18164 GCF_003459245.1 Collinsella sp. AF23-2
GAGTCCTGAGGCCGTTGCAATGAAAATGAGAATCAAGGTGCGGGTTTTGTCTTTTTGTCTGCGTGAAAAAATGTTCTTGCAGCAGAAACCCGCGCGTGTATACTCGAATACGTTTGTTCAACTACGTGCCGGCCAAGGTGGTACGGCACCTCTAGAAGAGTAAGGAATTGCACATGGATTACATCCGCGCAATCGAGCGTCAGCAGATCCGCGAGGACATTCCTCAGGTTCGCGTCGCCGACAACGTCAAGGTTCACTACCGCATTAAGGAAGGCGACCGCGAGCGCATCCAGGTCTTCCAGGGCGACGTCATCCGCATGGCCGGCGCCGGTGCCCGCGAGACCTTTACCGTCCGCAAGATGTCCTTCGGTGTCGGTGTTGAGCGTACCTTCCCGCTTCACAGCCCCAAGATCGCCAAGCTCGAGGTCGTCCGTCATGGTCGCGTCCGTCGCGCCAAGCTGTACTATCTCCGCGACAAGGTGGGCAAGGCTGCTCGCATCCCCGAGAAGCGCTAAGAAGATCGCAGCGTCTGTCCACTCGTTTGGGCACAAGGGTCACCTTCGGGTGGCCCTTCTTTTTATCTGATTTGCATGCAAGGAGGGCCTGGTATGGCCAACATGACGAGCTCGGTTTCGGCATCGCAGGTTGCCGGAGAGCTGGCAAGCGCAACGTTTGAGGAGATCCCCGCCCTCGTGGAGCATTATCGCGAGGACCCGCGCCAGCAGGTGATCAAGGCTTGTGAACGCGCCCTCAAACGCCATGACAAAGAGCTTGCCGAGCGCGAGCGCGTCAATGACATGTACGAGCTTATGCATGAGCTTGGCGGCGATGGAGTGGTCGTTGGTGTCGACGAGGTGGGTCGCGGATCGGTGGCCGGTCCTTTGACGGTATGCGCCGTCTGCCTTCCTATGGAGCCGCGCGTCTGGGGCATCAACGATTCCAAAAAGCTCACGCCGGCGCGCCGCGAGTTGCTCTCAGTGAAGATTGCCGAGGTGGCGACGGCGATCGGTTTTTGCCATATCGCGCCGAAGGATATCGATGAGATGGGCATGGCCCGTGCTATCCGTACCGCCGTTGCGGGCGCCGTGGCCGATACGGGACTTGAACCCGACTGCGTCCTCATGGATGGCAACCCCTTGGGCGCCGTTCCTAACGAGCGCGATGTGGTGAAGGGCGATGCCAAGATCGCCTGCATCGCCGCGGCGTCCATCATGGCCAAGGTCACGCGTGACGAGATGATGGTCGAGTACGACGCCGAATACCCCGAGTACCATCTGGCCGAGTCGAAGGGCTATGCGAGCCCCGAGCATATCGAGGCCATTCGCAAACATGGACTTTGTCCGCTGCACCGCGTGAGCTTTTGCGGAAACTTTCTGCAGACTGAGCGCCTTTTCTAGGCCAATTGTGGAGATAGGGACCTTAAAGGTTCTATAAACCTGCTGGTAGCGGGCCGTATGCAACAGCATTGCTGCGTACGGCCCGTTTTTTGACGGCATTTGGTCAGCTTTTGGTTTGCTTCCGGTACTTACCCGCATGAAAGGTGCCCTCATCATCGGGGCAATGCAGTGTGCGGGAAAGGAGACCCCATGAGTGCCGCAAGCAAAAAGAGCAAGACGCAGCAGCTCAAGGAGCGTTGGGAAAACGGCGAGCTCGACTGCGGGGCGATGACGCCCGAGTTTATCAAGGGACTCAGTCCCCGCGAGCTGGGCATGCTGGGCGAGCTGATCACCATCGACTACTTTAACGAACGCGGCTACACCTTGCTGGAGCAGGGTTATCGTTGCACCGAGGGCGAGGCCGATCTGGTGCTGCTCGATGAGCTCGACGATGTCGTGGTGATGGCCGAGGTCAAGACCAGACGCGTCGCACTGGATTGCAACACGCGGGTCTTTCCCGAGGAGGCCGTGGACGCTCAAAAGCAACGCCGCTACCGCCGCATCGCAAGCTGCTATCTTATGGAGCATTATCCGCTCAAGGCGATTCGCTTCGATGCCGTGGGTGTCACCATTCGCGGCGGGCATATCGCCGAGATCGAGCATCAGTACAACGCGTTCGATTGGCAGGTGTCGTGATGGCGTTCGAGACGTTTGCCGTTCACGCGGCCTGCATCCGTGGCGTCGAGGCGATTCACGTCACGGTCGAGGTCTCGCTTGCCGGTGGCGTTCCGGGCATTCAGATGCTCGGTATTCCGAGTATGGAGGTGATGGAGTCACGCGGTCGTATTCGCTGCGCGATGCGCTCCGCCGGGTTCGAGATCCCACGCTCGGGCATTACGGTCAACCTAGCGCCCGGTGATATTCGCAAGACCGGTAGCGGCTTTGATTTGCCCATCGCCATCGCGGTTCTGGCGGCCGATGGGCAGATTCCCCGCGACAACCTCGATCGCTGCCTTATCGCCGGCGAGCTCGGCTTGGACGGTACGGTGCTTCCTGTCAAGGGCGAGGTGGCGTTTCAGCTATTGGCGCGTGATATGGGGCTGTCCTTTATCGCCGGCAGGTCCGATCAGCATGTGCCGCTTGCGGGCGTGGATTGTGGATTCATCGATCATTTGTCTCAGCTTGCCCATGGCATGGGCGATGCCGCGCGGCACTACTTGGATTCTGAAGTGCTCGAGGCGACCTTTGAGCCCGAGCTCGACTATGCCGACGTGCTAGGGCAGGAGGTTGCCAAACGCGGCATGGCGCTTGCGGCGGCAGGAGAACTCGGTTTGCTTATGATCGGGTCCCCGGGATCGGGCAAGACGATGCTCGCGCGTCGTATGACCGGCATCCTGCCCGAGCTTTCCGTTGAGGATCAACAGGAGGCGCTGTGCATCCATTCGGTTTTGGGTGAGAACATTGATGGCTTGTTGGCGGGGCACCGGCCCTTCCGCAGCCCCCATCACAGTATTTCGACCGCAGGTCTTATCGGCGGTGGGCGCCCGGTGCACCCGGGTGAGATTAGCCTTGCTCATGGCGGCGTGCTATTTTTGGACGAGCTTGCCGAGTTTCCCACGGGTGTGCTGCAGACGCTGCGTCAGCCCATCGAACGCGGCTATGTGAGGATCGTGCGCGTCGACGGGGCTTTTACCTTCCCGTCGCGCTTTCAGCTGCTGGCTGCGAGCAATCCCTGCCCCTGCGGCTTTTTGGGCGATCGTGAGGTACCGTGTCGCTGCTCGGCGGCGATGGTCGAGCGCTATCGGTCTAAACTGCGCGGTCCTTTGGCCGACCGTATCGACATGATGATCGATGTGACCCGTCCCGACCCTCAGGTGATTATCGAGGGCGCGGAGGGTATGTCGTCTGCCGAGTTACGTGACTACGTTGTGCGCGGTCGCGCTTTTCGCGCTTGGCGCGAATCCCGTATGGACGATGCGGATGCCGAGGCCGAGGATGACGAGACACGGTCCATTGACGGCGTCGTTTCGACCTTTGAGCTCGATGATGCGGCGGAGAAGTGTGTGCTCGGCCTGTCGAAGCGCACGCATCTCACGGGCCGCGGCATCGTGCGCCTGGTGCGTATCGCGCGTACAATCGCCGACGTCGCCGAGAGCGAGCAAGTGACGCAGGACCACGTGCTCGAGGCGGCGATGTACCAGGGAAGGAGGGACCAATGATGGCCGAGGGGACCTTCGAGCTGCATCCAGGTGACGCGTTGTATCCCGAGACCGTTTTGGAGCTTTCTGATGTACCCCAGACACTCTATGTGCGCGGCAACCCCGAGGTGCTTTCGACGCCCGCGCTCTCCATCATCGGCGCGCGCAAGGCCTCTCCGTATGGTCTTGCCGTGGCAGAGCTTGCGGCAAAGGTTGCGGTCGAGGCGGGCGTGACAGTAGTTTCGGGCGGCGCGGTCGGTTGTGACCAGGCCTCGGGTTGGGCTGCGGTCAATGCCGGCGGCAAACACGTCGTGGTGCTGGGGACGGGCGCCGACGTGGTCTACCCGCGTTCGAGCGCGGGGCTTATTACGCGCACGCTCGATACGGGTGGCGCGGTCGTGTCGATCTCTCCGTGGGGCATGGGTCCGCGCAAGTTTGCCTTTCCGCGCCGCAATCGCGTAATCGCGGCCCTGTCGCAAGCCCTCTTTGTATCCGAGGCGGGTATGCCTTCCGGGACGTTTTCTACAGCCGAGGCTGCTATGGATTTGGGGCGAGAACTTCTTGCCGTGCCAGGGTCGATCCTATCGCCCGAGTCGCGTGGCACGAATTACCTCATTGCGAACGGTGCCTGCTGCATCATCGACGAGGAATCTATCGAGATGGCTATTTCACGCATCTACGGCACCCTGCGCTACTCGCGCCCCGATGCTCCCGGCATTGCCGACCTGGATCAAACACAGCAGACCGTGATGCATGCGCTCATCGCCTCTCCGCTCAAGGTCGACGACATCGCGGCGCTCGTCTCGCTCGATGCCGTCGGCGTACTCAAGCTCTTGGGTTCGCTTGAGCTCGAGGGCCTTATCGAGCGCATGATGGATGGAAGGTATGCGCCCTCCAAGTTTGCCCTTCACGCCCAGACGCCCTTCGGTCACAATGGAAAACGTGTCAATTAGAAAGGTGTTTGCAGATGCTGTTTGATCAGGTGACGGTTATCGGTGGCGGTCTGGCGGGTTCGGAATGCGCGATTCAGCTGGCAGACCGCGGGTTTGCCGTAAAGCTGTGCGAGATGCGCCCCCAGGTGAGCTCCCCGGCCCACCATACCGATCACCTGGCAGAGCTCGTCTGCTCCAATTCGTTTAAGTCGACCCGTCCGGATTCCGCGGCTGGTTTGCTGAAAGCTGAGCTTGAGCGCATGGGTTCAGTCCTGCTCGATTGCGCCCATCGCGCGGCTGTTCCCGCCGGTGGTGCCTTGGCGGTCGACCGCGTCAAGTTTTCCGAGCTTGTCGAGGCCGAGGTTGCCGCCCGTCCCAATATCGAGATCATTCACGGCGAGGTCACGCAGATTCCCGAGGGCCATGTGGTCATTGCCGCCGGCCCCCTGTGCTCGCCGGCGCTGAGCGAAGAGGTCATGAAGCTCGTCGGTGGCGACGCCCTTGCGTTCTTCGATGCCGCGGCGCCGATCGTCGATGCCTCCACGCTCGATATGGACGTGCTGTTCTCGCAGTCGCGCTACGAGGAACAGGGGAGCGGCGACTATCTCAACGCTCCACTCAATAAGGAGGAGTACGAGGCCTTTATCGAGGCGCTTACCACGGCCGACCGCGTGGTGCTCAAGGACTTTGAGGGCGGCGATCTGTTCCAGGCATGCCAGCCTGCCGAGGAGGTTGCGCGCACCGGCAAGGACGCCATTCGCTTTGGCGCCATGAAGCCCGTCGGCCTCACCGACCCGCGTACCGGACGTCGCCCCTGGGCGGCGATTCAACTGCGTGCCGAGAACAAGGAGAAGACCGCCTATAACCTGGTGGGCTTCCAGACCAACCTGACCTTTGGCGAGCAGAAGCGCGTCTTCCATATGGTGCCGGGTCTGGAGAACGCCGAGTTCTTCCGCTACGGTGTCATGCACCGCAATACCTTTGTCGACGCCCCGCACGTGCTCGATGGCACCTTTGCCGTGCCCGGTACCGGCGTGCGCCTGGCCGGTCAGATCACCGGCACCGAGGGCTATATGGAGGCCGTGGCGACCGGTCTGCTCGCGGCGCTCAACACCTATGCCGAGGCTATCGGTGCCGCGGGCGTCGAGCTGCCGCGCGTGGGCGCCCTGGGCGCGCTCGTGGGCTATGCGACCGATCCGGCAACGGTGGACTATCAGCCCATGCACGTCAACTTTGGCTTGGTGCCGCCGCTCGAGGACGGCAAGCGCCGCAGTAAGCGCGACCGCTACCAGGCCTATGCGGACCGTGCGCTCGAGGCTCTTGATGCCTATCTGGCAACTCGCCCCGATCTGTTTGGAGGCGACCGGTCATAGCCTTTGACCTGTACGACACCGTCGACTCGTTTATCGCCTATATCGCACGTGTCGAGGGACTTTCTCCCAACACGGTGACGGCCTATGGCTCGAGGCTGGAGCGCTTTGCTGCCTGGTGCGAGCGCGAGGATATCGATGCTTTCGCTGCCGACGTGCGCACCATTCGTCGCTATCTTGCCGAGCTTTCGCGTGAGCAGGTTGCTCCCCGAACGCTTGCGGCGCATCTGTCGGCTATCCGATCGCTCTATCGATGGATGGCTGCCGAGGGGGTCGTGGAGGGCGATGCGGTCTCGGCAATTTCCTCGCCCAAGCTCCCGCGCGATCTGCCCGGTGTGCTGACGAACCAACAGGTGGAGGCGCTCCTCAAAGCCCCTGATACCTCAACCCCCGCGGGACTGCGCGATGCGGCGATGCTCGAGCTGCTCTATGCCTCGGGTGCTCGTATCTCTGAGCTCGCAGCACTCAATGTGGAGTCCATCGCTTGGTCCGAACGCACGCTGCGCCTGTGGGGCAAGGGGAGCAAGGAACGTATCGTCCCTCTGTATCGTCGCGCGCTCGAGGCGACGCGTCTCTATATTGAGGAGGGGCGGCCGGAGTTGCTCGCTCAGGCAAAGCGCCGTGACCCCACTACCGGGCCGCATCCGCTGCTTATATCGGCGCGCGGTAATCGCATGAGTGCCGCCATGCTCAGGCGGCGGTTCCATACTCTGGCGACACTCGCCGGCATTCCGGCCGACATCGCCCCGCATGCGATGCGCCATACCTTTGCGACCGACTTGCTCGAGGGCGGTGCGGACCTGCGCTCGGTTCAAGAGCTGCTGGGTCATGCGAGCCTGTCCACGACGCAGATCTACACGCACCTCACGCCCGATCGGCTCAAACGTGCCGTGGCTCAAGCCCATCCCCGAGGCGAATAGTGGCTGGGACGTCCCGCGCCGCACTCAGGTGTGTGGTTTTGATTGCGGGTTGGCACGAAGATGCATTCCTGCTATCATTCATCGGGTTGCTTCACGGCAACATGTTTTTATCACGCACGCGCGGCTACTTCATACCGTGGTGCCCGGGCTTTGGTAGCACATGTCCGGGTTGGTTTTGGAGGATGACCCCGCGCGGAGGCAAACCACAGGAGGTTTAACATGGCTACCAAGATTAATATCCGCACCCTGCTCGAGGCCGGCTGCCACTTCGGTCACCAGACCCGTCGCTGGAACCCCAAGATGAAGCCGTTCATCTTCGGTGAGCGCAACGGCATCTACATCCTCGACCTCAAGCAGACCATCCTCGACGCCGACCAGGCCTACACCTTCGTCAAGAACGTCGCCAAGGGTGGCAACGTGCTGTTCGTCGGCACCAAGAAGCAGGCTCAGGAGGCCGTCAAGAACGCTGCTGAGCGCGCTAATATGCCCTACATCAACCAGCGTTGGCTCGGCGGTATGCTGACCAACTTCGTCACCATCCGCTCCCGCATCAACCGCATGGAGGAGCTCGAGGCCATGGTCGAGGACGGCCGCATGGCAGTGCTCCCCAAGAAGGAGCAGGCTGTGCTCGGCAAGGAGCTCACCAAGCTCCAGACCAACCTCGGTGGCGCCCGCGACATGAAGGGTCTGCCCCAGGCTCTCTTCGTCATCGACACTAAGCGCGAGGAGAACGCCATCAAGGAGGCTCAGCGCCTGAACATCCCCGTCGTCGCTCTGATCGACACCAACTCCGATCCCGACGAGGTCGAGTACGGCATCCCCTGCAACGATGACGCTATCTCCGCTGTCACCCTTATGTGCGAGCTCATGGCTGACGCCTGCCTCGCTGGCTCCGGTAAGGAGCAGGTCTCCGAGGCCGAGATGGCCGCTGAGCCCAAGGCCGAGTAAATCAGTCTTAGTTAATTCTTTTTCATCTCTTTGAAAGGAACCACAATGGCCCAGATTACCGCCGCTATGGTCAAGCAGCTCCGCGAGATGACCGACTCTCCGATGATGGAGTGCAAGAAGGCTCTCGTCGAGGCTGACGGCGACATGGACGCCGCTGTCGACGTTCTGCGTAAGAACGGCCTTGCCAAGGCTGCCAAGAAGGCTGGCCGTGAGACCAACGAGGGCGCTGTCGCCGCGTTCGTCTCCGAGGATGGCAAGACCGGCGCTCTGCTCGAGCTCTCCTGCGAGACCGACTTCGTTGGCTCCAACGCCAAGTTCACCGGCTTTGCTTCTAAGGTCGCTGAGGTTGTCGCTACCACCGAGCCTGCTGACGTCGACGCTCTGCTCGAGAAGCCGATGGGCGAGGAGACCGTTTCCTCCGAGCTCACCGAGATGATTCACATCATGGGCGAGAACATGAAGATCTCCCGCTTCGCTGCCCGCAAGGCCGAGAACGGCGCGCTCGCTTCTTACATCCACATGGGTGGTAAGATCGGCGTCCTCGTCGAGTTCGCCTTCGAGAAGGCCGAGACCGCTCAGGCTGAGTCCTTCAAGACCTTCGCTCACGACGTTGCCCTTCAGGTTGCCGCCGTCGCCCCGATCTGCGCTACCCGCGATCAGGTTCCGGCCGAGACCGTCGAGCACGAGAAGCAGATCTACATGGCCCAGGCTGCCGAGTCCGGCAAGCCCGAGGCTATCCAGGAGAAGATGGCTGTTGGCCGTCTGGAGAAGTTCTACAAGCAGTCCGTGCTCACCGAGCAGGAGTTCATCAAGGACAGCTCCCTCACCATCAAGAAGTACGCTGAGCAGGTCTCCAAGGAGCTCGGCGACACCATTACCGTCGTTGCCTTTGACCGTCTGGTCCGTGGCGAGTAAATAAGCTCTTGTAGCTGGTAATGAGCAGGCTGTGGGTTTTACTCACAGCCTGCTTTTTCATGGCTCTTATCAGAGCCTTTGATATCATATTGAGAGTCTAATTAAAGGAGGATCGCTTTGTCCGACATCCGATATAAACGAGTGCTTCTTAAGCTTTCCGGCGAAGCGCTGATGGGCGACGGCCAATATGGCATCGACCCCAAGGTTACCGATCATCTTGCCAAGCAGGTCAAGGAGCTGCTCGCCGTTGGCCATGAGGTCGGCGTCGTTGTCGGCGGCGGCAATATTTTCCGCGGCATGGCAGGCGCTGCCGGTGGCATGGAGCGTGCTCAGGCCGACTACATGGGCATGCTCGCGACCGTTATGAACGCGCTCGCCCTGCAGGATGCTTTCGAGCATAACGATGTTCCCTGCCGCGTGATGAGCGCTATCCAGATGAACGAGATCTGCGAGCCCTATATTCGCCGTCGCGCCATCAACCACCTTTCCAAGGGCAACGTTGTTATTTTTGCCGCCGGTTCGGGCAATCCGTACTTTACGACCGACACCGCCGCGGCTCTTCGTGCGTGCGAGATCGGCGCCGAGATTCTGATTAAAGCCACCAAGGTTGACGGCATCTACGACAAGGATCCCGTCAAGTGCGCCGATGCCGTCCGTTTTGACAAGATTACCTATCACGAGGTTCTCGTTCGCGGTCTGCAGGTTATGGATTCCACAGCTACGGCCCTGTGCCAGGATAACCGTATGCCTATTTTGGTCCTCAACATCGATGGCGAGGACACCGTCAAGCGCGCGCTCGCGGGTGAGCCCGTCGGCACGCTCGTCTATCAGGAGGATTAAGCATGGCAGAGAACATCACCGCCCATATGGACAAGTCGCTCGAGTCCCTCAAGCATAACTTCTCCAAGGTCCGTACCGGTCGTGCCAACGCCAACATTCTGTCCGACATCACCGTCGATTATTACGGTGTCCCCACGCCGGTCACGCAGGTTGCCGCCGTCAAGACCCCCGAGGCTCACATGCTGCTCATCGAGCCGTGGGATAAGGCGCTCATCAATGCTATCGTCAAGGCCATCGGCGCTTCCGATCTGGGTATTACCCCCAACTCCGATGGCACCGTCGTTCGTCTGCCGTTCCCGGCTCCCACTGAGGAGCGCCGTCGCGAGCTCGTCAAGGAGTGCCGCGAGTACGCCGAGCAGGCCAAGGTGTCTATCCGTAACATCCGTCGCGACTTCAACAACAAGCTCGAGCGCGATGAGGAGCTCACCGAGGACGACGTACGTCGCGAGCAGGCCAAGGTCCAGAAGCATACCGATGAGTATGTCGCCAAGGTCGAGGAGCTTCTGAAGGAAAAAGAAGCCGAGGTCATGGAGATCTAAGGTGCAATACGACGAGCATAAACTGGTCGAGTACTTTGCCGACGCCCCTGCGGGCGTCGGTTTTTCCGACCTTGACCTCAATAACATTCCGCACCATATCTCGTGCATCATGGACGGCAACGGTCGTTGGGCCACGTCGCGCGGTCTTGCACGCACCGAGGGCCACAAGGCGGGTATCGTCTCGCTGCGCGAGATCATTACCGCCTGCGTGCGCCTGGGCGTCGACGTGCTTTCGGCCTATGCGTTTTCTACCGAAAACTGGAACCGCCCGCAGCATGAGGTCAACGTCTTGATGCATCTGTTTGCCAAGACGTTTATCGACGAGCTGCCGCTTCTGAAGCGCGAAAACGTGCGCGTTGTCTTTTTGGGTGACATTTCCGCGCTGCCCAAGAAGACCCGCGACGTTTTTGAACGCGGTCTTGCCGAGTGCGCCGATCACACCGGTATGACGCTGGCGCTTGCCGTCAACTACGGCGCGCGTGCCGAGATTACCCGTGCTGTCCGTCAGATCGCAGTCGACGCTGCCGCCGGTAAGATCGATCCTGCCGCAATTGATGACGACATGGTGGCTTCCCACCTCTATACCGCCGGTCTTCCCGATCCCGAACTTGTGATTCGCACCTCTGGTGAGCTGCGCCTTTCGAACTATCTGCTGTGGCAGGTGGCTTATTCCGAATTCTACGTCACCGATACCTATTGGCCCGACTTTGATCGTTGGGGCCTTGTCGACGCCATTTTGGCCTATCAGGGCCGTGACCGTAGGTTTGGTGGACTGAGCAAGACCGAGGAGGCTTAATCGTGTCCGATCGTCCCAAGGCATCTGCTCCCAAGACGCCTGTGCGCAAAGCTGCCACTGCGGGAGCGCCTGCAGCGAAGAGCGGCACCGGTTCGTGGCTGGCGGGCTTTATTACCCGTGCCGCCGCCGGTATCGTCTACGCCGTTGTCTTTATCCTGTGCCTGGTTTTGGGTATCGTGCCCACGGCCATCTTTGTTTCTGTCATGAGCGGTCTGTGCTGCTATGAGTTTTTCCGTATGACAAGGCTCGATGGCAAGATGGCTAACGAGCGCATGGGTATCGCTGCCGCCGTACTCTTTCCGCTGTCGGCGTTGGGCGATTCGATGTTGCTGAATGCCCTGCTTTTTGCCTTGATGCTCGCTGTGGGCATTTGGTATGTCTGGTCGCCGCGTACCCGCATCTCTGATGTGGCCGTGACGCTCATGGGTCCCATCTACACTGGCTTTATGCTGTCGGCTATCGTGCTGCTGCGCGATGCCGTGCCCGGTTTTGCCGGCGCCCTGCTTTCAGTGGGCGTTTGCGCGTCCCTTTGGGTCTCCGATTCGTTTGCCTACATCGTGGGCAGCCGTATCGGCAAGCACAAGATGGTTCCCAAGATCTCTCCCAAAAAGAGCTGGGAGGGGTTTGCCGGCGGCATCTTGGGCTCGGTTTTGATTTGGCTCATCCTGTGGGCGACGCACTTCTACAAGCTCAGCCTGCCCTATGCGCTGCTGTGCGGCGTGGTCGTGTCCATTCTGGGCGTTATCGGCGACCTTATCGAGTCGCGCATCAAGCGCGGTGTGGGCGTCAAAGATTCCGGCAACCTTATCCCGGGCCACGGCGGAATGCTCGATCGTAGCGATTCGCTTATCTTCGGCTGCATCACCGCGCAGCTGTTGCTGATGATCGGAGGCGTGCTGTAATGTCCTTCCAGACGACGTATGGCCCCGATGGACGCCTTCGCGTTGCCATCCTGGGTTGTACGGGCTCTATCGGCACCCAGGCGCTCGATGTGTGCCGCCAGCATGCCGATCGCCTGCAGGTGACGGCGCTGTCCGTTAACTCCAGTACCTCCGAGCTCGTTGCCGCTGCCCGCGAGTTCTCGGTTCCGGCGGTTGCCGTGGCCGATGTCGATCATGGCGATGACGCCGTGCTGCAGGAGTTGCCCGAGGGAACGAAGCTCGGCGTTGGCGCGCAGGCGGTTTGCGAGCTCGCGCGTCGCGACGATGTCGACTGCGTGCTTGTCGCTATTGTGGGCGCCGCCGGTCTCGAGGCGAGCCATGCGGCCTTGACCTCGAATAAGCGCCTTGCCCTTGCCAACAAGGAGTCCCTCGTCGTCGGTGGCGACTTGCTTATGCCGTTGGCGCAACCGGGCCAGCTTATTCCGGTCGACTCTGAGCATTCCGCCATCTACCAGTGCTATCTGGGGGAGAACCCGCGCGAGGCCCACTGCATTTGGCTCACCTGCTCGGGCGGTCCGTTCTTTGGCCGCACGCGCGACGAGCTCGATCGCGTGACGCGTGCCGATGCCCTCGCGCATCCCACGTGGGCCATGGGTGCCAAGATCACCATTGACTCCGCCACCCTCATGAACAAGGGCCTGGAGCGCATTGAGGCCATGCATCTGTTTAACTGCGACCTCGATTTCATTAACGTGGTCGTGCAGCGTCAGTCCAAGATTCACTCTATGGTCGAGTTCGCCGACGGCTCCGTGATGGCGCATCTCGGTGCATCCGACATGCGTATTCCCATCCAGTTCGCGTTCTCGTATCCCGAGCGTTGGGATACTCCGGCGCCTCGTATCGATTTCCGCGAGCTGGGGCAGCTCACGTTTGATGCTGCCGACATGGATACCTTCCGCTGTCTGGCACTGGCCGAGCGTGCCGGCAAGACGGGTGGCACCATGCCGTGCGTGCTCAATGCCGCCAACGAGGTCGCCGTCGATGCCTTCCTGCACGATGGCTGCAGCTTTACCGATATCGATCGCATTGTGGAATCCTGCATGGACGCCCACGATATGCAGGTGGTCGATTCGTTTGAGCAGCTTCGCGACATCGATGCGTGGGCGCGTGAAAAGGCTGCGCAGGTGCTCGCCGCAACCCGTTCCTAACCCATAAGGATTGCTTTTTCGTTTTATGGATACTGTTCTGAGCGTTCTCTCATCGGTCTTTTGGGGCCTGCTGATGCTTTCCGTCCTCGTGTTTTTGCACGAGGGCGGCCACTTTTTGGCGGCGCGTGCCTGCGGCGTCCGTGTGACCGAGTTCTTTTTGGGTCTGCCGTGCCGCTTTGACATCCATTACACGTCGCGTCGCATTGGAACCAAGTTTGGCGTGACCCCGCTGCTGCTGGGTGGCTACGCTGCCATCTGCGGTATGGATCCGACCGATGTTTCGTGCGCCGACCGCGTGCTCGCGGCTATCTATCGTCATGGTCGCGTGACCGTGGCCGACCTTGCTGTCGAGCTCGAGCTTTCCGAGGAGGATGTGCTCGAGGCATGCGCCCTTTTGCTGGGCTGGGGCTCCATCGCGCCCTGGTATGAGGAAGGGGAGAAGCCCTCGCCGAGCTACTATCCCACCAAATATCAGACGTTGCCGCGAGACAAGGCAGGCTATACCACCTTTGATGGTCGCCGTTTCGATCGCGAACATGCGACTGCCGAGGGCGATGTGTGGGAGCTGCCGTGCGGCGAGGCCGAGTTCCTTGCGCAAGAGCGCTCGCACACCTATCTTGGCCAAGGCTTTCTCAAGCGCGCCTTTATGCTGCTCGCGGGCATTATCGTCAATATCTTGACGGGTTTTTTGCTCCTTATGAGCATCTATTCCATTGCGGGTGTCACCGTGCCGATGGATACCAACGTGATCGGTCAGGTTGACGAGGGGTCTATTGCCGCCAAGGCGGGTATCGAGGGCGGTGACGCGATCCTTTCGGTTGACGGTGTCTCATGTTCCACTTGGATGGATGTCTACGATGCCATCGGCAAGGCTGCCGGTAAGGACGATATCGCCATCGAGTACGAGCGTGACGGCAAGCAGCATTCGACCACGGTTGCGCTCAAAGAGGACGAGCGCCTAGGTGTGTATGCCTCTACGCAGGTGGTCCGTTTAGACCCCATCACGTCGGCTCGCCTGTCGTTCTCCTATGTCGTGCAGACAGCGGATGGCGTGATGCGCCTGCTCCAGCCGCAGCATACGATGGAGATTCTCGATCAGTCTTCTTCGATCGTTGGTATTAGCGTTATGTCCTCACAGGCCGCTGCTGCCGGCCCTGCCACGTTCCTTTCGTTTGCCGCCCTCATTTCGTTCTCGCTTGGCTTTATGAACCTGCTGCCCATCCCACCACTCGATGGCGGCAAGCTGGTCATCGAGATCATTCAGAAGATTGCGGGCCGCGAGCTGCCGCTCAAAGTGCAGACAATCGTCAGCTATGTCGGCATCGCGCTCTTTGCACTGCTGTTTGTCTATATGCTTCGTTCCGACATCCTTCGTTTTATTCTGTAGGGGAGTGTTTGGATTGTCTTTATCCCATCCTTTGCCTCGCGAGTTGACACGCCCCGTGCATGTGGGCGGCGTGCAGATCGGTGGTGGCGCTCCGGTCGTGGTTCAGTCTATGACCTGCACCGATACTGCTGATGCCCAGGCAACGCTTGCGCAAGTGTGCGCGTTGGCGCAGGCTGGCTGCGATATCGTGCGCGTGAGCGTGCCTACCGAGGCTGCGCTCGAGGGCTTTCGCACGATTTGTGCCGAGTCTCCGGTGCCAATCGTCGCCGATATCCATTTTAACCATAAGCTTGCCATTGGCGCTGTCGAGGCTGGTGCCTCTAAGCTGCGCATCAACCCCGGCAATATCGGCGATTGGGCCAAGGTTGACGCGGTGATCGATGCTGCGGGTGCCGCGGGCTGTGCGATTCGTATCGGCGTCAATGCCGGTTCGCTTGAGCAGGATATCGCCGAGCGCGACGACCTCACGCAGCCCGAAAAGCTCGTGATGTCGAGCGAACGCTTTGTGCGGCACTTTGAGGACCGTGGGTTTACCAACATCGTGCTATCCGCCAAGGCCCATAGCGTACAGACGACGCTTGATACCTATCGCGCCCTGTCGCGCGAGATACCGCATGTTCCGCTCCACCTGGGCGTGACGGAGGCGGGGACCAAGCTTCAGGGCACCATCAAGAGCTCTGTAGGCTTGGGTATCTTGCTTTCCGAAGGCATCGGTGACACCATGCGTGTGTCGCTCACGGCCGATCCGGTTGAGGAGCCGCCGGTCGCCTGGGGAATTTTGCAGTCACTGGGCCTGCGTCGCCGTGGTCCCGAGATTGTCTCTTGCCCCACGTGCGCCCGCTGCCAGGTTAACCTGATTCCCATCGCCGAGGAGGTCACCGAGCGGCTTAAGAACTATGCCGCGCCGCTTTCGATTGCCGTCATGGGATGTGCCGTTAATGGCCCCGGTGAGGCTTCTGATGCCGACCTGGGCGTTGCTTGCGGACGTGGTCAGGCCTTGCTCTTTTCGCATGGCCAGATCATTGGTAAAGTAGCTGAGGATCAAATTGTCGACGCGCTTATGGCCGAGGTCGACAAACTAATTGAGGAGAAATAAATGACCCGAGCAATGTATATGTCTAAGCTCTATGCGCCGACGCTCAAAGAGGATCCGGCGGACGCTGAGCTCGCCAGCCACCGCCTGCTGCTCCGTGCCGGCATGATCCGCAAAGAGGCCGCCGGTCTGTATTCCTACCTGCCGCTTGCTTGGCGCTCGATCCGCAAGATTGAGAATATCGTGCGAGACGAGATGGACGCTGCCGGCGCCCAGGAGCTTATGATGCCTATCATGGTCGACGCCGAGTTGTGGCGTGAGTCCGGCCGCATCGACGCCTATGGCAAGGAGCTTGTGCGCTTTGACGACCGTCACGGTCGCGAGTTCGTCCTGGGTCCCACGCACGAGGAGACCGTCACGGCCCTGGTGCGCAACGAGCTGCGCTCCTACAAACAGCTGCCCGTTAACCTGTACCACATTCAGGACAAGTTCCGCGACGAGTTCCGTCCCCGCTTTGGCCTGATGCGCGGCCGCGAGTTCATCATGAAGGACGCCTACAGCTTCTCCGCCACGCAGGAGAGTCTGCAGGAGGAGTACGACAAGATGAAGCAGGCCTACGCCAACATCTGCGAGCGCTGCTACATCAAGGCTCTGCCCGTTGTCGCCGACTCCGGCGAGATCGGTGGCGATACCTCCGTCGAGTACATGGCTTTGGCTGACGCCGGCGAGGCTTCGCTCGTCTACTGCGACGATTGCGGCTTTGCAGCCGACGATGAGGCCGCAAGCACCAAGGTCGTTGTGACCGAGGGTCCTGGCGACGGTGCGCTTACCAAGGTCGAGACTCCGGGCATGGGCACCATCGAGGCCGTTGCAAAGTTCTTCGGCTTCCCCGAGAACGGCACGCGCAAGTCTCTGGCACTCATCGACGCCGAGGGCAAGCCCGTCGTGGCCATTGTCCCGGGCGACCACGAGCTCAACGATTGCAAGGCCGAGCATGTCTTTGGCAAGGGCTATCGCATGATGACCGACGAGGAGCTTCAGGCGAACGGTCTGCACAAGGGCTTTATCGGACCGGTTAACTTGCCCGAGGGCATCCGTCTGGTGTGTGACGAGAGCCTGCGCGAGTCCAAGCAGTGGGCCTGCGGTGCCAACGAGGTCGATTATCACTTTACCGGTGCCTGCCCCGAGCGCGACTTTACCGTCGATGAGTGGGCAGATCTGGTCACCGTCGTTGCCGGCGATCCCTGCCCGCACTGCGGCAAGCCGCTCTCTGCTGCCCGCGGCATCGAGGTCTCGCAGGTCTTCCAGCTGGGCACCAAGTACTCCGAGGCCATGGGTGCCACCTTTATGGACGAGGACGGCAAGGAGAAGCCGCTCATCATGGGTTGCTACGGCGTTGGTGTGTCCCGCTCGCTTGCTGCCGTCGTGGAGCAGCACAACGACGAACACGGCATCGTCTGGCCGGTCTCCGTTGCCCCGTACGAGGTCGCGGTGATTCCGCTCGATCCCAAGAAGGAGGAGTGCGCAACCGTCTGCGACCAAATCGTCGAGGGCTTGTGCGCCGAGGGTATCGAGGTCGTCGTCGACGACCGTGACGAGCGTCCCGGCTTTAAGTTTGCCGATAACGACCTTATGGGATTCCCGTATCAGGTGGTGCTTGGCAAGCGTGGCCTTAAGAATGGCAACGTTGAGCTCAAGGACCGTGCCACGGGCGAGCGCGAGGACGTGGCGATTGACGAGGTCGTCGCCAAGGTTGCCGAGCTTGTTAAGGCGGCCCGCCGTTAATCGACGATTTCGCTTGTAGTTCGATATACGGGACGGCCCCGCATTTCTCCAGATCGGGGAGATGTGGGGCCGTCCTTTTATCTTGTGGCATCCTCGATATCTAAAAGGAAAACCCCACAGCCCATTCGAGCTGTGGGGTTTCCCTTTGTGCCTCCGATGCGAAATAAATCGCTCAGATATTACTGATAATCGACGACGTCGATCCAGTTCTTCAGGAACTCATCGTTCACGTTGCGCTTACGAGCGAGCTCGGAAGCGGCGACGATGCTCGTCCACTGACGCACGACCTGCATGGGCATGTCGGCGCGGTCGCAGTAGAGCTCCAGGTAGGCCTCAGCCTGATCCTTGCTGTTGAGGGCGAAGAGCAGGTAGGTGGTGGCAACGTCGGCAGCAGGGGAGCCCTGGGTGGCGTGTGCCCAGTCGCATACATAGAGCTGGCCGTCGTCGCCGACGATGACGTTGGAGGGGTTGAAGTCGCCGTGGCAGACCTTGAACTCCTTGGTCATGCCGTCCAGACGCTCCTGAAGGTTGTAGCGCGTGGTGGCATTAAGCTGATCAAGGCTGTCGATCATGCGGGCGAACTTGTCGCGCTGACGGTTGAGCAGCGGGGAGGTGTAGCCGTGGATCTCGATCTGGAGGTCGACGAACATCTCGAGATACTCACCAAAGCGCTGGGGCTCGGCAGTCATCTTCTCGGCAAGGGTGGTGCCCGGAACCTTCTCGGTCACGAGCGCCCAGCCGTTGGCGTTCTCGAGCTGGGAAACCTCGAGAGCCTTGGGGCTGCGGATGCCGCACTCATTGATGCGGGCAAGATTCAAAGCCTCGTTGAACACGTCGGAGACAGGCTTGGTCTCGTTAAAGACCTTGACGATCTTGTCGCCCAGGTCGTAAACGACCTTGTTGCCACGGCGGACGAGCTCGGTCTTGGAATCGGGTAGCAGCATGGTTGCATCCTTTCAACGATGCGATAGAAGCGACGGCGGGGGTGTGTGAAACACCCGTGCACCCCCGCCGTTAAAAACCGTGCTAAAACTAG